>JAKSLR010000001.1 GCA_024401095.1 Bacteroidaceae bacterium
ACCGTTTGTTTCGGAAAGCGAGTGCAAAGGTACGGCTTTTTTCTAAACTACAAAACATTTCCAGAAGAAAATTCAAATATTTTTTCTGTTTTCATGCTTTATTGATTTACGTCAAACTCAATTACCTATTATTATATAAATACAAAAAAGGAACAAGTCAGATATGACTCATTCCTCTAAAACTATGAGACGTGTAATAAAAATTACAAATGTCCTAATACCTTGGACAAATGAATTCCATTAGATCCTTTCACTAAAACATAATAATTTTCTGGTTTTTCTTCATCCAAAGCCTTAATCACATCTTCTACCTGCGGAAAAACACGATAACCATGACTCGTCTTTCCAAATTCTGCACCCACAAGCCAAACCTGTTCAAAGTCGCTTTCTTTAAGATAATTAACTATCTTCTGATGCTCTTCCACACTACCTGGACCAAGTTCGCGCATATCACCCAGTAATGCAAACTTATGCTCAACTTTCATCTCCCTAAAGTTCTTCAAAGCAGCCATCATACTAGTTGGATTTGCATTATAGGCATCAATAATAAGGTGGTTATGCGCTGTAACATCAAGTTGTGATCGATTATTCTGAGGTATATAGCTAGCCAATGCGTCATTGACCTCTTCCAAAGTAACACCAAAATATAGACCTATTGTTGCCGCTGCCAACATATTATCAATGTTGTATGAGCCTATCAAATGAGTTTCCACCCTATGCCAAGCAGAATCAGACTGTTTCCACTGAAAAGTAAGATAAGGAGCACATTCCACAACCTCTCCTTGAACAAAATAATCAGAATTAACATTGTCAGATCCATATTTAACTACAGGAATTTCACCTACTATCTTAGACAGATTGGAGTTATCTCCATGTAAGAACACCTTACTATTCAAACGATTACGAAGAAAAGCATAAAGTTCACCCTTTGTGCGAATTACGCCTTCGAAAGACCCGAATCCCTCTAGATGTGCTTTGCCTACATTGGTAATGATTCCATAATCAGGCTCTGCTATATGAACAAGTGTGTCTATTTCACCTGGATGATTAGCTCCCATTTCAACAACTGCCATCTCATGTTCTGGTCTCAGCTTCAGCAGAGTCTTTGGAACACCTATATGATTGTTGAAATTACCTTGAGTATATAAAACATTATACTTCTTCTTTAAAACTGTAGCTATTAACTCCTTGGTTGTTGTTTTTCCATTTGTTCCTGTAATACCAATTATGGGTGTTCCAAGGCGACGGCGATGATAATTAGCCAAAAGCTGTAATGTCTTCAGACAGTCTTCAACCAAAATCAAACGATCATCACCCTCAACCAGATAATCTGCCTCATCAATAACAGCATAGGCACAGCCTGATTCTAATGCTTTCATTGCAAATTGATTGCCATTGAAAGATTCGCCCTTCAAAGCAAAGAAGATAGAACCTTCAGGACAATCACGACTATCAGTAGTCACTTCCTGATGATTCAGGAAAATCTGATATAGATCTTTTACTTCCATTGAACTTAAACTTATTTTGATGCAAAAGTAGCCAAAAAAGAAGAAGAAAAGAAAGAAACCTCGATATTTCTGCTTATATTTGTGGTCAGATTTTTTGCCATCAATCTATGCAAGATTATATTCCATATACTATAATGCACAATGGGAAGATTATAGATCTGTCCCGCCCCCAAGTTATGGGTATACTGAATGTGACCCCAGACTCTTTTTTTGATGGTAGCAGAAAGCAGACAGAAAAAGAAATTGCACAACGCATTGAGCAAATATGCCAGGAGGGTGCCAGCATCATTGATATTGGAGCCTACTCTTCACGTCCCAACGCAGATGTAGTATCCACGAAAGAAGAAATGGCACGTTTGCAGAGAGGTCTTAAACTTTTAAAAGATTCCACAAAAAACATCTTGCTTTCCGTTGATACTTTTCGTGCTGACGTTGCAAAAATGTGTGTAGAAGAATATGGAGTAGATATCATCAATGACATATCGGGAGGAACTTTAGACAAAGAAATGTTTTCAACAGTTGCAAGGCTGAAGGTTCCTTATATCTTAATGCACATGAAAGGAGATCCGCAAACCATGCAGTTGTCACCTTTCTACCATAATATTGTTTCTGAAGTATGTGATTATTTTGAAGAAAAGATTCTGCTGCTAAACGAACTTGGTGTCCAAGATATTATTCTTGACCCTGGATTTGGCTTTGCAAAAACATTAGAACATAACTACCAGCTATTACATCACTTGGAAGAATTACATAGATTCCATTTGCCAATTCTAGTCGGAATTTCCAGAAAATCGATGATTTACAATCTTTTGGGAATTACTCCTGCAGAGGCATTGAATGGAACCTCTGTTTTAAATACCATATCATTAATGAAAGGTGCACATATTTTACGTGTTCATGATGTAAAAGAGTGCATAGAAACTATTCAAATTACTCAAGCACTAATCAACAACCATGTTTGAATTTGGCCTAAAAGATTTTATTGACATACTTCTTGTAGCTATAATGCTATATTACATCTACAAGGTAATGAAAGAATCAGGAAGTCTGAGTATATTCTCAGGCGTTATGATTTTCATCGTAGCCTGGCTAATTGTCTCCCAAGTTCTGGAGATGAAATTATTAGGTTCTATTTTTGACAAACTGATCAGTGTGGGTGTCTTAGCTTTGATTATCCTATTTCAAGAAGAGATCAGGCGTTTTCTTTTTACATTAGGAACAAGACACAAGGCCAGCTACATTGCGAGAATCATTGCACGATGGAAAAAAGAAGTAAAAAAAGAAGATGCAACTGAATTACTCCCTGTGGTTATGGCATGTCAAAATATGGGACGCGGGAAAATCGGAGCATTAATAGTAATCCAACGAGCTGAGCCACTGACAGAAATTATACGAACCGGTGATGTAATTGACGCGAACATCAACCAACGGCTCATCGAAAACATATTCTTCAAAAACAGTCCACTTCATGACGGTGCTATGATTATCTCAAACGGAAGAATAACTGCAGCAGGATGCATCCTACCAGTCTCACATAATTTGAACATCCCAAAGGAATTAGGATTACGTCATCGAGCTGCCCTAGGAATGTCACAAGAAAGTGACGCCATTATTATTATTGTCTCAGAAGAAACCGGCGGTATCTCTGTTGCAAAAAATGGTGAGTTCAAACTTAGACTTACCGCAGAGGAATTGGAAAGAATCCTAAACGAAGAAACAAAGAATTTCTAATATACCTTATTAATATAAAAAGGAGGCTTGATACAAAAAGCCTCCTTTTTTATTATAGCAATAACTACTATCACTTAACCAAGGCAAGGGTATCTGTAGCAATCATCAACTCCTCATCAGTAGGAATAACGCATACCTTGACCTTACTGTCATCTGAAGAAATAACAGCCTCTTCTCCACGGACCTTATTCTTCTCTGCATCCAGCTTTACGCCCATAAATTCCAAACCTTCACAGACAGCAGCACGGCAGCTTGCCTGATTCTCACCAACACCACCAGTAAATACAATGATGTCTACGCCACCTAATGCTGCAGCATAAGAACCAACATACTTCTTAATGCGGTAGAAGTACATATTCTGAGCAAGAATTGCACGTTTATTTCCATCATTTGCAGCTGCTTCCAAATCACGCATATCACTAGAAACACCAGAAACACCTGCAACACCAGATTTCTTATTCAACAAGTTACTGATACCATTTGCATCCAGGCCCTCTTTTTCCATGATGAAAGAAACTGCGCCTCCATCGATATCACCACTTCGGGTACCCATCATAAGACCTTCCAATGGAGTAAGACCCATTGAAGTATCTATACACTTACCATCCTTAATTGCAGAAATAGAACCTCCATTACCAACATGACAAGTAATAATCTTCTGGCCAACAGGGTTTACACCAAGGAAATCACATACACGTTGAGAAACATAACGATGAGAAGTTCCGTGGAAGCCATAACGACGAACACCATACTTTTCATATAATTCGTAAGGAACTGCATACATATAAGCATAATCTGGCATAGTCTGATGGAACGCCGTATCAAATACGCCTACCTGTGGGATGTTAGGAAGTAATGCCTTTACAGCATTTACACCCTTTAAGTTTGCAGGATTATGAAGAGGAGCCAAATCATTGCAAGCTGTAAATGCTTCCAAAACTTCATCATTCAGAATAACACTCTTTGCAAACTTTTCACCACCATGAACCATACGATGACCTACAGCATCTAACTCATCAAGTGATTTTATTGCACCAATTTCAGGATCTGTAAGTACCTTGAATATCAATTCTACGCCCTTTGTATGTTCTGGAATGTCCTCTGTAATAGTCTTCTTCTCCCCATTTGGAAGAGAAACCTTTATAAAAGAGTCTGCCAATCCAATCTTTTCAATACCGCCTTTTGCAAGAACGGACTTTGTGTCCATTTCGAACAACTGATATTTGATAGATGAACTACCACAGTTCAATACAAGAATCTTCATTTTATTATACTTTAAAAATTACTTTTTTGCATCCATTGCCTGACAAGCAGTAATAGCAACAAGCTTATAGATATCATCAACTGAGCAACCACGGCTCAAGTCGTTTACAGGACGTGCAATACCCTGCAAAATTGGGCCAAGAGCTTCTGCATCACCCAATCGCTGTACCAGCTTATAACCAATATTTCCAACCTCCAAGTTAGGGAATACCAGAACATTTGCATTTCCTGCAATTTCGCTTCCTGGTGCTTTTTTCTTTCCTACAGATGGTACTAATGCTGCATCTGCCTGCAATTCTCCGTCAACCTTCAAAGAAGGATCCTTTTCTTTTGCCAATCGAGTTGCCTCAACCACTTTATCCACAACCTCATGCTTAGCGCTACCCTTTGTTGAGAAGCTCAACATAGCAACACGAGGATCAGCAAAACCTGCAACGCTCTTGGCTGTCTGAGCTGTACAAACAGCAATCTGAGCCAACTGATCTGCATCTGGCATTGGAGTGACAGCAACATCGCCAACAACCAAAATACCATTTTCTCCATACTGTGGCTGCTTAGTGATAAGCAACATAGCACCAGATACGCAAGTAATGCCAGGAGCTGTCTTAATAATCTGCAACGCAGGACGCAAAGTTTCACCAGTAGTACTCAATGCACCAGAAATCTGACCATCAGCGCCATTAGTCTTAATAATCATACATCCCAGATACAAAGGGTTCTTCACCAACTTACGAGCTTCTTCGATAGTCATGCCTTTCTTCTTTCGGAGCTCTGCCAAAAGCTGTGCATATTCCTCGCTCTTCTCACAATTCTCAGGGTCAATGAAGGTAGCTTTATCCAGATGGTTCAAGTTATGTTCTTTTGCCAAAGCCGCAACTTTTTCTGGATTACCAATCAAAATCAAATCTGCAATATCATCAGCCAAAACACGGTCGGCTGCAATCAAGGTGCGCTCCTCTTCTGCTTCAGGGAGTACAATGCGCTGCTTATTTGCCTTTGCACGCGCAATAATCTGACTTACTAAATCCATGTTATATATGTGTTAAAATATTACTCAAAAGGTTCAACCATGCAAATTTAATAATTTTCATCCTATTTACACGGCAATTCTTGAATTATTTTGCACAAAAAAAGAGGTGCTATGCACCTCCCCCATCACATTTGACTTTCTCCTTCAACAAATTCTTCCATGAACAGATGTTCACCATCAAACACAGCAAAGGAGAACTCATGGATCCAATCGCCAAGAATCATCATACGGGCATCTCTATTTAAATACATATCTAATTCTATATGCCTATGGCCAAATATGAAAAAATTAATTTCCGGATGAGTTTTCAAGTAATCTTTTGCATAACAGACTAGGGCCTCGTTCGCCTCTCCCTGATATTCCGGCTCACGACCATCTTGGCGTTTGAGTCTGCTGTGTCTTGCCCATGAAAGTCCTAATTCAACACCCCATCTTGGATGAACTGCAGCAAAAAGACGCTGGCATATCTTATTGTGAAAAACGGCACGAAGCAACTTAAACTTCTTGTCAGGATCCCCCAAGCCATCGCCGTGTGCCAAATAAAACAATTTATCGTGTAATTCAATGGTAATTGGCTCCCGATGAATAATTAACCCGCACTCTTTTTCCAGATAATCTCCACACCAGATGTCATGATTTCCTGTAAAGAAATGCACTTCCACACCTCTATCAGTCAACTCGCTGAGCTTTCCCAGAAAACGAGTAAAACCTTTTGGAACAACATTTTTATACTCAAACCAGAAATCGAACATGTCACCCAACAGATAAACAGCCTCAGCCCGGTCCTTAATTCCATCCAAGAAATTTACCAGGCGACGCTCTTGAGTACGTCCATGTTCTATAGCTCTGGAGCCAAGATGTGCATCAGAAAGGAAATAAATGTTTTTACCCATATTACATAAAGCCAAGTTCTACTTTTGCCTCATCGGTCATCATATCCTTATTCCATTCTGGTTCAAAAACCAGATTAACATTAGCCGACTTCACTCCAGAAATATTTTCCAATTTCAAGCGGACATCCTCCATAATAAAATCAGCTGCAGGACAATTTGGTGCTGTCAGTGTCATATCCAACGAAACATTGAAATCATCATCTACATCAATCTTATAAATAAGTCCCAAGTCATAAATATTAACCGGAATTTCAGGATCAAAGACTGTCTTTAATACGTCAACAACTCTTTCTTCTATTTCAAACTTTGTCATATTCTTCCTTCGTCATTATAACTATAATAGGCCCCATCGGTTACTACGACATGGTCCAAAAACTTTATATTCATCACATCACAGGCTTTTTTTACCCGTTCTGTCAATCTATCATCATCTCTGCTGGGCCGGACGCTTCCAGATGGATGGTTATGACTTAGCACCAATAACGACGCACGCTTCAACAAAGCTTCTCGAAGAATTGGCCTTACATCCACTAATGTTTCGTTCCACCCTCCAACAGTCATACGAATAGCATCAATAACCCGCAAACTGTTATTCAACAAAACCACCCAACACTCTTCATGTGAAAGGTCCTGCATTCGAGGGAGCATATACTCATAAATATCTTCCGACGTAGTCAAACGACACCGCTCTTCCCCCTCTGTATTCTTTCTGCGTTTCCCAAGTTCGCATGCTGCAAGAATAGAAACAGCCTTGGCCTGTCCCAAACCCTTATAGCAGCAAAGTTCTTCAATACCTTTTTTCCCTAAAGTATTCAAGTTGTTGTTACAGTCTGCCAGCACTCTTCTCATCAATTCCACAGCACTCTCCTCGCGAGTGCCTGAGCCAATCAATATGGCTAGCAATTCTGCATCCGAGAGATTCATAGCACCATTTGCTATCATTTTCTCTCTTGGGCGATCAGCCTCAGCCCAGTGGTTAATACTTAATCTCCGTTTTTCAAATGTCACTTATAAAAGTTATTATCAAATGCAGAAAATTCTGCACCATTTTTCACACAACGTGTCCACCAGGCACGTAAAAAGCCTGTACCGTATCCAATCAACTGAATAAACGATGCCTCAATAGACAAGACACCTATTTTAAGACTTTTATTTTGAATTCCAGAATCTATCAGCACTAACAAGCTGTATAATATCAACGGCAGAAGTGCTACCCACCAAAGCGTATTGCATATTTCAAATCCGTTTACGCCCATTACCCTACATACCGCAGCGAAAAGCAGCAAGAAAAACGTTCCAAGGGTAAACAAAGCAGGCAAAAGATGAACCAGTTTCAAACTCTTCGGATACTTCTTGTATAAATGAATACGTGCTATGCCGGAATTATGAACCTGACGAAAGAATTTTGTAAAATCTGTACGACGTTTATGCCACACCCAAGCCTCAGGGAATAAACGACACTTATATCCTCCGTCAAATATTCGAATACTGAAATCTATGTCCTCGCCGAAACGCATTTTCGAGAAACCACCCAAAGCCTTATAAACATCAGAACGTATACCCATGTTGAAACTTCGTGGGTAAAACTTATCCATTTTTTTCTTTCCTCCCCGAATTCCACCTGTCGTAAAGAAAGAGGTCATGGAATAATTAATAGCCTTCTGAACAGGAGAAAACGATTCATGTGCACGGTCAGGCCCGCCAAAAGCATCTGCAGGATTTTCTTGCAATTCTTTTTCAATTTCTTTCAAATAATTGCACGGAATTACGCAATCAGAATCCAACACAATCAGATATTCCCCTTGAGCCCTCTCTGCGCCATAATTACGGCTCATACCAGGCCCCGAATTAGGTTTCACAAAATACTTGACATCCAATTGTCCCACATACTTATCCACAACATCCTTGCATGGTAAAGCAGAGCCATCTTCCACAATCAAGACCTCAAAATCTGCAATGGACTGTGACACAAGACTCTGCAACAGCTCATCCACTTCTTCAGGACGATTAAAAACAGGGACAATCAGTGAATACTTCATCTTAAATACTAGTATTTATGGGTACAAATTTATAAAAAAAAGAAATTGCAGACAAGAACTTGCCTGCAATTCATTTTATATTCAAGTAAAAGTTTAAATTAAGCCTTTACACGGTTCTGGTATGAACCATCACGAGTGTCAATTTCAATGAACTCACCCTCATTGATAAACAAAGGAACACGTACAGTAGCACCTGTCTCAACAGTTGCTGGCTTTGTTGCATTAGTTGCTGTATCACCCTTCAAACCTGGCTCAGTATAAGTAATTTGAAGAACAGTCTTAATTGGCATTTCAGCATAAAGAACAGTCTCAGTAGAAGCATCAGAAACAACGTCTACAACGTCACCTTCCTTCATGAAATCTACACCTGTAATCAATTCCTTACCAATAGGAATCTGCTCATATGTTTCCTGATTCATGAAAATATAATCCTCACCCTCCTGATACAGATACTGATATGGACGACGTTCTACACGTACATCTTCCAACTTCTCACCGATGTTGAAACGGCGCTCCAAAACGCGGCCATCAACTACATTCTTCAACTTAGTACGCATGAAGGTGTTACCCTTACCTGGCTTTACATGGAGGAAGTCGATACAGAAGTAAAGATTACCATCCATACGGATAGCTGTTCCGATCTTAATGTCTTGTGCATTAATCATATGTTCTTATTCTTTATATGTAATTAAATAATCCAAATATCACTTGAAAAACATTTTTTCGGCTGCAAAATTACTAGAAATCGCCCAAAAACGCAAAAACTTTTGACTAAAAATGACTTAACATTTGGAGAATTTGAAAAAATACCCTAATTTTGCAGCCCAAATCCGATGATTAATAACGTAAAAACAGTATAAGACAATGAAAAGAACATTCCAGCCTTCTAACAGAAGAAGAAAGAACAAGCACGGTTTCCGTGAGAGAATGGCAACTGCAAATGGCCGTCGCGTATTGGCAAGCCGTCGTGCTAAGGGTCGTAAGAAGTTGACCGTTTCTGATGAGTACAATGGCTTGAAGAAGTAATTCTCCAATCTTGTCCATCTTATCCAGAATTCATTCATTGGATAAAATACAAAAAGAAGTGAAGGTTTTTCCTTTACTTCTTTTTGTTTTTCCTAAAAATACCAATTTTATTTCGTAATTCGAAGCGTTTGCACTATCTTTGCCCAATAATATATATTTATAGGTATGGACATAAAGCATATTATAAATAGAATGAAAAGCGCAGAACTTTGGATGCATATTTTCGGGTACTGCGCGTTCATTATGGTCTCACTCACCATTTTCTTGTGGGGGTTAAATTTTTACACTCACCATGGAGAAGGTGTAGAAGTTCCCGATGTTAAAGGATTAACTTTCGATACCGCAGAAGACAAACTTGACGATGCTGATCTTAACGTATTAGTTGTAGATTCTGACTACATAAAAGGTCTTGCCCCAGGAACAGTATTGGAGCAGACCCCAAAACCAGGCTCCATCGTGAAAAGTGGACGTACAATCTATCTGACAGTAAACGCTGCCAATGCACCTACCCGTGCACTTCCTGACCTAGCAGATAACTCTTCTATTCGCCAGGCTCAAGTCAAGCTGCGTGCCATGGGCTTTAAACTGGGTCCTGTAGAACCTATTGACGGAGAGAAAGACTGGGTATATGCCATCAAATACAATGGAAAGAAAGTATTTGCCGGCGATCGCGTCCCAACCGATGCAACTTTAGTTCTGGTTGTCGGAACTGGTCTTTATGGAGGAGAAAACGATAGTATCCAATATAGAATTGACGACGTGGGAGACTATTCCGATGCTCTCAATGAGGACGATTTGAACGAAGAGGATTTATAATATGCTTACAGAGGACGACGAACTGCAAGAGAACGAATTCTCTGAAGAAGACGAATGGGAAGACGGTGACGGAACCGGGCAATTGTATGAACACTTCCGATTCATTATTGATAAAGGACAGACCCCTACTCGTGTAGACAAATACATTACAGAGAAACTTCCATTCATGTCAAGGAACCGTGTGCAGATGGCTGCAGACGCAGGGTTCATTATGGCAAATGGAAAGGTGGTCAAAAGCAGCTACAAGGTAAAAGGAAGCGATATCATTACTGTTGTAATGGACCGTCCTAAGTTTGAACATGACATTGTTCCACAAGACATTCCAATAGATGTGGTTTACGAAGACGATGATATCATGGTAGTTAACAAACCTGCAGGACTTGTCGTACATCCAGGATGCGGAAACTACACTGGAACTCTTGTAAATGCCATTGCCTGGCATTTAAGAAACAATCCCAAATATAATCCGAATGACCCAGGTGTAGGCTTGGTACACCGAATTGACAAAGACACATCCGGTTTACTCGTTGTTGCCAAGACACCAGAAGCTAAAACACACCTTGGCTTACAGTTCTTCAATAAAACCACACAACGAGAATACCATGCCTTGGTATGGGGAGCTATTGATGAAAATGAAGGCACGGTTGTAGGCAACATTGCCCGAAATCCTAAGGACCGCATGCTTATGGCCGTATTTCCGCCTGATTCAGAAATAGGAAAGCACGCAGTAACACACTATTATCCATTAGAGCATTTAGGATATGTCACATTGGTAAAATGTGTTCTAGAAACCGGTAGGACACACCAAATTCGTGTACATATGAAACATATCGGACATATATTGTTTAATGATGAACGATACGGAGGTCATGAGATTCTAAAAGGTGTTCCTTCTGGAACTTACCGCCAATTTGTCCAGAATTGCTTTGACGTTTGCCCTCGACAGGCTCTACATGCTAAAACTCTTGGATTCATACACCCACGTACAGGAGAAAAGATGTTCTTTACTTCTGAGCTGCCAGAAGATATGCAAAATCTCATTGCACGCTGGAGAAACTACATCGGCAACAAGGCTGGAGCCTAACAGATATTACAAAACAGAAATAAGATATGAAAAGAAACATTGCTATCATAGCAGGTGGAGATTCGTCTGAGCACGATGTTTCGCTTCGCTCTGCACAAGGTATCTATTCTTTCATGGACAAGGATAGATATAATGTATATATTATTGAGATTACAGGATTAAAGTGGGAAGCAATTCTTGACGATGGAAATCGAGCAACTATTGACAAGAATGACTTCACTTTTATGATGGCTGACAAAAAAATCAAGATTGATTATTGTTATATCACCATTCATGGTACACCAGGAGAAAATGGACTTCTGCAAGGCTATCTCGATTTGATGCGTATCCCTTACTCTACCAGCGGTGTATTAGTAGAAGCATTGACATTCAATAAATTTACACTTAACCAATACCTTAAAAGTTGGGGAATCAGCGTAAGCGAATCCATCATGTTACGAAAAGGGCAAACCATTTCCAACGAAGAAGTAATCCAGCGTGTGGGTTTGCCTTGTTTCATAAAGCCAAATGCAGGAGGTAGTAGTTTTGGAGTGACAAAAGTCAAGACTGCAGAGCAAATTCAACCTGCAATAGAACTGGCCATGAAAGAAGAAGGTTCAGAGGTTATGATTGAAGCAGAAATGAAAGGAACAGAAATCTCATGCGGTCATTACAAGACAAAAAAACATGAAGTTGCACTTCCTATTACCGAAGTAGTTCCTGCCAATGAATTCTTTGACTATAATGCTAAGTACAACGGAGAAGTTCAAGAAATTACTCCTGCTCGTATTCCAGACGAGATAACAGACCGTGTCCACCAGATTAATTCTGCCATCTACCAGATTCTGGGAGCAAATGGTATTATCCGAGTGGACTATATCATATCAAAAGAGGGCAAGATACAAATGCTGGAAATCAACACCACTCCAGGTATGACCGCAACCAGCTTTATTCCTCAGCAAGTTAAAGCTGCAGGTCTGGATATGAGAGACGTTTTAACAGAAATCATTGAGAACCAATTTGATTAAAATAATACGATGAAAGTCCCTGCTGAATTTGATGAAATCCGTCCTTATGAACCAGAAGAAGTGCAACAAGCGTTGCATGAACTAATAGAGGACCGTCATTTTTCAAAAGTTTTACATGGTTTTGTCCCTTGGATGCCAAAGGGAATAAGAAACTGTATTTTAAAACTAGCATGTAACGGAATACACACAACCCAGGATTTTCAGCACCGCTTCATGTTCCGTGCCATGAAGATACTCATCCACAAATGCACCACAGCTTTTACATTTGACGGGAATCCTATTCCAGACAAAGCAGGACGCTATACATTTATCAGTAATCATAGAGATATCGTATTAGATAGTGCTTTCTTAGACGTTCATTTATTCCAGAACAATTACCCCAACACCGTAGAGATAGGAATTGGCGATAATTTACTCATATATCCATGGATAAAGAAACTCGTCCGTTTGAACAAGACTTTCACTGTACGACGAGGCCTGTCTCCACGAGAACTTCTTCAGAGTAGCCAACTCATGAGTAAATATATTCACTTTGCCGTAAATGAGAAACAAGAGAACATCTGGTTGGCACAACGCGAAGGACGTGCAAAAGATTCAAGTGACCACACACAAGAATCTGTACTGAAAATGCTTGCAATGGGCGGAGAAGGGAGTCTAGTGGACCGTCTCAAACACCTGCATATCATTCCATTGACCATTAGCTACGAATATGATCCTTGTGACTATTTAAAAGCAAAGGAATTTCAGTTAAAGCGCGACAATGCCTCTTTCAAGAAAAGTAAGCAAGACGATTTGGACAACATGAAGGTAGGAATTCTTGGGGAAAAGGGACATGTTCACTATTATTGTGCCCCTTGCATTGATACTTGGTTAGATGAGCTTGCAGATCTACCTAAAAATGAATTCTTTCCTGAAGTGGCAAAGCGTATGGACAAGGCTATTCATCAAGGTTATATGCTTTTCCCAGGCAATTATGTAGCTGCCCATCTATTAAAAGGTGGCTACGAGGATAAATTCACAGAAAAAGAAAAAGAAACATTCGAGAAGTATCTGCAAAGCAGAATTGACATGATAGATATTGAAAACAAAGATGTAGAATTCTGCAAGGAACGCATATTAACCATGTATGCAAACCCGGTCTTCAATAAAGAAATAGCTTGCAATTAATGAAAAGCTGGGGATATATAATCATAATGGCACTACTGGCTCTTACAGCTTGTAGCAAAGAGGAATATCAATACCCCAGCATCACGACAGACTTGGTAGATTTACAGACAGACAACAACAGCAATGTCAAACAAATACTTACTGATGATGGTAAAGTATTTCTTCCAAATAAGATTGTTAAATATGCCAGTTCAACTCCTGATTCTACATACCGTGTGCGCTGTGCCTATAAGGTTTTAGAAGAAACAGGAAACAAGATATCATTATACCGAATTAATCAAATTGTTTCTGCATACCCGGTCTTCTCATCTTATTTTGAGAAGGGAATAAAAACAGATCCCGTCAAGATAATCAGTATCTGGCAAAGTGAAAGATACATAAACCTGCACATAGGATTAATGACCAAAGGAGAACTTCACGAAGTCCATTTTATAAAAGACGAACCTGTCATTAATGCTTCTGGGACAAAGACACAACATATCACATTCTATCATTCCCAAGGCAATGACCCAGAAGGATACACACGGGAAGCATTTCTTTCATGTCCACTATACAATTTAGGATTGCAATCCAACGACAGTGTTATTTTTTCCATAAACACCTATGACGGTAATAAATCCTATAATTTTATAATGAAATAAAAGCGTATACATGACCTGTATACGCTTTTATTATCTTGCGAACTAGAGAGATTTTTTTCTCTAGTTACTCTTTAAAAATTTACAAAGATTCAAGAATTCTTTTCAACACAACTGTTGCAGAGATTTCACGATTGGCTGCCTCTGGAATTACCAAAGAAGTAGGAGCCTCAATTACATCGTCAGAAACAATCATGTTTCTACGAACCGGCAAACAATGTAAGAAAAATGCGTTGTTAGTCCAACTCATATGCTCTGTATCAACAGTCCAGCTCATATCTTTACACAATACTTTTCCATAGTCTTCTGGACGTGTAACTCCTGGACAAGCCCAATTCTTTGCGTAAATAAAATCTGCCCCTTCAAATGCCTTCTTCTGGTCATATTCAACCTTTGCTCCACGTACAAACTGTGGATCAAGTTCATAACCCTCAGGATGGGTTATCACAAAATCAACATCTGCCTCGTTCATCCAATCAGCAAAAGAATTTGGAACAGCTTGTGGCAGTGCTTTTGGATGTGGAGCCCAAGTTAGCACAACTTTAGGACGTTGAGTCTTTTTGTACTCTTCAATAGTTATCAAATCGGCAAATGCCTGAAGAGGGTGACCTGTAGCAGCCTCCATTGAGAACACAGGCTTACCGCTATATTTGATAAATTGAGTCAGAATTTTCTCAGTATAATCATCCTCTCTGTTTTCAAAACGAGCAAAAGAACGTACACCTATTACATCACAATAGTTCGCCATGACAGGAATAGCTTCGAGCAAATGTTCACTCTTGTCACCATCCATGATAACACCTCGTTCTGTTTCCAGCTTCCACGCACCCTGATTCACATCAAGTACAATTACATCCATACCTAAATTACGGGCTGCCTTTTGTGTACTCAATCGGGTTCGAAGACTATTATTGAAGAAAATAAGCAAACAAGTCTTATGCTTGCCTAATGACTCGTATTTATAACGGTCTTTCTTTATTTCCTGAGCCTCTGCAAGTGCTTGCTTTAAATCTCCAATGTCTTTTACATTAGTAAATACTCTCATAATTCTATTATATTATTTGTTTATTTATTTTACAAACGTACTTGGCCATCACCACGGACAACCCATTTATAAGTAGTCATTTCTTCCAAAGCCATAGGGCCACGAGCATGCAATTTTTGAGTGCTGATTCCTATTTCTGCACCCAAGCCGAACTGAGCACCATCAGTAAATGATGTTGGAGCATTTGTATATACACAAGCAGCATCAACAAGTTTTATAAATGCCTCTGCATGCTCCTCATTCTCTGTGACAATACTCTCACTGTGTTTAGAGCTAAAACAAGCAATGTGTTCCACAGCCTCATCGAAAGATTCGACAGTTTTTATTGACATTGCATATGACAAAAACTCTGTTCCGAAACTATCTTCTGTTGCAACTTTTAATAACTCCATCGGGTAATAACCTTTCAGGGCATTAAAAGCAAAATGATCTGCATGGATAATGACATTGCTTTCTTGAAGCGGTTTGCAAAGTAAATGCAAGTCATCTAATCGGGAACGATGTAAAACCAGGCAATCCAGTGCATTACAAACACCTACTCTACGAGTTTTTGCATTGTTTATTATCCTTGTTCCCTTTTCCACATCACCAAACTCATCAAAAAAACAATGGCAAATACCTGCACCAGTTTCAATTACAGGTACCGTTGCATTCTCACGGACAAAACGGATTAACCGGCTGCTTCCACGTGGGATTACCACATCTATATATCCGTTTGCATGGAGCATTTCTGCTGTAGCTTCATGGGTTGCAGGTAATAATGAAACAACATCGGGATTAACACCAGATTTTAAAAGAACATCTTTAATAATCTGCACTATTACTTTATTTGATTCATCTGCATCTTTTCCACCTTTCAGCACACAAGCATTTCCACTTTTCAGACATAGAGATGCGACATCAATAGTAACATTAGGACGAGCTTCATAGACCACACCCACAACACCAAAAGGGACACTAACCTTAGAGAGATCAAGTCCATTCGGAAGAATGTCATGCTTTAAAACCCTTCCCAATGGAGATGCAAGACTAGCTACATGCCGAGTATCTGATGCTATATTCTTAATTCTTTCTGGTGTAAGTTTCAATCTATCATACATAGGGTTGGACAATTCCATCTTGGCCAAGTCAATCTGATTGGCTACAAGAATCTCTGCCTGCCTACTTTCTATTTCATCAGCAAGCAAAAGCAAAACAGAATTTACTTTCTCCTCAGGAAGTAGCCCTAATTCACGACTAGCTTTCTTTACCTTATTAAATATAGATAGGAACTCCATAGTTGTATTTTTTCATTCTAAATATAGATAATCATAATGAACCAGAGGCCGTTGATCATGTAGTCCCATAATCTGTTTTGCCTCTGCAGAAGAAAAAGAGGTCTTTCCGACTCCAATTTTTTTCCCCTGCTCGTCTTTTATATTAACAATGTCATCTTTCTCAAAATCGCCCTCAATTCGTACAACTCCAACGGGAAGAACACTTACTGCTTTTCTTCCTGTTATCATTTTTTTAGCCATTGCATTTATGCAAATTGCACCTTTTGCAAATCCCTCACTATGGGCTATCCATTTTTTAACACTCGAAACACCCTGAGAACAAGGTTCGAAACATGTACAAGGTGTCTCATCAGGAAAACGGATCAACGAAAGTAAGATATTATCACGCTTTCCATTAGCTATATAGACACGAATACCTTCTTGAGCAACCTTTCTAGCAATAGCGCATTTTGTAATCATACCCCCACGACCGAAGCCAGACTTTTCTACCTGAATATAAGAAGACAAATCTTGATCATGTGCAACATATCTTATTACTTTACTTGAGCTGTCCTTAGGAGAACCATTGTATATTCCATCGATATTACTCAAAATAATAAGGGCATCTGCATTTATCATTGATGCAACCAAACCGCTTAGTTCATCATTATCTGTAAACATCAATTCTGAAACAGAGATTGTATCATTTTCATTAACAATTGGTATGACACCATTTGCCAACATGACCTCAATGCAATTCCGTTGATTTAGATAATGCATGCGAGTACTGAAATTCTCTTTCATGGTAAGCACTTGCCCTACAGAAATATGATGTTCCCTGAAAAGCTCAAAATAACGATTGATTAATTTAGCCTGACCTACTGCGGAAAACAATTGACGTTGATCAACTGAATCCATTTTTTTACGAATTCCTAATTCACTTCGTCCACTAGCAACAGCGCCAGAAGAAATCAAAACAATCTGAATCCCGTTTTTATACAATTCTGCAACCTGATCCACTAAAGCAGACATCCGAGTAACGTCAAGTGTACCGTCATTTCGGGTCAGCACATTACTACCTATCTTGATTGCTAATCTTTTCATGCCTTTTTTCTACTTCTTTTCGGAATTAAAATGCAAAATTACCATTTTTTTCTATTTCCGCATACATTTTTATAATTATATAAAAAAAATGATGCTTATTGTTTCACAACAACAAGCATCAACATTGTAGCGTTTTATTCTTAATTTTATGATATAATATAAGAGAGTCTATTATTTATACACCACAAAATTAAGGGAAAACTTCGTAATAACCTAATTTTTAAGTCATAAAAATTAACTAAAAACACACGAAAAAACACTTTTTTTTGATATGTCAAATTGTGCTCGTTACCACCTTACAGATATATATTTTATTCCAGATAAATTTATCTAATAGGTCAAAGTCTAATGCAAATCTAAATATATAACCCATGTCACGGAATAAATATACAAATTAAGCAGTCAAATATCTATTTATTCTATTGAGCACACAAACAAACTGAATAAAATGATGAAAAAATATACATCATATTAAAATAATCACTAATTTTGCACCCACATTTGAAAACACTAGCACTTACCTGGTCTTTATGAAAGATAAAAACAGACGATTAGAAGCAATAAAAGCTATTATTTCTTGCAAAGAAATAGGAAATCAAGATGAACTCTTACAAGAATTGGTCAAAGAAGGTTTCAACTTGACCCAAGCAACCTTGTCCCGTGACTTGAAGCAATTAAAAGTAGCTAAGGCTTCATCACTTTATGGAAAATATGTATATGTGTTACCAAACAACACGATGTACATGCGCAATATGGAAACAAACAGAGTCAGTGATATGATGACAGATTCAGGTTTTCTTTCTATCACATTCTCTGAGAATATTGCTGTCATCAAGACAAAACCTGGCTACGCTAGTCGCCTAGCATATGACATCGACAACATGAACCCACTTCAGGTTTGCGGAACAATAGCAGGTGACGATACGATATTTGTCGTAATTCAAGAAAAGGCAAGCCGTGTAGAACTCATCCAGGCTTTGAGAGAAATAATTCCTGACATTCATTATTAATAGTTTAGTCACATAAAAAATGGATAATGTTAATCCCAAAATCAATATAATGGTAGCTGATGCTTCACACGAGGTTTATGTCGACCTGATTTTGGACACCATTAGAGAAGCTGCCAAGAAAAGAGGTACAGGCATAGCAGAGCGCACCCATGATTACGTAGCAACAAAAATGAAAGAAGGTAAAGCCATCATTGCTTTAGACGGTGATAAATTTGCAGGATTCAGCTACATAGAAACATGGGGGAACAAACACTATGTTACCACATCCGGTCTTATTGTGCATCCTGATTATCAAGGATTAGGCATTGCAAAACAAATTAAGGACCATACCTTCACACTTGCACGTGTTCGCTGGCCAGAAGCTAAAATATTCTCACTTACCAGTGGCGCAGCTGTCATGAAGATGAATACAGCATTAGGATATGTCCCCGTTACATTTGCAGACCTAACCGATGATGAAGCGTTCTGGCACGGTTGCGAAGGCTGCATAAATCATGACGTGTTAGTTCGAACAGAACGAAAATACTGTATCTGTACAGGAATGCTTTATGACCCAGAAATACACAAAGGTGAACCTACGTCATTGGAGGTATTCCAAAAAATCATGAAAACAGTTGTTGAACGTAAATTACTATAAAAAGAAAACAATAATTCACAAACATATGGAAGAAAAGAAAAAAGTAGTCGTTGCCTTCAGCGGAGGCCTCGACACCAGCTACACAGTAATGTACCTGGCAAAAGAAAAAGGTTATGAGGTTTATGCAGCATGCGCCAATACTGGCGGATTTAGCGAAGAGCAACTTAAAACAAACGAGGAAAACGCATACAAATTAGGAGCAACAAAGTATGTAACTCTCGACGTTACCCAAGAGTATTATGCAAAGAGTCTGAAATACATGGTTTTTGGTAATGTACTTCGCAACAACTGCTACCCTATTTCTGTAAGTTCAGAAAGAATCTTCCAAGCATTAGCTATTGCACGCTACGCCAAGGAAATCGGTGCCAGTGCTATAGCACATGGTTCTACAGGTGCTGGCAATGACCAAATCCGCTTTGACATGACCTTTATGGTTATGTGCCCAGGTGTAGAAATCATTACCTTGACCCGCGATTATAACCTGAGCCGTCAGGAAGAGGTGGACTACTTGAACAAGAACGGCTACTTTGCCGACTTCACAAAGCTGAAGTACAGCTATAATGTAGGTATCTGGGGTACCAGCATCTGCGGTGGCGAGATTCTAGACAGCAAGCAGGGATTGCCAGAAAGCGCTTACCTGAAACATCCTACCAAGGAAGGCACCGAAGTATTGAGCTTAGGCTTTGAAAAGGGTGAACTCTGCAGCGTGAACGGCAAGACTTACGAAGACAAGATCCAAGCTATTCAGGAGGTAGAGAAAATTGGCGCTGCCTTTGCCATCGGTCGTGACTGCCACGTGGGTGATACCATCATCGGCATCAAAGGCCGTGTAGGTTTCGAGGCTGCAGCACCTATGCTGATTATTGGGGCACACCGCTTCCTGGAAAAATACACCTTATCAAAATGGCAGCAGTACTGGAAAGACCAAGTTTCCAATTGGTACGGCATGTTCCTTCATGAAAGCCAGTATCTGGAGCCTGTCATGCCTGATATTGAAGCAATGTTAGCATCTTCACAACGTAATGTAACTGGTACCGTAACCTTAGAATTGCGTCCTATGGGCTTCCAAACTATTGGTGTTGATTCTCCAAATGATCTTGTAAAGAATAAATTGGGCGAGTATGGAGAAACTGCCAAGGCATGGACATCCGATGACGCAAAGGGCTTCATTAAAGTTTCTGCAACACCTCTCCGCGCTTATTATTTAGCTCATCCAGACGAAGAAAGATGATTAAGGTTGGTATCTTAGGAGCTGCCGGTTATACCGGCGGCGAACTTATTCGCTTACTGCTTTGGCATCCTGAGGTAGAGATTGTCTTTGCCAACAGTGAATCGAACGCAGGAAACATGATAGCAGATGTTCACGAGGGACTTTATGGAGAAACTAACTTGCAATTCTCTGCAGATATGCCTTTTGACCAAGTAGATGTAGTATTCTTCTGCTTCGGTCATGGCAAAAGTGAAGCATTCTTGAAAGAACACACTATTCCTGAAAACGTGAAAATTATTGATTTGGCACAAGACTTCCGCATTGCAGCACCTACACACGATTACGTGTACGGTCTTCCAGAAATTCACAAGGAGGCTATCCAGCAGTGCAAGCACTTGGCTAACCCAGGGTGCTTTGCTACCTGCGTGCAGCTGGGCTTACTACCACTGGCACAGGCTGGCTTGCTGAAGCACGATGTGAGCGTGAATGCTATCACCGGATCCACCGGTGCCGGTCAGAAGCCAGGAGCGACCACTCATTTCTCTTGGAGAAACAACAACATGAGTGTATATAAGGTTTTTACCCACCAGCACCTTCATGAGATCTGTCAGAGTCTGAACGAACTACGTCCTGAAGGAACACCTGCAATTGTGGATACACTGGTAACTACTCCAACAGCAGAAGATATTACCATCGACTTCATCCCCTATCGCGGTGATTTCGCCCGTGGAATCTTCTGTACCGAAGTAGTTAAGTTTGAAGGCGAGGAAGGTACGTCTTCCAACCCATCGGCAGATCAACTGGCAGAGATGTACCAAAATTTCTACGATGGTGCTACCTTTACACACTATGTAGGAAAGGCACTAGACTTGAAGCAGGTGGTGAACACCAATAAGGCTTTGATTCATGTGGATAAATTCGGCAACAAGGCCGTAATAACCTGTATGATAGATAATTTGCTGAAGGGCGCTGTAGGTCAGGCCGTTCAGAACATGAACTTGATGTTTGGTCTGGATGAGACAATGGGTCTCAAACTCAAGCCAAGCGCATTTTAAAACAGAACACAATGAATTTATTTGACGTATATCCATTATTTGACATTGCCATTGAAAGTGGCAAAGGCTGTAAAGTTTGGGATGACAAAGGCCAGGAATACCTGGATTTGTATGGTGGTCATGCTGTAATCAGCGTGGGTCATTGCCACCCTCACTATGTGGAGTGCATGACCAAACAGCTCAACAAATTAGGTTTCTACAGCAACTCTGTCATCAACCCTCTGCAACAGGAATTGGCAAAGCGATTAGGAAAGATCTGCGGCTATGAGGACTATCAGCTGTTCCTCATCAACTCGGGTGCAGAAGCCAACGAGAATGCATTGAAATTAGCATCGTTCACCAACGGACGTACCCGTGTGCTCTCATTAGAGAAAGCGTTCCACGGACGTACCTCTCTGGCAGTGGAGGCTACTGCAAATCCTAAGATCATTGCACCTATCAATGCAAACAACCATGTAACCTACTTGCCTTTGAACGATTTGGAAGCATGGAAGAAGGAAATTGAGAAGGGCGATGTCTGTGCAGTCATCATAGAATGCATCCAGGGTGTAGGTGGTATCCGTATGGCTTCTTCCGAGTTCATGAAGGGTCTGCGTGCCCTCTGTGACCAATACGGCACCGTGCTCATCTGCGACGAAATCCAGTGCGGCTATGGACGTAGCGGTAAGTTCTTTGCTCATCAGCACCTGGGTGTCAAGCCCGACATGATTACTGTAGCCAAGGGCATTGCCAACGGTTTCCCTATGTCAGGTCTGCTCATTGCTCCAAAGTTCAAGCCTGTCTATGGCCAGTTGGGTACTACTTTTGGTGGTAATCATCTGGCATGTGCCGGAGCACTGGCAGTACTGGACATCATGGAGAACGAGAAACTCATCGAGAATGCAGCCGAGGTGGGTAACTACCTCATCAACCGTCTGAAATCGGAGAACCTTCCTCATGTGGTAGAGGTTCGTGGCAAAGGCTTAATGATCGGTATAGAGTTGGATGTACCTTACAAGGAAATCCGCACCCGTCTAGTAAAGGAGCAGCACTGCTTCACAGGATGCAGTGGAACTAATGTGCTGCGCCTGCTCTCACCATTATGCCTTACCATTTCGGAAGCAGACGATTTCATTGAGCGTTTCAAAAAAGTGTTAGCCTAAATATACACCCACAAATAATAAACATGAAAAAATTATTCCTATTAGCTAGTTTGTGCTTGGTATGCGCAACTTCAGCTCTGGCTCAGCAAGCCAAGTACGTGTTCTATTTCATTGGTGATGGTATGGGCCTGAACCAGGTGAATACTACCGAATTCTATCTGGCAAGTGTCAAGGGACAGCTGGGCATTGAGCATATGGCCTTTGCCGACTTCCCTTATACTACTTTCGCCACATCTTATTCTGCAAGTAGCGATGTTACCGACTCTGCTGCAGGCGGTACTGCTCTGGCTACCGGTTTCAAGACTAAGAACGGCATGCTGGGCATGGCTCCAGATTCTACCAGCGTTTCCAGCATTGCCGTATGGGCTAAAAACAGCGGCAAAAAAGTAGGCATCTGCACCACTGTAAGTATTGACCACGCTACTCCTGCTGCTTTCTATGCACACCAGGTAAACAGAAACCTCTATAATGCCATTGGTAAAGAGCTGCCACTCTCTGGCTTCGACTATTTCGGTGGTTCAGACTTCCTACAGCCTAAGGGTCAGGATGGCGTTGACCTTCACGAGCTTTGCGAGAAGAACGGCTATACCTGGGCGTACGGCTACGAAGAGGGCAAGGCAAAGTGGAAGGATGCCGACAAGCTCATCATGGTACAGACCAAGGAGGCTGCAGCCAACAATCCTAACGAGGTGCCATACGCTATTGACAGAAAGGAGAACGACCTGAAGCTTTCTCAGATTGTAGAGACTGGTATCAATATGCTGACCAAGAATAACAAGAAAGGCTTTTTCTTTATGGTAGAAGGTGGTTCCATTGACCACGCTTGCCACGGTAAGGATGCCGCCGCCATGATTCAAGAGACCCTTGATTTTGACGAAGCTATCAAGGTGGCTCTGGAGTTCTACAAAAAGCACCCAAAGGAGACTCTTATTGTGGTGACTGCCGATCATGAGACTGGCGGTATTGTCCCTGGTAATGGCAAATATGAGTTGAACCTGCAGGCATTGCAGTATCAGACTTGCAGCACCGACAAGGTGACTGAGCGTCTGAATACCCTAAAAAAGAACCGCATGCGCAAGACTTGGGAAGATATCAAGAACGTGCTAAGTGAGTGCTTTGGCTTGTTCACCAAAGTTCCTGTATCTTGGAGAGACGAGGCAGAACTACGTGAAGCATACGAGGCTGCTTTCGTGGGCAATGCAACAGAATCAAACTGGTATAGCACCAACTCTGCACTAGCTACTAAGGCTCGCGACATTCTGGCTAAGACTGCTATGGTCTCCTGGGCCAGCGGTGCACACTCTGACGGATATGTTCCTGTCTTTGCCATCGGAGCAGGCGCAGAGAACTTCCATGGACGTCTGAATAACATACAGATTCCTGAAATCACAGCTAAGATTGCCGGTTACAAGAAATAAACCGAATCAATTATAGTTTTTAGCCTCACTTTCGGAAACGGAAGTGAGGCTTTTCTTTGATTACACTTTTCATAGACATCAGTACGAAAGAATTGCATCCGTATTATTATCATCATAGAATTTGGTCCAACTTCACTGCCAAGACATTATAAAGGGAATTACGATTCAATCTACAGTGGTAATTAACATACAATCTATTCAAGAAGAATTTCGGAAACCATCCTATTATGACAAAAAGACGGGACCTTCATTACCGAAAGCCCCGTCTTATATTTATTATATAGTACCGAATTTAGAGACTAAACACTCCTAACTCATTAAGGAAAATGGCAATAATAGCCAAAGGTAGAATTACCTTTATTAGCGAATAATAAATTCTAATGAGCCATTGTGGCAGAGTTCTCTGATTTGAGATTTCAGACAACAAAGCTTTCTTATCCATTTTCCAACCCACAAAAAGAGCCGTAAACAAACCACCAAGAGGCAACATAATCTTTGCTGTAGTGAAATCAAACAAATCAAATAAATTCATTCCAAACAATTTGTACTCATCCCAAATACCCATTGAAAGAGAACATGCTACGCCAAATAACAATACTGGAGCTGTGGCCAACAATGCAGACCAACGGCGACGCAAATGAGTTTCTTCATGAATCAATAAAGTTGCAGGCTCAAGTAAGGATATGGCAGAAGTTAACGCTGCCATAGCCAGCAACAAATAGAACATCAATGAAAACATATATGCCAACCAAGGAATGCTTCCAAATGCCTGATAGAAAACATTTGGCAAGGTAATAAATACTAAAGATGGTCCTGCTCCTGGTTCTATACCTACAGAATAAGCAGCTGGGAAAATAATAAGACCAGAAAGAATTGCAATCAATGTATCAATACCTGCGATATTAAACGCATTGCCGAACAGATTTGCTTCTTTAGGGAAATATGAGGCATAAGTACAAAGACAACCCATACCTATACTTAAAGAGAAAAAAGCCTGGCCCATAGCAGCCAAATAAGTACTTGCTGTCACCTTGCTGAAATCTGGATTCAACAAGAACTCCACGCCCTTCATGGCGCCAGGAAGAGACAAAGAGCATCCTACTAACACCAAGATAAAGATGAACAGCATTGGCATCATAACCTTTGAGGCGCGTTCAATACCTTTCTGTACACCCATAAGCACTACACCTAACGTAATGCCTATTGAAAGAAACACATATATCAATGGTTTAACAGGATTGCTAATAAAAGAAGAGAAATCTGCAGTATAATCGTCCGGGGTCTTATTTGCTAATCCATTTGCTCCAGAAGATATTACATACTCTATAGTCCATCCTTGAACCACAACATAATAACAAAGAATCAGCCACCCCGTCAATACACATAAAAAACCAACATACTTCCACAATCCGGTTGCGCCTAACAATGGGAAAGCACGGAAATTATTTGCTCGGCTTCTTCTTCCTACAGCAAATTCAGCAACCATTAAAGGTATACCAATTATAATAACACATGCAAGATAAAGAACCAAGAAAGCTGCACCACCGTTAGCACCTGTTTCATAGGGGAAACGCCATACATTTCCAAGGCCAATAGCAGACCCCGCAGCTGCAAGAACAGCTCCGATTTTACTTCCAAAATTACCTCTACCTATATTCTCCATAAAACCTATCTAATATTAAAACATCATTTTAATTACATCAAATAACCCCAATTCATTCATAAATATTACCACAATACAGACTGGAGCAAAATAACGAATGATAAATCGGAAAACTGGATATAGTGGCTGCTTCAATTTTCCATCATTTGTGATTTCTGCACGCAAAATCTTTTCATCAACAACCCAACCAAGGAATATGCAAGTTAAAAAACCTCCAACTGGCATAATAAACTTTGCTACCAAAAAATCAAACAAATCAAAGAAACCCATTCCAAAAACAGTCAAGTCTTTCCAAATTCCAAAAGACAAAGAACAGGCTATTCCCAAGACACCACATACCAGACTTACACCAAGTGCAGACTTGAAACGACTAATACCATATTTCTTTTGGAAATAAGCTTCAGCCATTTCCAACATTGAAATAGAAGATGTCAGTGCAGCCATTACCAATAGCAAATAGAACATCAAAGAAAAGGCATAAGCCAAAACTGGCATGTTCCCAAAGACAGTCTGGAACACATTAGGTAACGTAATAAAAACCAAAGACGGTCCGGCATCTGGCGACAAACCCGGAATTGAATAAACAGCAGGAAATATGATTAATCCCGACATCAATGCTACCAAGGTGTCTATTGTAGCCACACTAAAGCCATCCTTGATTAAATCTATATCCTTTCTAAAATAGCAAGCATAAGTACACAAGCAACAAAGGCCCACGCTTAATGAGAAAAATGCTTGGCCCATTGCAGAAAGACAAGTTGCACCTGTTACCTTCGAGAAATCCGGCTTTAAAAGAAATGACAGACCCAAAGATGCATTTGGTAAAGTCATTGAGCAAACAACCAGAACTGCTATAAAGATGAAAAGAATAGGCATCATTATTTTTGCACCTCTCTCAATTCCCTTTTGAACACCCATAGCAACAATGCCAAACGTAAGTGCTAAAATAAGAAATAACCAAGCCAAAGGTCTCAATGGATCAGAAGAGAATGCAGCAAAATCATTGGCATAATCTGCAGCTGCCTTGCCTGCAAAATCATTCATTCCGGCACGGACAGCATAATCTAACGTCCATCCGGCAACTACGGCATAATAGCTAAGTACTAAAAAGCCAGCGACAACTGGGATTAAGCCCATATACTTCCAGCCCTTCTTTCCTCCACACATTTTATCAAAAGAGCTAGAAACATCACTTTGTCCATGGCGTCCAATAGTAAACTCAGCAATCATAATTGGCATCGCCAATAAGAACATAAACAAAAGATAAATTAGGATAAAAGCAGCACCACCGTTTGATCCCGTTTCTGTTGGAAATCGCCATACGTTTCCAAGACCTACAGCAGAACCAGCAGCAGCTAAAATTGCGCCTAGCTTGCTGGCAAATCCTGCTTGATTTGTATTATTTGCCATAATTTTTATAAATTCTTACTAAAAACTCTCTTAGAAGTTGCAAATGTAAGAATTTTAGGGCTAATTTTGCAAAAAAGAAAGATGAAAATGCAAATTGATTATATAAAAAGATACAAATTCAGTATTTTCTGCATCATGTTAATTTGGATTCTCTGTTTTATGACCGTACCAGAGATAGAATTTGCAGAAGATGTTCCATTTATAGATAAATGGACTCATACAGTCATGTATTTGGGAACATGCAGCGTTATCTGGCTAGAGTATTACCACAAACACAAAAAAAATATAAGCATTAAACGTCTTTCGATTGGTGCATTTTTTCTTCCACTACTTATGAGCGGCATTATTGAGCTTTTACAAGAATACTGTACAGGAGGACGCAGAAGCGGCGATTGGATGGATTTAGCGGCCAATACTACCGGAGTAATACTGGCCGCCATATTAGGTTCATTCGTTTATAGAAGATTTTTCAAATAGAATCTTTCCAGTGTTTATAAGGATAAGTCAACATTGAGGAATTATAAAACCGGCGATCTCCTGTAACCTCTTTACCAATAAAGGCAGGTTTCTCAAAAGCTTCATTTTCCGAACCGAGTTCTACCTCTGCCATAATCAACCCTTCATTATCTCCATGAAACTCATCAACTTCAAATACATGATTCCCACATTTAACCAAATAACGCGTTTTGTCTATGTATCCATCGTTGCAAAGTTTCATTAAATCTAGAACATCTTTCAGATTGATTTCTGTCTCGAATTCATAACGTGATAATCCACCATTGACAGAAGGCCCTTTGATGGTCAAATAACCCTTATCATCACGCAAACGCACACGAACTGTGTGGCCATGACCATGGCAAATATAGCCCTGCATAATATGTGTAGCAGAGTAAGCCTGATCCTTGAATGGCCCTACTACCAGAAATTTTCTTTCTATTTCTTGAGCCATATTAATCAAGAGTATCGCTAAATTCCATTAAGTAAGCTTTGATGAATTCATCTATCTTACCATCCATTACACCATTCACATCACTGGTTTGATAGTTGGTACGATGATCTTTCACACGACGATCATCAAATACATAACTACGAATTTGGCTGCCCCATTCAATTTTTTTCTTTCCAGCTTCTACCTTTGCCTGCTCTGCCATTCTGTGCTGCATTTCTTTGTCATACAACATTGAGCGCAAAAGACGTAATGCATTTTCCTTATTTTTTGGCTGGTCACGAGTTTCTGTGTTTTCAATCAAGATCTCTTCTTCTTCACCAGTGTATGGATCTTTATACTGATAGCGCAAACGTACACCGGATTCCACCTTATTTACATTCTGTCCACCAGCGCCACCACTACGGAAAGTATCCCAACTTATTCGTGCTGGTTCAATATTAACTTCAATAGAATCATCCACCAATGGAGTAACAAAAACTGAAGTAAACGAGGTCATTCGTTTTCCTTGTGCATTGTAAGGAGAAACGCGGACCAGACGATGAACTCCATTTTCACTTTTCAAATACCCATAAGCAAAAGGACCCTCAATATTCAAAGTACAAGTCTTGATTCCGGCATCATCGCCTTCCTGAAGGTTTGCAACAGATAACTTATACCCATGAGTCTCTGCATAACGCATATACATACGCATCAGCATTTGAGCCCAATCTTGAGCTTCTGTTCCACCCGCACCAGCATTGATTTTTAGTACGCAATCCATATTGTCAGCCTCAGAACGAAGCATATTCTTCAATTCCAATGCTTCAACAGCAGTGAAAGCCTTCTTGAATGCATCATCAACCTCTGCTTCTGTTACCAGTTCCTCCTTATAAAAGTCAAATGCAGTTTCTACCTCATCAACCAAAGTCTTGACTTCCTTGTAACCATCAATCCACTGTTGCAGCGCTTTTACTTTTTTCATCTGTGCCTCGGCCGCCTTTGCGTCATCCCAAAAGCCAGGTGCTTGTGTACGCAACTGTTCTTCTTCCACTTCTATCTGTTTACTTTCAATTCCCAAATAGCGATACAGCTTTTCAGTACGGTCTTTAACGTCTTTCAGTTGTTCGATTGTTATCATTTTTTTATTTATCTTTGATTTTTACTATTCCAATACAAGTCCATCAAGCAACTCCAGATAAATGCGAATCGCCTGATCAATTTCACTTATTTTTATATACTCATCTGCTGTATGAGAACGCGAAGAGCTACCTGGTCCCAGCTTCATTGAAGGGAAAGGCATTAAAGCCTGATTAGATAATGTTGGAGAGCCAAAAGGTCTCATTCCCATCTCTTTTACTCTCACTACCATAGGATGTGTTATTTCTATACGTGATGAATTCAAGCGGAATGATCGAGCCTTCACTTCACTGTCCAGATGCAGACAAACATAATCATAAATGTCCCTGTTTGAATAAAATTCATTGCTACGTACATCTGCCACAAATGTACATTTGTCTGGAATAACATTATGCTGGGTTCCCGACTGAAGTACAGTAACAGTCATTTTTACAGGGCCCAACAAGGAAGATTCCTGTTCAAAATGAAAATCACGAATCCAGCGAATATCATCCAATGCTTTATAAATAGCATTCTCACCTTCATTTCTTGCAGCATGACCAGCCTTGCCATAAGCTGTAATATCCAATACCATCAAGCCTTTCTCAGCAATAGCAGGTTGCATATCCGTAGGCTCACCCACAAGTGCTACAGAAATAGATGGGAAGAGTGGAAGGACACTTTCTAATCCATTCTTTCCGGATACTTCTTCTTCACAAGATGCTGAATAAACCAGATTATAAGGCTGAGGAGTTCCGGTCAATGTCTTATAAACCTGCATCAAAGCTACGACACTCCCCCCATCATCATTACTTCCTAATCCATAAATACAATCTCCCTCTACCGTTGCCTTAAATGGATCTCGGGACCATGCTGATACAGGTTTGACTGTATCTATATGAGCATCAAGCAACAATGTTGGTTTCTTTGGGTCGAAATTAGGATCTACACACCAGACATTGTTTCCTTGGCGTTTGGGATTCATACCTTCTTTTTGTAAATAGTTGTAAATCAAATCTGCAACCGCAGATTCATCTCTACTTACAGAAGGTATTTCTATCATCTGCTTAAGCAAGTCAACTGCTGCTTTCGTCCTTACATCTAAATCAAGTGTCATCATCTACTTAGCCAACTTTCAGGGTTCAACTTAGCTGTTTCTTTTCGCAACTGGAACTGTAATACCACATTGCCATCTCCATCTTGTCCTACTTTTCCAATTATATCACGCGCATTCAGTTTCTGTCCTGCACGAACACTAACAGAAGACAGGTTACAATACACTGATATATAGCTACCATGACGAACCAAAACCCCATGCATACCACCTAAAGAAAACACGCTTGACACTTCGCCTTGGAAAATCGCACGTGCTTGGGCCCCAGCTTGTCCCTTGATGTCAATACCTTTGTTGTCCAGCTGTACGTTTTTGAGTCCAGCAACGTTATGCACACCAAAGTGTCCCACAATTACATACGGACCTGTGATTGGCATTGGCATACGACCCTTATTGCGTTCAAAACCGCCCGATACCAAACGATCGTCATTATCTACTTTATAGGCAGACATGCGCTCTGCCTTACTGGTTTCAGTATTGGAAGACGATGCTACAGCAGTATTCTTCTTCCGGGAAGAAGCCGAAGATGATGACGAACTGGCAGAAGAGGTCTTGCTACTGCTCGCCACTGTACTTTCCTTACCCTTCCGGGCTTGTTCCTCTTTTCTCTTACGCTCTGCCTCACGACGAGCCAACTCCTTTTTTCTGCGTTCTTCTTCACGTTTTTTCGCAGCAGCAACCTCCTGCTCAACTAAACGATCAATTTGAGCGTTCAAATTCTGATGTTGTTTCTGCTTTTGAGAAATTTCCTTTTGAATATCTTTCTGCTTTTTCTGCAGATTTGCAACCATTTTCTTTTGTTCATCCTGCTTTCCCTCAAGTTTCTTACGCTCTTGTTCACCTTGTCGTAGGAGCATTGATTTTTCTCCTTTTGCTGCTAAAAGATCAGCCTTCTTCTGCTGAACCTGTCGCTGCTGATCTTTCACTTGTTCACCTTGGACTTTCAAATAGGTTGTATATTCACGCACATAACGCATTCTGCGATACATTTGTTTCATTGTTCCTGCAGATAGGACAAACATCAGCTTATCCTGGAGAGAATGATTTTTCTTATACGCATATTGAATAGATTTTTTATACTGAGATTTCATACTCTCAAGAGAACGTTGAAGGCTATCCAGATTAGCCTCTACCGTTGTAATCTCTACATCCAAGGTCTTGACATCCTCTTCTATTGCATTAACAAATTTAAGTTGCTGCGTTATCTGTCCATTCAATACTGCCAAATCATTCAACTGACTTTTAACATCCTTTTTCATGGTACGAAGAATCTGCTCAGATTCGTTTATCTGCTTCTGCAGTTCAGTTCTCTGGGCTTGTAATTTTCGTATCTTGCTGTTTGTCTGTCCTTGAACATTGAATAAGAAACAGCAGAAAAGGATTAACAGTACTATCCGGTTTCTCATATCTTAAAAATGCAGCATTTTCAATATATCAGTAGTCTTCATTTCCTTATAGGAACTTTTTACCGCGGTATGAGGTTCCCACTTAGAATCACTACCTAAATTCTTCAACTGTATTTCAATCTCTGCATCTTTTCCCATTCCAGTCAACTTAATCTGGTGAGATAGAGGAAATTGTTTTTCCTTGAACGACGCAAAATCACTATATACCCAATCCAGTTCTCCCTTACCGTTACCAGCAGACATCACTTGAGTCTGTTGGATAAGTGAAGTTGACAATGATGTAAGGAATTTGAATTTCAACCGCTTATTCTGGCAAATCACTGTCACATTGTCCTTTAAGGAATAATCCAATGAAAGATCTGTTTTATTCTCTGGCACAAAAATAGAATTACGGAACAAAGACTCCAATGCATTAAAATCAATTCCTGCTTCTTTCAAAAAACTGAATTCATTATATGATGCTTTTATATATCTTTTATTCAGACGGTCTATTACGAGTACATCCTGAGGAGAAAACTCTATTCGAGCAGCCTCCATGATGCCAAGTGCAACCAAAGACAACTGTATCACATCATTTTTCTTCATCTTTAAATTTCCACCTACCGACAAATCCTGGCTACCACTCTTGAAATGAAAATTCATCTTTGCTGTCAAAAATTCATCAGTGACAGCCTTATTCTCTAGAGTTGAGACCATTTGTTCTACAGTCAACTTCTTCGTATCCATTACAGATTCTGTGACCTTTTTACTGGTTCCACATGAATACAACAAAAAAGGGACGAGCAACAGCAAGTATTTTAATCTATTCATTTTGCTTCGATGTATTTTTTACGTTTAATCTTCTTTTTCAAGATTTTTTCATTTTCAGTACCACCTTTTTCTTCAGCCTGAAGCCAATAATCTAAGGCTTTTTCCGTCTCTCCATTCATGTAAAATATATCGCCAGCATGTTCTAAAATGCCAGAATTAGCATCACCACCATTTTTCAAAGATTGCTCAATATATATTTTAGCTTCTGTATATTTCTTTTCAAGGAACAGAATCCATGCATAAGTGTCCAGCTCATTAAAAGATTTAGGGTCTGCTTTGACTGCACGGAAACTCATTGATTCTGCTTTTTCCAGATCTTTCTTTTGAAGAGCTAGATAATAAGCATAGTTATTCAAAACCAATGTATTATCTGGCTTATAAACTAATGCAGAGTCATAGGCTTCATAAGCTTCTTTATTCCTATTTTTCGCATGAAAGATATCTCCCATAGCCCCATAGATATTTGAAACCAACTCCTGATCTGTATCTGGCGTGATATACTGAATACTACGTTGGAATACTTTCAGAGCCTCCTCATTTCTTTCCTGCTGAAAATAGGACAGTCCTTGATAATAATGAAAGGCAATTTCTTCTGGAGTATAATCTATAGCTTCTTGACAAAGTTGAATAGCATCATCCAAATCTTCTCTATCAAAAGCATATTGCATAAGCTGAAGACGAGCACCGACGTTCGTTGGGTCTATTTTGACAACCTGACGAAGTGAAGACGTAATATCTTCTTTCGGCATTTTCTTCATGATCCTATATTGAGTACCCAAAATTGCCACATCAGCACCGTCTTGAGGAAGTTCTAAAGCTCTTTCAAACATTGCAAGCACCTTTGTGCTATCGTCTTTTGCCTCTTCGCTATTGTAAATAATCTTACGCATTACTGAAGCGCGAGTTCCACTGTCTAACAACGGATTTAAAACCAGATTTTCCAACGTTACTTGTGCATCTGCCTTCCTATCTTGCTTTTCAAGATAAGAAACCATTGACAGTTGAGCTTGCACATTTTGGGGTTCTTCTTTTAAAATTTCTTTGTACAATTCCAAAGCTTTCTCCGGATGATCGTTATCCAGATACAAGTCACCCATCATTACTTTATAATGCAAGTCATTTGGATATTCTTGAACTAATGCTTCTATTTCCTTGAAAGCGTCTTCTTTTTGTTCCAAACGCAGATACATCCGGAATTTTTCCATGCTAACCTGCTCGCTCTTTCCATCCATGCTCTCAATTTTATCCAAAGCCAAAATGCACTTTTCGTAATCCTGCTTTTGAGTATATAGAGAAAGAAGTTGATAATATACATCTGCCTTTTCTGAGTTCTCTGCCATTTTCTCATAGACAGATATTGCTTTATCTATCTGATTATTACGATAATAGAAGTTGCCTAGAACCTGCTGATACCAATTATTCTTCGGAGCCAATGCAGATGCTTTCTCATAATAAGCCTGGGTTTCCTCTCTGGATCCAAGCACGCTGCAAAAGCTTGCCATATCAAACAAGGCTTCCGGAGCATTTGGATTTATAAGCAAGGCATGCTTGTATAATTCATAAGCCTCAGCATAATTACCCAAATTACGCTGACGAGTTGCCTCCATATAGAAATAATCGAATCTACGCTGAATCGCTCTTGGCAAATCAGCAGAAAAAGAAACACTTACTTCTAGAAAGCAAATAACTAAGAGAAAATACTTCTTGATAAAGTCCATGTTATTTCACACCAGAATGGCCAAAACCACCCGCACCTCTTTCTGTTTCATCCAGAACGTCCACTGCAATCCATTCTGCCTGCTCATATCTGGCAATTACCATCTGAGCTATACGTTCACCATCTTCAATAATAAAATCTTCTTGTGACAGGTTTATCAAAATAATACCGACTTCACCACGATAATCTGCATCAATAGTTCCAGGGGTATTCAAGACAGTAACTCCTTTTTTCAAAGCTAATCCACTGCGAGGTCGAATCTGAGCTTCATAACCTTCTGGTAAAGCCATAAACAAGCCAGTTGGAACCAGACAACGCTGAAGGGGTTTCAAAACAATTGGCTGATCCAAATTTGCACGAATATCCATACCAGCAGATTGGGTTGTAGCATAATGTGGAAGGGGATGGTGACTTTTATTGATTATTTGAACATTCATATTCTAATTAGCATTATGATATTTAAGTTGCAAAATTACATAAAATCCAGCATTTCTCCCACTTTTTCTAAAGAAAACAAGTCGTCATTAAGAAAAACCCACTATTTTTGCAAATAAATTAACTATAAACAACATGGCAAAAATGAATTGGGAGCAATTGCTCTCCACCAAACGCCTCGGCCAGGAAGAATTACATGGCTTTAGGAAAGACGACAGAAGCGAATTCCAGCGGGATTATGACCGCTTGGTATTCTCCGCCTCTTTTCGTAGGCTACAGAACAAGACTCAGGTGTTCCCTTTGCCAGGAAGTGTTTTTGTACATAACAGACTTACTCACAGTATAGAAGTGGCAAGTGTTGGACGTTCTCTTGGCTCAGAAGTATCCCATCTTCTTATTGAAAAGCATCCTGAACTTGCAAAAACTCATTTTCCGGAAATTGGCTCTATCGTATCGGCTGCTTGCTTAGCACACGATTTAGGGAATCCCCCTTTCGGACATTCTGGTGAAAAAGCAATTGCGACCTTTTTTTCTGAGCGTGATGGATTGAAGCTCAAGCCATTTCTTTCTCCTGAAGAATGGGAAGATATTATTCATTACGAAGGAAATGCCAATGCATTCCGACTGCTCTCACACCAGTTTATAGGGCGTAGACCTGGTGGGTTCGTCATGACCTACTCCACCCTTGCGAGCATTGTAAAATACCCATTTGAATCCAGTCTTTCAGGGAAGAAACAAAAATTCGGTTTTTTTCAAAGTGAAAAAGAAGATTACCTAAAAGTCGCACAGGAGTTAGGCCTTATCAAATTAAGCAGAGATAATGAGCCGCTAAAATTTGCAAGGCATCCATTAGTCTATCTTGTCGAAGCAGCAGATGACATCTGCTATGAAATCATGGATCTGGAAGATGCACACAAGCTAAAGATTATCAGTACTGCTGACACCAAGGATCTTCTTCTTTCATTTTTCGATGAAACCAGGCAAAATCGCATTTTAGCCAATTTTAATCTAGTCACTGACCCGAATGAGCAGATTGTCTATCTTCGCTCCTGCGTCATTGGAAACCTTGTCTCAGAATGCGTTCGTGTATTTGTAAATAATGAAGAGGCAATCCTGAGCGGTACATTCGAAGGTAGTCTTATCAAACATATCAGTGAAAGGCCTCGACAAGCTTATGAAGAATGTGCAAAGCGTTCTTTAAGGGACATTTACCTATCAAAGGATGTTGTAGATATAGAATTGGCCGGATTTAAGGTTATAAGTACACTTATTGAAATGTTTACCGATGCCGTTATTTATCCAGAAAAAGCCTATTCAGAAATGTTGATCAGGCGCATTAGCAGTCAATACGAAATCAATGCTCCAACTACATATGGAAAGATAATGGCTGTACTGGATTACATCTCAGGCATGACCGATGTCTTTGCGCTAGATCTGTATCATAAGATTAACGGAAACTCACTTCCAATTGTATAAATCATAAACCAAAAAAATAAAGAACTAATGAACCTATTTAAAACTATTGCTTTAGGATGCTGTTTAGCTGCCACTGCAACCATGCAAGCTCAAGTTAAACCAGCTATCCCTTACAACGCAGAGATTGAAGCTAAAGTAAAGGCCAAGTTGGCTGAAATGACACTGGACCAGAAGATTGGCCAAATGTGTGAGATTACCGTGGACGGTGTGACCGACCAGAAGAATCGCCAGGCATGGACCCTGAGTGAGGAGAATGTAAATAAAGTATTGCGCCAGTACAAGGTAGGTTCCATTCTGAACGTGCCTCTGGGCTTTGCACAGACTCCAGAGAGCTGGGCTACCGGTATCCGTCAGTTGAACAAGATTTCCCAGGAGGCATCGGGCATTGCACAGATCTACGGTGTGGATCAGATGCACGGTACTACCTACACCTACGGTGGTACACTGTTCCCACAGTCTATCAACCAGGCTGCTTCCTTTAACAAGGAATTTCCATACCAGGTGGCAGAGATCTGCGCCTACGAGAGCAAGGCTGGACTCATTCCTTGGATCTATGCGCCAGTGATGGACCTGGGCCGTCAGCCTATGTGGAGCCGCATGTGGGAGAGCTTCGGTGAAGATCCATTGCTGAACTCTGTCATGGCTGTAGAGGCTGTAAAGGGTTTCCAGGGTGCTGACCCTAACAACATCGACGACTATCATGCTGCTGCTTGCCTGAAGCACTACATTGCCTACGGTAACCCTATCAATGGTAAGGACCGTACTCCATCGTCTGTTTCAGAGCGTGAGCTGCGTGAGAAGTACTTCGAGCCATTCAAGAACTGTGCCAAGGCTGGTGCACTGTCTATCATGGTGAACTCTTCAAACAACAACGGTATGCCGCTGCATGCCAACCACCGCCTGCTCACCGAGTGGTTCAAGGAGGGTCTGAACTGGGACGGTATGATTGTGACCGACTGGGCCGACATCGAGAACCTGTTCTCCCGTGACCACATTGCACACGACAAGAAGGAGGCTATCGAACTGGCCATCAACGCTGGTATCGACATGAGCATGGACCCTTACAACACCAACTTCTGCGACCTGCTGAAGGAACTGGTGAACGAAGGCCGCGTAAAGATGAGCCGTATCGACGATGCGGTGAGCCGTATTCTCCGTCTGAAGTTCCGTCTGCACCTGGACGATCCTAAGACTTGGGACATCGACTACAAGAAGTTGGCCAAGAAGTACCCTAAGTTCGGTGCTGCAGAGTCTGCTGCCCTGTCTACCAAGATGGCAGAGGAGAGCATCATCCTGCTGAAGAACAACGATAACATCCTGCCTTTGAAGAAGGGTGTGAAGATCCTGGTAACCGGCCCTAACAGCAACAACCTGCGCCCACAGAACGGTGGTTGGAGCTACACCTGGCAGGGCGACGGTTGCGTACGCGTGCACGAAGAATTAGGTTACAAGACCTTCTACGAGGCTATCAGCGACAAATTTGGTGCTGAAAATGTAACCTTGGCAGAGGGCATCACCTACAAGAATGGTGGCATGAACGTGAACTTCGAGTCAGAGAACGAACCAAACATTGAGGCTGCTGTCAAAGCTGCTGCCGGTGTAGATGTGATCATTGCCGTAGTGGGTGAGAACAGCTATGCTGAGACTCCAGGTAACCTGACCGACTTCAACCTGAGCCCTACTCAGAAGGAACTGGTCAAGGCACTGGCCAAGACCGGAAAGCCTATCGTACTGGTACTGAACGAAGGCCGTCCACGTATCATCAAGGACATCGAGGGTCTTTCCAAGGCTACCATCGATGCTCTGCTACCAAGCAACTACGGCGGTATTGCTCTGGCTAACCTGCTGGCAGGCGATGCTAACTTCAGCGCTAAACTGCCTTTCACTTACCCAGGTTCTATCAACTCTCTGAGCACCTACGACTTCAAGCCAGGTGAGAGCGTAGCTACCATGAGCGGTAACTACAACTACGATGCAAAGATTGATGCGCTGTACAACTTTGGCCATGGCTTGAGCTATACTACCTATAAATATAGCAACCTGAAGCTGGACAAGACCACCTTCACCGCTAAGGATGAGCTTACCTTCACCGTGGATGTAACCAACACCGGTAAGGTAGCCGGAAAGGAGCCAGTCCTCCTGTTTGTTTCCGACTTGGTAGCAAGTATCACCCCAGACAACAAGCGTCTGCGTGCCTTCGACAAGGTAGAACTGCAGCCAGGTGAGACAAAGACCGTCACCCTAAAGATCAAGGGTAGCGACCTGGCATTTGTAGGCTACGATGAGAAGTGGGTACTGGAGAAGGGTGAGTTCCGCGCCAAAGTAGGCGATCAGGCTTTGAACTTCAACTGCTCTGAGACTAAGAAGTGGAATACACCTAACCGCGAAGACGAAAACTAAAACTAAAATAAAATGAACTGTAGAGCAAACCGAGTGAAGAGAACTTGTTCTTTTCCGAGGTGCAGCCTACAGTCCATTGGAAAAAAACTCATTTGTTACAATGAAAGAATACGGATATTTTGATGACGCTCACCGCGAGTTTGTCATCACAGACCCTGCCACCCCGTTCCCTTGGATCAACTACCTGGGCAATGAGGACTTCTTCGGTCTGATTTCCAATACAGCCGGAGGCTATGACTTCTACAAGGATGCCAAGTTCCGTCGCATTACCCGCTACCGCTATAACGGTGTGCCTATGGACAACGGTGGCCGCTACTTCTACATCAACGATGGAGGTACCGTGTGGAATCCGGGGTGGAAGCCTTGCAAGACCCCGCTGGACAGCTATGAGTGCCGCCATGGTATGAACTATACCCGCATTACCGGTTCAAAAAATGGTATTGAAGCCAGCGTACTCTACTTTGTTCCGCTCAAGACATGGGCAGAAGTGCAGAAGGTAACTCTCAAGAACACCACCGCAGAGAAGAAGACCATCAAGCTCTTCTCATTCGCCGAGTGGTGTCTGTGGAACGCAGCTACCGATATGGAGAACTTCCAGCGCAACTGGAGTACCGGTGAGGTGGAAATCGACACAGCCGACAACAAGACCATCATCTACCACAAGACTGAATACAAGGAGCGTCGCGACCACTATGCCTACTATGCCCTGGCCAATGCACAGGCCAACGGCTATGATACCGACCGTGAAAGCTTCATTGGACTGTATAATGAGTTTGCAGACCCACAGTGTGTTATGGCTGGCAAGCCAGGCAACTCCTTAGCTCATGGTTGGAGCCCTATTGCCTCACATTATGTAGAGGTAGAGCTTGCACCAGGCGAGAGCAAGGATTACATCTTCATCTTGGGTTATGTAGAGAATGCTCAGGAAGAGAAATTCTGCAAAGAAGACTTAGCCCGCAAACAGAGCGGCGAACTGATCACCTCTCAAGCATCTGATGTAACTTTTGTGAACAAGACCAAGGCCAAGGCTTGCATTGAGAAATTTGCTACCACAGAAGCTGTGGATGCTGCCTTTGCAGAGCTGGCACAGCTATGGGATACTTTGTTGGGCAAATATGTGGTGAAGAGCAGCGATGACAAACTGAACCGCATGGTAAACATCTGGAGCCAATACCAGTGTATGATTACCTTCAACTTCTCCCGTTCCGCTTCTTTCTTCGAAAGCGGTGTGGGCCGTGGCATGGGCTTCCGCGACTCCAACCAGGATTTGGTCGGCTTCGTACACCAGATTCCAAGCCGTGCCCGAGAGCGCATCATTGATATTGCTTCCACCCAGTTCCCTGATGGTGGCTGCTACCACCAGTACCAGCCACTTACCAAGCACGGCAACAACGACATTGGCGGTGGTTTCAACGATGACCCATGCTGGCTCATCTTCGGAACTGTGGCCTACATCAAGGAAACTGGTGACTTCTCTATCCTGAACGAGCCAGTGCCTTTCGACAATAAACCAGGAACAGAAGTGACTCTCTTTGAACACCTCAAGATATCATTTAATCACGTTGTAGAGAACCTAGGTCCTCACATGCTGCCACTTATCGGCCGTGCCGACTGGAACGACTGTCTCAACCTGAACTGCTTCTCCTGGGATCCTAACGAAAGTTTCCAGACTACCGAGAACAACTCTGTAGGTTCTAAGGCAGAGTCGCTCATGATTGCAGGTCTCTTTGTAGTAACTGGTAAGGACTATGTAGAACTCTGCCGTGAGATTGCCAAGAACGGAAGCTGTGACAAAATGCCAGCTGGTGCCTGCGAAGCCTTTGCTGCAGAGGCAGAGCGTGCACAAAAGTGCATCGATGCCATGATAGAGGCTGTGAAGAAACACGGCTGGGATGGCGAGTGGTACTTGCGCGCCTACGACTTCTACGGCAATAAAATTGGTTCAAACGAGTGTGAAGAAGGCAAGATCTTCATTGAGAGCCAAGGTTTCTGCACTATGGCCGGTATTGGTCTGGAAGAAGGCATGGTAGATAAGGCCATCGATTCTTGCAAGAAGTATCTGGATTGTGAGCACGGTATGGTATTAAACAACCCTGCTTACACTACCTACCATGTAGAAATGGGTGAGATTTCATCTTATCCTGCAGGTTATAAGGAGAATGCCGGTATCTTCTGCCACAACAACCCTTGGGTCATCATCGGTGAAACTGTTGCCGGACGTGGCAATGATGCTTGGGAACTCTTCCGAAAGATTAGCCCAATGTGGATCAAAGACCAGAGCCTGCACAAGGTAGAGCCATACGTAAACTGCCAGATGGTAGCCGGTAAGGATGCTGCTAAACCAGGTGAAGGAAAGAACTCATGGTTAACTGGTACAGCCGCATGGATGTGGTACACCGTGAGCCAGTTCTTGCTAGGCGTAAAGCCTACCTACGACGGTATTATGGTAGATCCTTGTCTCCCATCAGACATCAAGGAATACAGTATAAAGCGTACCCTTCGCGGCGTGGAATATAACATCAACGTAAAGAACCTGAGCGGTGCACAGAAGGGAGTCAAAAGCATGACTGTAGATGGTGTTCCTGTAGAAGGAAATATCGTAAAGGCTACTCCTGGTAAACACACTGTAGAAGTAATCATGGGATAATACAATACCAGAAACCCACATACGAAGGAGGGCACCGCCAGGAACGGTGCCCTCCTTTTTTCCGTCACTACGGACAGGCTTGACGATTATTAATCTTCACCCTGGAAGATTATTATTCTTCTGTAATCGTAATCTATTTTTTATTAAAAAGTGGGCAACACCTATCATAAATCGTTTAAATGTCTGATAATTAACTGGTAAGGTATGATAGGTGTTTGTCAAACACCTATCACAACACCTATCACAACACCTATCATGAAACCTCATTTTCAGGCAGCAACAAGTGGAATCACCTGGTAGCAGCTTGCTCCATGATGTTTTACATTCTTATAGCCTTGGGTCTTCAGCTTCATGCCCACATGAATGGTTGTGGCATGTGATCTCTTGAGCAGGGGGAACTGTTTTTCCAGTACATCCATGATGGCTTTGGCCGACAGGACCTTCGGCTCTTCACCCTCTTCGGGAAGTCGGAAGCAGGCCTCCAGCATGGATTCAATGTCCTGTTCCTGCTGGTACTGGGCATTGGCTTGCTGAATCTGCAGAGTTTCCTCATTGGTGAACCAGTAGCGGCATTTCTTCTCTTTTACTTCTGCCATCAGCTGGGCATAGAGCTGCTCGTAATCAATGGTACTTTCATTGTCAATGAGTTTCCCATCGGGAATGCTGATGCACAAGTAGCGTCTGCTTCCGGTAGGATCCTGAAGCGGATGCGGATTGTTCGTGGTGGCTACAAACGAAGCATAACGCACGCGCTCCTGCTGCTCTTTTCCGTAGATAGGTCTGCCGCTGACCTTTACCTTGGAGAGTGCCTGCTTGAGCTGTGCCTGCTGAGAAGGCCGGATCTGATCCAACTCATCCAGGTTCACCAGCAGGTTGTTCGTCAGGGCCATTTCCTTGTCGTTCTTGTTCGCCAGATTGAAATGATCCAGATAATACACTCTCAGGTGAGGAGGGAGCAGACGGTGGCAGAAGGTACTCTTTCCACATCCCTGGCTGCCGATGAGAGTAGGCACGCACTCGTTTCCGTGCAGCATGTCCATTCCCAGCCAGTGCGCCACAGCAGAACGTATCCAGATGGAACACCAGTAGATCTGTTCCGAAGAGATTCCGGGAATTCGTCCGAAGAGTTCTGCCATGCGGTTCTGCCCATCCCACTGGGGGAGTGTGCCTAGCCAGTCGCGGATAGGGTCATACTGGCAGATGTCCTCGGAATTCAGGAATTCCTGTACATTTTGGTTAACACTGGTCACATCTTCCAGGTCCAACTTGATGCGACGAACGATGGAGTTGGCCATCTTCTCGGTGAGGGGTCGGAATTCAGCCCCTTCCTTGCGCTCACGTACCTCTATCTTTTTAGAGAGCACATTGTAGCGCAGTTCAAAACTTTCTTGGAGGTACTGCTCAATAAGCAGTATGTTCTCCGATGATGAAAATTTTCTCATAAATTCACAATTTTTTGTCACTGCAAATATATGAAAGGAAAGAGGGGAAACCTATCCGTTCCCGATTGCCCCCTGTCCATTATCGGGAAAACTGGGCTTTCCCGATTCTATTTGTGAAAAAATCGGGAAAAGCATCGGGAAAAAAAGAAGGAGTTGGGTGTTTATGCCGAAGGAGAATAGTAAAATGTCGTGATAGGTGTGTGATAGGTGTTGTGATAGGTGTTTGACAAACACCTATCACACCTTACCAGTTAATTATCAGCCATTTAAATGATTTATGATAGGTGTTGGCCATTTTTCATTAAAAACTTTTTCTTGATTTTATCCTAGCTTGTCATAGGCTTCCGTCACTACTTAAGCTAGAAAAAGTCCGTGCTAGCGGACTCCTTTGTCCGTCCTTACGGACAAGCCTGTCCGTCAAGCCGGACAATTCGGTTCCTCTACTAATTAACGTGAGTTCGACGAAATATTACCGAAGACAAAGTTACAGAGATTCTCTGTATTGCCGATCATTTCTGCAAATTATTTGATGCTCAAATGGCAAGATATACGATTAAAGCCATCTGCTGGTCTGGACTGGTAATAATTATAAGCTATGCGCAACAGCGAATCATTGTCAACATCTACTCCGCTCTTGTCTAAAGCAATGGTTCTGAGCAAGGCATCACGGGCCTGCTCTGCCTGTGACGAAGAACTGTAGGAGTGTGTGCAGCCGATAACTGAAAGGCTCACAGCTGTAATTCCAAGAATGAGATAATAAAAACTGCGTTTCATGCGCGCAAATTTAGGTATTTTCAGTGAAACAGAAAACCAAAAAAGGTATACTTTTTTATGATAAAGAAATAGGGCATAACGTGTTTTATTTCACAGCGTTATGCCCTATTTGCAAGGTTAATGCAGGTATACTAATTTTTCTTATGTGTCATAATATCTAGCACCATGCGATCAGTTTCGTTCATTCCATCTGCACCCATACGAGTCAGATTGTGAATACAACGATCTACATCATCTTCAATCAAGCCCTCTGCAGAGGTCACAAATCTATTCTGGATAGCCAGCATGGCAGAAAGAACCGCAGTAGAAACACCACTAGATACTTTCAGTGCACAACTTGGCTTGGCTCCATCGCATACCATACCAGCCAAATTGGCAATCATGTTTTTTACAGAATAAGCTACCTGCTGATAGTTACCACCCATGAGATAAGTAATGCCACAGCTAGAGCCTGTAGACGCAACCACACAACCACACAATGCACTCAGACGTCCTAAACTCTGCTTGACATAAATCGCAGTAAGATGGCTTAGAATTAAAGCACGAGTCAGTTCATCGGCAGTATTGTGATTCTCCTCTGCAAAGACAACTACCGGCATGGTGGCAGCAATACCCTGATTACCACTACCGGAATTACTCATGACAGGAATCATGGCACCAGCCATACGAGCATCACAGGCACTGCTGGTAGCAGAAAGAATATGTGAGAAAATACTGTCGCCCATTATACCTCTACCCAATGGACGACTTAATGTCTTACCCAAATCATGACCATAATTTCCCAATAACGCTTGCTTGCTGGCATTTTCATTCAGTTTACGTGCCTCATTGATGAACTCCAATTCTTCAATAGGAGATGTTGTGGCAAAATCATAGACAGTCTTCAACGTAAGTTCTACAGTTTCTGTTTCATTCTCCATGATAGATGTGTTCTTCTCATCCAAAAGAACAACGCCATCCTTTGCCAAATAGACAAAATGGGTATGACTACCAGAAATAATAGCTACAGCAGAATTTCCATCAGCTTGAACAGATACTTCGATGTAAAGCTTTTCTGAAATATTCTCTTTCAAGGCAACTTGAATACGATTCTCTGCAATATAAGCCTTTCCGGCCTCTACTGCCCCACGGTTGCTGTCGCGCAACACTTCCAAACTATACTCACTCTTACCAATGAGCGCACCCAGAGCTATGGCAATTGGAAGTCCAATCATTCCAGTACCTGGTATACCTACGCCCATGGCATTTTTCAGCATATTTGGACTAAGCAAAACCTGTATCTGCTCTGGCTTCTTACCCAAAGTTTCGGTAGCCTTAGCTACACAGAGAGCCACTGCCATAGGTTCTGTACAACCCATAGCAGGAACTACTTCCTGATGAATGAGAGCTATAATCTGCTCACGAACTGCTTTTTCTAGCATATTTATTTCTTATAGTTATCCAAACCAGTATTCAAGAAGTTCACATAATTTTCCACACTTTCATCGTGGCTGTAGCTCTTGTTCAGTGGATGTCCTTCATTATCCAGAAGCACATAGAATGGCTGTGTCTGAGAGCCGAACTTAGTACGCTGGAAATAACTCCACTTATCACCTACAGTACGTAATTTACGTGTCTGGCCATTCTCCTGAACCTCGATGATTTCTGGGAGAGGAGTCTTATCGTCCACATAAAGAGAAATCAAGACATAGTCGTTTTCAATGATGTCCTTCACCTTTTCATCAGTCCATACGGCAGCCTCCATCTGACGGCAATTCACACAACCAAATCCGGTAAAATCAAGCATTACAGGCTTACCCTGTGCAGCAGCAGCCTGCATACCTGCTTCGTAATCCTTGAACTGTGCCTCAACAGCTTCGCTCTTAGCCAGATTGAAATCCTGTGTATTCATAGGTGGAGCAAATGCACCTACTGCCTTACAAGGAGCACCCCAAAGGCCAGGAACCATATAAAGCGCAAATGCAAATGAAACGAGCGCCATAAAGAAACGAGGAATAGAAGTCTTCTGATTAACAACAACATTACCCTCATCATCGTATTCATCTTCATCGTGTGGGAAACGAATCCAGCCAATGAGGTATGCACCCAACAGGGCAAACAAGATAATCCATAAACAAAGGAATACCTCACGATCCAACAAGTGCCAGCCATAAGCCAAATCGGCTACAGAGAAGAACTTGAGAGAGAATGCAAGCTCAATGAAACCCAGTGTTACCTTGATTACATTCATCCAGTTTCCACTACGAGGAGCACTCTTCAGCATGGTTGGGAAAAGGGCAAAGATAGTAAATGGCAGAGCCAATGCGACTGCAAATCCCAACATACCTACGGTAGGACCCACAATATTTGTCGTTGCCATTTCTACCAATAGGAAGCCAATGATAGGACCAGTACAAGAGAATGAAACCAATGATAGAGTAAAGGCCATGAGGAAAATACTCAAAAGACCGGTAGTACTACCTGCCTTGCTATCAACCGCATTGCTCCATGAAGATGGTAAGGTAATTTCAAAGCCACCTAAGAAAGAGGCGCCAAATACCAGCAACATAAGGAAGAAGAAGATATTGAAAATAGCATTGGTAGACAATGAATTCAAGGCACTGGCACCGAATATCAAAGTAATGATCAAGCCCAGGGCTACATAGATTACAATGATAGACAATCCATAAGTAATAGCATCTCGAATACCTTTCTTCTTATCATTTTTAGAACGTTTCAAGAAGAAGCTAACAGTCATTGGAATGATAGGCCATACACATGGAGTAAAGAGAGCGATCAAACCACCCAAGAATCCTAAGGCAAAAATAGCGAGCAAACCCTTACCTGCAGCATCATTCTGTTCACCGAAGTGAGTCAACTCATCAATGACAGGAGTCCACAAGTCACCCTGTGCTACAACAGGAGCAGCCACACTGTCTGCTACAGAAGATTCCTCTTCTACTGCAGGAACTTCTTCTGCTGCAGCTTCTGGATTCTCCTCCTTAACCTCATCCTTAGCCTTTTCTACACCCTTACCAGAGTACTTGAAATCTACAGAAGTAGGAGGCATACAGTTCTGGTCATTGCAGGCTCCATATTCCAGATAACCCTCAATGTTATATGATGAACCAGTAATCTTAACTGTCTGGGTAAATTCTACAGAGCCTTCATAATAAGATACGTTAGCATCAAACACTTCCTCGAAATGAGAGACAGGCTTCTTATTAGACTTTAAGGCACCTACCAACTCCACTCCATCTTTCTTGTCAATGTTGAAGGTAGTAGGAATAGGTCCATTACTCTCTGTGGTAGAATAAATGTGCCACCCGGCATCAATAGCACAGGTAAAAACAATGTCGAACTGGTCAGGAGCAGTCTGCTTCTGAGCTACCTTGACGTTAATCTGTGCCTGAGCAGCCACTGCCACTACAGCCAGAACCAGTAGGGTTAGAATTTTCTTCATATATTATATCTGTTAATTATTTATTCAAGTATTTTGCCAATTCATTCAAGATGCCATCACCTCTAAGACCTCGTGCCAAGATTTTACCATCTGGGGCAAACAGCATGATTTGCGGGATAGTATTAAAGCCATAGGTTTCGCTGGCTATGGCCCCAGACTCATAGATCTGATTCCACGAATAGGCCTGTTCCTCTGTAGCTTTCCGGGTATCCTCTCGTTTATCTTTGACTGCTACACCTAAGATATCAAATAGCTCTCCATGATAGATTTCATATGCTTTCTTAAGATAGGGAGCCTCACGCAGACAAGGTCCACACCAGCTCGCCCAAAAATCTACCAAGATATATTTACCTCGACCTACATAATCGGAAAGTTTCACCTCACTTCCATCTAGATTTCCTGCAGGTACTGTAAAATCGGTATAGAACTCTCCTACAGAAGTTCTTCGCAGCTTTTCCATTCTGGATGCCATTTTCACAACATCGGGACATCTCTGAGTTTCCCGACTAGAAAAGACATACACCTGATCAAAGGTACTAACCTTATTGATTCGAGGCATGTAATCCAGTAAAGCCAGTGTATTCAGGGGGCTATCCAGATTTCTACGCATGTAATTCAATGCACGACTCTTCAACGTTGCCTCAAATTCTTCATTCATTGATTTAAGCAAACCCTCTTTCTGAAACCGGCTTAGCGATATATCATTACGAGTTTCCTGATATTCTCGGTTAAAACGCTTGCTATATGTTTTTTTCTCCAGGAGATAAAGATTCCACATTTCGTTTAATGGAGTTCCAGTCAACTGATTCTCTTCCGAGATATTCAAACTGCCAGGTTCACTTACCAGCATTACATCCAATGGAACGATACTCATAGGTTCTTTAGCTACAACATCAGAAATATGGAAAGTAAATGTATTACCATCCAACTTGCAGCTATCCATCCTTTCTCCAGAAGTCAGATTCTTCAGATAGCAATATGATTCTCCTATCTTTTTCTGCATAGACGCAGAAACCCTACCCTGTATCTTCATGTCCTGTGCTGCCACCGATGAAAACATAGAACAAAATAAGGGAAAAAGACAAAAGTATTTCATATCTATCTATTTGGCTACAAAGATAGAGATTTTTCATGTTCATGCCAACTATACAATTAATTATCCTGTATTTATTGTTATTTTAAACTATCGCAAAGGTAAAAATTGGAATTAATGGGAATAATGACTAACTTTGCAGACAAACTCGAATTAATAATTAAAACTATGTACAAAACACAAGGACTCAAAAACTCAAGAATTGAGGTTGCCGATGCTTTACGCGGCTTGGCCGTAATTGGTATTGTCATCTACCATGCAGTAGAGCACATGAATACAAGCGGCCCAACTCCAACACTTTCCTTCTCATGGGATAATGATTTCTTTCACTATCTCGGTGTGATAGTAGCAGGTAAAGCCTATGGAATCTTCGCTATCCTATTTGGATTAAGTTTCTTTATCCAGCGAGACAACCAAGAACAAAAAGGAAAAGACTTCTCTCTCCGTTTTCTTTGGAGAATGTTCCTGCTATTGATTTTCGGTACCATTAACGTAGCCATCTTCGATGGTGACATCCTTCAAGCTTATGCCATCATTGGTGTCTTGCTTATTCCAGCCGGTTACCTGAGTAACAAATGGCTGTGGGCTATAACAATCTTCCTGTTGCTCCAGCCACTAGAAATCATCACATACTTTACTGGTTGGCAAGTATGCGGATGGGACGCAGCCCAATGGGGAGTTATCGGTGACGCTCATATCAATGGCAGTTTCTGGGAAAACTGTTGGGTAGACCTTACTGTTGCTCCTATCAACAACTGGGTATTTTACCTGCTTACAGGACGTGCTACCCAAACTCTAGGACTCTTCTACCTTGGTCTTTTGTTTGGACGCTATCGTTTGTTCTACAACGAAGGCAACAACCTTAAAATCTGGAGAATCGTGTTTATTGTGACATTAATCACCACATTGGTGGGTAACAATATAGATCTGGGATTCGGCGCTCAGCGTGGAGAGCCTAGCCTCAGCCCAATACTCACCCCAATGATGAAGGCCGGACAAACATTATGCTATATCTCTGGCGCTGTTCTGATGTGGTATGCATTTGATTGGTTCAAGAAAGCATTCAAGCACATCTGTTTCTTCGGAAGAATGAGTTTGACCAACTACCTGATGTCATCTGTTCTAGGCAGTTTCATCTTCTACGGCTGGGGATTAGGCATGTGTCTGGTATTGGGCACATTCTGGTCATTCTGGGTAGGTGTAGGAATTGTTGTCTTCCAAATCATTGTCTTGTACCAGTGGGACAAGCATCACCAGCGTGGCCCATTGGAGACTCTTTGGAGAAACCTTACTTGGTGCTGGTAAGCCATAAGAATTCATTATAACGTTAATCCCGATTCAAGACGATTGAGTCGGGATTTTTTTTTGTAAGCTCTATCATTACTTAGGAAGAGTACAGTAAGAAAGCTTCATAAAAAGAGCATGAACTTGCCGTTCAACTCTTCGCCACTATTATTCGCTGATATTTAGTCATTTACAATAGAAAGGTGAAGGGTGAAGAGAACCGCATATAAATGAAAAAAGGAGCACTCCAAAGAGTACTCCTTTTCCTTATTTAGAATTCAAAAATTCTGATTAGAGCTGTGGACCAGCAGCAACCAATGCCTCACCAGCAGGGTTGGTAGTATACTTAGCGAAGTTCTTGATGAAACGAGCAGCCAAGTCCTTAGCCTTCTCTTCCCACTGGCATGCGCACTCGTAAGTGTCACGTGGGTCAAGGATAGCTGGATTTACGTTAGGCAGAGAGGTTGGAACCTCAAAGTTGAACATAGGGATCATCTTAGTCTCAGCCTTCAGGATAGAACCATCCAGGATAGCATCGATGATACCACGAGTATCAGGAATAGAGATACGCTTGCCAGTACCGTTCCAACCAGTGTTTACCAAGTATGCCTTAGCACCAGACTTCTGCATCTTCTTTACCAACTCCTCACCGTACTTTGTTGGGTGCAACTCCAAGAATGCCTGACCGAAGCAAGCAGAGAATGTTGGAGTAGGTTCAGTGATACCACGCTCGGTACCTGCCAACTTAGCAGTGAAACCAGACAGGAAGTAGTACTGAGTCTGCTCTGGAGTCAAGATAGATACTGGAGGCAATACACCGAATGCATCAGCTGACAAGAAGATAACATTCTTAGCTGCAGGTGCAGAAGAACCTGGCTGGATGTTGTTGATGTGGTTGATAGGATAAGATACACGAGTGTTCTCGGTAACCTTCTTATCATTGAAGTCAATCTTACCATTCTCATCAACAGTTACATTCTCCAACAGTGCATTACGCTTGATAGCACCGTAGATGTCTGGCTCATGCTCCTTAGACAGACCGATAACCTTAGCGTAGCAACCACCCTCGAAGTTGAATACACCATTGTCATCCCATCCGTGCTCATCGTCACCAATCAACTTACGCTTTGGATCGGTAGAAAGAGTAGTCTTACCAGTACCAGACAGACCGAAGAAGATAGCGGTGTTCTCACCGTTCATGTCACAGTTTGCAGAGCAGTGCATAGAAGCGATGCCCTGAAGTGGCAAGTAGTAGTTCATCATAGAGAACATACCCTTCTTCATTTCACCACCGTACCAAGTGTTGATGATAACCTGCTCACGAGAAGTTACGTTGAAAGCAACGCAAGTCTCTGAATTCAGACCCAGCTCCTTGTAGTTCTCTACCTTAGCCTTAGAAGCGTTGTAGATAACGAAGTTAGGCTCAAATGCCTCCAACTCCTCAGCAGTTGGCTGGATGAACATGTTAGTTACAAAGTGAGCCTGCCAAGCAACCTCAACGATGAAACGAACAGCCATACGAGTATCCTTGTTAGCACCGCAGAATGCATCAACTACATACAGGTTCTTGTTGCAAAGTTCCTTTACAGCCAGATCCTTAACGGTAGCCCAAACTTCCTCAGACATTGGGTGGTTATCGTTCTTGTAACCCTCAGTTGTCCACCATACAGTGTCCTTAGAAGTCTCATCCATTACGATGTACTTATCCTTAGGAGAACGACCAGTGTAGATACCAGTCATTACGTTTACAGCCTCCAGCTCAGTGTTAACACCTACCTCATAGCCTTCCAAACCAGCCTTGGTCTCTTCAGCGAACAATACCTCGTAAGAAGGATTGTGTGCAATCACAGTTGAACCAGTGATGCCGTACTTAGTCAAATCTAAATTTGCCATTGTTTTGTTAATATTTATAAGTGATTAGTAAATTTCTGCACGCAAATTTAGAAAAATTATCTTTCTTTTCAAAGAATATAAATGCTTTTTTTAGTGCAAGTTGTGAGTATTTTAGATTTAAAAACTATTTTGTCACACCGAGTTTACAAAAAAGAAGAAGCACCACCCTATCTACAAGGACAATGCTTCTTTTTCTTTTTTATCAAATTCTAATCACTTTCTTACTTTACTTCCCAAATATCATTTGTTTCCAGTAATTCTGCAAAGCTATGATATTTCTTCATCCCCTTCACTTCTTCTATCTGAGCAGTTACTGCATCATCGTAAGTTGGTGCAGCAACATCACGGATAACGCCTAGTGCTACAGGGAAACCATCACCATTACCCATCAAAGCCAATTTCAGCTGCAAGGTGTTGTCCTCACAGTGGGCATCATGTACAAGAATGTCCTTCTCTGTAATGCCATTTTCTCCAATCTTGACAACCTTCAATCCAAAGCCCTCTTGCATAAGGCCATATTCATTGTTTTCACCGAAGATAAGTGGTTGGCCATGTTTCACATAAATGGCATTTTTGGCACGGCCATTTTTGTCATATACCCCATCGTGTGTGCCATTATTGAAAATCACACAATTCTGTAGAATCTCACACACAGAAGAACCCTGATGTTCATAAGCTGCCTTCAAGATCTCTACTGTACCAGGAGCATCTGTTGCCACTGCACGCGCAAAGAAATGGCCACGAGCACCAAAGCAAAGCTCTGCTGGACGGAAAGGATCTTCAACAGTACCATAAGGAGATGACTTGCTGACAAATCCACGTGGTGAAGTAGGACTATATTGGCCCTTTGTCAAACCATAGATACGATTGTTTAAAAGGATCATATTCAGGTTTATATTTCGGCGATTAGCGTGGATAAAATGGTTACCACCAATTGCCAATCCATCACCGTCACCAGAAACCTGCCAAACAGTCAAATTAGGATTTGCAACCTTGACGCCAGTAGCAATAGCTGCAGCACGACCATGAATTGTATTCATACCGTAAGTAGCCATATAATGAGGCAAACGGCTTGAACAGCCAATACCCGAAATCACGGCAGTATCACAAGGAGCAACACCAATCTCTGCCATGGCTTTATGAAGAGATGCCAGAAAGAAATGGTCACCACATCCAGGACACCAACGAGGTTGTCCTTTTTTAAAATCTTGTGCTGTATATTCGCTCATAATTGTCTTCTTTTTACTTGTTTAATATCTCAGAGAATGCCTCAACCAGTTCATTTACGACAAATGGCTGGCCCTTTACCTGATTGAATTGTGCTGGGCAGAATCCATCTACCTTCATACGCAGGAATGCGGCTAACTGGCCCATATTCTGCTCTGCAACTACAACTTTCTTATACTTGGTAAGAACGGATGCTGTATTCTTTGGCAATGGATTAATATACTTAAAGTGAGCCATAGCTACCTTCTTTCCTGCTGCACGCATCTCATCCATAGCAGCACGCAGATGTCCGTAAGTGCCACCAAAGCCAACAATCAGCAAATCAGCATCGTCTGCATCACCCAATACTTCCAAATCAGGAACTTGGATATTATCAATTTTCTGCTGACGCAGACGAGTCATCAAATCATGGTTCTCAGGATCTGTTGATATTGCACCAGTCTTATTGTCTTTCTCCAAGCCACCAAGAATATGAGCAAAACCCTCACGACCAGGAACAGCCCAATAACGAGTACCATTCTCAGCTCGCATATAAGGAGTCCAACTGCCTTTCAGTTCTTCCGGAACATATGGAGGATTAATTGCAGGGTATTCCGCTAAATCAGGCAACTTAAATGCGCCAGAACCATTTGCCACGTATGCATCAGTAAGCAGAACGACTGGAGTCATGTGCTCCAGCGCAATCTTTGAGGCCTCATATGCTGCATCAAAACAATCAGTTGGAGAAATTGCAGCCATAACAGGCATTGGGCTTTCACCATTACGGCCAAAAAGTACCTGTAAGAGGTCTGTCTGTTCACTCTTAGTAGGAAGACCTGTTGCAGGACCACCACGCTGAACATCAAGAACAACCAAAGGTAGCTCCATAATGACAGCAAGGTTCATAGCCTCTGATTTCAAGCAAACACCAGGACCAGAAGTTGAAGTTACAGCCAGAGCGCCTGCAAACGCAGCTCCTACAGATGAAGCACAACCTGCAATTTCATCTTCACATTGCACTGTAGTTACACCTAAAGACTTATGTTTAGACAGTTCGTGTAAAACGTCAGTTGCTGGAGTAATTGGATAAGAACCCAGATAGAGTTTCAATCCTGCTTTTTCAGCAGCAGCAATAAAGCCATAAGCCGTGGCCTTATTACCGGTAATATCCATATAGCGTCCCGGTTCCTTAACCTTTGATTCAATTCGATATACATTGGTTGCAGAACTGTGAGTATTATGTCCATAATCGTAACCAGCCTGAATTACCTTAATATTCGCCTCTGCAATAGCAGGCTTCTTGGCGAATTTTTCACGCAAGAAATTAAATGCAATATTCAAGTCACGGCTGAACAACCAGCACACCAGACCAAGAGCAAACATGTTACGGCATTTCAAGACAGACTTAACATCCATGCCACTGTCTGCCAGAGCATCTTTTACCATAGTGGTAAGAGGACATGCGATAACACGATCAGGATCCACATTCAGTTCTCCTAAATAATCAGGAGTCTTGAACGCAGCCTTTTCCAAATCCTTTGGCCCAAAGCTGTCAGTATCAATAATAATGGTTGCATTAGGCTTTGCATACTTCAGCTGAGTCTTCAGCGCAGCTGCATTCATTGCAACCAGAACGTCACACAAATCGCCTGGAGTAAAGACTTTTCCTGCACCAATGTGCACTTGGAAACCAGAGACACCTGTCAAAGAACCTTGCGGAGCACGAATGTCTGCCGGATAATCAGGAAAAGTGCTGATACTATTACCAACGGTTGCAGAAACCGTAGAGAAGATATTTCCAGCCAACTGCATACCGTCGCCAGAGTCTCCTGAAAAGCGGACCACAACCTGATCCAACTCTTTAATTTCCAATTCTTCTGCCATATATATATTAAAATAAAGATTCCATTTCAAAAAACGGCTACAAAATTGGCACTTTTTAGCGAATTACACAAACAAATTATAACTTTTTTAAACTTACATTTTGTTTTTATTTACAGGCCTTGCAAAGCATTGACTAACATTTTGAAAGCAACAAACCTTATTTGATGTCTTTTTTAAACTCGAACATGAATCTACTCAGAAATAAAAAATTAAACTTTTTCAAAAATGCCACAAGTTATAAAAACTTCGCATAATTTACATGCCGCACCACCTTAAAATAATAGATGGTTTTAATGGTATTTAATCCGTTTCTTTTGCATTTCATAAAGAAATAACTATCTTTGCAGCCAGATTGGAAGTGATGGCCCTATAGTTCAACGGATAGAATACGAGTTTCCTAAACTTTAGATCCGGGTTCGATTCCCGGTGGGGCTACCACCACAAAAAAAGAGTTCCTTGAGCAGTTTTTCCCAGCTCAAGGAACTCTTTTTTTCAACTAATATCTTTATCCCCTATTCTTTTCTTGATATATCACTTTATTTGCACCACTTGTGATCTTTAAAGCATCTGGATGCTCCTTCACAAAAGAATCAATGTGACGCATTCTCTTTTCTTCCAATATTTCATCTACAGCAATCAAGATTCCTGTTTCTTCCACATCACCAAATCCATCATTAATTGCAGTACCAAACAATTTCATTGTTGGGGAAAGATTCATATAAGCATTCACTAGAGGAGGAATATTATAGCCCAGTTTCCTAACTTCAGTATTCAGAATCTTATAATCCGCACGGAAATCGTCTTCATGGAACAATTCTTTTAGAATCTCTTCATCAGTTTCCAGCTTAAGAGGCTGAGCAGGTACAATCAGATTATCTTTATCCTCGAAATGCTTTTTTAGGAAATATAAAATCATATCACGTCCTTGACGATGGTAGGATGGATACATTGTCATTTTTCCAAAGAAATACTTCACATTTGGCATGACAACTGTCAATGCGCCTAATCCGTCCCAAAGATTATCCAACGCAAATATTGCCTTACTGCCTGCACGTGTACTCTGATATTCCAAAGAAACAAAAGATCGACCAAGCTCGATGGTCTGTGGTAAATAATCTTTTAAAAAACGGTCAGAGAATTCAAACATATGTGCGGTAGCCAACATTGGATGTCCATGATCGTCCATCTTGACGTCTGTACCTAAAATATAACGATACCCACCGATAATTTCATTTTTCTCTGGATTCCATACAATAAGCTGCTTATATGGATTCTCCATAATGTCAAAGTCATCCAAATCTAAAGCCTTACCTGTGCCACCACCTGCAGCACGGAACGCAATTTCACGCAGACGGCCTATTTCCTTCACCACATTTGGTGAATCTTGCCAGGTGACAATATAGATTTCGTTATTACTTTTATTCGTAAAACGTAAACGTTTTTCTTCTGTCAGCTCACTCAGAAGCAACTCTTTGGGGATTGGAGCAATAATCTGTTCTTCCATCGGTTGGGTTTATAATTCATATACAATATCCTGCACATACTGTGCCCATTGCGCAGGACTTTTTGATTTGTCAAACGTCTGCCAAGAAATAGGCTCACCTATACTCACCTCAAATGGTTTGTGTCTATTCTTATACATCTCATCAACCAAGAATAGCATAGCAATATTGAACTTTATGCCAAGTCTTTTGCAAACATTGGCCAAGTTATAGAAAAAATCGGAATTTTGTCCGCTAAAATGAATCGGAACAACATCACGATGAGTCTCTACACTCTTAGTAATAAACGTTTTAGTCCATGGGATATCTTTAACAACCCCATCTGTTTTACGTGAGCAAAGACCCGCAGGAAACATCAATATATGATTATCTGATGTAAAGCCTGCTTCAACCATTCGTGGGAAATCACGTGATTGTTTTCCTGTTTTGTTAATTGGAATACAAAGCGGTGCTAAGCCATGTAAATTCATCAACAAATCATTGACAAGATACTTTATCTTCCCTTCATACTCGTGCCCCAATATCTTACCCATAGCAACGCCATCTGCACCACCTAAAGGATGATTGCTTACAAAAGTACACAAACGCCCATCCTTGGGCAAATTCTCCAAGCCTTTTACATGCAATTCCATGTCAAGATATTTTACACACTCATCCAAAAAAGGAACACCTACCAGATCTTTTGTTTGAGCTAAAAATTCATTGACTTCATTTTGATGAATAATACGCTTTAGCCAAGATATCAAAAATCCTGGGACAAACTTAGCCTTATCACCCGCTTTATCCCGGATGATCTTCTCCAAATCTATCAAGAAAAGTTCGCCACTAGCCATGTAATACTCTTTACAGAAAAAACAACATGCAAAAATAATGTTATTTCACCAAAAACACGAAAAAACTAAAAGAAAAGTAGTAATCCTAAGGACATTTTTCTTCAAAAAAGATGGTTATAAACAACTTGTTGAAAAATAATTCCAAAAAAGTCAAAGGAATATTGTGGGGAATTGTGGGGAATTGTGTATTTTTACACCCAAATTTCAATATAAAAGGTACATATGATACGTTTTATCGGCGATATCCCTGCAAAAGCAGACAGTAAAGGAAGGTTTTTTCTTCCAGCAGCTTTGCGTAAAACACTGCAAAGCTATGGAGAAGAAAAACTTGTGCTACGCACTGACACTTTCCAACAATGTCTAGTTCTTTCCCCAGAAAGTGTATGGAATGAATTAGTGGATCAATTACAAAGTAAACTAAATCCATTTAACAAGAAACACTCCATGGTAATGCGACAATTTGTTGCCGATTCCGAATCAATTACCTTAGACAGCAACGGAAGATTACTAATCCCCAAAAGATACCTCCAAAAAGCAGGTATCGATTGCGAAGTTCATTTCTTAGGTGTCAACAACACCATAGAAATCTGGGCCACAGAGAAACTTGAAAAATCATTTATGGAAAGTGATGAGTTTGCCCAAACCTTGGAAGAACTCATGAATGACAACGAATTATAAGATGAATGAAGAGCAGATATATCACGTTCCTGTATTACTGGAGCAAAGTATAGAGGGGCTGAATATCAGTCCAGAAGGGACATATGTAGATGTCACTTTTGGAGGAGGTGGTCATAGCCGAGCTATTCTTAAACGTCTCAAGGGGAAAGGCCACCTTTATAGTTTCGACCAAGATCCAGATGCAGAACAGAACATTGTTGAAGACCCCCATTTCACCTTTGTCAGAAGCAATTTCCGATTTCTTCACAATTTCATGCAATACTACAATGTTGATGGGGTTGACGGTATATTAGCAGATTTAGGAGTTTCTTCCCATCATTTTGATGATGCAGAGCGTGGCTTTTCGTTTCGTTTTGAAGGAAAGTTGGATATGCGAATGAATCAGCGAGCAGGAAAGACGGCTGCCGATATAGTCAATGAATACCCAGAAGAGAAATTAGCAGATTTGTTCTATCTTTATGGAGAATTAAAAAACAGCAGGAAACTAGCCTCTGCTATTGTTAAAGCAAGAGCAAAAGAATCAATACAAACCATAGGAGACTTCCTGAACATTGTCCAACCTCTTTTTGGAAGAGAAAGAGAAAAGAAAGAACTTGCAAAAGTATTTCAAGCTTTAAGAATTGAAGTCAACCAAGAGATGACGGCCTTACGAGAAATGCTCCAAGCTGCCATTGAAGTTTTAAAACCAGGAGGACGTCTTTCCATTATCACCTACCATTCTCTTGAAGACAGAATGGTAAAAAACATAATGAAGACCGGCAATATAGAAGGAAGATTAAAACAAGATTTCTTCGGACGAGTTGAGACACCATTTAAACTGGTAAACAACAAAGTTATTATACCAAGCGAAGAAGAACAAGAACGCAACCCACGTTCACGCAGTGCAAAATTAAGGATTGCAGAAAAAACAAAATAATGAGTACGGAGCATCAGGAAATAGAAGAACTTCAAGATGTAACTCTTGTAGAGGAATCAGAAGAGAGGTTAGAACTAAAAGCGACTGAAGATGCGACAGAAATTGCATCACAAGAAAGCAACCGTTCTGAAGTCACACAAATTGATTCTGCAAAAGAGAGTATAGAAAAGTTAAAACAATTTACTGAAGAAGACGAGAACAAGAACTCGTCTTCCAGTTCTTTGCGAAGCATTCTTGGTGGCGATTTCCTAACTGCAAAGATGGTTCGAGGACAACTGGGATTGATTATACTTATAGCTATCTTCTTCATTTTCTATATCAATAACAGGTACAAGAATCAAGCAGAATTAATCGAAATCGACAACCTAAAAAAAGAACTTGACGACGCCCGTTTTAGGGCATTAACCCGATCCAGTGAGCTAACTTCAAAAAGTAGACAATCATATATTGAAGATTATTTAAGGAGCAGCAAAGACAGTTTGCTACAGATTTCCTCAAGTTCTCCTTATGTGATAAAACTAAATGGCGAAAGCATATTGCCAGTGCACAAAGATGAGACTTTAACACTTGAAGAATTAAAAAACCTCCCTGATTCCATAATTGAATAAACATGAGCAAAATTACAGATAAAATCATTCCACGCTACATGGCAGTCATTGGCATTTTAGCCCTGGCTGCTATAGCCATCATTTTCAAGATGAGCTACACCATGTTTGTGGACCACGACAAGTGGGCTGAAATTGCAAAGGGAGCAGTTCGAGACAGCGTGGTTCAGAAAGCAACACGAGGACGGATTTTATCTTCCGAAGGTCAGCTCATGGCTAGCAGTCTTCCTGAATATAAAATAATACTAGATTTCCAAGCAGGCGGTGAACTACAAGATAGTCTTTTGGAAAACAAGATTGACAGCATGTGCGAAGGATTACATAGAATCATCCCACAAAAAACAGCTGCAGAATTTAAGGAACGAATCTTACAAGGTCAAAAACTCAAAAAACGTTATTGGCCTATATATACTCGCAGAATCTCCTTTACGCAATTCAAGGATATTAGGGAATTGCCCTATTTCAACATCAAGAATAGAAACATAAGTGGTTTTACTTGGGAAGAATTCGGGAACAGAAGAAAAAAACCTTTCGGTTCACTAGCCAGTCGAACTCTTGGAAGTGTAAAACCATCAAACGATTCTGCTGTTAGTGGTCTTGAGCAAAGTTATGATTCCATTTTACGTGGAACCAATGGTTTTGTACATCGTCAGAAAGTAAGAAACCGCTGGCTAAGCATTACCGACATACCACCTGTTAATGGCGCAGATCTTGTAACAACGATAGACGTAAGTATGCAAGACATTTGCGAAAAAGCATTGCAGGATAAAATGGTTGAAATCGGTGCACACATTGGTGTTGTCGTATTGATGGAGGTTGCCACCGGTGACGTGAAAGCCATCGTTAACTTAGGAAAACAAGATGACGGTACATTTTTTGAGGATGTTCCACATGCCATTTCTGACATGATGGAACCTGGCTCAACATTCAAAACCGCATCAATGATGGTTATACTGGATAACGACATTGCGAAATTAACCGACAAAGTGGAAACAGGCAATGGCATCAAGATGATGCACGGTTCACCAATGAAAGATCACAACTGGCATCGCGGAGGTTATGGAACAATCTCAGTGCCACAAGTATTGATGTACTCTTCCAACGTTGGTACAAGTACCATTATTGACAACTATTATTTCAGTCATCCTCAAGATTATGTACAGAACCTTTATAATATAGGTATAGCAGAAGACTTAAAGCTTCCATTCAAAGAATACAAGAAACCAAGAATTCGAATGCCAGAAAAAGACAAAACTGGGAAACATTGGAAAAACTGGTCAAACACCTCTCTTGCATGGATGTCAATCGGATACGAAACACAGATTGCACCTATTAACACCGTAACATTTTATAATGCTATTGCTAATGGTGGAAAAATGATGCGACCACGTTTTGTAAAACATATTGAAAAAGACGGAGAGATTATCCAAGAATTTAAGCCAGAAGTAATAAAAGATCAAATCTGCAAGCCATCTACAATAAAGAAATTACAGAAGATTTTACGTCTTGTTGTAAAAGATGGTGTCGCAAAACAAGCAGGAACAAAGCAATTCCAAGTCGCAGGAAAAACTGGAACTGCACAGATTTCCCAAGGAAAAGGTGGCTATAAGAGTGGATTGACAAGCTACCTAATCAGCTTCTGCGGATTTTTCCCATACGATAATCCGAAATACACATGTATCGTTTGTATGCAGAAGAAAGGAGCACCCGCATCAGGTGGAACAATGTGTGGACCTGTGTTCCGTTCAATTGCTGAAAAAGTGTATGCTAAAGATTTAAAGAAAACACTTTTGGAAGCAAATGACACGATTCATATGCATATCCCTGAGGTGAAGAATGGCGACATGCTTTCTGCAAGCTACCTACTAAACACATTAGAGATAAACAACAATCAGAAAAAGAATACTGCGTATTCCAAAGGCACTCCTATATGGGCTACTAGCACAAGCGATAACAACATGATTACCATAACAAAAAAAGAAATCAGTGCCAAAGTTGTTCCAAATGTCATTGGAATGGGCGCAAGAGATGCACTTTATCTATTGGAGAATTGTGGATTGAAAGTCATAATAGAAGGTACCGGAAAAGTAGAAGCTCAAAGTATCTATGCTGGAGAAAAGCTTGTAAAGGGAGCTACCATAAAACTAACATTAAAATAATAATCAATATATGAAACTAATCGAAGTCCTTGCAAAAATTACTCCTGAACATATTAAGGGTAATGCAGATGTCGAAATTACAGGAATCAACATCGACTCAAGACAGATTAAACCTGGACACCTGTTTGTAGCCGTAAAAGGAACACAGACAGACGGACATACCTATATAGGAAAAGCTATAGAAAACGGAGCCGTAGCAGTTTTATGCGAATCCATACCTGCAGATGCACCGACAAATGTAACATACGTGCTTGTAAATGATAGCGAAGATGCCGTGGGAAAAGTAGCAACCGTATTTTACGGAGACCCAACTTCGAAGCTAGACCTTGTTGGAGTAACAGGAACAAATGGAAAAACTACCATTGCAACCTTATTATATAATATGTTTCGCCAGATGGGTTACAAAGTAGGTCTTGTGTCTACAGTATGTAACTATATTGACGGTGAAGCAATACCAACAGAACATACAACTCCTGATCCGATAACTCTCAATGCTCTTTTAGGAAGAATGGCTGATGAAGGATGCAAATATGCCTTTATGGAAGTAAGTTCACACTCCGTTGCACAAAAAAGAATTGGAGGTTTAAAATTCCGCGGAGGTATCTTTACCAATCTTACAAGAGACCATTTGGATTATCACAAGACCGTAGAGAACTACCGAGATGCCAAAAAGGGATTTTTTGATGGATTAGGAAAAGATGCATTTGCTATCACAAATCTTGATGACAAGAATGGCATGATAATGGTCCAAAACACAAAAGCCAAAGTTATGACCTATTCTACACGAACTCTAGCTGATTTCAAAGGTAAAATTCTTGAGATGGGATTTGACGGAATGCACCTGGACATCAACAACAAAGAAGTTCATGTCACTTTTATAGGCAAGTTTAATGTGAGCAATCTTCTCGCTGTTTATGGAGCAGCTTGCATGCTTGGCAAGGAGCCAGAAGAAATATTAATCATATTAAGTTCACTACGTTCCGTAAATGGGCGATTTGACGCAATTCGCTCTGTGGATGGTAAAACTGCCATTGTAGACTACGCACATACTCCTGATGCTTTAGTCAATGTCTTGAATGCCATACATGAAGTCCTCGATGGTAAAGGGCAAGTTATTACTGTAGTCGGAGCAGGAGGAAACCGTGACAAAGGTAAACGTCCAATCATGGCACAGGAATCTGTAAAACGAAGTGACAAAGTAGTCATTACCAGTGACAACCCACGATTTGAGGAACCACAAGATATCATTAACGATATGCTTGCTGGTCTTACACCAGAGGAAATGAGAAAGGTAATTACTATAGTAGATCGCAAAGAAGGTATTCGTACTGCTTGTATGCTCGCACAAACAGGAGACGTCATCCTTGTGGCAGGAAAAGGTCATGAAGACTACCAGATAATAAAAGGCGTAAAATATCATTTTGATGACCATGAAGTTATCAGAGAAGCTTTTGGATTGTAAAAAATAAGATATGTTATATTATTTAGCAAACTTACTAGAGAAATGGGATATACCTGGCATGCATATGTTCAGCTACGTATCCTTCCGTTCTTTAATGGCACTGATTATATCGCTTTTAGTTTCAATGTGGTTTGGAGAATACTTCATAAAAATGATGAAGCGTAAAAACGTCATAGAAACTCAGCGCGATGCTTCTATCGACCCATATGGAGTAAACAAAGTTGGTGTCCCTTCTATGGGCGGTGTTATCATCATTGTCGCTATTCTAGTTCCTTGCCTTTTACTTGGACGCTTTGATAATGTATATCTAAATCTAATGCTGGTAACAACAGTTTGGCTTGGCGCACTTGGATTTGCTGATGATTACATCAAAATCTTCAAAAAAGACAAAGAAGGTCTTCATGGAAAATTCAAGATTATTGGTCAAGTTGGTTTAGGACTTATCGTTGGATTAACACTTTATTATAGCCCACAAGCCGTAATACGTGAAAACATCTCTATCCAGAAAACCAATGGCATAGAAACCATTGTACACAAGAGTCAAGAGGAGAAATCAACCAAAACCACAATTCCATTCTTTAAGAAAAATCAGTTGGATTACGCAGACATTGTTTCATTTTGTGGAAAACATAAGCAAAAAGCAGGTTGGATTCTATTTGTTTTTGTCACTATATTAGTAGTCACTGCAGTATCAAATGGAGCCAACTTAAATGACGGAATGGATGGAATGGCAGCAGGAAATTCTGCCATCATTGGAGTTACACTTGGAATTCTGGCATACGTCTCGAGTCACATTCAATTTGCAGGATACCTGAATATCATGTATATTCCAGGGTGCGAAGAGATTGTTGTATATGTCTGTGCATTTGTTGGAGCATTGATTGGCTTCTTATGGTATAATGCCTATCCTGCACAGATTTTTATGGGTGATACTGGAAGTTTAACTATTGGAGGTATCATTGCTGTACTAGCACTCGCTATTCACAAAGAATTGCTGATTCCAATTCTTTGTGGTATCTTCCTTGTTGAGAATTTGTCAGTCATTCTCCAGACACAATACTTTAAAATGGGCAAGAAAAAAGGTGTCCGTCAACGCGTATTCAAACGAACACCTATACATGATACATTCCGTGTTACACCTCAACAAATGGACCCCGAATGTTCGTATCTATTCACATTCCCAAGACGACCATTCCACGAGGCAAAGATTACAGTAAGATTCTGGATTACTACCATCATACTGGCAGCAATCACAATAATAACTCTGAAGATAAGATAATAAATATGAAAAGATTAGTTGTTTTAGGTGCTGGAGAAAGCGGTGCAGGAGCTGCCGTTCTAGGTAAGGTTAAAGGCTATGATGTCTTTGTCTCCGATATGTCTAAAATTAAGGATAATTATAAGGCATTACTTAACAAATACGATATACCTTGGGAAGAAGGGATGCATACAGAAGAACTTATTCTGAATGCAGATGAGGTTGTGAAAAGTCCAGGCATTCCAAACAATGCTCCAATGATTGAGAAATTAAAAGCTCAACGCACACCTATCATTTCAGAAATCGAATTTGCTGGTCGATATACTGATGCAAAAATGATCTGCATTACTGGCAGCAATGGTAAAACAACAACAACCTCACTTATTTACCACATATTCCTATCTGCTGGATATAATGTAGGCCTCGCTGGTAATATTGGCCAAAGTCTGGCATTGCAAGTGGCAGAAAAGGACTATGAGTATTATATAATTGAGCTTAGTAGTTTTCAATTAGACAACATGTACGATTTCCGTGCAAACATTGCCATTTTAATGAACATAACTCCAGACCATCTAGATCGTTATGACTATAAAATGCAGAACTACGTTGATGCGAAGTTTAGAATCATTCAAAATCAAACAGAGGATGATGCATTTGTATTCTGGAACGATGATCCTATAATACAGCAAGAACTAAAGAAATACGGTATCAAGGCAAAATTATGCCCATTTGCAGAAGTTAAAGAAAAAGGTGTAATTGCTTATACTGATAACAAAAAAGTTTTCTTTGACGAACCTATTGCGTTCAATATGGAACAGGAAGAATTAGCTTTGACGGGTAAGCATAACCTGTATAATTCCTTGGCAGCAGGTATTACAGCAAATCTTTCTGGCATAAAAAAAGAAGTTATTCGGGAAAGCTTAATGACATTCAAGGGAGTAGAACATCGTCTCGAAAAAGTAGCAACCGTAAACGGAGCGCTGTATGTAAACGATTCTAAAGCAACCAACGTAAACTCCTGTTATTATGCCATGCAAAGCATGACAACTCCTACAATTTTAATTTTAGGTGGAAAAGACAAGGGCAATGATTATAACGAAATCAAAGAACTAGTCAAAGAAAAATGCGTTGGCCTGGTTTACATGGGATTACACAATGAAAAGTTACACGATTTCTTTGACTCTATGGGAATACCTGTACGCGACGTTCAGAGTATGAAAGATTGTGTACAAGCATGCTATGAAATGGCAAAAGCCGGAGATACAGTATTATTGAGCCCTTGTTGCGCAAGTTTTGATCTCTTCAAAAGCTATGAGGACCGTGGCGAGCAGTTCAAAGCTTGTGTAAAGGCATTATAAATCCGAATTAGTAATGAGTTTGAATCTATTCAAAAACATATTTAAAGGTGACAAAGTTATTTGGATGATATACTTCTTCTTGAGTTTAGTCTCAATTATTGAAGTATATAGTGCCACTAGTACCCTCTCATATAAGACAGGCGACTATTGGGGACCTATTCTAAGTCACAGTATTTTCATCTTTTTAGGAGCACTGTTGGTATGGGGTATACACCTCATTCCATGCAGATGGTTCAAACTCCTTCCCGTATTAATGCTACCACTATCTTTTATCTTGTTAATAGCTGTTTATGCGATTGGAGTTGAAGAAAATGATGCAGCACGTTGGTTACCCATTTTTGGCATAAAGTTCCAACCATCAGAGATGGCCAAAGCCGCCGTTATCATTTCTGTAGCACAAATACTTGCTGCCATGCAAGGAGAAAAGCAAGCTAATCCCAAAGCATTCAAATACATCATGTGGATTACTGTAAGCATCTGTGGTTTAATTGCGCCAGAGAATTTGTCAACAGCAGCCTTGCTTTTTGGGGTTGTTGTGCTTATGATGTTTATCGGACGAATATCTTTGGTTCAACTTACAAAAATGTTCGTAATCATCGGATTATTCCTTGGTGCAGCAGTAACAACAATCATGCTTGTCCCCAAAGATAGTGCAGAATCAACCTCAGCCTTAACACACCGATTAGGTACTTGGCAGAATCGAATAAAGAGTCATCTAGAACACAAAGATACATTGGATTTAACAGGAAAAGATGCACAAACTGCTCATGCTCAAATAGCTATAGCAACAAGCAACGTGGTGGGTAAAATGCCTGGAAATTCCGTTGAACGAGACTTTTTGCCACAGGCTTACTCTGATTTTATTTATGCAATCATCATTGAAGAAATGGGATTGGAAGGAGGTGTCTTTGTCTTAATGCTATACATGTTTTTGCTAATTAGAGCCGGAAGAATTGCAAGCCATAGTGAACGAAATTTCCCTGCACTCCTAATTATGGGATTAGCTTTGCTGCTTGTCTGTCAGGCTTTACTAAACATGATGGTTGCAGTAGGACTTTTCCCTGTTACTGGACAAAATCTTCCTTTGATAAGTCGAGGAGGTTCATCCATGTTAATCAACTGCTGTTACATTGGAATGATGCTAAGCATCAGTCGTTACGTAAACAAGAAGCAAGAACTGAAAATGGGCATTGATACTGCAGAAACAGAAAATTCAATGACCAATATGTATTACAATGACGAAAATATGAAATAAATACCCTTTAATAAGATTTTATTTTTTATTTTTGCACATTAAAACATAGTTTTAAATGGAAGAACTTAGAATCATCATAAGTGGTGGAGGAACAGGAGGACACATCTTCCCTGCAGTCTCTATTGCCAACGCCATCAAGCTACAGCACCCAGAAGCAGAAATTCTTTTCGTAGGAGCAGAAGGTCGCATGGAAATGCAACGTGTTCCTGCAGCCGGTTATCCAATAAAAGGACTACCAGTTGCGGGCTTTAACCGCAAAAACCTCCTAGCAAACATTCCTGTTCTTTGGAAATTATTCAAGAGCCAGACCATGGCAAAAAAAATAATCAAAGAATTTAAGCCAATGGCAGCTGTTGGAGTTGGAGGCTATGCAAGTGGCCCAACACTCAAAATGGCTCAAAAAATGGGTGTTCCAACGCTTATACAAGAGCAGAATTCATATGCAGGTGTAACGAATAAACTTTTGGCAAAAAAAGCGAAAAAAATTTGCGTTGCATATGATGGTATGGAGAAATTCTTTCCTGCAGACGCTATCATTAAGACAGGAAATCCTGTGCGCCAGAATCTCTTGGATAGCCAAATAAACCGTAGCGAGGCTATTAAGGATTTTAAATTAGACCCAGAAAAAAGAACTATACTATTAATTGGTGGAAGTCTGGGAGCACGTACCATCAACGAAAGTATCTTAAGTCATCTAGATCTCGTAAGAGAATCTGGAGTTCAGTTTATTTGGCAAACTGGAAAATACTATAGTCAGGAAATTGCGAATCAGCTAAAAGATGAAAAAAATCTAGAAATGCTTCACGTTACAGATTTCATCTCAAATATGGATGCGGCATACGCTGCTGCAGACCTAGTTATTTCTCGAGCTGGTGCAGGATCCATTTCTGAATTTTGTCTGTTGAAAAAACCTGTTATTTTAGTTCCATCTCCAAATGTAGCTGAAGATCACCAGACTAAGAACGCACTAGCATTGGTAGAGAAAGATGCAGCATTGTACGTAAAAGATGCAGATGCAAAAGACTCATTATTGAAGTTGGCAATTGAAACTGTAGCACAGCCAGACCGTTTGCAAAGTCTAAGTAAGAACATTGCTACATTAGCATTTGAAAACTCTGCAGATACCATTGCCAATGAAGTCTATAGATTAGCTGTAGCCTATCGTGACAATAAATAAAAAGACACCATGAAAGTAGAAAACATAAAGGCTGTATATTTTGTTGGAATTGGAGGCATTGGCATGAGCGCCATTGCCCGATACTTCTTACATAAAGGCATTATTGTTGGCGGATATGACAAGACACCAAGTGAACTTACAGAAAAGCTGATTCAAGAAGGTGCATGTATTCATTATGAAGAAAATATAGACTTGGTGCCTGCTGCATGCAAGAATCCAAGTGACACATTGGTTATCTATACGCCAGCTATTCCTAAAGAACATGCAGAACTTTGCTATTTCCAAGAGAATGGCTTCGAAATTGAAAAACGTGCCCAAGTTCTTGGTACTTTAAGTCGTGCAGGTAAAGCACTCTGTGTAGCAGGAACGCATGGTAAGACAACAACTTCAACAATGGCAGCCCATCTATTGCACCAGTCTTCTATTGACTGCAACGCTTTTTTAGGTGGTATATCTAAAAACTACGGAACAAACTACATCCTATCAGACAGTCCATACATTGTCATTGAAGCAGATGAGTTTGACCGGTCCTTCCATTGGCTCACACCCTATGCTACTGTTATAACAGCAACTGATGCAGATCATTTAGATATCTACGGGACAAAAGAAGCTTATCTGGAAAGTTTTCGCAAATATAGTTCTCTTATCCAGCCTGGAGGTTATCTCATTCTTCACGAAGGACTTGAAATGAAGGCCGATGTTCAAGAAGGTGTTACCATTTATTCTTATAATCGCGAAAGCGGTGATTTTCATGCAGAGAATATCCGTATTGGGAATGGAGACATCATTTTCGATTTGATTTCTCCTTTAGGAAATATTACAGACATAAAACTGGGAGTTCCTGTAAGCATTAATATCGAAAATGGCATCGGCGCTATTGCATTGGCTCAAATTGCAGGCCTTTCTTCAGAAGATATTAAAGCCGGCATGGAAAGTTTCGGTGGTGTAGACCGACGTTTTGATTTTAAAATCAAGAATGACAGAATCGCCTTTTTAAGTGATTACGCACATCACCCACAGGAAATCTATCAAAGTGTTCGTTCTATTCGCGAAGTATATCAAGGGAAAAAAATAACAGCAATCTTCCAGCCTCATCTTTATACCCGTACCCGTGACTTCTATAAAGAATTCGCAGATAGTCTGTCTTTGCTTGACGAAGTTATTTTAGTTGATATCTATCCTGCAAGAGAGTTACCGATTCCTGGAGTCACCAGCAAATTGATTTATGACAATCTTCGCCCAGGAATAGAGAAACAGATGTGCCATAAGGAAGATATCCTTGGACTTGTGAAAAAAAGCCAGTTTGATGTCCTTATTTCATTGGGAGCTGGTGACATTGACAATTATGTACCTGAGATTACAGAAATTTTGAAAAATAGATGATAAAAAGAATCTTGCTCGCAATTATTCTGCTTGCTTTGAGTGCCTACTTTGTTGTAGCCATCACTCTTTTGAACAAGCCTTCAGACACAGAGGTATGCACTTCGGTGATCCTTACTGTGAATGACAGTGTGCGTGCAGGTTTTATCAATTCAAAAGAAATAGAACGTATTCTAAAGCAGTTTAAACTCTACCCTGTAAACAAGAAAATCAAAGAGATAAATACTCGTGAAATAGAAGAAAAACTACAAGAGAATCCATTTATCAAGAAAGCTCAGTGTTATCGCTCCGCTACAGGAAAAATATGTGTAGAAGTAAGCCAGCGACTTCCTATATTGCGTATTCACGCCAATAATGGTGAAAGTTGTTATATGGATGCACAAGGTCACAATATGTCTTCCGGAAACGCATTATACACAGCTCATCTTCCTGTAGTAACTGGTCATGTAACAAGTCAATATGTAAAGACGAACCTGTTACAGTTTGGACAATTTATTCAAGATGATGAATTTTGGGACAGTATGATTGAGCAAATCAATATCACAGAAGATGGCTCAGTAGAAATTGTCCCCCGAGTAGGAGATCATATTGTTTTTCTGGGAAAGCCAGAATTATTAGAAGAGAAACTGGAACGATTGAGAATCTTCTATGAGAAGGGGCTCAATAAGATTGGATGGAACAAATATACCCGCATTAATCTTGAGTTCAGTAACCAAATAATCTGCACAAAAAAGTAGAAAAGATATGGCAAAAGAAGTTAAAGACTTTGTCGTCGCAATTGAGTTCGGTTCTTCAAAGGTTACCGGTATTGCCGGAAAGAAGAACAGTGATGGCAGCATTACAGTACTAGCTTATGCTAGGGAAGAATCATCCTCGTTCATCAAACGAGGAATGGTATACAACATTGATAAGACAGCACAATGCCTTATCAATATTAGGGGTAAGCTAGAAAAAAGTTTAAAAGCAGTCATTGGAAAGGCCTATATTGGAATCAGCGGCCAGTCTTTACATTCAGTCCACAACAACATTGAACTTCCTTTAGCTGCAAACACAGTCATTGCAAAGGATACAGTAGATGACCTAAAGAGAGCTAATAGAGAACATGCTTATGAAGGTTCAGAACTTCTTCAAGTCATCCCACAAGAATACAAAGTAGGACAGAACTACCAGTTAGACCCTGTTGGAGTTGTAAGTGATTCCATAGAAGGACATTACGCAAACATTATTGCACGCACAGCAATTCGTAGCAACATTGAAAAGAGTTTAGCTTTAGCCAGTATTCAAGTTGCAGACTACATCATTGCCCCACTGGCATTGGCAGAATGCGTTTTAACAGATGCAGAAAAACGTTCTGGTTGTGCATTAGTAGATCTAGGTGCCCAAACCACGACCGTATCTGTCTATAAAAACAACATATTACGACACCTAACTGTTATTCCTTTGGGTGCAAATAACATCACAAAAGACATAAGTGCACAGCAGATAGAAGAGGAAGACGCAGAAGAATTAAAACTGAAATATGGTTGTGCTTACACAGAAGAAAGCGATTCTGAAAACGAAGAAATCAAGACATACAAAGTAACAGACGAGCGAGATATTGAAGTTAAATTACTAAATGACATTGTAGAAAGCCGTGTTGAAGAAATCATAGCTAATGTCAGTGAACAAATTCGTCAGTCTGGCTATGCAAATGACTTGATGTCAGGCATTATTCTCACAGGTGGAGGTTCTAATTTGAAAAACATGGAGCTTGCCTTCAAAAAGCGAACCAACTTTGAGAAAATAAAAACCGCAAAATTTGTAAACCAGACCATTGATGCTAAAAATCCAGATATCAAGAGTAAAGACGGTTCACTGAACACTATACTCTCTTTGATGATAACAGGAAAGGAGAATTGCTTTGACAGAGTTTTAGAAACAGAAAGTCTCTTTGGTCCTAACGGAGAATCAATGCAAGACCGTCAGCAAGAGCTGCTTCGCCAGAAAGCTGAAGAAGAAGCTAAAGAAAAGGAACGTCAAGAAAGAGAGCGACAAGAAATTGAAGCTGAGATTGAGCGCAAAAAGAAAGAAGAAGAAGAGCGCAAGCGTCAAGAGAACAGTTGGATCAATAAGCTGAAAAAGAATGTCAGCAAGTTTGGTGCAACCATTTTCAGTGAAGAAGATTAATAACCCTTAAAAGCATATAGCAATGGAAGACGTGTTTGAGAACATAGAGTTCAATTTCCCAACAAACAACCCAAGCATTATTAAGGTTATTGGTGTAGGTGGTGGAGGCGGAAATGCTGTAAACCATATGTATAGAGAAGGTATTCACGACGTAAACTTTGTAGTTTGCAATACAGACAACAAGGCTTTAAGTGATTCGCCAGTTCCAGTTCATTTACAACTTGGAAAAGAAGGACTAGGCGCCGGAAACCGTCCTAATGTAGCTCGTCAAGCTGCAGAAGAAAGTATTGATGAAATTCGTGCAATGCTTGATGACGGAACAAAAATGGTCTTTATCACAGCAGGAATGGGAGGCGGTACAGGAACTGGCGCAGCTCCTGTGATTGCACGTGTTGCCAAAGAAATGGATATATTGACCGTTGGTATCGTTACTATCCCTTTCCGCTTTGAAGGAAACAAGAAAATTGACCAGGCGCTGGATGGTGTGGAAGAAATATCAAAGCATGTTGATGCTTTGCTGGTTATCAACAATGAACGTTTGCGCGAAATTTATCCAGAACTAACTGTGTTAAATGCATTTGGAAAAGCAGATGACACATTATCTGTAGCAGCAAAGAGCATTGCAGAAATCATTACCATGCATGGTGTAATAAATCTTGATTTCAATGATGTAAAAACCGTCTTGAAGGATGGAGGCGTTGCAATCATGAGCTCTGGATATGGTGAGGGTGAAGGCCGTGTAACTAAGGCTATCGAAGCCGCATTACATTCTCCACTACTAAACAACAACGACATTTACAACTCGCAAAAGATTCTGGTAAGCATAGGCTTCTGCGCTGAGAACGAAGGCGATTCTTTGATGATGGAAGAAATGAATGAAATTCATGAATTCATGGAACGCTTTGGCGGTGAAGTTGAAACTAAGTTCGGTTTAGCAGGTGATCCAGACCTTGGCAAACAAGTAAAGGTTACCATCCTTGCTACAGGATTCGGAATTGACAGTGTCCCTGGCATGGAAGAAGTTCTTGCAAATCGCAGCCGAGAAGAAGCAGAACATCTGGCAGAGTTAGAAGAACAGGAACAGCAGCGAGTTAATCGTAGAAGCAAATACTATGGGCAAGAGAAAACTACTAGCATCTACAAGCGACGTCATCACATTTACATCTTCAATCCAGATGATTTAGATAACGAGGACATAATTTCTATGGTTGAGACAACTGCTACACACAAGCGTACAAAAGAACAGCTTGAAAGTATCAAAACCAAATCAACTTCTGCTATTTCTGAGAAGAAAAATGAAGCGCCACAAACCATTTTATTTTAAATAATAAGACTATGTTATTCGACCAAATAAGCAACGATATCAAAGAAGCCATGAAGGCGAAAGACAAGGTCCGCCTTGAGACCTTGCGCAACATTAAGAAGTATTTCCTTGAGGCAAAAACTGCCCCAGGCGCAAATGACACACTCAATGATGACACTGCAATGAAAATCATGCAGAAGCTAGTTAAGCAAGGAAAAGACACAGCAGCACTTTACGTTTCGCAAAATCGCCAAGACCTTGCTGACGACGAGTTGGCACAAGTTACAGTCATTGAGAGCTATTTACCAAAAATGATGACAGAATCAGAACTTGAAGAAGCAGTAAAAAGTATCATTGCACAAGTAGGTGCAACCTGCATGAAAGACATGGGTAAAGTCATGGGTACTGCTACAAAAATGCTTGCAGGAAAAGCTGAAGGAGCGAAAATTTCAGCAATGGTAAAGAAACTTCTTGCATAATTTTATTTTATACTAAAAAGGCCACCTTTTGAGGTGGCTTTTTTAATTGTACAATTCCTGTAATACAGAAAGAGACTTTAAATCAGAACTTCCTGGGATATGTATAGAATAATAACGTAACAACATATCCAATATCTCATTACGTTCATTATGATTCATTTTAAAAAGATACATAGTATCATAATTCATACGCATTAAAGTTATGATATGCTTAGCTTCGCAGCCTTTTACAAACTGTCCATGGAATGGTTGTAAAGGAACGAAACAGCCATTGAGCATATCAAAAAAATCACCGTCATGGTATTCTTCCAAATTAGGATAGAGACCAAGGAAACGAGATAATCTCATCAAAAAAACCAAATGATAATTCGCAATGTGATCCGTTGCATTATCTAGCCACATAATCGAATTCTCCAAATATGAAAAAAGTGGCCGGTTTTCTAATTCTTCTTTTAACACCTTTGATAAAAATTCTGTCATAAAAAGAGCCACAGATAATTTCAACGGATTAAAAGGTATTGAAGAAAAAGGATAAATTGGACGAACGTCTTTTATATGGCTTAAACCACCTTTATTTGAAATCTCAACATCCAACTCAAGAAGAGAAAGCGGTTGAAAAAGTACATTTTTGACTTTAGCCTTATGAGTTTTAGGAATTCGGACCCAAAAAGCCATACGTCCATCTTCTTCCGTGAAAGTATGAACAATCATAGAAGAATCATTGTATTTTAACGAATACAACACTACTGCACGTGTCTTTTTCTGCATAGCTATTAGTTTGTGCAAAGATAACCTAAAGCTTTTAAAAGACAAAATATAATGGTATTCTACCACAAAAAGGGTAATAGAAAAACTACGAATTTTGCACAAAATCAAAAAATTATAGTTGAAAAGTTTTGTAATCTTGTTTTTTTAGTTTACTTTTGCACCCGCAATTAAGCCCTTGTGGCAAAATTGAATATCGGTTTGGTCCCTTCGTCTATCGGTTAGGACGAGAGATTTTCATTCTCTAAAGAGGAGTTCGACTCTCCTAGGGACTACAACATTGGAGATCGGTGCGAGGTCTAATAGCCATACCACATCACACTCCGTTAACAAACAATTAATATTTAAGACAAATGGCAAATCACAAATCATCACTGAAGAGAATCCGTCAGGAAGAGAAAAGAAGACTTCACAACAGATATTACGCAAAGACTATGCGTAACGCAGTTCGTAAGCTTCGCGCAACAACCGATCAGGCAGAGGCAGTAGCTCTGTATCCAAAGGTACAGAAGTGTCTGGATAAGTTAGCAAAGCGTAACTATATCCACAAGAACAAGGCTGCTAACTTGAAGTCTAAGTTGTGCGCTCACATCGCAAAGTTGGGATAATTTCTTAACGAAAAGCTATAGAGAGAGGCTGAATTTTGACAATTCAGCCTCTCTTATTTTTTTCTCTTTTCAACTCACTTCAAAATAGTTTCTTGTATAGGCATTTTTAGAGAAGTTTCTTCTCTAATTAGGATTATTTTCGTATCTTTGTCGGGTTAAAACAAATGTATAAAATGGCAGAAGAAATCAATGAGATAAACGCTGGAAAAGAATACTCAGCAAGTAATATTCAAGTCTTGGAAGGCTTGGAAGCTGTCCGTAAGCGCCCAGCGATGTATATTGGCGATATCAGCAAAAAAGGTTTGCATCATTTGGTATACGAAGTTGTTGACAACTCTATTGATGAAGCACTTGCAGGATATTGTTCTCAGATCGAAGTCACAATTAACGAAGATAATTCTATTACCGTTCAAGATAATGGACGTGGAATTCCTGTAGATATCCACCCAAAAGAACACAAGTCTGCTCTTGAAGTTGTCATGACTGTGCTTCATGCCGGTGGTAAGTTTGACAAAGGTTCTTATAAAGTATCAGGTGGTCTTCACGGCGTGGGCGTATCCTGTGTTAACGCTTTGTCTATTCACATGACCACACAGGTTTTCCGTGACGGGAAAATCTATCAGCAAGAATATTCCTGCGGAAAGCCACTTTACGAGGTTAAGACCGTAGGTGAAACCACATTGAATGGAACCCGACAGCAATTTTGGCCAGACGACAGCATTTTTACTGTAACCGTTTATGACTACAATGTCCTGGCTACTCGTTTGCGTGAACTTGCTTATTTGAATAAGGGCATCACAATTAGTTTAACCGATGTACGTACTAATGTAGAAGGTGCGCACGAAGACGGAACCCCAAGAAAGGAAACTTTCCATTCAGAAGAAGGCGTTAAGGAATTTGTACGTTTCTTAAATTCTGGAAACACCCCTCTTATGGAAGACGTCATCTATTTGAACACAGAAAAGCAAGGTACTCCTGTAGAATGTGCAATTATGTACAATACTGGTTATCGAGAGAATCTGCATTCATACGTAAATAACATCAACACCATTGAGGGCGGAACCCATGAAGCAGGATTTCGCGCAGCATTGACTCAAGTACTAAAAAAATACGCAGAAGATAACTTTAAGAAAGAAATTGAGAGAGCAAAAATTGAAATTGCTCCAGAAGATTTCCGCGAAGGACTTATTGCCGTTATTTCAGTCAAGGTATCAGAGCCACAATTTGAGGGACAAACCAAAACCAAATTAGGCAACAGTGAAGTTACAGGTGCTGTTAGACAAGCTGTAGCAGAAGCATTAAGTTACTATTTGGAAGAGCACCCAAGAGAAGCTGAAATGGTCGTCAAAAAGGTCATTCTCGCAGCTACAGCACGTATTGCAGCCAGAAAAGCACGAGAGAGTGTTCAGCGCAAGAGCCCAATGACTGGCGGCGGCTTACCTGGTAAGTTAGCAGACTGCTCTGACAAAGACCCTGCAAATTGCGAATTATTCCTCGTCGAGGGAGATTCTGCAGGTGGATCCGCTAAGCAAGGACGAAGCCGTGCAACCCAAGCGATACTTCCTCTTCGTGGTAAAATTCTGAATGTCGAGCGTGTGATGTGGCATAAAGCATTTGAAAGCGACGAGGTAAACAATATTATCCAAGCGTTAGGAATTCGTTACGGTGTTGGTGAAGATGACAGCAAAGTTGCAAATCTGGATAAGCTCCGTTATCACAAAGTAATCATCATGGCCGATGCCGATGTAGATGGTGCACATATCGGAACACTAATCATGACACTTTTCTATCGTTATATGCCACAGTTGATTCAAGACGGATATCTGTACATAGCCCTCCCACCTTTATACCTATGTACCAAAGGAAAGATCAAGGAGTACTGTTACAATGATGAAGAACGTCAAAGATTCATTGACAAATATGGAGAAGGAAAAGAATCTGCCGTTCACACTCAACGATACAAAGGTTTGGGTGAAATGAATCCTGAACAACTTTGGGAAACAACAATGAATCCAGAAACACGCTATTTGAAACAAGTTACCATTGAAAATGCCGCAGCTGCAGATTATGCGTTTTCTATGTTAATGGGTGAGGATGTTGCACCTCGCCGTGAATTCATTGAGCAGAATGCAATTTATGCAAATGTAGATGCATAACCTTAACCTAATATAAACACTACAAAAAAAGATGGTAGATTTTTATTCTATCATCTTTTTTTCTTTTAACTCCTGTACAGCATCATCAAGTTCATCATACCAAGCCTGACCAAACCTACGAATTAGAGGCTCTTTCAAAAACTGATATACTCTTAAATCTAATTTTTTGCCAAGTAGTACAGCTGCTTTACAAACATCCCATCGATGATAATTCACACCCTTTATTTCACCAAAATCCTTCACTCTAATCGGATATAAGTGACAAGAGACTGGCTTATAAAACTTTGTCTTTCCTGCCCGATAAGCTCTCTCTATAGCACAAAAACAACCTCCATTGTCATCATAGCATGTAAACACACAATCTTTGTTATTGACAATAGAAGTAACCAAATCACCATCACAATCTGTATAAACAACTCCTTGTTTCTTTATAACGGCCTGAGCTTCTGGACTCAAATCATCCCATACGATATCCAAGACATTCTCTAGCTCTGCCACCTCATCTAACTCTACAGGAGCACCGGCATCGCCCTCAATACAACAAGCTCCCTTACAAGCATCCAAGCTACAGCAGAATCGCTGCTCCAGAACATCAAGAGAGACTAAAACATCATCAATTTGTATCATCGTGCAAATAGAATAAGGGCGGATTCTAAGACCCGCCCTTATATTGTATAGTCAAAAATTACTTAATCAAATTCTTTCCTGTCATCTCTGCTGGTTGCTCCAGGCCCATTATGTGCAAAATAGTTGGAGCTACGTCAGCCAAGATACCATCTTCAATCTTAGCTTCCTTGTTAGCTGTAACGTAAATACATGGAACAGGATTCAAAGAGTGAGCGGTATTAGGAGTGCCATCTGCATTCAATTCGTTATCAGCGTTTCCATGGTCTGCAATGATGATTACCTCATAATCATTTGACTTAGCAGCCTCAACAGTCTCCTTTACACACTGATCAATAGCGACAACAGCTTTTTCTACAGCCTCATAAATACCTGTGTGACCTACCATATCACCATTAGCATAGTTCACAACAATCCAATCGTAAGTCTGAGTATTAATAGCCTCTACAAGCTTATCCTTAACCTCAAAAGCACTCATTTCTGGCTTTAAGTCATAAGTTGCAACCTTTGGAGATGGAACCAAAATGCGATCTTCACCCTCGTATGGAGTTTCACGACCACCATTGAAGAAGAATGTTACATGTGCATACTTCTCGGTCTCAGCAATATGAAGCTGCTTCAAGCCTTTAGCAGAGATATACTCTCCTAATGTATTTGTTACATTCTCCTTAGGGAAGAGAATATGAACACCAGTGAAAGAAGCATCGTATGGAGTCATACAATAATACTGAAGACCAGGAACTGTAGCCATGCCCTGTTCTGGCATATCCTGCTGAGTGAGCACAACAGTAATTTCCTTAGCACGATCGTTACGGTAATTAAAGAAAATCACAACATCACCTTCTTTGATAGTACCGTCAACAGTACTATTCACGATAGGTAAAATAAACTCATCAGTTACACCCTCATCGTAGCTTTCCTGCATTGCCTGAACCATATTGTCAGACTTCTTGCCTTCACCAGAAACCAACTGATCGTAAGCAACCTTAACACGTTCCCAACGCTTATCACGATCCATAGCATAGAAACGGCCAATTATAGAAGCAATCGCTCCGCATCCTACTTCCTGCATATGGTTCTCAACATCAGCAATGAAACCCTTACCACTCTTAGGATCGGTATCACGACCATCCATGAAACAGTGTACAAAAGTACGACCCTCAAGGTTATACTCCTTTGCAATATCAATCAACTTAAACAGATGATCCAATGAGCTATGTACACCACCAGTAGAAGTCAAACCCATCAAATGCAAGTTTTTGCCATTCTCTTTTGCATAGCTATAAGCTGCAACAATTTCCTTATTCTGCAGAATACTATTGTCCTTACATGCACGATTAATTTTTACCAAATCCTGATAAACGATACGGCCACCGCCAATATTCAAATGGCCAACCTCAGAGTTACCCATCTGACCATCAGGCAGACCTACGTTTTCACCACTAGCCAACAACTGAGAATTTGGATACTCAGCCTGTAGGTAATCCATGTAAGGAGTAGCAGTGTTGAAGATAACATCACCTTTACCCTTGTTACCAATTCCCCATCCGTCAAGGATCATCAAAAGCGCTTTCTTTGCCATAATATATTGTTTTTAAATTTATTTCATTTTCTTTGCACCGCAAAGTTACACAATTTTCAGCAATACATATGGTTTTTTCTGCAAAAAAATAAGGGACAATTTATTTTAAACCAGCTCTTTTACAATCCCAAATCGTAAACAAAAACCATGTTACCAAAACAAAGTGAATAAATACACTGCACACAGTAAAGACGGCAAAGGCAAAAGCAATGGTTGCATGAAAAATCTTCCACGCCTGCAAAACACTGATGCGCTCTTCTAATAATGTGGAATACACACTAGCCAACCCCATGCCCACATTCTGAACAAAAACTCTAACCTTCATTCCTACTGTCATTGATACTGATAACTCCTTTTTCATAAACTCGTAATTTAGATTGTTTATTGTTTTGATAGTGCAAAGGAAATCAGTTTTTGTGCCAAAATACGTCAATCATATTTTTATTTTTCTAAAATTTTATTAATTTTGCCCCAGAACAATCAAAGATAACACTATGGGATTAAACAAATTTGAGCGCCAGCTGAAACTCATGCTCATGCTTACACAAAATCGGAGATACACCATTGAAGAGATTGGAGACCGGCTTGATCTATCTCTCAGAAGTACCTATCGCTATTTAGAATTTTTCAAGGAAAATGGCTTTGAAGTCGTTAAAGAGCGTGGAATTTATCGTTTAGACAAATCATCAAGCTATTTTAGACAAATTTCAGAACTGATACATTTCACAGAAGATGAAGCTCTGACGTTAAAAATGGTATTAGAAGGTCTTCCAAATAAGACTTTAGCAATCAAGCAATTACTAAATAAACTCTCACGAATTTACGACTTGCAATTATTCGAAGAAATAGCATCAAATGAACAATTTGCAAAAAACCAGCAGAACCTTTACAAAGCGACAAAAGAAGGACGCCAATGTCTGCTTAAGAATTACAGTTCCTCACACAGTAATACTACTACAGACCGCTTGATTGAACCATTTACCTTCTTGGCTTCAAACACAGAAATAAGAGCCTTTGAAGTCAACTCAAAAGAAAACAAGACATACAAAATAGCACGAATTGGTGAAGTAATAATATTAGATACCAATTGGGATTATAGACCTTTCCACAAACAAGTTTATACTGATGCATTTCATTTTTCTGGAGAAGAGCTGATTCCCATAAAACTGCGCCTTGATCGCTTGTCAGCAAACCTTCTAAAAGAAGAAGTTGTCGTCCGTGACAACGAACTAGTTTCTGATGGAGAAGATCACTGGATTTACAGTACAGAAGTCTGCAGATTTGAAGGTATCGGACGCTTTATAATGGGCTTATTAAATAATGTGGAAATCCTCGAGAATAAAGAACTGAAAAAGTACATAAAAGCAAAAATAAAAGAGGGCCTAAAGGCCTTGTAGAATGCATAAATAACCAATATTATAAAGAAAAAAGAAAAAAAGATAGGATCAAAGAAAATTACACCGTTCTACATTTCACATTACGAATAAAAATGTGTAATATTGTAACGTAATTAATAATAACACACTCAATTTTAATCCTATGAAAAGCATCCTTTCTATGGCCGTTGTATTATTTTTTGCATGTCCTGCAATAGCAGAAAACAACGACCCCAAGAAATCTGAATTCATGCCTGTAGAACACTTTGAAGAAGGTTACATAACACATTATTTAAACGAGGCGATTGCCAATGGTTTCAACAATGAGAATGACGGTCCAATACAATACGGACGTAAAGTGACAGGTTTTGCTTCCGCTCCCAAATTCGGAGGTTATTACATGGCTGGATATTACTATACCAGTCAAGACGGAAAGAAATCCGGCGACGGATTTAAGCAGAAAAATGTTCGTTTGTATGTAAGTGGAACATTATTTAATGATTTTGCTTACCTTATCCAATTCCAGACAGCAAATGATAAGTTCCACATGAAGGATTATTGGCTAGAATGGAAGAAATACAAATCATTCCAGATTAAAGCTGGACAATTTATCCGCGTATTCGGATATGAAAATCCTTATACTCCTTTTGAGTATCATGATGGTGCATATGCACAAATCACACAGAAACTTTGTGGTCAGGCAGACTTCATTGTAGGTGATAACGGTGGTGGACGTGACCAAGGAATCCAATTCCAAGGCGACCTACTACCAGTTGGCAATGACCAGCACTCTTTATTGCACTATCAATTTATGGTATCTAACGGACAAACCATCAATTCTGGAGACAAGAACTCACAAAAAGACCTAAGCGGCACTTTACAGATTCAGCCTATCAAAGGCTTACGATTAGCAGTGTGGGGATGGACTGGAAATTTCACTTCCGATACAGGTATTACTGTAAACCGCGACCGCTACATGGTATCAGCATTTTATGATGCAAATGATTGGACTGCACGTGCAGAATATGCACACTCTACTGGCCATAAGACCACCGATTACAATCCTTCAACAGGAAAATGGAGCGGTACAGGAAAGGCACAAGGTTGGTATGCAGCACTGGGAATTCCATGTGGTGATGTCGTAAAAACTTGGGTGAAATATGATGCTTACGAAGATGATGCCACTAAAAACAGTTTAAAGAGCATCTATTCTGTTTCTCCAAACATACAAATTCACAAGAACATGTGGTTCCAGCCACGTTTAGCATTTGTTCATGACAACGCACTGGCAGGCCACGAAAACTACATGGAAGCTAGCTGCGAAGTAGGCATCCGATTCTAATTTGCAGTAATAACCTTAAAAAATACAACTATATGTCAATAGCATTAGCTGCTTTATTAGCATTTTTACCTATCTTGCTGGCCCTCATCTTGATGGCTGGTTTCCGCTGGCCTTCAACTAAAGCCATGCCATTATCTTTTTTGTTGGCTGCTGCTGAGGCCATCATTTTTTGGAAGCTTTCTGCACTCCGTGTAGCTGCCCTTACTCTGGCAGGTTTCTGGAATGCCTTTGGTATTCTTATTATCGTATTCGGTGCATTGCTTATTTATTACACCTTGCAATCTAGTGGAGCCATGGAGACCATTCAGGCTGGTATGCAAGAAATTACACCAGACCGCCGTCTGCAGGCTATTATCATTGGATTCATGTTTTCTGCTTTCATTGAAGGTGCTGCAGGTTTCGGTACACCAGCAGCATTGGCTGCTCCACTGTTGTTAGGATTAGGCTTCCCTCCATTGTGTGCGGCTATCGTCTGCCTGTGTTTCAACAGTGTCCCTGTAACCTTTGGTGCAGTAGGTACTCCTACCATCAAGGGCTTTGGCTCTATTGAAACCGATGCATTGCAGGCATTGAACGATATGGGTATTGTCAATGCAGACTCAGCAATGGTTTATAAACACATTGGTGAGTATGTTACTTTAGGCCACCTTCCAATGTTAATCATCCTCCCAATTTTTATGTTGGGATTTATGACTCGCTTCTTCGGTAAAAACAAGAAGTGGAGCGAAGGTTTTGCTGTTTGGAAATACTGTCTGATGGCATCTGTTTGCTTCGGTGTTCCTTATTATATTTTAGCTTGGTGGTCAGGTCCTGAAATTCCATCTATGATGGGTGGTATTATTGGCCTAGGCGTACTGGTATGGTTAACCAAGAAGGGCATTTGTGTACCTAAGGATGTTTGGAGCTTTGCAGACCAGAAAGAATGGGATGCAGACTGGAGCGGTAACATCAAAGCTACTGATGTGAAAGAGTTCAAAAAGCACATGAGTCAAGTTAAAGCTTGGATGCCATACGTTTTGTGCGGTATCATCTTGGTTATCACTCGTGTACCAGCTTTCGGCTTGAAGGCATTGGTTAATGACCCAATGTTTAGCCTTGGTTTCAAGGACATTCTGGGTGTAGAGGGTGTAAACGAGTCTATCGCTCTGTTGAACTTACCAGGAATCATTCCTTTCATTCTGGTAGCTATCTTGACTATCTTCATGCACGGTATGACCAAAGATGATGAAGTTGGAAAAGATAAAGTTAAGCGCGCTTGGAGCACAGCTTTGGGTAAGATGAAGGCTCCTACCATTGCCATGTTGGCATCTGTAGCGTTGGTTTCAATTTTCAAGGGCTCTTCTGCAACTGAAGTTTTGATTGGGGGAAATGCAGGTATTTCTATGCCAATGGCTATGGCTACCTTGCTTTCTACTACCTTCGCTCCTGTATGGCCTATGTTGGTATCATACATTGGTGGACTTGGTGCATTTATTACCGGTTCAAATACTGTATCAGATATGTTGTTCGCAAACTTCCAGTGGGATGCAGCTACCGCTTTGAACTATTCACCAGACCAGCACTTCGTCTGCGTAGCTATGCAGGGTGTAGGTGGTGCTATGGGTAACATGATCTGTATCCACAACATTGTATCTGCTTGTGCTGTATTGGGATTGATTGGACACGAAGGCCAGATTCTCCGCAAGACTTGGATTCCATTTGTAATTTATGGTCTGTGCGCTGGCGTCATGGCATTCATATTGATGGCAATCGTTTAATCTAGAAAAACTAATATAAAAGAATAACATGAAAGTAGGATTGTTCGTTCCTTGCTATGTAGATGCACTCTACCCACAGGTGGGTGTAGCTGCATACAAGCTATTGAAAAGTCTGGGTGTTGACGTAGAATACCCAGAAAAGCAAACGTGCTGTGGACAGCCTATGGGTAACGCTGGCTTCCAGAACAAGTCTGAAAAGTTGGTAGAGAACTACGACGAGCTGTTCAAGGCTTATGACTATGTTGTAGCTCCTTCTGCTAGCTGTGCTGCATACGTACGTTTTTTCCACCCAAATATTGTGAACCATGAATGTCAGGCTGCAGCAAAGACCATGGACATTGTAGAGTTCCTGCACGATGTGCTGAAGGTAACTGCTATTCCTGGCGCAAAGTTCCCTCATAAAGTGAGCTTGCATAACAGCTGCCACGGTGTACGTGAGTTAGGCTTGTCATCACCAACAGAGCGCAGTGTACCTCGTTTCAACAAGATCAAGGATTTACTGCAGTTGGTAGAAGGCATTGAGGTCATGGAGCCAGAACGTGCCGACGAGTGCTGTGGTTTTGGTGGCATGTTCGCCATTGAGGAACCAGATGTTTCAGCTCGTATGGGTAAAGACAAGCTGGCACGCCATATTGCTACAGGTGCAGAATTCATTACTGGTCCAGACTCTTCTTGCCTGATGCACATGCAGGGACTGGTGAAAAAGGGTCAGGGAGACTACACCAGCAAGGCTGGAAGGCCTATTGAGTTTATTCATGTCGTACAAATCTTAGCAAGTGGACTATGAGCACAAAACATGCAATCCAAGCAGAGAAATTTCTGCAGAATCCAGATAAAGTAGCACGTCACGACCAGACTTTCTGGAGTGTACGCGCTAAGCGCGACGTCTTGGCTTATCAGTTGGAAGAATGGGAACAGCTTCGTGAATCTGCCAGTCAGATCAAAAAGCACACCGTAACCCATCTAGCTGATTACCTGGATCAATTCGAAGCAAACGCAACCAAGAACGGTGCCATTGTACACTGGGCAAAAGATGCTGATGAGTATAATGAAATCGTAATGGAGATTATGCGCAAGCATAACGTGAAGAAAGTGGTTAAGGGTAAGTCTATGCTGACCGAGGAGTGCCACTTGAACGAGAACCTGTTCAAGAATGGTATAGACGTAGTGGAAACTGACCTTGGTGAGCGTATCCTTCAGCTCATGAACCTGCCACCTAGCCACATCATCATGCCAGCAATCCATATTACCCGTGAACAGGTAAAGGAGAACTTTGCAGAAAAAGGCTTGCTGGAAAAAAATGGTGCACAAGGTGCATGGAGTATGGGTGTAGCCGATAAGACAGAATTAGAGGCAAAGGCAGACCCTACATATCTTACCCGTTGCGCACGCTATCACCTCCGTGATAACTTCATGGAGGCTGAGTGTGGTATGACTGGTGCAAACTTTGGTGTAGCAAGCACAGGTGAGATTGTAGTTTGTACCAATGAGGGTAATGCTGATATGAGTACTTCTATTCCAAAATTGCATATTGCATCTATTGGTTTGGAAAAAATCATTCCTAACTACGATGCTATGGGTGTATTCCAACGTCTGTTGGCACGCCACGGAACAGGTCAGGCTACTACCGTATATACCTCTCACTTCAAGAAGCCAAGACCAGACGGTGAATTCCACATCATTCTAGTAGACAACGGTCGTTCATCTATCTTATCAAACGAAGACCACTGGCAGACACTGAAGTGTATGCGTTGCGGTGCATGTATGAACACCTGTCCAGTATACCGTCGTTCTATGGGTTATTCATATACCTATTTCATTCCTGGCCCAATCGGTGTGAACTTGGGTATGCTCAAGAATAAGGATGCGAATTATCACAACTGTTCTGCATGTTCACTCTGCTGCTCTTGCGATAATGTCTGCCCTGTAAAGGTAGACTTGTCTACCCAGATCTATAAATGGCGTCAGGAACTGGATAGCTTCGGTCATGCAGACCCAATGAAGAAAGCCATGTCGCAAGGTATGAAGGTGATGTTCGAGAATCCTGGTCTGTACACTACAGCCTTGAAGTTTGCCCCATTGGCAAATCACATGCCATCATTCCTCACAGATATTAAGCTGAATGCATGGTGCAAGCATCACACAATGCCAGAGTTCGCAAAAGAATCGTTCCACTCACTTTGGAAGAAAGGAAAAGTAAAATGAGTAGCAAATCAGAAATATTAGGTCGTCTCCGCGCAAATGTACGTGAGACTTACGATATGCCAGATCTCTCTTTCAAGAAATTAACTTTTGAGGATCCTGTGGCAGAGTTCATCAAACAGACCACCACAACTGCAGGAGCAAAGCTAATAGAGCTTAGGCCAACAGATGACATCAATGAGAAGATTCACGAGGCATTCCCTAACGCAAAAGTTATTGCCAGCAACTTACCTGGTGTAAAGGCCGACAAGAATCCTGACGAAGTGGAAAAGGCACAAGATCTGGATGGTACCGATGTAGGTGTAATAGAAGGCGGGGTGGCCTGCGCAGAAAATGCATGTGTATGGGTTCCAATGAACATGAAGCAGAAAGCTATCTGTTTTATTTCAGAAAGCTTAGTTCTCATTGTTTCTAAAAAGAACATTGTAAGTAATATGCACGAGGCTTACAAGAAATTGGAGGAAATGGGTGAGACTTCAAAATATGGCTTCGGAACTTTCATCAGTGGCCCTTCCAAAACTGCAGATATTGAGCAGACTTTGGTCTATGGCGCACAAGCGGCAACAGCACTGACAGTTTTCTTAACAGATTAAATAAAAAAAGGAGCCCCATTTGAGGGCTCCTTTTTTATGATAAAGCTCTGCGGACAGCATCTGCCCAACCCGCTTTCTTTTTTGCAATTCTTTCTGGATCAGCCTCAGGCTTGAAAGTCTTTTCTATTGACCACTGAGACTTTATTTCTTCAATGCTACTCCAAAAGCCTACAGCAAGCCCAGCCAAATAAGCAGCACCCTTCGCTGTGGTTTCCACATTTGTAGGACGTACAACTTCTGTATTCAACAAATCTGCTTGGAACTGCATCAGATAATTATCTCGTGAAGCACCTCCATCAACCTTCAATGCTCCTAAATCTACGCCAGCATCCTTTTGCATGGCATTAACAATATCCATTGTCTGATAAGCAATTCCATCCAAAGCAGCACGTGCAATATGTGCCTGAGTCGTTCCACGAGTTATACCTGTAATGGTTCCTTTTGCATAGGCATCCCAATATGGAGCCCCAAGGCCAGTCAAAGCGGGAACAAAATAAACACCATCATTGTCATCTACACTCGTTGCCAAATCTTCAACCTTACTAGAGCTTTCAATAATTTTCAACCCATCGCGAAGCCACTGAACCACACTACCACCTACGAAGATAGAACCTTCTAATGCATAGGTAACCTCATCCCCCAACTTCCAGGCAATAGTCGTCAGCAGATTGTGTTTTGACATCACAGCATCCTTACCTGTATTCATGAGAAGAAAGCATCCAGTACCATATGTGTTCTTTAAAGAACCTGGTTCTGTACACATCTGGCCAAAAAGAGCTGCCTGTTGATCGCCAGCAATACCTGCAATCGGGATATCATAGGAGAATTGGCCTAACTGAGTAGTTCCATAAATCTCACTGCAAGACTTAACCTGTGGAAGCATACTTTCAGGTATCCCCAACAGCTCCAAAATTTCTTGATCCCACTGCAACGTGTGAATATTAAACAGTAAAGTACGTGATGCATTAGTTACATCAGTCACATGAACTTTTCCACTGGTAAGTTTCCAGATAAGCCATGTATCCACTGTGCCAAAACGAAGCTGTCCCGCCTCAGCCTTCTCACGAGCTCCCGGTACATTTTCCAAAATCCAACGGACTTTTGTTCCGCTAAAATATGAATCAATGATTAGGCCTGTCTTCTCACGAATCTTTTCTGTCAGTCCCTGCTCTACCAAGCTGTTACAGTAATCTGCAGTTCGGCGGTCCTGCCAAACAATGGCATTATAAACAGGCTTTCCTGTCTCTGCATCCCAGACGATGGTCGTTTCACGTTGGTTAGCAATACCTATAGCAGCAATCTCAGAAGGAGCAACACTCATCGTTGTCATTGCTTGAGCCACAGTCGCAGCTTGTGAAGACCAGATTTCGACAGGATCATGTTCTACCCATCCCGGTTTTGGGAAAATCTGCGTAAACTCCTTTTGTGCTACAGTGCAAACCTCTCCCTGCTCATTGAATACCAAAGTACGACTACTGGTTGTGCCTTGATCCAAGGCTAAAATGTATTTTTTCATAGTATTAGATTATTCGGTAATTTATTTCAAGCCTCTATCCTTCAGATAAGCATCGCTGTTTGCATCCTTACCACGGAAATTCTGGTACATAGTCATACCATCGTCAATGCCACCTGGAGCTAAAACATATGTACGGAATTTCTGTGCCATTTCCTGATTGAAGATGTCACCAGTTTCCTTAAAGGCCTGGAAAGCATCGCTATCCAATACTGCAGACCAAGTATAGCCATAGTAACCGGCATTGTAACCACCCATAATGTGAGAGAAGTTTGTTACACGGTAACGAGGTAGAATCTGACGTGGAATGCCTCGCTCTGCCATCATTTTTTCTTCAAACTTCATGACATCAAAATCTGCAGGAATCTCTGTCAGACAATGCAAGTCCATGTCTACAAGACTTGCTGCCATCAGTTCTGTGGTAGCAAAACCTTGACCATATTTACCACTAGCATCAACCTTATCCAATAATTCCTGAGGGATTACTTCACCTGTCTGATAATGCTTTGCATAAACCTTCAGCACTTCTGGTTCAAATGCCCAATGCTCATTAATCTGTGATGGAAGCTCCACAAATTCCAACTCATTACCACCTACACCTTCATAATGAACGTCACCAAAGAAACTATTCAAAGCATGACCAAATTCATGCCACATAGTCTCCACATCATCCAAATTCTGCAAACCTGGCTTATCTGCACTAGGAGCCGTAAAATTACAAACGTTTGTTACAATAGGGATAACACGCTCACCATCCTTGTAAGATTGTCCGCGGAATCCGCCACACCAAGCACCTGCACCCTTACCATCACGTGGGAAATAATCACTGTAGAAGATTGCTATCAGCTTACCGTCTTTATCCTTTACGTCCCATGCTGTTGTTGTGCTGTTGTAACTTGGATAATCCTTTGTCTTCTCCTCGAAGGTCAAGCCATAAAGCTTGTTTGCCACATAGAACACACCTTTCTGAACAGCGCTTGTCTCAAAGTATTCTGCCACCTTGGCTTCATCAATGTCAAACTTTGCAGCCTTAGCACGTGAACTGTAATACATGTAATCCCATCCCTCTGGTTCAAAGTCAAAACCATCTTTCTTGATTTCCTCCTTGATATCAGCAATCTCTTCATTGGCTTTCTTAACGGCAGGAGTCCAGATGCTCATCAATAAATCATAAACCTTGTCTGGGGTCTTGGCCATACGGTTATTGTCCAAAATCATGTCAGCTGCACTCTTGTAGCCAAACAATTTTGCCTTCTCCAGACGCAATTGGAATACTTGTTTTGCTACTTCCCTATTGTTCCATTCGTTATCCTGATTACCACGGTTGTAATAGGCCTCATAAACCTTCTTGCGCAAATCACGGTTCTTGCAGTACTGTAATACAGGGTTGCAACTTGGACGCTGCATATTGAAAGTATATTTACCTTCCTGACCTATTTGCTTTGCAAGCTCTGCAGCACGCTGTATATTTGCTTCTGGTAAACCTTCCAGTTCTTCCTTAGTCTCTACAGTGACATAAGTATTGTTGGTTTCGTGAAGTAAGTTCTGATCAAACTTCAATGTCAGCTCTGACAACTTAGTATTCAGCTCGCGAAGTTTTGCCTTGTCCTCGTCAGAAAGATTGGCACCGCTTCTTACAAAGCCTTTGTAAGTGTTTTCCAATAATTTCATCTGCTCTTTGTCAAGTCCCAATTCGTCCTTCTTTTCATAGACTGCTTTCACACGAGCAAACAGCTTCTCATTCAGATTAATGTCATCGCTATGCTTTGTCATCAAAGGAGCCAATTCTGCCTCAAGTGCCTGAAATTCTTCATTAGAATCACTTGAAGTAAGGCTAAAGAATACTCCTGTAACTTTATTCAGCAACTTTCCGCTCTGGTCCATTGCAACAATTGTATTCTCAAAGGTAGGTTCCTCTGCATTGTCAATGATAGCTTGGATCTCCGCCTTTTGCTCTTCCAATCCTTTCAGGATACCTTCCTTATAGTCATCCAATGTAAACAACTCGAAAGGAGGAATCTCATTTGGGGTTCCATAAGATTCCAGAAGGAAAGGATTCTGGTGCTCACTTACACCTGTGCTGCATGCTGTCATACCTAATGCCAAAGCAGCCATAACAATTTCTTTCTTCATAAGGTTATTTTTATTTAAATACTATTTCGTTACATAATAAGCACACTTATAAAAACAGATTAGCTCTTAAAATTCAAAGTGTATGTAGAAGTAGTAACTCCATCGGGAGCAGTTACAACAATCTTACAAGGCTCACTGGTAGAAACCTTTATCGGACACCGACTTGACGCACTATTTCCATTTACGGTGATTCCTTTTATCAAATTTGTCGTAGCAACAGGAACTATGGTACAATGCGTCTGTAGTACTCCTACTTTCACTTCATATTCATATTCAAATGGTACAAATTTATTAGGAATTATATATTTGTATCCTTTACCATTCTCCATCATAGTTTGGGCATCATTAAAACCTGTTCTATAAAGGAAATCATGTCCTATCAGGGAACCATCAACAATAACAAGGTTAGAAAGAGAAGAGTTCTTGGCACGTTCAAAATACAAGTTGCTGTCAATCAATGGGCTCTCCCCGGAATTATCTACCTCAATACGATGGTATTGTTTTTTATCATACTTACCTTCATATTCCACATATTTCATCTTACCTCCCTGAGAAAAACCAGTCCAGTTCAGTGTACCCAGAGAATCACCATCCTTTGCCAAAATTGCACCATCACCTCTACGGTCATCTTCAACGGCATCAGCGCCATAATCCACAAGTTTCTGGAGGCAGTTTTCCCATACCTGAAGATATTCTGCACCTACTCCAATACGATTATGACCAGTATAGACTTCTTTTATCTGTCCACCATTCTTACGATATTCAATCATCAGCTGCTGCTGGAGCGACATAAGCAAATCCTGTTTCATGCCACGTGCACTGAACTGATCGGCTACCCAATAACGGTTAACGCCATAAATATCTGATGCAAAGATGAGTCCATGTTCCGCGTCATGAAGAATCATAGAAGCATTTTCGTGCCCAGGCAAACGATATACTTTGAACTTACAGTTTCCTAAATCAAACACATGACCTTCATCTACTTCAATTGCATTCTTGCCATATGTTCCTTTTCTAGTATCAATGATATTCTTGTTTGCACTAGTGTAATCCTTTCCAAAAGTAGTAATAGTCCATGGCTTACCTTTTGAACCAACACGCTTGCAAAGGTAAACCTTATGACCTTTTTCATATACATAAGGCATTGCTCCATTATGATCTCCATGCTCATGACCAAGCACAAAAGCAAAATCTGTGGTAGCAAGTTCCTTTACCTTGTCATAGAGAGAAATTGTTGTGTTGGTTGGCATTAAGCCATCGAAGATAATTCCATATTTTGAACCTTGAATATAATAGGCTGCAGCTTGGAAATTATCAAAGAAACGATAAACTGTTGGATAATTTGCATCACCCTTATGTAATACATCAAATGCAAAATCATGCCATGCTGGACGATCTATTCTCCAAACAAATCTTGAAACAGGTCCGTCCTCCATACCTGGCTTGGTAGCATATGCCTCAACTTCCACACAGAACCAAATACGATCATAAGGCAGATCTTTGTTATTATTTAATCCGAGCATAGGATCTGTACTATATCCAGGCTTGTAATCGTACCATTCTCCCCATTCATTGACCAGTTTTACGCCTACTCCTCTATCCAGCATTGACAAGCCTTCCAAAGCCTTATGAGAAATGTTGAATGCTCGGGTTCTCCAATGTACGGTAACACCATCGGTAGGACATTTCCAAATAGGACGACAACGGACAAATTTTCGATGTGACACTGGCATAGACCATACTGGAGCCACTCTCCTACGCACGATATTATCCATTGTTATTCTTGCGTCAGATGCTGATATACCACTGGCTGGTGCCAATAATGTATCGGTATCACCACGCATAAAATTCTTGGCAATCAGGGCATTCATTGCAGAATAAGCCTCTTTACTTACATTCTTGCTGTCTAAAAAATACTGAATGTAATCTTTATCGGCATTTTCTATCAAAAAAGCTTTTTGAAGAATTATAGCAGCATCTTCACGTGTCATGACAGACATCGGATAGAAACAGTCATTAGGACTATCAGCATGAAGAACACCCATATCCAGAGCAGCTTCTATTGGCTTCACATAATCTGCTGTGCCTGTAACATCATAGAAGTTTCTGACACGTTCTGTCGTCATTATTTCGCCTTTATCATCAATGTCTGTTCCATCATCCATCACACTATTATAATGACTCCAGCCAAAATAGTTGGCTAGCATAATCATGAACTGACCACGGGTAAGAGGTCTGTCTGCAGTGATACTGTGCGAACCTATAGTCTGTTGTGTATAGAAAGTAACCTTAAAAACCTTATCTCCAAAACTCCAAGTCACCTCTACATGATTTCCTCCTACACCATCACGCATCACGATAGTTCCATCTACATCTACGGAAACCAGGTGTTTATTTTGAGTTCGCCAGATACCTTCTGTCTGCTTCACTCCATTCAGGTAAGCCACTAGCTGGACAGGCTGAACAAACTCCAGACTATATGTTTGCCCATTCAGGTTTACTTGTCCACCCTCTACATAAATACCATCTGCTAATCCTTCAAGTTCTGGCTGTGGCTCACCAGCGCCATCTATAACAGGTGCCACAACTTGTGTAGCAGCTTTTACCTCGTTTAGTGGCAAGATTGAAGCAAAACTTACCATAGCTGCTCCAGATGCCAAGTCTTTAATAAATCTTCTGCGAGACATTCCGTTCTGCTCGCTGGTCTTCTCTTTCATATATTATTTCATTTAACAAATTCCTTTAATTGTGAAGCTATTACTTCATATCCCTTCTCATTTGGATGTAAGCCATCAGAGAAGAAAGACTCATTTATCTTTCCATCTGGCTGCAACAATTTCTGATTGATATCCAGAATTGTCACTTTATCCTCTACCTTCATTTTCTGTTTCAGTAAGGTGTTCAGTTGAAGTACACGTTCCTCTTGACCACGTCTTGGATAAATGCAAGTGACATATAAATGAGCTTGAGGTTGTTTCTGCTTGATCAAGTCTGCCAAGCCAATCAATCCCTCTACAATTTCCTCATTGGAATTAAGCTGAAGGTTATTTGTTCCTACGAACATGAAAATTTTCTGAGGGCTGCAGTTATCAAGTTCTCCATGATACAAGCGCCAGAATACATTCTCAATTCTATCCCAACCCATACCCAAGTTGGAAACACGTTTTCCCTTGAATAGCTTCTCCCAGGACTTAGGACCTGCATGACGGGCACAATATGGATTTCCCGACCAGTAGTGAGTAATGGAATTACCTATCATCAAGATTTCCGGGTCTGTGGTCTTATTCTGTTCCAATATCTGTTCATGGCGCTCTGCCCACTCATACTGATCAGGTTCACGACGTTGACGAACCGGAGAGAACTTTGACAGGATCTTACGACCTAAAATTTCATTGATCTTCTTTTCATAGGCATTGGCATACAAACTCATGCCTAAATCAGAAGCATGCCATCCGTCTACCTGAGAATCTGGAGTCAGCCCTATTTCTTCTTTGGTCATATAATAGACTCCAGGAATTCCACGGCGCAAGATTTCCTCATAGGCTTTCTTTAATTCACGATTAGTTACTACACATTCATTTTCTATTGGAGCATTTGTCTTGCCGTATGTATATCCACAGTTTTCTACCAAAAGAATTGGCGATTGGCTTACACTTCTGATCTTTTCTACTCCATATACTGTACGAGCTACAATACTATCGTTTACAGGATACATATTCGGCATGCAGTCTATGACAAATAGCTGTGCATCAATTTCACTGATCAAATCATAAACTTCTCTATCTCCCAATGCATTTCCAGAGAAGCCTAAATTGATGACCGGAGTATCTGTGCGACGAGCCACTTGGCTACTCCATGCCATAGCAGGACGACTTGCCGCAATACCTTGTGCAATACTTGTTCCATACACAACGATAGGACGTTCCTGTGTCACAGGAGCCCACTTTAGCTCACAAGAATCCGGTATGCCAATTTTCAAGCTCTTGACCTCTGAAAGAAGGGGAAGGAATAAACGATACATACTTCCACGCTGATGTATATTATGATATTCCAAGTCTTTATAGACAAACCGTACTGTATCATTTCCATTGGTAGGAATACTCATACTGGCAGGGCATGCATTCCAGTCGGTTACACCGTGGCAATCAGTTACATACATATCAACACCAGCTGTTGCAATCAGTGGCATATTTTGAGCCTGATTCACTCGACTTAAAACCATTTGAACTTCTATCTGAGGAGCATTGCAATAAAACGGAATGTTCAATCCGGTACTATTTGTAGAAAGCCACCAGACTACAGGGCGTACCAAGTCTTTTGCCCTATCAGGCAGACGATGATAGTTCTTTGCATTTTCTGTATTCCACGCACGACCTTCAATATGAGGTACGTCACCTTCCAATGGATCATACCATGTGGTTTGAGCACTAATCTGCAGGACGCCGAAACCAAACACCAGAGATAGGATTATCTTCTTCATTTTATCTTTTTTATTTTATTCCGTTATGAATGTAGAAGCCGGCAATTCTTCTTCATTAACCAGATTTGCCCTAGTAAACGGTTGCCAACCATAGCGGACAGTCTTCGGATTTTTTACCTTGTCACTCCAAACCTTTATCTGATCACCCACAACTTCTGCCGTAGCTGGATAGAAAAGCTGGTCCGGACCTGCTATTTCAAAACAGTTTAGAGCTTCCCCATTTCTGCCATGTAAACCATTCGCATAATCAAATTTCAACATCATGTAATTGCCTCTGATATCACAGCTTTTATAAAGCGGACCAGATGGCATCACATTTTTTTGATAAGTCTTATTTAATGCCCAACGGGCCAATCGTTGTCCTACAGGCTGCTTCATTCTTGGGTGGACATCTAAAGAATCACCAACATCATGACTGACAGCCATTCCTGTATATGGAACTAAATCCATCAAACGACGTTGAGAATCTCTAAACCATGTCCAAGAAGGACGGTTCAAACTTGATAACTGTACATAATAGAAAGGCATCTCCGGATTATTCCAGGTTCTTCTCCAACTTTTCACCAACAACTGGAACAACTTGGTATGGGTATCCCAATTGTGTGCATTGCTCTCGCCTTGGTACCATATAACACCTTTGATAGGATAATTCTGTAAAGGAGCTATTCCACTTTCATACAAATAGCAAGGTTCATAAGGATGACGCTGGAACTTGTTAGAAGATTTGGCTACGTTCTTGGCAGCTCTTCCACGCGCCCAATCCTGGATGAAATCATTGCCTGTCCAATTTCTCAAGATAGCCGGAAACTCATCTTCCAATGTCTTTCTATCCACGTATGCTTCCGCACCTGCTCCTCCGATGGCATTGTTTATCAGGCCAATTGGAACATTTAAAGAATCTGCCAGCATTTTTCCGAAATAATACCCTACAGCAGGGAATTCCGAAGCTGATTCCGGAGAACAAGTCTCCCAAGCTGCAGGAAGATAATACTGCAGTCTATTCAGACTATCAAGTACCGATTCATCCCATTCCACGTCATTGGTCAGCCAGCGAGCCTTCATGTCATAAAAGCGGATTTGAGAATGATGCGCCAGAGGTATTTCCTTCTCTGCTGCCACATCCTGTTTCAACATGAACGCCATATTAGATTGTCCAGAGCACAGCCAGACCTCTCCTGCCAACACGTCACGGTAAACCACTTTTCTTTTCCCATCAGTCATCTGCAGTCGATACGGACCACCAGCAAGTATTGGATCCAGCAGAACCGACCATTTTCCCACATTATCAGCAGTTGCAGATGCAGTTTGGACAAGTTTCCCATTTTCTTTATACAAGGATACAGTGACCTTGTCTCCTACATTCGCCAAACCATGAATATCTACTTTCTGACCATGCTGGATGACCATATGGTCAGTATACATCTGAGAAACCTGCAGACCGCCAAAATCTCCTGTAATGCATTGCTTTACATAGTTTGCAAGAATGCCTAAGCCCTCCTTGACAGGATGAATATTATCTTGAATTAAATTTGGATAAAAATAGAGCGGTGTATGAAAGTCAATCAGTTCTACCTGACTATTTTTGGCAATTTGTTCAATGGCAAGTTGTATCTCTGCGTGCCAGTCGCGAGTTCCCGATTCAAAACGCCAGTGATGAACGCCCAGGGGACTCATCTTGGCAATAAGAATACGACAACCTGGACGTGCCACCCTGAAAGAGTCTATCAAGGCCATATAATCAGGAATGAATTCGTCTCGATAATTCGGCCAATCTCTTGGATCTGTATCGTTCACGCCCAAATGGATGACCACAATGTCACCTTTAAAAGCAATAGCCTGCTGGAATTCCTCCATCTGCATATAAGGGCGATGTCCATGGTTCAACAGCGTTGCACCAGAACGGCCAAAGTTACCCACTTCATACTTTTCGCCCATAAGTTTCTGGAGTTGAGAAGGGTAAGAGTCGGTCTCTGGATTGGCTGTTCCATAGCCAAAAGTGATGGAATTACCCACACAAGCTATTCTTGTTTTCTCCTGTGCTTGCAAGAGTAAACACAGAATCAAACCTAGAAATAAAGTTGTTATCTTTTTCATGAATATAGATATCAGGCTTAACGAAGCAAATTTAGTCTATTTTTTTTATCTATGAAAATTTCTAATGAGGCAACTCCCTATAAAGAAAAAAAAGTCCGTCGAAACGGACTTTTTCTAATAATAAACTGGTTCAAAAATAAATCTTATTGCTGGATTCCTACAGCATACTGCATCTGCACCTGACACTGGTAAAGATTGCTGCAGGCTTCGTAATAACCTTGCATCACATCGCGATAGGTCTGCTGTGCAGTGAGCAGTTCCAGCAAACTGCTCTCACCGTTCTGGTAACCAATCTTCCTGCTGTCTACAATGTCACGGGCATCCTTCAGCAATGATTCATCATATTTCAGCATTACTTTCTGAGCTGCCAACAAGGCAGTATAGGCTTGAGCAGCTTCCATATGTACCTGCATACAAGCTGCCTCATAATACTTCTGGCTCTGGAAAACCTGCTGCTGTGCTGCAATCTTCTCTCCCTTGTTCAAACTAGAGAACTTGAGTGGGATGGAAAAGCCTACACTCAGGCCATTGAACTTTGGTGCAGGAGCAATCTCATTACGCACCTCTGTGTTATAGGAATAACCTACATTCAAGTTCAATTCCATTCCTCGAGTTGCCTTTACCAGCTTGAGGTTGTTCTCAGAAAGTGTCTGAGAAAGTTCTGCAGCTTTCAGATCGGCACGATTTGCTTCTGCCAGTTTGTACAACTCCTCTTCCTTATAATTGCTGGCCATTTTTGGCAATTCATCTCCTTCCAAACCCGTTATGGTTTGTCCTCCGCAAAGGAAAGAAAGCGCAAGCAAAGCATTGGAGTACTCTGCTTCCAAAGCGATGAGTTCTCCCTGTAAAGTCTGAGCTTCCAGACGGCTTTGGGTTGCATCTGTTCTTCCCACATCGCCCACAGCCAAGCGAATGCTGTCACTCTGCGCTACCTGCACCATGTCTGCTACATTGGCGCTCAGAACCTCACAATCCTTGTGTAGTTTCCAAGCTTCAGCCCATGCCTGAGCTGCTTCAAGACGCAAACTGCTCAGATAGGCTGCCACACTGGCTTCTGTAACCTCCTTCTCACTTTTAGCAGCTTGAATGCGGGCCTTTCGTACACCCGACACATCGAGGTCATAACTCAGGCCTACCTCCAGAGACTGACCCATCTGCATGTACCAATCCTGATTATTACCGTAGTCTACAGACAGTTCCGGATCATTGAAAACCTTGGCAGCCTGCAGGTTAGCCAAAGCAATGTCAATATTGTACTTCTCTGCCAGATAACTGGTATTCTTCTCCACTACAGCTTGCATGAATTGAGCATAGCTGATGGATTGAGCCTGCATGAACTGTGGGAGCAGGACACATATGATAATATTAATAATCTTCTTCATCTTTCTTGGTGTTATTTGCTATGTGTTGCTCCATCTTGTAATAAAGAGTTGGCAAGATAAACAAGGTAATGATAGTAGAGAACAGCAGACCATAAACAATTACAGTTGCCAATGGACGCTGCACATCGGAACCTATGCCCGAAGCCATAGAGGCAGGCATCAGACCCAGGATTGCCACTGTAGCTGTCATTAATACTGGGCGAAGTCGGTGTGACGCTCCTTTGACTACAGCATCCTTCAGTGGTGTTCCGGCTTTTCGCAAGTCATTGATATGGGAAATCATGATGACACCATTCTGAATGGTCAAGCCAAACAGGGCGATGAAGCCTACGGCTGAAGAGATATTGAAGGTCATGCCTCGTAACACCAATGCCAAGAGACCTCCCAGCAATGCTAATGGAAGCATGGCAATGAGAAGGCCTGCCTGACGATAGTCACCAAACGCTCCAAACAGCAGAATATACATGAAAAGCAAGACAAACGGAATGATGATACCTAATCGTGCATAAGCACGGTTTTGGTTGGCAAACTGTCCATCCCACTGAATCTGGTTCTCTGTATGATCAAATACGATTTCTTTTTCTATGCGACTCTGTGCTTCGTTCAAGAATGAAGTCAGGTCACGTCCTCGCAGGTTCAAACGCACTGTCAGGTAGCGCTTGCCCATTTCACGCATGATGGAGCTGGCACCAAGCGATGTCTCAATATTGGTAACTGCAGACAATGGAATGCGTGCACCATTGCTGGAAGTCAGCATCAACTGTCCGATATGCTCTGGAGTATCTCTCGAACTTTCATTATAACGGCAAGTCACATCATATACCCTACTACCTATAAATACCTGTGAAATGGCTTTTCCTCCGATAGCAACCTCAATCAAATCGGCCACATCGGCTACATTCAAGCCGTAATGTGCAATTGCATCGCGATTTGCTGTAATCTTCAATTGAGGCAATGGTGGTTCTTGGTCGATAACGACGTCTGCAGCACCCTCAATGCCTGTTACCAGCGAAACAACCTGATTGGCAATCTCACGGGTCTTTTCCAGATCCTGTCCATAGACCTTGATTGCCAAATCGGAGTGCGAACCAGCCATCTGATCCATAACCATATCAATAATAGGCTGTGAGAATCCAACCTTATAACCAGGCATGTGCGACAGCTCCTCGGACATAGCTTCTACCAGTTCTGCCTTATTGCGACCTGTATCCCAATCAGAATAAGGCTTCAAACCCACTGAACACTCTATGTGTGATGGAGAGAAAGCCTCAGTACCTTCATCATCACGCCCCACCTGTGTCATCACATAGGTAACTTCTGGAAACTTCTTCAAGGTATGCCGCAAAGTATCTGCCATCTGAGCAGAACGTTCCAGCGATAATCCTGGAGGAGTCTGCACCTGTATCCAGATACCGCCCTCATCCAGGGTTGGCAAGAAGTCCTTACCCACCAAAAAGCCCAATACAAGCACTGCCGCCAAGACGCCAACAATGGTATTGCGAATAATCTTAGGACGCTCCATCAGCACAGACGTCATTTGGCTGAAGTTCTTGGTCAAACGCTCAATGGTCTTGTTATGGAAAACTTTCTGAGGACGGCGATAAACAGCGTATGCCATACCTGGAATAAGCACCAATGCTACCAGCAAAGCACCTGCCAACGCATAACCGACAGTAAAGGCCATAGGGGTAAACATCTTTTTCTCTATTCGCTCAAAAGCAAAGAGCGGCATGTAAGCCGTGATGATAATCAAAGTAGAGAAAAAGATAGGTTTGGCAACCTGAAGCACACGTTTGTGTATGTCATGTTTGTCTAGTGGGCGGTCAGGATAATCTTCGCGTTTCTTCAAAATAGTCTCTGTCATTACAATAGCTCCATCCACCAGAATACCGAAGTCGATAGCGCCCAGTGAAAGCAGGTTTGCAGGAATATCTGTCAAATGCATCAAGATGAAAGCTATCAGCAACGAAATAGGAATGGTAATAGCCACCAGCAAGGCACTGCGAGGACTGCCCAGGAACATGAGCAGTACAATGATAACCAGAATCATACCGAAGAAAAGGGTATGCGATACAGTATCCAATGTGGCGTTCACCAGATTAGTTCGGTCCAGCACAGGATAAATCTTCACACCATGTGGCAGCACATCCGCATTCAGTTCATCTACTGCAGAATGCACTTTATCCAATACTTCAGACGGATTGTTGTAACGCAAAATCTGAATAATGCCTTCCACACCATCACGATTATCCGTTTCATCGTCCAGATAACCCATGATACCTTTTCGCTCCAGGTTTCCATATCGCAGTGTACCCAAGTCACTCAGGTAGACAGGGGTTCCTCCCACATTCTTGACCACGATATTTTCCATATCTTTCAGATCAGAAATCAATCCTTCGGCACGAACCACATAGCTCTGGTCACCACGCACCAGGGTACTGCCACCTGCATTACTGTTGTTCTGGTTGATGGATTCTTCTACATCTCCCAATGAGATGTCATACTTGCTTAATTTATCGGGATCAATCTCCAGCTGATATTGGGTAGTAATACCGCCATAGTTACTTACATCGGCCACACCAGAAATCTGGGTGAGACGAGGAATGACTACCCATTTGTTAAGGTCTGTCAGTTCACGCAAAGAATGGTTGTCACTCTTCAGAATATAACGATAGACCTCACCGGTAGGAGAAGTAAGAGGGTTCAACTCCGGAGCTGCATCGAAAGGCAGATCCACACCATTGATACGTTCCGTAACTCGTTGTCTTGCCCAGTAATCTTCCGTTCCATCCTTGAAAACCAGCATAATGGTACTGATACCGAAGGTATTGGTGCTTCGCATCATTTCCAGGTTCGGCATACCATTCAAGGCGCGTTCCAGAGGAATAGTAATCTGTTGCTCCATTTCCTCGGCAGCCAATCCTGGAACCTGAGTTACCACCTGTACAGTAGTATCTGCAATATCAGGATAAGCATCAATGGAAAGCTGCTGCCAGCTATATACACCAAAGGCAGAAATCAGCAGAAAGGCAGTGGCTATCAGCCATCTCCTTTCTAGAATAAGACCCATTAATTTCTCCATGGCTTAGTTGTTCAGGTAAAGTCCGCCAACCGTAATGATACGTTCTCCAGCCTTCAGGCCATTCTTGATGCAGATCTGCGAATTGTCATCATTGTTTCCACCCAGTTCCACCTGTCTTTTTTCAAAGACGTTCTTCTGGTCGGTACAGACAAAGACATAGCTGTTTTCTTCGCCTTGGAACACTGCTGTAGATGGTACGACAATGGCATTCTGCTGTTCTGAAAGGAAATGAACAGAAACATACATTCCATGCTTGAGAAGCAGATTCTGATTGTCACAGCTGATGACAACCTGCACAGAACGGGTTTCCTCATCTACCATATTACCCACATTGATGACCTGCCCCATGATAGGCTCACCTACACCTGATTCTGGCACTATTTCTGCCTGTCCACCTTTCACTACAGTACCTATGAAACGCTCCTTGATCAGGGCATTGACCCACACCTTCTTTAAATCGGCAATAGTAATCAACGGATCACTGTCAGCCTTGGTAAAGGCACCTACGGTTACCCCATTATATACCACCTCACCACTGATAGGAGCCACAATACGCATGTTCTGTCCCATTTTCACACTGGCAGGATCATTGCCATAAGCACGGATTGTAGCAGCAGAAGCCTCCATGTCCTGACGGGCATTCTCATACTCTACCAGCACCTCTTCCAGTTCCTTCTTTGAGGTGATGCCATGCTCTACCAATACCTTTTTACGTTCATAATCTGCCTTTGCCTTTTCAAAGATCTTCACATTCTGAAGATAAGCCTTCGATGCTTCCAGGAAATCAGGAGAAGACATCTCAAAAAGTGTCTGTCCTGCACTTACTTTTGTTCCTAGGCTTACCAGCGAACGGGTTACACGACCATCAAAAGGTACATTTACCTCTGCAAAATGACCCGTTTCTGCCTGAACTGTTCCTACAGTACGGAACTCATTGCTGAAAGGCTGTTCTGCCAATGTAGCGTAATTCAGTTTTGGCAATATTGGAGATTCTAAATCTACTGTTACTGTATTCCCTTGATAAGTTACTTCTTCCTTGTTCTGCTGTACATTACCTGCACAGCTACATGTCAGGATTGCTGCCATGAAAATGGCATAACAATTCTTTTTCATAAAAATAAAAATGTTTTAATGTTGACTATACGCAATTCTTCCGCCACTTACACAAGTGGCTGATTCTCTATAAATTATGCAAGTATAGTCAAGGAAGGAGGACCACGTAGTGAGAAAGTCCAGACAGAACAGGAAAGAAGAACACAGAACAGGGTTGTCTGATTCTTCACAGTCTGGTGTACCGCCAGCTTTTGAGGAGCAGAAAGCGTTTCCCCCTTTTCATAAACGGCAGTATTGAATAAATCAATGGCTTGAATTTGTGCAGTGGTATGGCTATGAGCTTTATTACCCCACAAATGTGAATGCACAACCTTTGTGTCCGCAAGATAATGCGAATGATAAAAGAAGTTGTTTGACGCAAAGAAGAATGCGTAAACAGCAAGCAGTAAAAGGCTGATATATTGTCTTTTTCTGTTAATCATTAACGGGCACCCTTGTCGTGTTTACAAAAACGCTGCAAAGTTAACGAAAAAACCTATATGAGCCAAAGAGAAATACTTTTTAACTAGTTTAAAAGCATATTTCCTGCTCCGGCATCACGCAGGAGCAGGAAATTTCATCAACTAACTAACAAAATAATTCTATGGTGCAAAGGTAAGGACATGTGCTCTTCCATACAATACCTGCAACATAGTAAAAAAAACAGAAAAATTCCCCATTTATGGGTATTGCATACTTAATGAAAATGTATTTATTTTGCAAGCGAAATCCAGAGAAGGAAAATGAGTTATAAAAGTAGTGATAAAATGAGCACAGTTATTACCCGTAACTACACCCTGTTACAGGTAATGAGCCGGTTTGGCCTCTCGCTTGGTTTTGGAGACAAGACTGTGGCAGAAGTTTGCGAAGACAGTGGAGTAGAAACTCAAACATTTCTAGATGTAGTTAATTTCCTGGCCGATGAAGGTCTTGAAGTTTCATCGGGCATGATCCGGACACTGCACATTCCCACTTTAATGACTTACCTGAAAAATGCCCATTCCTATTTTCTTGATTTTAAATTTCCTAATATCAGAAGAAAGCTGATAGAAAGCATTGACTGTTCTAAAAACAACGAGATAGCTTTTCTCATTCTAAAGTTCTTTGACGCATACATTGAAGGAGTACGGGTTCACATGAACTATGAAAATGAGCGTGTTTTTCCATATGTTGAAGCGCTCTTGGAAAACAAGATGCAGAAGAACTTCAATATTCACGTCTTTGCCAGCCACCATGATGACATAGATGAGAAACTGAAGGAACTTAAGAACATCATCATTACGTATTACCCTACCAAGGCAGACAATAATACCTTCTATTCTGTCTTGTTCGACATCTTTACCACGGAAAAGGATCTGGCTCAGCACAATGCCATAGAGAACAAGCTTTTTATTCCAGCCGTAAGTCAATTGGAGCATGAAGTCTCTAAAAACGCCACAATAAAAGAGGATCTCCCTGCCGATGAAGAAGGGCTTTCAAAAAGAGAGAAGGAAATTGTAGCATGTGTGGCTAAGGGAATGGCAAACAAAGAAATAGCAGAAACACTGTTTATTTCTATCCATACAGTCCTGACTCACCGGAAGAATATAGCCAAAAAGCTCCAGATTCATTCCGCTGCGGGACTCACCATCTATGCCATAGTGAACAAGTTGGTAGAGATAGACGAGATCAAGGATATTTCTCTACAGTAGTTCCTTCATCATGCTGCCTCTAGCCAGCATTTCAGTACGGTTTGGTACAGATGCCGGTATTTTTCCAGATTTCGCTGGCAGCCCTGCGAATATTGGGAAAGATCATGAAGTGAACCCAAGCCTCTCATTTCCTCCAAGGCTTTTACAACCTTGAGCGTAGCCGGTCTGTCACCAACAGCACCTGTGGTATGCAGTCTTTTCAGGATCTGAAGAAAATGATCCAGGTTATTGTCCATCAACGGATGTTCCAACTCTGGGAATATCGGGCAGAAAAGCTTTTCAGCCGACTCAGGGTACTTCTTCGTGTAAAAATAGAAAATGAAGGCCCAAAAGGTGGTTTTCCCCATGCGTACACCACCAGGGAGCACAAAAGGTTTCTTTGTGTTCTCTGGCGATGAGTCATAGTAACGCTCTACTACTATGCGGGCTCTCCGGCAGAAATCCTCTTCTGTTTCCCGATGGTGAAAAGGATTTCGCAAGGGACGCCCCACACTGCGGCTCGCGTCCTGTTCACGCTTTAAATATATAAGGCGTTCATCTTGCATGGGTGTGTTTTCCTTATTGTTAACTGTTAGTTGTTAGAAATCATCTTCCAGAAATTCATCGTCTACATCGTCATATTCACTATCCGGGAACATACGCATTCCCAAAAGGTCGTACAACATGTAGGTAATGGTAGACGACTTGTCCACAAAGGTTACATCATGGCGCTGTGCACATGCATCCAGTTCCTTGACAAGAAGTTCATGAGGCTCCTCATCGTTCCAGTTTTTCTGCAGCCAGAGATCCATTTCCTTGGCAAAATCCACCTGACTATAGTAATACTCCTTGCAGATAAAGGTATCTGTCATGTCATAGATAGCCTGTGCCTGCGGAGTAAGACCCAGTCGCTTGCCCACTTCCAGATGGTTCTCGGTGGTAAAGATCTGGTCTATCAGCTCATCCAGTTCCTTGCGTTTTTTCTCCTCATCTCCTTCCTTAAAGTGAAAACCAAATGAAAGCGCATCGGAAAGACGGTTCTGCACAATGGTGTCTTTCAGTTCCGCGTCTTGCCAGTAGCCATTTATGAGGGCATCGCATAAAACGGCAGCCAGATGCACATACGATGTTTCATACAGAAAACCTCGCAGTTCTTTGTTCATGATATTGAATGAACCTTGGCTGAAGCAGAAAGGAGCCTGAGTCAGGTCTATGGATTTCTGGCGGAAAAGCGGAAAGCAGAACGACTTCAAATCCTGGTAGAAGGAAAGCTTGATACGCTCATCGGCTGTGAGCTCAGCTATCTGGCTCAGGTCATGAAGGGCCGTCTCTACCTCTGGGTCTATGTACATTTCCAGACTCATTTCCGTATAAGTACTGTATCGACCATTGGAGAACATGTGCTCTGCCTTCTGCAGCAGCAGTTCATTGTAGGCTTTCCCATCCAGGGCATCCAGCTGCTTGGCATCCAGTCCTCCTGCTGCCCAATCCAGTCTTTTATATAATTCTTTTAATGACCAAGTTTTCATATATGCTATGTTTTAGTGTGGGCCTGCCGCCCTTCTGCCATTGATACTTGCAAAGATACAGAAAAGAAGCGACAGAGCCCGTGGTTAAACTTCCTTTTTTTATGCTATCTGCTTTGTTTTTACAAATCTCTTGTTGCCCACTCTCTGAATCAGGCCATCGGCTACCCATCTGCTGATGATCATGTCTACATGGGTGGAGTCTCCATTCTGCAGACGGATATTGATGACATCGCTCACCGTAAACTCTTGTCCCAGGACAGAGAAGAGCTTCTTGTTCTTGGTCTGACGGACCTTTGGCTGGAGGTGGCTCTGCTCATTCAGCGCATCATATTCATTGCCGCAGAAATTATACACGCCTACACGAGCTGACTCTGCTACCCAGATGGCAAAATCCTGCACATATTTCAGCGTCTTCTTGTCGGTAGGTCTTCCCCAGAGGAACCATGCCAGTACACCCGCTCTGTAACCGGTGCAGGCAGCACGGTTGGCCAGTTCTCTCCAGGTATCATCAGGGTTTTCGTCATCCTCATCGTCACACTTGTCTATCCACTTGCTAATGACCTTGTCCAGAAACGGAAAACTGAACTCGCGCTTGCCTTGACGCACTTTCTTGTAGTCTGTAATTTCCATTCCTTCCTCTTCCTCCAGCGTTCCTGCCACCCAAAGCTTCATGGTCATGTCGTCAATAGCTTTTTGCAACTCCGGAGAAGGATCTTCATAGCGAGGAATTCCCCTGGTTCTCTGGCTTGGAAGAATAGCATAGATCATACGGTTGTTCAGTCCACCTTCGGGATTATTATAAAGCTCATGCATGGCATGGAATGTACCGGCAAACAGGCAATTCAGGAAAATGTCTATCTGGATGTTTCTTGTCTGCAGGCTCTTTGATTCCTTGCCGCCCTGGGCATTGTCATAGGCTTTACAGTACAGGTCGTCATTATCGGAGAAACGGCTCTTTCGGGCTTTTACCAGTCTGATGACCTCCTCTGTAAACTGCAAGGCATGCTCTCCTTCCAGATTGTCCAGATATTCCAGCATGATGCTAGTGGTCATGTCATCGGAAAACAGACGAATCTTGGGGCGTGGATCCTCTGGGAACTCTTCACCTTCCTTGCGGTGGGTCATCTTTCGCTGGTACGCATTGGCTTTTTCACGTTCCTGCTTGTCCCACTCTTTCAGGATACCAGTGAGCAGGTCATACTCATGCTTGACAAAGGCCTTTCCTCTACCGCTCTTACCCACAACGGCGGTCATGAAGCTGAGAGAATTCGGTCGGTTATTCAGATAGCGGAATCTAACGTGCGTACCGTAAATTCCCAGGATAGGGAGACAAGACAGCAGTACCTGCTTATGGATATGCTTAGGGTATAGTTTCAGGATATCCCCTATCACTTTTGGCAGCTTCGGCAGTTTCGGATACTCTGTCTCATGGCTGTCTTCCACGGTGGTCTGTTCACTCTTGAGCTGCGAGAGAATGCCCAGCATGGTAGGAGTCATGGTACGGCCAGTGGTGTTAATGGCGGAATTGATGGTCTTTCTGATCTCCTGATCACTCAAGTCGGAGAAATAAGGAACCACAAGCTGACGGGTAAGCTCAAAGTTGTACTGGGTACAGTGTCTCAGCTCACGTACCAGGGCATACAGGTCACTGTTTCGTTCTCCCTCACGAGGAGAACCACCGGTGGCCAGTCTCTGCAGCAGCTCCTGAATGATGTCACTGTATTTCACACCCTGGAAGTCCAGTATCTGGGCCATATTGGGTGCCACCTCTGGGAAATCTGGGATTTCCTTCTGTACTACCTTCGTTTCTGCTACAGGTTCTTCTGGCGCCTCCAGAGAGAACATCTGGTCATTGACATAGAGCATGTACGCCTGCGAAGGAATGAACGAGAGGCGGGTAAGGTCCTTCACGCACTCATCGGCAGTCAGGCCCAGTTCTGCAGCCATGCGATGCTGGCACTGCATCACTGTCTCACCAGCCTTCATGCGGGTTACCAGTCTGAGACCTTGTCCTCTAGGAGTAACATGTGCCAGCATGATGCCCTTCTCCTCTTCCTTACCAGCCAGATTCTGCTCATAGAATTGACGCACATCGGTATTCATGTGGTCAAAATCGTGCAGGCAGAGTCCGCTAGGTCTTACATTTCCCTCTTTCTCGGAAGGTCTGTGTCTGTCTTCTGGCATCTGGCAAGCGAAGAATGCGGGCATGAGTTTACCTTTCAGCAGATTCTTCTTCTCTTCGTCAGTTTCGCTTTCAATCTCCTTCATGATGTCCTTTGTGAAGGTACTGCGGGTCAGCTCCCTAAACACTGTGGCGGTCAGGGGCTTTACTGTTGTGCTTACTTTGGAGTCCATGTAGCACAACTGAATTGGGGTATAGTTCTGATGTGTCATAAAAAAATAATTTTTGGAATACAGATGCGAATTTATGGCAAAAAAATGGCGTTCTGAAAAACTCCAAAGAATTAAAATAGCACACTAATTCAAAAAGTAATTAGTGTGCTATTTTTACTGATACACAAAAGGTTAACGGTAGAATTAGTGTGCTATTTTCTGTATGTTACTGCCAGTTTTTCCTAACATCTAACAATTAACAATAAGGAAAATAGTGCCAGTAGAAGACAAGAATAATCTATATATAAATAGGTATATTAAAACTCCTTTCATATTTTCTGTAAAAAAGACTGGCAGTGCTGTTCTTATTGTTAACTGTTAGTTGTTAAAGCCCACCTCTCTCTTGCCCTTTTTTTGGTCATCACTTATGACCAAGGTCTGTCATAAATGAAGGCGAGCACTGGTCCTAAGTGAAGGCCAATAACCCGTGTAATATTGCTGGCTAACTAGGGAAATATTTTTTCCTGACTAGAGAAAAAAAGTGAGGCAAACACCTGAATGTTTACCTCACTTATTATTTATTCCTTATTTAATTCCTTTGAGGGGATGAAGATCAATACTCATCTTCGTTGAACAAAAAATCCTCTTTTGTAGGATAATCTGGCCACACATCTTCGATGGTTTCATAAATTTCACCCTCGTCTTCTATCTCCATCAGGTTCTCGATAACCTCCAAAGGAGCACCAGAGCGCTGAGCATAGTCAATCAACTCATCCTTGGTTGCTGGCCAAGGTGCATCTTCTAGTTTTGATGCCAATTCCAATGTCCAATACATGTGTTTTCCTCCTATCTTTTATTTGTTTTTTCTATTTGGGCGGCAAAAGTAATATAAATTACTTTATTTGCAAGTAATATCCCATTTTTTTTCTTCTTTTCCAGAAGCTATATTCAACTTTCTGGCCAGTATGAAAAGATAATCACTAAGACGATTGACATATTGTCTAACCAATTCCTCTACCTCCACTTCCTGGTTCAATGCCAGAATGATTCTCTCTGCCCTACGGCATACTGTTCTGCACACGTGTGCCTGTGATGCTGCAATACCTCCACCAGGAAGTAAGAATGCCCGGAATGGTGGCAAGGTTTCCTGAATGCGGTCAATGGCCTGCTCCAACTTTTCCACCGCAGAAGGAGTAAGAATAGCTTTCTCTCTGAGCTCACGCTTCTCTGTATTAGTGGCTAAGTAACTGCCTATGACAAAAAGATGGTTCTGTATCATCTCCAGTAACAGGACATCAGGATCTTCGGCAGGAAGGAATTCCTCGGCATAAGCCGACAACAGTCCTATCTGTGAATTAAGCTCATCGATAGTTCCATAAGACTCTACACGAATATGTGTCTTAGAGACACGCTCACCTCCCACAAGGCTTGTCATTCCTTCATCACCAGTTTTGGTATATATCTTCATGGTCAGACAAAATTTACTTTATAATGCTGTTTTTGCTTAGATTTATCAAAAAATATCAAACCTACTTCATACAAGTCAAAAGTTATGCCAACTTCTTCACGCTGCTGGATTTCTTTCCACCATGTCCATTTGTCATGCCCGCTATGGATTCCTTCAATGACAAAAAGTGTATTCTCTGAAGTATGTTTCAATGCTGTTTCAAACCATTCCCGATTATTTGAAGCATCTGTCAAATGTAAAAGTCCCAGCGGTTTTTCCTTCAAGGCAGCCTCCAAGGCAGTTTCCGGCATCTCTTCTGCTCCAAGCATAAATAAAGATGCACTTTTACACCCTTCCTTCATATACTCTACCGACAAAGGATACTTATCTCCCACTTGAACGATGGTTGCTGGCTGGATATAGTTTGACAAACGGAACAAGAGTCTGTCCACCTTTTCTGGAAGAACAGATTTTCCCTTTCGCTGTTTCTTCAGTTCCGAATAGGCATAATAGGCCTCTTTCTCGTTAATGACCGCACGTATCAGATAAAATGCAAATGGGGAGTGCACTCCGTAACCTTTTCGCTTACGGAATCTGCACACCCACACCCACAATGTCTTCAGCGGATTCATTAACTTCTTAATATCCTAATTCATAAGGCTGGTCTACAGCCTTGATACCTTCGGTCAACCATTTTGGAGCTGCCTCACCCTTCAGATAATGATTGAAGAACTGCAACATACGAGTCTGGAAATCCACACGGTTAGCCATCTTGACCGGCCAATGTGGTTCACCTGTGTAATTCAGCATCCATGCTGGCTTACTGAGACGCTTGAGAGCTACAAAGAACTCTATTCCCTGGTACCAAGGCACATGACCGTCTGTATCATTATGCATGATAAGGATTGGAGTTTTCACCTTATCCATGTTATGCAATGAAGAATTCTCCTTATAGAGTTCTGGAGCCTCCCAGATAGACTTGCCAATTCTACTCTGTCCATGTTCATACTGGAAAGCACGTGCCATACCCGATCCCCAACGGATACCGCCATAAGCACTGAACATATTGACTACAGGAGCACCACTCTCTATAGCGGCAAAACGGTCAGTACGGGTTGCCAGATAAGCTGTCTGATAACCACCCCAGCTGTGACCGGCTACACCTATTCTCTTCTCATCTACATAGCCACCTTCCAGAACTTTGTCAATACCACTCATGACACAGTCATAGCAGCTCTCTCCAGGATGACCGTCTGTATAATGGATATCTGGGTTGAATACAATATAACCGTGTGAATTATACAAGTGATAATCTGGTGTAGAGCGATGAGGCTGTGGCTGATGGTAACTGTAAAGAGTCTCTGAGTTTGTCTCATAGAAGTTGACCATCATAGGATACTTCTTATTCGGATCAAAATTAGCAGGCTTATAGATAACACCTTCGCATTTCACACCCTTAGGGGTAACCCAGGAAATCAGTTCTGTAGTACCCCAGATGTATGGATCTTGCTGATCCACCTCGTGGGTAATCTGGACAGGTGCCTTAAATGCTAAGTCACTCACGTAAATATCAGGGAAGTACTCGTAGGTTTCCTTGGTGAACATTACGGTATTAGCCTCTTTTGCCTTCGATGGAGTAGATAACATATACTCACCTCCCATGAGGAACTTAGGGGCAGCTGGCTTCTTGAAAGAAGTCTGATAATAAGCATATCCTTTGGTAACCTGATTAAAGGCAGAAAGCAACTGAGTTTCCTTCAAATCAATAGGATCACCACCTCTCATGGCAGACTCCTTCAAAGAAATCAGTCTGTAAGTCAGGTTCTGGGAACGGCCATTCAAGGTCATGTTTACCGGTGCTACTGCACCTGTAGGAGAAAACTTCCAGATATCATATTTATCATAGATAAACAGAGCTTCGTCATCGGCGGTCCATCCTGCCACACCGTAGCTACCTGGATAATCAGGAACATCATTGGTATCATTCCATGCAGCAAAAGTTGCTGGAGTAGAAATAACGTACTTCTGGCCTGTCTTCACATCAATGGTCACATAAGTAGAGTCCATATCTACATAAGCGTACGCATACTTACCGGTAGGTGATAAACGATAACGGGTATAAGAAGCCTTGGCAACTTCCTTCTTCTCACCCGTCTTCAAATTCATGAAATAGATATCACTGCGTGTACGTCCTCTCCACATACTTTCTACAGAATAAGGCTCACTGGTAGAAGCAATAGCCCATTCTGCCTTTGAATCATCGACCATAGACACGTCTGGAAGTGCCTTGGTAGCCAGCTGCTTCTGACTTCCTGTAGCAATTTCATACATGGCAGTATAGGTCTTACGTGCATCGCGAGCCTTTCCAAAATCCTGAACAGTGTACTGAACTGGCTCATTCCAACTCCAAACCTGAACTTCAGGACGATTAGAAGCCAGAATCAAGGTATCTTTCTCACGTGCATCAGGAGCTGTTCCAAAGAATAGATAAGAACCGTCTTTAGAGAAACGCAGGCTTCCGTTAGGGCTATTTACCCAACCCTTTGGCGCACAAGTAGGATTCTTGTCGATAATCAACTTGGCTTCCTGAGTATTCTGAGACAGCCAAGTCTGGACACCGTGACCTGCCTTATCTTTATCTGCAGTAGTTGTGAAAGCTACACTATTTTCATCTTCAGAAAAAGTAATTCCAGAGATATCTTCTTTTGTTTCCTTGATACAGATTGGTGCCTTAGCTCCCAACTTAAACAGGAAGAGACCCTTCTGACCATTCAAGCCAGCACCCTTGGTCACGAAAGCAAGGATCTTACCTTCTTTTGAAAACTGATAGCTGGTTACACAAGGTATATCAAAATTGGCAGAACCCAACATACGCACATGAAGAGTAGAATCCTTCTTTCCTGTCTGGTAGGCCAGCCAATCTGTCTTATCGGCAAGCTTATAAGAACGTGCAGAATCTATAGTCTCTACCTGCTGACCTAATGTATAGATATGCAACTGATTCATTGGTTTGTTATCACCACCTTTTCCTCCTTTTGCACCTTTCTTGGCATTCTGCTGTTTCAAGGCTTCAGCCTCTTTTTCCTCAAGGCTCTGCTTGGTACTGACAACAACATACTTAGAAGATGAGCTGAATGCGATATTTGCTATCGGCTTGAAGGATTTAACCAGTTCACCCTTCTGATTATAAATCTTAGCTTCGGAATCACCAGTAAAACGCGCAATGTTACCGTTGCGGTCGCCATCACCACGCCAAGGTTCCATGACAGAGATGACCCATTTACCATCATTAGAAATGGCTTTGAAAGTCATTCGTTGAAAATCCTGTACCTGTTGTACAGTCATTGGTTTCTTCTCTTGTGCCAGCGATGGAAGGGCAAGCAAACTTGCCAATAGCAAAAAGAAACCATGTTTGAATTGCAAGTGTTTCATTGTTCTTTGCGGTTAAAAAAATATGAGCGCAAAGATAGGAAAAAACTAGAAAAGTTTAGCATATTGTGCGGCCTTTTTATCTAAAGATAAAGGATAGGCTCTAGACGACGAAGGCATTCTCCACCACTGCATGTATCTCCCCCAAGCCTGGAATGAGACAAATTCACCCACTAAAGGCATTCTTTCAAGTGGCGCAGACGCATTCAAATTAACCTGACGTAACAATTCCTCGCTGGCTTTTCCTCCTGTAGTAACCAAGCGGTTACAAGAAGGCATCTTAGCCAACAATCTGCCAATGTCTGTAGGCTCAAGAATCTCCAGAAAATTATCACTGGCATTATCTTTTAAACGATTTACCTTAGAGGCCGTATCATAAAATGCCAACCCCTGTTTATTAGCAAAGGCTACTATAAGCTGCTTGTCGAACTTTTTACAACCTGGAAGAATAAAATAATCCTTGTTATCAAAGAAAATCAGCCCCATGATACGCCAAAAGTCATTAATGAAGTTCGGGTAAAAAAACTCCATGCTCCAACGTGCTTTGGGTGGAGGGAAACTACCAAGGAACAAAATCGTACCGTTATCTGGTAAAAAAGGCTGTAAAGGGTGTTCTTCTATGGTCATAAAACAAAAAAAGACGGCAGAGAGACTTCTCCCTGCCGTCCTTCATATAGGATTTACTTAATGAATTCTGCAGTCTTCAGAGCTGCATTCACCTTCTTGGTGTCAGCAGCAACCTCAGCCTCAACAGTTGCCTTGATGTCACGGCTAGAAGCACCAACCATGAACTTGTAAGTACCTGCCTCAACTACCCATGCGCTAGCCTCTTCGCTGAATGAAGCCAAGTCAATAGCATTGACAGTCAAAGTGATGGTCTGAGACTCACCAGCCTTCAAAGACTTAGTCTTAGCATAAGCCTTCAATTCCTTTACTGGCTTATCCATGTCAGCAGCAGGAGCTGCAACATAGAGCTCAACAACTTCCTTACCTTCAACAGCACCAGTGTTCTTTACGTCAACAGTAACAGTAACCTTGCCGTCCTTGCTTTCAGCCTTAGCATTGCTGTACTCGAAAGTAGTGTAAGACAGACCGTAACCGAATGGGTAAGAAACACCCTTGTTCTGCTTGTCGAACCAACGGTAACCTACGTAGATACCTTCCTCGTAGTTTGTCCAGTCATAAGTAGCAACTGGGTCCTTCTTCTCAGCCTCAGTACCCATGAAGGTGCTCAGGTCAAGCTGGAACTTCTCTGCACGTGGGAAGTTCTGGCTAGAAGCATGGTCGTTGAAATCGTTAGGCCAAGTCATGGTCAGCTTACCAGAAGGATTAGCCTTACCAGTCAGTACGTCAGCAACAGAGTTACCGCCTTCCTGACCAGCCTGCCAAGACAGCAATACAGCGTTAGGAATGTTCTTCCAAGAAGCAGTTTCGATAACACCACCAATGTTCAGAACTACGATACACTTCTTACCAGCAGCCTGGAAAGCAGCACTTACCTTCTGAATCATTTCCTTCTCTTCCTTAGACAGGTTGAAGTTAGCCTCGGTACGATCCAGGAACTCACCAGAGATACGACCCAAAGTGATGATAGCTACATCATTTGCAGCAACAGCAGCAGCCAAGTCAGCAGCCTCTGGAACGATTTCTGTAGGCAGTGGCTGTGGCAAGAATGCAGCCATAGGGTTCTTATCCTTGTTAGCAGCCTTTTCAGCCTCAACCTTCTCCTTATATGCAGCATAAACCTTTGCAACGTTCTCATCAGCAGAAATACCTACGTTCTTCAAACCGTCAAGCAGAGATACAGTGTATGCACGGTTTACATTACCAGAACCGGTACCACCTGCGATGAAGTCGTATGAAGTAACGCCATAGAGAGCAGCCTTCTTAACGTCAGCAGACAAAGGCAGTGCATTAGCCTTGTTCTCCAGCAATACCATACCCTCGCTTGCGCTCTGACGGGTAACAGCTGCATGAGCCTCCAAGTTTGGCTTGTTGCTGTACTTGTAACCCTTGAAGCGTGGAGTGCGAACGATGAATTCCAGGATACGCTTAACATTGCGATCCAGGTCTTCCATCTTCAACTTACCAGAGTTAACATCGTCAATGATCTGGTGATACTGGCTAGGACGACCAGGCTGCAACATATCGTTACCAGCATGCATCTGAGCAGCAGCATCCTTACCACCATACCAGTCGGTCATAACTACACCCTTGTAACCCCAGTCGCCACGAAGAATGGTCTCAACCAAATCCTCGCTCTCAGAGGTATAAGTACCGTTAATCTTGTTGTAAGAAGTCATGATAGTCCAAGGATCAGACTCAGCAACAGTAATTTCGAAAGGCTTCAGATAAATTTCACGGATAGCACGGGTGCTGATGCGAGCATCGTTACCGGTACGGTTAGTCTCCTGGTTGTTGAAAGCAAAGTGCTTTACAGAAGTACCTACACCGTTAGCCTGTACACCACGAACATAAGCAGCTGCAGTCTTACCAGCTACGATAGGGTCCTCAGAATAATACTCAAAGTTACGACCATTCAGTGGGTTACGGTGAATGTTCTCAGCAGGAGCCAACAGAACGTCAGCACCATACTCCAATACTTCCTCACCCATAGCCTTACCTACTTCCTCTACCAATTCCTGGTTCCAGGTAGAAGCCAGCAAAGTACCAATTGGGAAGTGAGTACAATAATAAGTATTCTCGTCACCCTCACGAGTAGGGTTAATACGAAGACCTGCAGGGCCATCGGCCAAAACTGTAGCAGGAATACCCAAACGAGCAATAGCATGAGTTGAACCTGCAGCACCAGGAACCAATTCTGCCTGAGCACCAATAGTAGCAGAGAGACCCTCTTCACCACTATCCATACCTACACCTACAACAAGTGCAGCCTTCTCTTCCAATGTCATCGCAGCAACAATCTCATCGATGTTATTTTCGGTGAGCTTCAAGTCGCCAGATGCACAACTAGCTACTAAAACACCAGCAGCCAAAGTCATGATTTGTTTTTTCATAAATCTTAGGGAAAACTATTAATAAATTGATAAATATTTTCACGTTTGCAAATATAAAACAAATCCATGAGATTAACGGCATACATAATTCAAATTCATGCAAAAATTTTGTCATGTGAAAAAAAAACAGCATCTTTGCAATTAGTACTAACTAATAAATGAACTATACATGACTTTTACAGAATTATGCAAACCGATCTTTGTCCAGTCTATTAACGATTATCACAAGACTGACAATGTGGACACCCCAATTCAAAATCCATATGAAGTGAAGAGCATCGAGTATTTCCTCTACTTGAAGAATTGGATTGATACTGTTCAATGGCATTTTGAAGACATCATTAGAGATCCAAACATTGATCCTGTGGAAGCACTCACATTAAAACGCCGAATTGATAAATCAAATCAGGACCGTACCGATCTGGTAGAACTGATTGACAGCTATTTCTTGGATAAATACAAAGACATTGAAGTAGCAGCCGATGCAACCATCAATACGGAAAGCCCTGCATGGGCCATTGACCGCCTCTCTATTCTGGCACTTAAGATTTACCACATGAACGAGGAGGTTAATCGTACAGACGTAACTCCAGAGCATCATGCCCAGTGCGAGAAGAAGCTGAATGTTCTTTTGGAACAGCAAAGAGATCTTTCATCAGCCATAGACCAGCTGATTGCAGACATTGAAGACGGAAAGAAATACATGAAAGTCTACAAGCAGATGAAGATGTATAACGATCCGAACCTAAATCCTGTACTTTACGGAAAGAAATAATGGCGCATATTTTGCTCATTCGTTTCTCAGCTCTTGGTGATGTCGTCATGACAGCACCTGTGGTGTCGTCGCTTGCTGAGCAATATCCTCAGCACCAGATAACGGTATTGAGCAGGAAAAGAATGGCAGTTTATTTCCAGCACTTACCAGAAAATGTAACTTTCCGGGGAGTCGACCTAAATGATTACAAAGGTCTGTTCGGGCTTTACCGCCTATACCGTGAGTTGACTGCCGAAGGATATGACTACATCGCTGACCTGCATGATGTGCTACGCACCAAAGTCTTACGTTTCTTCTTCTGGCTCCGTGGCATCCCCGTGTCTCATATTGAAAAAGGGCGTGAAGAGAAAAAGGCTCTGACACGAGAAGAGAATAAAGAGAAAAAGCAACTCAAGACTTCTTTCCAGCGATATGCCGATGTTCTTAAGGCATTAGGGTTTCCTATCACATTAGAATACCATCCTATGCGCATGCCTCGTCAAGCCGAGGATGAAGGAGAAAACTGGATAGGTATAGCGCCTTTTGCTGCTCATCAGGGAAAGATTTACCCTCTGGATAAAATGCAGGAAGTAGTAAGACTACTGGCAGAAAACCCTAAGAATAAGGTATTTCTGTTTGGTGGAGGAAAGAAAGAGAGAGAAATCCTGGAGAAATGGGAAAAAGAAATTCCTGGTGCAGAATCTGTAGTAGGAAAGTTGAAACAAGAGGAAGAGCTGGAGCTGATGAACCAATTGAATGTCATGGTCTCTATGGATTCAGCCAATATGCACATCGCTTCTTTAGTAGGAACTCCTGTTGTTTCCATTTGGGGAGCAACCCATCCGTTTGCAGGTTTTATGGGATGGGGACAAGATACAAAAAATGCCATGCAGCTGGATTTACCATGCCGCCCATGTTCCATCTACGGAAACAAGCCTTGTTTACGTGGTGATTACGCCTGCCTTCATTTAATTTCCCCAAAAGATATTATTGAAAAAGTACAACCCTTTTTAAAATGAGCATAGGATATTACATCATAGGAGGCGTCTGGTCTCTTTTTTCCCGTCTTCCGATGAGGGTGCTCTATGCAATCTCTGATGTTTTATTCCTACTCGTCTATTACGTCATCAGATACCGAAGAAAGGTAGTCCACAAAAACCTTATTGGCTCATTTCCCGAAAAAAATGCAGAAGAGATTCTAAAGATAGAAAAGGGCTTTTACCATTTCTTCTGTGACTATGTGGCAGAGAACATCAAGCAGTTTACCATCTCTAAGGACGAGATGAAGAAACGTATGGTTATCAAAGGAATAGATGAGATCAATGAGCGCATGGAACGTGAAGGGAAAAACTTCTGTTTCGTTTATTTGGGACATTACTGCAACTGGGAATGGGTTGCCTCCCTTCCTTACTGGGCACCCCAAGACATGCTCTGTGCACAAATCTATCACCCACTTTACAGCAAGGCTTTCGACCAGCTTTTCTTACGAATAAGGAACCAGTTTGGAGGTGAGTGCATTCCAATGAAAGAAACGCTTCGCAGAATTATAGAGCTACGAAGAGCAAAGCAGAAAACCATTATCGGCTTCATATCCGACCAAGCTCCAAAATGGAACAGCATACATCATTTTACATCTTTCCTGAACCGGGAAACTCCTGTTTTTACTGGCACAGAAAAGATTGCAAAACAGGTAGATGCGCTGGTTTATTACGGTGATGTAAAAAGAATAAAGAGAGGATATTATACTTGTGAATTCAAGCCACTGACCGAAAAGCCTGTCAAGCAAATACCTGATTGGGAACTGACAGACCTCTATGCCCAGAAACTTGAACTCATGATCAAAGAAACCCCTCATCTGTGGCTTTGGAGCCATAACCGTTGGAAGAGAACAAAGGAAGAATGGCTTAAAAGACAAGCAAATCAAAACAGTTAATCTGCAAGACTGAAGTATGAGATTATTTAGCGGTAAAAATGCGAAAATATGGTATTTCGCCAACAGTTATTGGCAACTTTGCTTGCCTGCCGCTTGGCTGCGATGGAGAAGAACGCACATTCTCTCCAATATTTCCTTGCGACCAGACTTCAAGGAGATAGAAGAGCGAGTGAACTATTATTGTAAGGACCTGCATGCTTCTGCTGGCCAAAAACAATCATGGGCAAGCCAGTTTACCACACTAAATAAGCAAAAAAAAGTCCGTCCTAAAGTCTATTATCTAGACTCCTTCCGCTATGCACGCTGGTTTTCTCTAGACAAGAAATGGAACCTCTGCCCAGGCGACGTAAACTATATTCCTGAGATTCCATCCATAGTTAAGAGTCGCCCTATTGGAGATGACAACCAGAATGGAGTGCTGATGAAACTGGATAAAGTCCGTCACTTCGTGTTCTTAAAGGACACTCTTTCTTGGGAACAGAAAAAAGACATGGCTATTTTCAGAGGGGCTATAGGCCAGAAAGACAACAGCTTAGATTTCAAGAAAAACAGATACGATTTCCTTGTCAAATACTTTGACCACCCCATGTGCGACTTGGGTGAAGTATCCAAACGGGGAAACTACACAAATGAGGCTTGGAAAAAACCGATAATCTCCCTTTATGACCATTTGAAATATAAGTTTATCCTAGCTTTGGAAGGAAATGATGTGGCAAGCAACTTGAAATGGGTCATGTCAAGCAATTCCATTGCGGTTATGCCAATTCCAAAGTACGAAACCTGGTTTATGGAAGGATTGCTTATCCCAGATTACCACTATATTGCTATTGCCGATGATTATTCTGATTTAGAAGAGAAATTGCAGTACTATATCAACCACCCAGAAAAAGCAAAAGAAATCATTCAGCATGCTCACGAATGGGTGGAACAGTTCCGGGACAAAAAAAAGGAAACCATTATTTCGCTCCGTATATTAGAGAAATACTTTGAGCAGACAAATCTATGATTATTCCTTGAGAAAGATCCCTTTCCAGAATTTTCTCATTTTCCGCTTATTCCAGCCATGACAACCAAATGGCAATCTTTCACCAGTAAGCTTATAAGCTAATTCTGGATATTTATCAAAAGCAAAAAGCATGGCCTCCTCTGGAGTTGGATAGCTAAAATCCTTTGCTTCCAAAGCCCAGAATACATCCTCATTATAAAGGTGAAGCTTTTTGCGGTTTGTATAAAAGCCTATTAACTCTTGAGAATCTTTTGTCACCTGATAATGAGCCTTCACTTTACGAAGTGAAAGTCCGCCATTTCCCACCTTATTATATAGGTCTTGTTTGGAACGGAGTCCGCGTCTGTGTTTCCACCAAAGAGAGAACTGCATACATTGCTTCAGCAAAGGAAGATCATAAACAGGCCTGCGTAACCAAGGAGAACCAATGTAGTCATAGCCTTTGTTGCACCATTCCTGCAGTTCGTCGCGGAAAATATAAGCATCGAGCTGGCAGATGAGCATGTATTCATAATTCAAGAAACGCTCATAGAAAACCGGTGAAAGCATAAGCCGATTATACCCCATTATACCCTTGAAATAAGAAGCTGGAAATTCCTGGAACTGCAACAAAGGATACTGTTCATTCAAAGAAGAAAGATCTAATCCTTCGGGCTGAATAACCACTAAAGGGTAGTTTTTCAAGGCCTGACAAGTCTGGCGCAAGGAAAGCACTTCATCGTCAGACAGTGTAGTTTTATATATAGGTATAATAACGACAACTTTATCCATATAACGTACTATGAATTTCTATTTCTTTTTCAACAGTCCCTTCAAGAAGTATTTAGTGGCTATGCTACGTTCAAACTTTTCCAGACTGTTTAGTCCTTGCTCAACCACAAATGCTTCGTCAAGGCCTCTAGCTGTTGCATATTGACTGAGAATAAACGAATAGAGTTCTCTACGATGGGTCACTGTACGCAAATTCCTGATACAAGTAGTTAAAGGAAGAGCCGTAGAAGAGAAACGAGAGCGATTGGTGTCAACCATAACAAAATGATAGGTACCATCTCCTCCCTGCGAATAGAGAAAATTCCCCAGATTAAGGTCACCAAAATAGATTCCCTTCTCATGCATTAAAGCAATATGTTTTGCAACAGCAGCAGCCAAATCAGTAGGGAACTGGGTAGCAGCATCCAACACAGAAAAGACCTGAGGGTATGCACATTCTTCACAAACAAACCAGCCATTTTTGAAAAAACCGTGTACAGATTCCTCGAAATAAGCAATTTCATGTGGAGTATCTATTCCGCGCTTTCGAAGTTCACCAGCGTAAAGATATGCACGTTTGGCCTTAGTTGGGCGAAAAAAAGTATAACCAATACGCTGAATCCAATTTGCCGGCTTAAATTTCTTAGCAACCACCCTCAATCCCTGATTTTCAAATAGAACTACTTTATTTCTTCCATCATGAATGCAAATACCTTTTCCCTGTTCAATCTGATTGGGAATCGTTTCTAAGAAATCAGAATAAGAATGGTATTCTGGATGTATGTAAACTTTCATGAGTTAATACAAAACAGTATATTTTTATTAGCTGCTAAATCAAACACTGCAAAAATAGTACTTTTTGTTATTATCGGCAAAGAAACAGTACCAAAAGACCAAAAATGCACAACTTTCGGAGAATTGTGCACCCCAACAGCCGATTTTTCCCGAAATTTCTTGCGTATAATAAGAATTTGTTGTTACTTTGCACCCGAAAAATTAGAAATTCATTTAATAAACACTTTAAAAATAAGAATTATGTCTGAAATTGAATCAAGAGTTAAGGCTATTATCGTTGATAAGTTGAGCGTTGAGGAGTCAGAGGTTAAGATGGAAGCTAGCTTCACTAACGACCTGGGTGCTGATTCTTTGGATACAGTAGAGTTGATTATGGAGTTCGAGAAGGAATTCGGTATCTCTATTCCAGACGATCAGGCTGAGAAGATCGGTACTGTAGGTGACGCTGTTGCTTACATCGAGGCTAATCAGAAATAATATTCCTTAAGTATTTATGGAATTAAAAAGAGTAGTAGTAACAGGTCTTGGTGCGATTACTCCTGTCGGCAACACCGTTGCCGAGGCATGGGAAAACCTATGCAATGGAGTAAGCGGAGCAGGACCTATTACTCATTTTGACGCATCACAGTTCAAAACCCAGTTTGCATGCGAGGTTAAGAACTTCAATGCAGCAGATTACGGAATCGACCGTAAGGAAAGCCGTAAGATGGACCTTTATTGCCAGTATGCTGTAGCTGCTGCAACAAAGGCTATTGAAGATTCTGCCATGGACCTTGAAACCATTAACAAGAACCGCATCGGTGTAGTATTCGGTGTTGGTATCGGTGGTATGCATACTTTCGAAGAGGAAGCTGGCAATTGGGCTATTAACGGTGCAACAATGGGACCAAAGATCAATCCGTTCTTCATTCCTAAGATGATTGCCGACATTTGTGCCGGTCACATCTCAATCAAGTACGGTTTCCATGGTCCTAACTATATCACCAGTTCTGCATGTGCATCTTCATCAAATGCATTGGCAGATGCTTTCAACCTGATTCGTTTGGGCAAAGCAAATGTCATTGTAAGTGGTGGTGCAGAAGCTGCTATCTTCCCTCTGGGTGTTGGCGGTTTCAACGCTATGCACGCTTTGTCAACCCGCAACGATGATCCACAGGGAGCATCTCGTCCATTCTCAGCAAGCCGCGATGGTTTCATCATGGGTGAAGGAGCAGGTTGCCTTGTACTTGAAGAGTACGAGCACGCTAAAGCACGTGGAGCAAAGATTTATGCTGAAATGGTTGGTGCAGGAATGTCTGCCGATGCTCATCACCTTACAGCATCACACCCAGAAGGTCTGGGCGCAAAGCTCGTAATGGAAAGCGCATTGGAAGATGCAGGCATGGTTCCTGCAGACATTGACTATATCAATGTTCATGGAACATCAACTCCTGTTGGTGATGTTTCCGAGGCAAAGGCTATCAAGGAAGTATTCGGTGAGCACGCATATAAACTGAACATCTCTTCTACTAAGTCTATGACTGGTCACTTGCTGGGTGCAGCAGGTGCTGTTGAGGCTTTGTTCTGCGTATTGGCAGTAAAGAACGATATCGTTCCTCCTACTATTAACCATGCAGAAGATGATCAGGATGAGAACATCGATTACAACATGAACTATACATTTAATGTAGCTCAGAAGCGCACAGTACGTGCAGCATTAAGCAACACCTTTGGCTTCGGTGGTCACAACGCATGTGTAATCTTCAAGAAGTACGCTGAATAATCGTGTTTTTGACAGATTTAATTGATAGAATACGACTCCCTTTCCGCAAGGACAAGGAGTCGTATTCACGTTTATACAAAATTCTGGGGTTTTATCCACACAACATCCAGTTCTACAAACAGGCACTTATTCATAAATCAACCTACAAGAAGGGCGAGAAAGACTCACGTCTGAACAACAATGAGAGACTTGAATTCCTAGGAGATGCTATTCTTGACGCAATTGTTGGAGACATTGTTTATCAGCACTTTGAGGGAAAGAGAGAAGGCTTTCTCACAAACACACGTAGTAAGATTGTACAACGCGATACACTTAACAAAATTGCCGCAGAGATAGGATTGGATAAATTAGTGCAGTCTGACATGCACAATTCCGCTCACAACAGTTACATGGGCGGCAATGCCTTTGAAGCACTCGTCGGTGCAGTTTATCTAGACAGAGGCTACAGCTACTGTATGAAATTCATGAAAGAGCGAATTTTGAACCAGCTCATCAACATAGACAAAGTTGCCTATAAAGAAGTGAATTTCAAGAGCAAGCTCATTGAATGGAGTCAAAAAAACAAGGTCATCGCACATTTCCAATTGTTAGAAGAAAGCAAGGATGAAATGGGAGGAAGTCCTGTATTCCTGAGCGAAGTGATCATTGAAGGTATTAGCTGCGGTACAGGAAAAGGCTATTCCAAGAAGGAAAGCCAGCAGTTGGCTGCAAAAGAAGCACTCAAGAAGCTCAAGCGTAATCCTAAGCTTATCGAAGACATCTTTGCTGTAAAGAGCAAACGTACAGCAATGGAAGAAGAGCCTACAGCCATTCCTGAATTAGAAAGCAATACTGTAGAATTGGAGGTGTCATCCTATAAAAAACAAGAAGACAAAAACACGGTAGAAAAGCAGGAAAAGGAAGACACCGCTCTAAACAATTCAGATTTTGACCTTTCTGATATCTCTTACAAGCAAAAAGAACTGACAAAAGAAGAGATTATCGCAGCAGCAGAGGCAGCTGCTTTTGAGCAAAACGCCTAAATTAAATCTATTTAGATTTATTTAGCTCGAAACACCCCCTATATTTCAAAACTTTCCGCTAACTTTGCAAAGATTTTGTACCTAACGGAAAGACGATGAGTATTACATCCTTAGCAAAGCTATATTTCGCTTCCCGCCAACAAGCAGTGGAGCGTTACAATACACAAGCCGAGGAGCTGCAAATGAAGGTCATGCAGCACTTGGTTCAAAGAGCCGCACAGACAGAATGGGGCTCAATTCACCACTTTGACCAAATCCGTTCTTATGAGGATTTTTCAAAATCCATGGCAGTAAACTCCTATGAGGAACTAAAAGGATACATTGACCGTATGCGCCATGGAGAAAAAGACATTCTCTGGCCTGGCCAAGTTCGCTGGTATGCAAAGTCATCCGGTACCACGAACGACAAAAGTAAATTCATTCCTGTCAGCAAAGAGGGCTTGCAAAATATTCACTATCTAGGAGGAAAAGACGTTGTTGCACTTTATTTGCAACAGAACCCTAAAAGCCGAATCTTCGATGGAAATGCATTGATTTTGGGTGGTTCACATGCGCCAAACTATAACGTCAGCAACAGTTTAGTGGGAGATTTAAGTGCAGTGTTGATTGAAAACATCAATCCACTGGTCAACATGGTCCGTGTTCCAAAGAAAGCCACTGCACTACTTAGCGATTTTGAAATTAAACGTGACAGAATAGCGCATGAGACTCTGAATAAGAATGTAACCAATCTGAGTGGTGTTCCATCATGGATGCTTTCAGTGCTTAACAGAGTCATGGAATTGTCAGGAAAGCAGTATCTGGATGAAGTTTGGCCAAACCTTGAAGTATTTTTCCACGGTGGTGTAGCCTTTACTCCCTACCGAGAGCAATACAAGAAGCTGATCAGAAAGCCAGATATGCATTATATGGAAACATACAATGCCAGCGAAGGTTTCTTCGGAATACAAAGTGATCCTTCAGACCCTGCCATGGAACTGATGATAGACTATGGAGTTTTCTATGAATTCATCCCAATGGATGAGCTGGAAAAAGAAAATCCTACCGTAGTTCCATTGTCAGGAATCGAAATCGGGAAAAACTATGCCATGGTTATCAGCACAAGCTGTGGCCTATGGAGATACCTTATCGGCGATACCGTAAAGTTCACCCAGAAGAATCCATACAAGTTTATTATAAGCGGAAGAACCAAGCATTATATCAATGCATTTGGAGAAGAACTGATAGTAGACAACGCAGAAAAAGGATTGGCCAAGGCTTGCTCTGAAACAGGAGCACAGGTTCAAGAATACACAGCAGCACCAATCTTCATGGATGCAAATGCCAAATGCAAACACCAGTGGCTGATAGAATTCAGTAAGAAACCTGATTCCTTAGAAAAGTTTGCCCACATTCTGGACAAGACCCTACAGGAAATCAATTCTGATTATGAGGCAAAACGCTACAAGGATATCACATTACAGCATCTGGAATTAATTGAAGCTCGTCCTGACCTGTTTAACGACTGGCTTAAAATGAAAGGCAAGCTTGGTGGACAGCACAAAGTTCCACGCTTGAGTAACAGCCGTACCTACATCGAAGAATTACTGAAAATTAATAAATGACAATATGAAGTTTACGAAACACCTCCTGCCTATACTCATGGTGCTTATCCTGGTTGCTTGTGCCACGGTAGGCTCCCCTGATGGCGGTCCTTACGATGAAACTCCTCCAAAGCTGATCACCAGTACCCCTCTGGAGAATGCCGTAAACAACAAAATTAAAAAAATCGTTCTGGAGTTTGACGAATATGTCAAGATAGAAAATGCCAATGAAAAGGTAGTCATCTCTCCACCACAGATTGAGCAACCAGAAATCAAGGCAAGTGGAAGAAAGCTGGTAGTAGAGCTATTCGATACGCTTAAAGAAAACACTACCTATTCCATTGATTTCTCTGATGCCATTGTGGACAACAACGAGGGTAATCCGATGGGAAACTTTGCCTTCACCTTCTCTACAGGTGAAGCTATCGATACGATGGAAGTCTCTGGTACTGTGCTGAATGCAGAGGATCTGGAACCAATCAAAGGTATTCTCGTTGGACTTTACAAAGACCTGTCTGATAGTGTATTCACAAAGAAACCTTTTGAACGTGTTGCCAGAACAAACGGAAGTGGAAAGTTTGTAATCAAGGGTATTGCACCGGGAAGCTATCATGTCTTTGCACTACAGGATGCTGATCAGAATTATATCTTCAACCAGAAAAGCGAGAAAATAGCATTCTTGGATGACATCATCATTCCTAGCAGTAAGCCAGATCTAAGGATGGATACCCTCTGGACAGATTCCATTCATTATGATTCTATTCGTCAGGTTCCATATACTCATTATTTCCCTGATGACATCATCTTGACTGCTTTTCAGGAAGAGCAGACCAATCGTTTCATGCTGAAAAATGAGCGTCCTGTCCCTGAACGTTTTTCAATTGTATTCTCTAGCAAGAGCGATACCTTGCCATCTTTAAAGGGTATAAACTTCGATGCTACTGATGCCTTTATCATTGAAGAAAACAAGACGAAAGACACCCTACAGTATTGGATAAAAGACACCCTACTGGCTCACAGAGATTCTTTGGCTATTGAGTTGACTTATTACAAGACAAACGACTCGCTCCCTATCCTTGAGCTTACCACAGACACGTTGAACCTTGTTCCAAAACAAACCTGGGAAAAGGTTCAGAAGGAGAAGCTGAAAAAGTTGGAAGAATGGCAAAAGGAACAGAAGAAAAAAGAAAAGAAAGGCTTAGCCGCTGATTCTATCCCACCTAAGGAGAAATTAGCGTTAAGAATAGCGCCTAGCGGGAATATTGATCCTGATGGCAGTGTACGAATAAACTTTGAAGAACCGTTGGCCCGTCTTGACACAACGGGCATTCATCTATTGCAGAAAGCAGACTCCATCTGGAAAGAGATTCCATTTTATCTTGACGTCCAAGAGGGGCAACTGTATAAATACGAATTAATCGGAGAATGGAGACCGGAACAAGAGTACAAGCTAAAGGTTGACTCCGCCTGTTTCAAAGGGCTCTATGGGTTGGAGAACGATCCTTCGGAAACCTCTTTGAAGGTTCCAAAGCTTGACACCTACAGTTCACTTTTCATGAACATCAGCGGTGTAGAAGGTCCTGTCATCGTTCAGTTACTGAATCAGGACAAACCTGTCAAGGAAGTTTATGTAGAAGACGGACATGCAGACTTCTATTTCATAAAACCAGGCAAATACTACGTGAGAGCCATTGCCGACACAAATGACGACGGCAAGTGGACAACAGGAGACTATGCTGCCAAACAGCAAGCAGAGCAAGTCTTCTATTATCACAAGGAACTCGAATTGAAAGCCAACTGGGACATGACAGAAAACTGGGATGTCACTGCCAAACCTATTGACAAGCAGAAACCAGAAGCTATTACCAAGCAAAAGCCTGATAAAGAGAAAACTATAAAGAACAAGAACAAAGAGCGAGAAAAACAAAAACGAAATAACACAATAAGATAATATGAGAAAACTAACTACGCTTCTTCTTTTATGTTTAGCACTAGCCACCAACGCATGGAGTCAGACACCTACTGAAAACAAGGCAATTAAAGTAGGTGAAGACTTGACATACGACCTCTACTTCAACTGGAAATTCATTTGGGTAAAGGTTGGAAAGGCTTACATGAATACTACTGCCACTAATTACAAAAACCAGAAAGCCCTCAAGACTTACCTCATTACCCGAGGAAATGAGAAGGCTGACAAGTTTTTTGTCATGCGTGATACTTTGACCTCCATCTCAACCAACAATCTGGTACCACTCTATTACCAGAAAAGTGCAGAAGAGGGAAAAAGATATACCGTGGATAAAGTATGGTACAACTACTCAGGAGGAAAAACCAACTGTGATTTGTGGTACAAGAACAGACATGGGGAAGTTAAAACCGGCAAGCACAGCACAGCCAAGGAAGTCTATGACATGATCAGTATGCTGAACCGTGCCCGTTCCTGGGATGCAAAGAACTTAAAACCTGGCCAGAAGATCAAGTTCCTGATGGCAGAAGGAAAACACGTAGAAGAACAGACCGTCATCTATAGGAAAAAAGAAGTAATCAAGGCTAACAATGACGTCAAATACAACTGTCATACCCTGTCTTTCGTGGAATATGATGAGAAAGGGAAAGAAAATGAAATTGTAACTTTCTATGTTACTGATGACGACAATCATTTGCCTGTACGCCTGGATCTGAACTTGAAGTTCGGTTCTGCCAAGGCCTATTTAGTCACTGCTAAAAATTACAAACATCCGATGAAATCGGTAGTCAAATAAAAATGGATATAGTAAGGTTCGTCAAGAACTGGACACTTCCCATCTCAATGATAACGGGAGCGCTCAGCTACTTCATTTATGCCAGCATTCCCGCTTTGAACGGAACACATGCATTTGCCAATGAATTTATCGGGCACCTGCAGCCGTTACTCATTTTCAGCATGCTTTTTCTTACTTTCTGCAAGGTTAAACCTTCGGAACTGAAGCCTAAAGCATGGTTTATTTGGCTGGCATTAATTCAATGCGGGTTATTCAGTATTGGGGCATTTTACCTGACATTCAATCCAGATACATCATTGCGCCTTATCATAGAGGGAGCCATGCTCAGTATCATCTGTCCCACAGCTACGGCATGTGCAGTAGTAACCATGAGATTAGGAGGAAGTGCAGCTTTGATCACCACCTACACCATTCTCATTAATCTGGCAGTGGCCATACTTGCTCCTGCCCTGTTACCCTTGGCTCATCCCCAAGAAGGTATTTCTTTCTTGCCCGCCTTCTTTACTATTATCGGCAAGATTTTCCCTATGTTGATCTGTCCACTGATTACAGCCTGGATTATCAGATATTTCTTCCCTACCCTTCATCAGTTCTTTCTCAGAATGAAAGATTTAGCCTTTTATCTATGGGCAATAGCCTTAGCCATCGCCATTGCCGTAACATGCAAGGCAATCATGAAAAATGAAGGAAATCTTACAGACATCATCGCCATTGCTTTCGCATCGCTCATCTGCTGTATCTTCCAGTTTGCTATAGGCAAATACATCGGCGGAAAACATGGATACAGAATAGAGGGAGGACAGGCATTAGGACAGAAAAACACGGTTTTCATTATCTGGTTAGGCTACACTTTCTTAAGTCCTGTTTCTTCCATTGCCGGAGGTTTTTACAGCGTATGGCACAACCTGATAAATACTTATCAGTTGAATAAGAAACGGAAGGCAGACGAGAGAGCTGCTATAGCCAAAACTGAGAGAAAGGAAGACAATTCAAAGTGATTTCTTGGACAAGTCACTGAAATTCGATACATTTGCACTTTCAAAAGAACAATATATGGAACAAAGTTTATATTTATATAATACCTTAACACGATACAAAGAGCTGTTCAAGCCTTTGCACGAAGGTCGTGTGGGTATGTATGTCTGCGGTCCTACCGTTTATGGCGATGCACATTTAGGACATGCCCGCCCAGCCATTACCTTCGACTTGCTTTTCCGTTACCTGCAGCAGCTGGGTTACAAAGTACGTTACGTACGTAATATTACGGATGTAGGTCACCTGGAGCACGATGCAGATGAAGGCGAGGACAAGATTGCCAAGAAAGCACGTCTGGAGCAGCTGGAGCCAATGGAGGTAGCGCAGTATTACACCAATCGTTTCCACGATGCCATGACCGCACTGAACTGTCTGCCTCCAAGCATTGAACCTCATGCTACCGGTCACATCATTGAGCAGCAGCAACTGGTTCAGGAGATTCTGGACAACGGCTTTGCCTACGAAAGCAACGGCTCTATCTATTTCGATGTAGAAGCTTACGACAAGAAGCATAAGTATGGTATCCTCTCCGGCAGAAGCCTGGAAAACATCAAGGATGCCAGTCGTGAACTGGCCGGTGTAGGCGAGAAAAGAAACCAGGCCGACTTTGCACTCTGGAAGAAAGCGCAGCCAGAGCACATCATGCGCTGGCCTTCACCATGGAGCGATGGTTTCCCTGGCTGGCACTGTGAGTGTACTGCCATGGGCCGCAAGTATCTGGGTGAACATTTTGATATCCATGGTGGTGGCATGGACTTGGTTTTCCCTCACCACGAGTGTGAGATAGCACAGGCAGTTGCCAGCCAAGGCGATCAGATGGTACACTACTGGGTACATAACAACATGATTACCATCAATGGCCAGAAGATGGGCAAGAGCTACGGCAACTTCATCACCCTGCCTCAGTTCTTCGATGGCAGCCACGAGAAGCTGACACAAGCCTACAGCCCTATGACCATTCGCTTCTTTATCCTTCAGGCACACTACCGCAGCACAGTGGATTTCAGTAACGAGGCTCTTCAAGCTGCAGAAAAGGGCTTGCAGCGACTGCTCGATGGATGGACACTGCTGCAGAACCTTACCCCTGCTTCTAATAGCACCATTGACTTGGATGTGAAGAAGTTCCGTCAGGATTGCTACGATGCCATGAGCGACGATTTGAACTCTCCTATCGTCATCAGCTTACTGTTTGATGCTTGCCGTGTACTGAACATTGTGAACGACAAGAAGGCTACCATCAGTGCCGAGGATCTGGCATCGCTGAAAGAAACCTTCCAGCTGTTTGCTTTTGATATCCTGGGTCTGAAGCCAGAGATAGGAAGTGACAACAGTGGTCGTGAAGAAGCATTCGGCAAGGTCGTAGATATGTTGCTGGAACAGCGCATCATTGCCAAGCAGAACAAGGACTGGGCTACCAGCGACAAGATCCGTAACGAGCTGACAGCATTAGGTTTTGAAGTGAAAGATACCAAGGATGGATTCTCCTGGAAGTTGAACAAATAAAAGATGACAGGACTATGGATATGAATAAGATTCAGAAATACTTATGGATTGCATGTGTTGTTCTTTCTGTTGTATGCATGGGAGCAGCAGCTTGGGCTTGCTATGAGTTAGATGGTGATATGACCTGTGGAGCTATGGCTGTAGTATTTGCTGCAGCTGCAGTTTGGGGATTCAAAAGAATAAAATAAAAGTAGGAATACCATAAGAATAAAGGGGAGCCGTTTAACCGGTTCCCCTTTATTTCTTTCCTATATCAGAGTTTAGATTATACCAAGTGACGGATAAGTTCCTCACGGTCTCCTGGGAGGAAGTCAATGACTGGAATCTCAATCATGGTATAGCAACCAGGCTGCTGCTTCAAGGAAGCACGAGCCACATTGACCAGAACCTGAGCAGTCAAAGCTGGGTTGTTGATCTTCATGTTGAACTCAAACAACTGGTTGTGAGTCTGGCCAGAAACACCCTTGCGTACCAGATTTACACCATGACCTACGTCGTTCAAATCCTTTACACAAGGAACCTGAGAAACGTGAGTCTCATCATTAACAAAATAAGGATCAGTCTTGATTGCCTTTTCTACAGTAGCGAAATCAGCACCCTCTTCCAACTCTACATACACCATACGGCGGTGAATACCAGTACCTACAGGGATAGTAACAGAAAGTGCATCCTTTACACCTGCAATGGCACGGACAGCTACAGAGTGACCCATGCTACGACCAGGACCGAAGTTGGTATAGCTGATACCCTTTGGTGCCAAGCTCTGCATCAAGGTACGAACGATAGAGTCTGATCCTGGATCCCAACCTGCAGAAATAACAGAAACAGCATTACCTGCCTTAGCTGCAGCATCCAAAGAACGACGCAAGTCAACAATCTGAGTGTGAATATCAAAGCTATCAACGGTATTGATACCCATTGCCAGAATCTCTTTAGCATACTTCTCCACGCTACGGGTTGGAGTAGCCAGAATAGCAACATCTACATCCTTCAGTTCCTTTATATCCTTTACTACATCGTAATCAGCCAATTCTGCTGGCTTATTCTCTGCGCCATTACGACGAACAATTCCTGCAATTTCAAAGTCCTCGCTTTCCTGTAAAGCCTCAATGGTATATTTACCAATGTTTCCGTAACCTACTACGGCTGCTCTAATTTTCTTCATATTGTTGTATTGTGTTGATGATTAATTACATTTTGGCCGCAAAGATAAGAAAAAAGTCGTATCTTTGTCACGAAAAAACAAAAGAAATATGAAAAAACTTCTCATAGAAACATACGGATGCCAAATGAATGTGGCAGACAGCGAAGTCATTGCCAGCATCATGAAAATGCAGGATTATGATACTTGCGAAAACCTGGATGAGGCAGATGCCGTATTACTGAACACCTGTTCCGTTCGTGAAAATGCAGAGCAAAAGATTTACAACCGTCTGGAATACTTCCAGTCATTAAAGAAAAAACGCAAACGCCTCATTGTAGGTGTTGTCGGATGTATGGCCGAGCATATCAAGGAAGATCTTATTGAAAATCATGGTGTTGACATTGTGGCAGGCCCCGATGCATACCTGACTCTTCCTGATCTTTTTGCACAGGTAGAAGCCGGTCAGAAAGCCATCAATGTAGAACTTTCCACTACAGAAACCTATCGGGACATTATACCAGAGCGTATCTGTGGCAACCACATCAGTGGTTTCATCAGCATCATGCGAGGATGTAACAATTTCTGCCATTACTGCATTGTACCTTATACCCGAGGAAGAGAACGTAGCCGTGACATTGAGAGCATATTAAACGAGGCACTTGACCTGCAGAAGCGAGGCTATAAAGAAGTTACTCTTCTTGGCCAGAATGTCAATTCGTATAATTTCAATGGGATTACATTCCCTGTCTTGCTGCGTAAAGTAGCAGAAACGGTTCCAGAAATGAGAATCCGCTTTTCTACCTCACATCCTAAGGACATGAGCGACGAGACTCTTCAGGTCATTGCAGACATGCCAAACATCTGTAATCACATTCATTTGCCTGTACAGAGTGGAAGCAGCCGAATCCTGAAACTCATGAACCGTAAATATACCCGTGAATGGTATCTGGATCGTGTAGCAGCTATCCGCAGAATCATTCCAGATTGCGGCTTAAGTACAGATATCTTCTGCGGTTATTGTACAGAAACAGAAGAAGATCATCAGGAATCACTTTCTATCATGCGCGAATGCGCCTACGATTCTGCCTTCATGTTCAAATACAGTGAACGCTCCGGAACCTATGCTTCCAAGCATATCCCTGATGATATTCCAGAAGAAACCAAGATTCGCAGACTGAACGAGCTTATTGCACTTCAGAATGAACTTAGTGCAGAAAGCAATCAGCGCTGTGTAGGTAAAGAATTTGAAGTACTGGTTGAAGGTTTCAGCAAACGAAGCAGAGAACAGCTCTTCGGACGCACCCAGCAGAATAAAGTCGTCGTATTTGATAAAGGCAACGCCCATATTGGTCAATACGTCTGGGTACATGTTACCGAAGCATCGTCTGCAACTCTTAAAGGAACATTAATCGAAAAATAAATCTATAATACTATGTTTTTATGTGAACAAACCATGCGCTGGTATGGACCAAAAGATCCTGTCAGCTTAAGCGATATCCGTCAGTGCGGTGCTACTGGCGTCATTACCGCCCTACATCATATTCCTAATGGTCAAGTCTGGACTGTAGAGGAAATCATGAAACGCAAGAATGAAATAGAAGCCGCTGGTCTTAAATGGAGTGGCGTGGAAAGTGTACCAGTACATGAGCACATTAAGACACAGGAAGGTAACTATAAGGAATACATTGAGAACTACAAGCAGAGCATTCGTAATTTAGGTGCATGCGGCATTACCATGGTTACCTATAATTTCATGCCTGTCTTAGACTGGACCCGCACCAACCTGAATTACGTTTATCCTGATGGCAGCCATGGCTTAATGTTTGAGAAGGCAGCCTATATGGCTTTTGATCTTTTCATTCTGAAACGCCCAGGTGCAGAAAAGGAATATACCCCAGAGCAGATTGCCAAGGCAAAGGCACGTTTTGAACAGATGGACGATGAAGAGATTCACACCTTGACCCGTACCATGATTGCGGGCCTTCCTGGTTCAGAAGAAAGCTTCACGCTGGATCAGTTCCAGGGAGAATTAGACCGTTATAAGGATATTGACGCAGAGCGTCTGCGCCAGAATCTCATTTACTTCCTGTCAGAAATCTGCCCTGTGGCCGATGAAGCAGGTGTATATATGGTTATCCACCCCGATGACCCACCAATCCCAATCTTAGGATTACCACGCATTCTCTCTTCTGCCGAAGATTTCCAGAAGCTGATTGACGCAGTTCCTAACAAAAGCAATGGTCTTTGCCTCTGCACCGGCAGTTTAGGAGGAGCCGGAAAACACGATCTGGTAGGTATGATGAGACAATTCGGTGAACGAATTAACTTCGTACACCTGCGTGTAGTCACCCAAACAGAAGAAGGTGATTTCTATGAGCAGACCACTTTCGAAGGAGACCTGGATACCTATGAATTCCTGAAAGCCATGTTGGAAGTTGAGCAGCAGAGAGGCTGTTCCATTGCACTTCGTCCTGACCATGGCCACCAGATGATAGATGATTTGAACGGAAAGAAGACAAATCCGGGCTATACCTGTCTGGGAAGAATGCGTGAATTGGCAGAAATCCGCGGTATGGAATTGGGAATTGCACGCTCACTTTTCCAATAAACTAGAAAAAGAATGGGGCCAAATCATCAAATTTCCCCCAATTCATAGCTTTGAAAGCACTCAAAAGTTCAAATTGATGGAATGATTGCACCTTACAGTCCTTTTCTTCCTTTCTTTGCAATAACAAAATGAAGTTATTCATTCAAATTAGATTAGGACTGTCAAGATGCTTATGACGACATCTTGTTTATGAAAACGCTTGCTTATGAAATCATGCTTATGAGAAAACTAAAAAACCAGGAAAAACTATATTTAAAATGATAGTCCTAATTTAAAATATAACATGAATAATATAAATGTCCCCTTTGCTGTGAAGCACGGAGGACATTTTTTATTATCTTTGCACCAGACGCACAAACCTAATTTAATACTATGAGAAAAATTACCTATGCAGCGGCTATTGCAGTCGCATCCTTTATTGGCTTTTCAGCATGCAGCGAACAGCCTAAACAAGACACCACAGCGTATCCAACTTTTTGGACATGGCTAGATTACAGAGCTGGAATGAATTTTGACTCCATCTGTCAAGTCATGGAAGACATGGGAATGGACGGCATTATGCTCAATGCACCTACCCCAGATGACTATCGTGTAGCTGTTCCTATTGCCAACAAGCATGGCATTGAAGTTCACGCCTGGCTTTGGACCATGAATCTGGAACACGGAAGAGACAGCATCGTGGCCGCACACCCAGAATGGCTTAGTGTAAATCGTTTAGGACATAGTCTGGCCGACACTACCGCCTATGTGGGTTATTACAAGTTCATGTGTCCGGCACTTCCTGAAGTACGTCAATACCTGAAAGACAAGGTTAAGGCATATTGCGAAGTTCCTGGCTTGAATGGAATCGCCATAGACTATCACCGTTTTGTAGATGTAGTTCTTCCTACATCGCTCTGGCCAAGATACGGTGTCGTACAGGATAGAGAATACCCAGACTGGGATTATGGCTATCACCCAGCCATGATTGAGAAGTTCAAAGAACAGTACGGATATGACCCACGTGAGCAGGAAGACCCAACCATGGATCTGAAATGGCGTCAATTCCGTTGTGACATGATTACAGAAGTAGCCAACGAAATAGCAGAAGTAGTACACTCTTATGGAAAGGCCATGTCTGCCTCTCCATTCCCTACTCCAAAAATGTCTGCACGAATGGTACGCCAGGATTGGGGCAAGTGGAATCTGGACATTGTATTCCCTATGGTCTACGATGGATTCTACACCTTCGATACTTCTTTCATTCGTGACTGTATGATTGAAGATGTACGTGACAAGAATGAGCAGACAGTCTTAGGTTGTGGCATGAGTGCAGCAGATGGTCCACTCATGTTTGAACGAATGGATGCAGCATTCAACAACGGAGCACAGGCTATTTCCATGTTTACCGTGGCTACCATGAAAGACCCAGAAATCCGTAAGCAATTCCGTGTATATGCCGATAGCGTAAAGGCGGTAAAGAAAGCGAATGGCGGTAAAATCATCGCACAAGTTCCAGAGCGTGCTTCTGATGATCTTTTCAAGGACCACGAGACCGTCATTGAGAAGATTAACCAAAAGATGGCAAGCCTCATCGAGGCTGAAACTGTTCAGATTAAGGACTACGTATTCACAGGTCAGGAAAATGTAACCCGTACCTACGACTGTAAGGATGAACTTTCAGGCAAAACCTTCGTCTTGAGCGTTTGGATGTATGGTGACATTGTTTCCGGATGGGATGTTGCCCTAAAAGAATAATCCTATCATAAATAAAAAGAGGAGACCTCTGCATTAGTGATGATGCAGAGGTCTTTTTTTCTGCATGAATTCCAGAACGTGATTCCTGGCAAATCAGAAGAATGAGACTTACTACAAGAAAAAAGAAGCTTCTTCAATTTCTCTTTGATTCAATACTGAAAATCTGGCTGGGGGTATGCGGGTTTATGCCCTGCATTACCTCCTGCTTGTCACTTCGTGGGCCTTGTTCCAGAGCCTTTTCATAGCAGGCAAGGCAGTAAGGATATGGAAATCTGTGAATCCTTACACAGGAAAGATGCGGTGGGACAGGTTCTGGAAGAAATTATAGTTATATGATTATCCTTTGATGCATCTTCTCTCAATATGAAAGTTTTACTTTACTTTTATTTCCCTTTCATGGCATTTACATAATACTTACGAATGGTAAGTGTTACGTAAGAGTCATGTAAGTGTCACGAAAGAGTTACGTAAGTGTCAAATGGAACTATCTTAAACCTAGTACAAAAAGAGAACCGCAGTTTTTCTGCGGCTCTTCTGGTTTAACAATGTGTGAATAATCTCTTAATCCTGTGTGATTTCTTCGGGAGAAAGACCTGTAGCTTGGGAGATGATGCTTACATCTATACCTAGTTCTTTCAGTTTACGGGCAGTTTCTAAGGCCTTTTTTGCTTCTCCTTCAGCTCTTCCTTCAGCTCTTCCTTCTGCTCTTCCTTCAGCTCTTCCTTCCATTCTTCCTTCTGCTCTCCCTTCCATTATACCTTCACGGCGGCCTTCGAAGCGGCCGGTTTCAATCACGCTACGCTGGTAGCGCCAGTTGTCCAGCATGTGGTAGTAATCACGTTTCTCGCTGTCGTTCAGGGAATCAAAACGCATGCATACACGTGCTTCCTGAAGTCCCGGTGCCTTGGCATCTTGCGGAATCTCACCTGTTTTCAGGAAACTGATCCATTCGTCTAGCGGAGTCTTGGCCACCGTATCAAACTTGTCTACCCTGAGCAGGTAATACTCTGGGAAGATGTCGGCTGGAGTCTCACACTCAAAGACTTCACGCTGGGCTGGCGAGAGCATCAGTACATCGTTCTCGTCGTGCATGCTGACAAAGTTGGTGGTGCCGTGGTAGGCATAGTCGTTGCCCTGGCCCAGGGAGAAGTACACAATGTGGATGGAGTAAATCTTGCGCACCTTTTCATAGGTGTCACCAGAGTGCATGTACTCGCTGATGGTCTTGGAGGTGCCGTATGCCATGCGGTGGAAATAATCCAGCTCGCGGTTGTTCTGAATCTCGAAGATGAGCAGCTCGTTGTCCTCGTCTTCGGCCAGCAGGTCCACCCGGTTGAACTTGTCATCGGCCGTCTCCTTGTTGCCCTCGCTCTCCAGCAATCCCTTGATGCGGATAGGGCGCCCCAGCAGAACGGTCAGCAGACCCTCTACCACCACATAGTCGGCCTTGTTTCGGAGCAAGCGCTTAATGGCCCAGTCAAAACGTACTAAAGTATCACTCATCTTTTTCTTCTTTTCTTTCATTTTCTGTTATTTAAGGGTTAGATACTATCCTGCCAAAGAGTATGGCAGCCGTTCCATGAGGTTCTTCAACCTTCTTTTATGGAATCGGTACCCCTAAATAACGTGAGACTTTTTTCATGGTGTTCCTTTTGGCCGGAACGGTTTGGAGGGGTCGCCTGTGGCGGAGCTATTCGGCTTAGTCCTATCGGATCAAGATTCCTCGGCTTTGTGGTCTCGAACAAAACCTGTTTGCAAAGTAAGAGAATTCCGGGGAACTTTCCAAATTTTGTAGAGAAAAAAGAAAAATGTGTACACCTCACCGTATCAGTTGCCGTTCATTTACGTATCGTTTGCCGTTCACTCTCCGTTCATCCTCCGTTGTTCCTTCGTTCTACCTTCGTTGATCCTCTAGTTTTTTTGCGGAAACCGATAGGAGATGTATCGAAGGAGCGACAAAGGAACAACAAATGTAGAGCCTTGGTCTATAGAAAAATAATAGGACTTCTATGCTATGTGATAGGGTGCATGGATTTTTTCACAAAAATATGCCAACACCTCACATTTTCGATATAAAAATCTGAATATAAAATAGTTAGTTGTGATAGGTGTTTGTCAAACACCCCACCCAACACCCTACCCAACACCTCACATGACTGCTTACTATCTGTGATAGGTGTATGATAGGTGTTGTGATAGGTGTTGGAACAACACCTATCACGTGTAAGTAATTGATATTCTATGAAATAACACCCATCGTGATAGGTGTTAGGTGTTTTCTTGATAAAAATAGAATAAGTATAGACCGACTGGAATCACAGCTTAAGACCAGTCGGAATCATAACTTAAGCCAAAAAAAGTCCGCCCTTACGGACTAGTTTGTCCGTAAGGGCGGACAGGCTTGTCCGTCAAGCCGGACTTGCTGTCTTGTTACTTTCCTATAATCTTTCTTACTGGCTTTTCACCTTCGGCAGCACGGGTATACCAGTAATCGTATCCATAAGTGTAATCGTTCCAGTGTGGTGAAGAAGTATGATGTAAGTGGAATCGCTCTGTCTTCATGTTGTCGTAATAGATGTAACCACTGAAGATGTCATCATCCAGACGATAATCCCAAATCTCAATCTCTACATCGTCCTCAACGAAATATACATAAATGCTACGATCCTTTACCTCCCACTCTATATGGTTAGCAATATAGTCCCATGGCGCATTGCTATAGTAATCTACCCAGTAACCTTTTCCTCTAGTATAACGGAAAGGATCCTTCAAAAACTCTATTTCACTGTAAGATGCCTCATAAATACGACCGCTATACTCAGAATACATATACATGTCACCTTCCCAAGTTCCCTCCAAGGTAGAAGCAGTCATCTCATCCTCGCAAGAAACAAAGCTCAGTCCCATCAAGAAAACTGACAATATAGATAGTAACTTTTTCATATTATTAATAGTTTAGATTTTTGTTTCTGTTGCAAAGATAGGCAGGGGAAATTCCTCTTGCAAGGGAAAAATCCTATTTTGTAAGGGAATCTCCCTAAATGGCATCATTCACTTAGTCTTACTGCCTCTATGATACAATCCAACGCACAGGAATGAGCCGCTGGCTGTACTTTATGGAATGGGCCATACCAATAACAGCCAAAGCTTTTTGAGGCTTCATCATAGTCATTCTTTATAATAGACTGTGCATTCTTGAGAATAAAGGCCTTGTATCTTTCCTGATGATCTACACTATACAGATAGGCCAGATGGCGGATAAAAATGCCCTTGAACTGTACCCCATCGCCACTTGGTTCGGTGCTCTGCTTCAGCTCTTTTAGGATTCCATCTTCTGTAGTCATCCGTGAAAGTGTAGCATCGGCTATATTTTCGGCCATGGTCAGATATTGTCTCTCTCCTGTAATTTCAAAACGTTCTGCCAAGGTAGCCAGACATACACCTTGATTATACGTATAATACTGACCACTGTTGGGTGTTCCATCATTCTGAAGGCCATCTTCCACCTGCCAGTTGGCATGATTAATCATACCACTCTGCAACATCCAGTCACTGCCCTCCAAGAAGCGTTTTCTATAAGCTTCCTTATCTGTAAGTTTATACAAACGGGCTGCCAAGAGTGTATAGAGGTTGTTCGCAATGGCATTCTTGTAGACCCATGGATTCTTCTTCCAATAAATGCCTCCTCCATATTCCTGATTCCAGCCTTCGGAAATAGTAGTATAGATAGTCTCTGCCATATTCAGGTATTTCTGGTCTTGAGTCAACTTATAAGCCTCAACCCAGGCCAACGCCCACCAGCCCTGGTCATCCAGATAGTCATTGTTGAAGTTTTCACAGAAACGGTCGTTCCCCAACGAGTCTACACCCACCTTGTAATGCTGTGCCTTCAGAAGTACATCGCTTGCTACGGCATCTATCTGCTTATCGCCCGAAACGGCACGATAACGCAACATGGCAGTCATTACATTGGCGGAATTCCACCAGCCGGCCGTTTCCCATACCCCTGTATTCTGATCTCTCCAAGACAACATGGTTTCCACTCCCTGGTTCATGAATGAAACCAGATTCTGAGCCCCTGACGGCAAGGCCAGCAGAAAAGCCATTAAGACAATAATACCCTTCTTCATTTCTTTTATCCGTTATTCTATTTTGTGATTCTTCAAATACGCCATGATGTTGGCAGGTGCACGTTCTGCCAGGAATTCGGCTTTCATGAAATCCATGTAGGGAGCTACATGGTCAAAAAACATCTTGTATCCTTTGCAAAGGTAATTCAATCCAGGGTTGCCGTACTCATCTTTCACAAACCTGTTCTTCGGACACTCTCCATGACAAGCGAAGAGGAACTCGCATTCCTGGCACTGCTGAGGCAGCCTTTTCTTCTTGTTCTTTGCAAATTCTTTCTGCTTTTCAGAATTCATCAGCTCATACAAGGAACGTTCACCCAAATTACCTAACCTATATTCCGGAAAGACAAAATGGTCACAGGAGTAGACATCGCCATTGTATTCCATAACACCGGCATGTCCACATTCCTCGGCCATGGTACAGACACCGGGAACCTGTCCTACCCAATTGGCCAATGTGGCATCGAAAAGCTGGATATAATAGTCTCCCACATCATTTCTGACCCATTCATCGAAGATCTCACACAAAAAGTTTCCCCACTGTTCGGGTGTGACAGAGAAATCCAGCAGTTCACCGCCCTCCTCCATTCCCGGTGCCAGCGTCAGTCCGTCGGTACGGCTCACCTTTCGCTCAACGATAGGTGTAAACTGGATGAAATGGCAACCTATCTCCTTAAAGAAATGATAGAAGTCCAAAGGATAATCTGCGTTGAAGTCATTGACCACTGCCAGAGCATTCCATTCCACACCGTATTTGTTGAGCAGCTGAATGCCTTTCATGACTTTCTGAAATGAAGGTCCTCCTGAGGCCGTCTTTCTGTATTCATCATGAAATTCCTGAGGTCCGTCTATGGATACACCCACCAGAAAGTTATTTTCCTTAAAGAACTTACACCACTCCCCGGTAATCAGCGTTCCGTTTGTCTGAATACAATTGTCTATCTGTCTTCCTCCGGCATAATAGCGCTGAAGCTCCAAGGCACGCTTGTAAAAAGAGACAGGACGCATCAATGTCTCACCACCATGCCACGTAAACAATACCTGAGGCAAAGTCTGTGATTCGATATAGTTTTTTATAAATGTCTCCAGCATAGAATCGCTGATAACACGATTCTTATCTTCCTTGTACATCTGGCCCTTTTCCAGATAATAGCAATACTGGCATCTCATGTTACAGAGAGAGCCTGCAGGCTTCAACATGATGTACATGGGTTTACTGAATGGCAGAAGTGTCTTGCTCATTTTCTATATTTCTTTGCATTCCGTGCAAAGATAGGGATATAGTTTCAATAAATAACACTATCTTTGCAGAAAACAAGGTTATGAATAAGGTTTTAGCAATTCTTTCCATGGGTTTCCTCTGTTGCTGTTGCGGAAACGGTGCCAGTTCAGAGAACAATTACGAAGGCGTGATAGACAGCGTTGTCGTAGAACCTGTCAATTGTCCTCTCACGCTGGAAGATACCGTATACATAAATGACGGTACACAAACCTACCACGGCGAAGGAACAGAGATAGAAGGCTTTTTCTGCGATAAATCCATTGGCATTATCGGACATCTTTCCGGCAACGGGATTCTCACTCTGGAACTACCAGAGGTTCTGGAAGACAGCCTGCTCACAGAACAGCCTACAGAAACCACTCACGGAGGCACACTGACGTTGAAACCAGACATCAGACTTGCAAAGACAGCAGAGGATTACTTGCTACTATTCTATATCACAAAAGGGTGGGACAAGAAATCGGAGAAATACCCTGCGGGGTGGAGTTTTGTCACGAATCAGACACGTACCTATCAGGAAAAAACTGAGGGGTACAAGTGGACTTGGACGGAATAATCAAATCTAATAAATTATACCTATGAAAAAACAACTTTTTGCTACCATGGCACTCCTTTTGGCGTGCTTGAACCTGCAAGCACGCGAGGTGATCAATTTCAATGAAGGCTGGGGCTTCAAGAAAGGTACCATGGCTGTATGGGGTGTGTTCCCAAACATCTACGTTCCAAAGCCTGAGAAGACAGTCAACCTTCCTCACACCTACAATGCGGAAGACTTCATGAACGATGAAGGCTATTATCGCGGAATGGGTTCTTATCTGAAGGAAATAGAAGTACCAGAGAACTGGAAAGGAAAACGTATCTTCCTGAAATGCGAAGGCGCAGGTTCTACTGCAGACGTATTCGTAAACTGGAAACATGTGGGAGCTCACAAGGGTGCCTATAATGCTTTTACCATAGAACTTACCGATGCCTTTACCTACGGCATCAAGAACTACATTCTGATTACCTGCGACAATTCACATAAATTTGACGTAGCTACTCAGGCTGGTGACTTCAACGTATACGGTGGTCTTTACCGTGACGTCTATCTGGAAATCATGGACGATGTCTGCATCTCTCCACTGTATTATGGTTCTGAGGGTGTCCTTATTGCCCAGAAACGTGTAGATGAACGCCATGCAGACCTTCAGGCTACCGTTCACCTGAGCACCAAAAGTGACTATAAGGACTGCGCTGTAGAAATGACAGTACTGGATGCAAAAGGCAACGTGGTAGTCAAGAAGAACTCTCCATACATCTTCAATGACAGATGTGTCATTAACATGGAAGTAGAAAACCCTCACTTGTGGAATGGTCTGGCTGATCCATACCTGTATAAGGTTGTGACCGTACTGACACGTGGAGGTAAGGAGATAGACCGTGTAGAAGACAACATTGGCTTGCGCTATTTCCACATCGACACCGATAAGGGTTTCTTCCTGAACGGAAAGCACCTCAAGTTGCGCGGTGTTTCACGCCATCAGGACTGGGCAGGTTTAGCAAGTGCACTGACCAAGAAAGAGCACCTTACCGACCTTGACCTGATTCAGGAAATGGGTGTGAACTCCATGCGTCTGGCACACTATCCACAGGCTCACTTCATGTTTGAAGAAGCAGACCGTCGCGGTATGCTGGTATGGGAAGAAATCCCATTCGTAAGCACCTATATCGCATCCAAGGAATTTGACGATAACCTGCGCCTGCAGCTGAAAGAGCTTATTGCACAGAACTTCAATCACCCAAGTATCTTCTGCTGGGGTCTCTGGAATGAGGTGAAAGATGACTGCCGCTCCATTGTTGCCGAGCTGAATGACATGGCACATCAGCTAGATCCTACCCGTCTGACCACCATGGCTACCTGTGATGAATACGACCAGAACTTCACTGCCGACCTCACCTGCTGGAACAAATACTTCGGATGGTACGAAAACAAGGTTGGCGACTTTGCTACTTTCTTTGACAACTGGCACAAGACTTATCCAGATGCAAAGATTGGTATCAGTGAATACGGTGCAGGAGCAGCCTTCAGCGTACACACCAACAAATACGAAGATCAGGTCTTTGCCAAGAACGCACGTGGACACTATCACCCTGTAGAGATGCAGACCTTCTCTCACCGCGAGCACCTGAGAATGATCACAGAACGCGATTACATCTGGGGATCATACGTCTGGAACATGTTCGACTTTGCATCGGCCATGCGTACAGAAGGTGATACCAACAACCTGAATGACAAGGGTCTTGTTTCTCATGACCGTACCCGCAAAAAGGATTCTTTCTTCCTGTATAAGGCAAACTGGAACAAGAAAGATGCTACCGTTCACCTGTGTTCTAAGGACTATGTCAACCGTAAGGAAGATGTAACAGACATCATTGCATTCACCACCGCTCCTGTTGTCAAGCTTTACATTAACGGAAAGCTGTATGGCACCCAGAAAGCCGATGCCTACGCAACCGTAGAATTCAAGGACGTGAAACTTGCTAAGGGCAACAACCATGTAGAAATACGTACCGCACAAGGCAATGATGCTGCCGACTGGAATGTAGAATAAAACCTGAATGGAGTTAGAAAAACCCTATATTTACCACAATGTAAAGGCCGATGGTGTCCAGCCACACAATTATCTGGGCACCATGGTTCACCTGCTCTGCAAAAGTGGAAGCATGAGCTTCTACTTTGCAGGACAGAAGGTGGTAGCAACCCCTGGTTCCCTAGTCATCTGGCAGATGCGATCCAATATTCAACAAGTCCAGTACTCCGATGACTTCGATGCCGATTTCTTCATCATTTCCAAAGCCTTCATGCTGCAGTTCAATCCTGAAGCAGAATGGACGGCTCTGGGCTTTACCTACATCAAGATGCACCCGGTCTTCCCGCTCCGGAAAGACGAGCTGGAAATCATGAAACAAGACTTTCAGGACATGGGCAGACGTATGAGAGGACAGCATCAGTTCCAGACCTGGGTGGTCAGGCACCAGCTACAGCTTTTTATGCTGGACATGTGGAGCATTTATTCCCGCGAAATACACAAGTTATCCTTAAACAAGGCAGCCAACCACCATTTCAACAAGTTTCTTGAATTAGTACAGGAACACTGCAAGGAAAACCGTACGGTTTCCTTTTACAGTGACAAACTATGTATCTCCAGCCCCTATCTGCTGCAAGTCTGCCAGCAAGTAAGCAGCTGTTCTGCATCCGACTGGATTGCCTATTATACACTGCAGGAAATAGTAACCTTATTAAATAATCCTGATTATTCCATCTCACAAATCAGCGACTTACTTCATTTCTCAACACCGTCCTTCTTTTCACATTATGTCAAGAAGCATCTTGGCATATCTCCTGCAGAATTCCGCAAATAAACATCTTCGATTTGTACAAGTTTTCAAGCATTTCAAGTAACATTTTCTTGGAAATGTCGGCCTATCTTTGTACCCGATAAACAATGTACAAACACGAGATATGAAAAAGTATTTACTGTCTTTAGTTGCCTTTGCAGCAAGTTTCTGTGTATCGGCACAAGATTCACTTCGAATTTATCATATAGATGAAGTAGTAGTAACAGGAACACGAAACAACACAGATGTCAGACACCTCCCACTTACCGTTACGCAGGTAAGCCGTCCTCAACTGGAACAAAGTTTTAGTCAGAGTGTCATCCCTGCAGTAACACAACTGACACCCGGCCTCTTTAGCACTTCACGCGGTATCATCGGCTATGGCGTATCTACAGGATCTGCCGGAAGCATGAAAATCCGTGGTGTAGGAAGTGGCGCACAGCTCATGGTGTTAATTGACGGACAGCCACAATATGCCGGCCTTATGGGACACCCGATTCCCGACGCCTACCAAACCATGATGACCGAGAAGGTAGAAGTACTTCGCGGACCTGCAAGCATGTTCTATGGATCCAATGCCATGGCAGGTGTCATCAATATTGTGACCCGTCAGGCTCAAGAAGGTTCAAGAACAAACATGCGCCTTTCTGCAGGCTCTTACGGAACACTGCAGGCAGAAGCCAGCAATACCTATAAAAAGAATGCTTTCAGCAGCATTGTAGGAGCCAGCTATCAGCGTACGGACGGACACCGGGAAAACTCAGAGTTCAGCCAGTTCTCCGGTTTTGCAAAACTTGGCTATGAACTGAGTGCAAACTGGAAATTGAACGGAGACATGAACCTGACACACTTCAATTATGCAAACCCTGGCCCAGAGAGTGCACCACTCATTGACAATGACGGAAAGATCACCCGTGGTCTGGCATCCGTATCACTCACCAACAACTTTGCCAATACAAACGGAGCTTTCCGTGTCTACTTTGACTGGGGACATCACAACATTGACGACGGTTATACTGCAGGTGCTTCTCCTAAGGCATACCTATACAAGCACAACGATTACATTGGCGGTATCTCATGGTACCAAAGCATTTCCCTCTTTGAAGGTAACAGAGTAACCGCAGGCATTGACTTCCAACAGTTTGGCGGTGCTGCCTGGAATGCAGACAAGAATACCGGCGCACGAACCAACCTGGTCAAGGATGACGAAGGCAATCTGGTGGATAACCTTCACCAAAGCGAAATTGCAGGTTATGTAGATTTCAGACAAGAACTGGCAACCTGGGCTTCACTGGAGCTGGGTTTGCGAGTAGATCACCATTCCATTGCAGGAACAGAACTGGTTCCACAAGGAGGTATCTCATTCCACGTATCCCCAACCTCTGACCTGAAGGCAATGGTATCAAAAGGATTCCGCAATCCAATCATACGTGAAATGTACATGTTCCCACCATCTAACACAGAACTGGAGCCAGAGCGCATGATGAACTATGAGCTCTCCTATTCTCAGCGCATCGGGAAAGGACATATTGGTGCGAACATTTACTATATAGACGGAGAAAACCTCATTGCTACCACACGTATTGATGGTCGTCCTAAAAACCTCAACATGGGAGAATTCACCAACTACGGTTTTGAGTTGAACGGAGACTACCGTTTCAATGCACACTGGAGCATGGATGCAAACTACAGCTTCCTCCACATGAAAAAACGCATGGAAGGTGCACCAGAAAGCAAGTTCTACCTTGGCGTCAACTATGCCAAGAAACGTTTTGGCATGAACATCGGACTGCAACAAGTTGACGGTCTGTTCATTACCACAGGAGAGAATGCAGAAAAAGAAAGCTTTACCTTGCTGAACGCCTCCCTGACCTACAGCCTAAGCCAGACTACCAAGTTCTTTGCAAAAGGTGAAAACCTGCTAGGACAACGCTACCAGACCTATCAAGGTTTCTATATGCCACGAGCTACATTCATGGGTGGTATAGACATTAATTTCTAAAGCATTGCGCATTAGAAAAAATAGTTGTATCTTTGCACCATGAAGATACAACTAAAACACATCACCGCACTTCTTATACTTTTAATAATCTCTGTCAATGGTTTCTCCCAGACTCTGGAAGGAACCATTGTCAGTGAAGAGAAGTCTCCTATAGAATACGCCAACGTAGTTCTCCTTTCTCTACCCGATTCGTCATTCATTGCCGGTACCATTACCGACGAAAAAGGCCATTTCAGCATCAGGCAGGATAAAAACGGGAAACTGTTACGCATCTCTGCCGTAGGCTATGCCAACCACTTCCAGAAAGTTAATTCCAGCAACATAGGAACCATTCAGCTAAAAACAGATGTCAGAATGCTGAATGAACTGACAGTTAAAGGAGATCTCCCTCACACACAGATAAAAGATGATGCCCTTGTCACCGTCATCGAAGGTTCTATTCTAGAAAGAGCCGGAACACTGGCACAGGTACTTCAGAAAATACCTAATGTAACTGTCAACGGCGAATCTGTCAATGTCTTTGGACGTGGTGTTCCTGAGATTTATGTCAACAGCCGTAAAATACGAGACAATGCAGAACTTTCCCAAATCTCTGCCGATCAAGTTCAAGCCATAGAGGTCATTACTAATCCTGGAGCCCGATACGATGCACAGGTTACTGCCGTAATCCGCATCCGTACAAAGAAGGCTACAGGCGAGGGCTTTTCCTTCTCAGACCGTGCCTATGTGCGTCACAACATGAAAAAATTGAGCGCATTAAACCAGTTCGACTTTAACTACCGAAAGGACGGTTTCGACCTTTCCGGCATGCTGGACACACATCATATCAATACCCGTGAGGAAAGCAATGACCCAATCTACCTTTACCTGCCAGATTTGGTATGGAAACAGGATCAGTACACTATGGGAAACAGTCCGAATCGCGCCATAAGCGGCAGGCTCTCTGCCAACTATACCTTTAACAACGAGCAAGCCATTGGAATACGTTACGATGGAATGAAGCGCGGAAAGGCTACCTGGAAAGGCTATATGAACTCCATTCAATATATGAATGATGTGTTCTACGACAAGACTGAGGATACAAACAGCGTGACCTTTCCAGAAACACGTCACAGCCTGAATGTCTACTACCTGGGAAAGGTAGGCAATGTGAAGCTAGACTGGAATACCGATTTCTTTATCCGTGAGCGAGACCGCAACCAAATTATCCAGGAACACTACGAAGACGCTACAGGAGTGAAAGAAGACGGGCTGATAGAGTCACTGACAAACACGAAGAATAGACTGGCAGCATCAAAGCTGATAGCTACAACCCCTTGGGGCCTCTCCTTGGGTGCGGAGTTTGCCTACAGTGACCAGCAGAATGATTTCCGTAACCCGCAGCAAATCATGGAAAGCAACTATACCGAACTGTATGAGCGTGCCTACTCTGCATTTGCCGAATATACCGCGACACTGGGCAAGGTACGCCTGCAAGCCGGACTACGCTATGAGAACATCAATTCCGACTACTACCAGAATCATGTACGTAATACGGATTCCAGCAAGAACTACAGCAACCTGTTCCCTACCGTATCTGTAACGGCACCTATAGGAAAGGCCCAGTGGTCTTTACGCTATTCACAAGGCATCAGAAGACCAAGCTACAGCCAGCTGCGTGGTTCCGTGAGCTATCTGGGACGCTATGCCTACGAAGCCGGAAACCCTATGCTCATCCCTACCATGACCACGGACATCTCTACCGCACTGAGCTACAAGTGGCTGCAGGCTGAGGTGGGTTACCATCACTATGAAAACCCTATCTTCTACCTGAGTAAGCTGCTGCGTGAGGATGACCTGATTACCTATGTCTATTACGATAATGCCCCAGCCTACAGCAAGGTAACGGCACAGGTAAATGCCACCCACTCCTGGGGATGCTGGACACCACGCTGGGGAATAGCCGTAGAAAAACAATGGATAGATATGGACTCTCCTTGGGGCCCAGTAAAACTGAACAAACCTTTCTGGACCTTTACCTGGCAGAACACGCTGGATTTACCACATGACTGGCTCTTCTCCTGGGATATGCTGCTGGAAACCAAGGGTCACCAACAGAGCGCCTATAACTTCAGAAACAACCTGAACGTTACAGCCAGCCTCATCAAGACCTTGCTCAAAAACCGACTTACCCTGCAGCTGGACGGAAACAACATCTTCAACACTTACCAGGCAGACCCATGCTTACAGTACTGCGGAAAGCTCATTATGCTGGAGCTGGGACGAGTGCGTATGAGCTCAGTAACATTTACTGCCCGATACAAGTTCAATGTATCAGGCAGCAAATATAAGGGTACGGGTGCCGGTCAGAGCCAGCGAAGCCGAATGTAGTTACTCGTCTTTATTCATGGTGATTTCCAAATCCTTAATCTTGATGTTATCCCACATGCGCACGCACTCCTGACGATTCAGCGGAGTGGTATTGAAAGTAATGTGAGTAGCTTTCAGACCATCAATGGTAAGGCCGGAACAAGTATTGTCTTCACCCATACTATAGACAACAGGGCTTAATACATTATCAATCTTGACATCCTGAATCACAACATTCTCTGTGTGTCCAGGAGCATCACCCCAGGCACCTGGCTCAAGGACGATACCATAGATACTACGGGTTACAGGACCACTGGTTCTATGATAATATACACCAGGACCGTAAATATAGCAGTCCTTAATGGTAAGGTCTGTACTTGGCTCAATCATGCGGATACCATTACAACTGGAATTCAACTTGCAATCCTTGATGGTCATGTTTTTCCAATAGCCTCCGGCAATAGCGTCATCACCTGTCTGAATGTCACAGTTCTTGATGGTCAGGTTCTCTCCACCACGAATATGTACACCGTCCCATCCTTCGTGAATAGTCAGGCCATCTACTGTTGAGTTCTCCAATTCGTAACCAAGAACGGCATAGTTTGAAGCACATTTGATATAGAAGTTTTCCAAGGTAATATTCTTACTCTCTGCTATAAGTATTCCATGAGGACCACGCATAGACTCCTCACCCAAGGAATCAACCACATGCTGTCCATTAAACGTTCCTTTACCCTTAATGGTCACATTTTCTATATTCTGACCTAAGACAAGAGCCTTGGTCCATCGCTCATCACCAGAAAGATTTGCATTTACACTTCCTTCACCCGTATCATAACGAGTCATGTCTTTGGTAGGCTTATAATGGTCATAAGCATCCAAGTCTGTAACACCGATGATCTCTGCCAAAGAATCCAGATCAAGGGTTAAGTTGCTCTTCAAGTGAATGGTTCCAGTAAGGTACTTTCCTGCACCTATATGAATAGTGGCTCCTTCTGGAGCCTCTTGAATCATTTTATTCAAAGCCTCCGTATTCAGTGTTGTACCATCGCCTACAGCTCCATGCTCTGCAGCCTCTATTACCACACCTTCTACAGCTTTTTCCTGACATGCTGTACAAAAAGCCAATGCAACTAACGCACTAGAGAATAATGTCTTTTTCATTCTATTTTTGTTTTAGGTTATTTCTTTTCTGCACGCACCATACCTAAAATGAGTATTAACGCTCCTGTAATAGCCATCCAGGTAATGCGCTCATGTAAAATAAGCCATGCAAAAAGCATGGTACACAGACTCTGCAGATACAGATAGTTGGTGGCTTTCACTGCACCCAGCTTGCTCAGACACCAGTTCCAGAGCACATAGCAAAGCATGGAAGCTACAATGCCCAGGTAAAGCAAATTACCATAGACTGCCGGTTGCGAGAGAATACTTATATCTGTATTTAAAGGTTCTACCAAAGCATAATAAGGTAAAATGGACAATAGGCCATAAAAAAACACCTTTCTGGTGATAAACCAACTGTCATAGTGGTGCATGACCACTTTCATGAGTAATGAATAGAATGCCCAAGTAATGGCTGCTCCTAATGCAAGCGCATCGCCTTTAGGATTCAGGTGCAAGATGAGCTGTCCATTCAAGACAACCATAATCATACCCACAAATGCCAATAAAGAACCTGCTATCTGTTTTTTGTTCAATCGTTCATTCTTATAGAATATGGCCAAGAGCATAGCTGTTATCAGCGGACAGGAACTCACTAAAATGGAAACGTTCGAGGCAAAAGAGTAAACCAAGGCCATATTCTCTACTAAAAAATAAAGAGAACCACCCATCACGCCAAGGCCCAGGAAGACAAGTTCGTCCTTTATGGACCTTGCCCATAGGCGTTTATAGGATACACACCATATCAAGGCATAGGCTAAGACAAAACGATAAAAAAAGATGTCGGCAGGCATAAGGCCAGCATTTAACAACACCTTGGAAGAAACAAAAGTTTCTCCCCACACGATAATGACCAATAGAGCTCCTAAATGGCCCAATAGCTGCATTGTATTTTTCCCCTTCATAATAGCTTGTTTCTTCTTGCTCTTAAAATTTCTCTCTTTCCTCCCGGAGGTCCAGGTAAACGCTCCACCGTAAATCCCGCCGCCTGAAGCATACGACGTATTACACCTTTTGCACAATAAGTAACCAGGATACCATCTTCATTCAGGCAGGCGTACATTTTATCAAAGATTTCCTGAGACCACATCTCCGGCTGCTTTTCGGGTGCAAAGGCATCAAAATAAATCACATCGTAGTTCTCCTGAAACTGTTGCTGGGTAAAATCTACCTCCATTTTACGCAAGCTGAAACAGGGGGTAATCTCAACCCATTCATTCCAAGCTGCCTGGTGTAAGGGGAGGAAATAGGCGGAATGATCAGCTGGTAACAGCTTGGGGTAATCCAGCTTCTCTATTAATGAAAGATTCAGAGGATAACGCTCCAGACTTGTATAATGAACCTTTCTGCCACTTTTCTCTGAGGCTTCAAGCGTCAGGATTGCATTGAGACCCGTTCCAAAGCCAACTTCTAAAATACGTGGCTCCTGTACCTGGCATTCCCGCAAACCCATCTTGATAAAAATATGCAAAGACTCGGTCAAAGCACCCTTGACCGAATGATAATGTTCATCCAGTTCTGGCACAAAAAGCGTTTGACTTCCATCGGCGGTAGTCTGTAATTCCACCTGCATCATTACTTAATGATATTTCTTGCAAATATCGGCATTTTTTTCATAACTTTGCATAAAAGCAGTTCACAAAAATGGAAATACAGGAATTAAGTGACTACACAGAGGAACAATTCATGGAGTTAGTCACGCTTATGAAAGTTTTAGACAATACACTTCCCTTAAAGAAAGAAGTGCTTGATGCATTGCTATCCAGTACCAGTGACCACCTTTTTGTACTGAAAGACAAAGAACATATCATAGGCTGTGCTACCCTTGGTGTTTTCATTTCTCCAACAGGGAAAAAGGCGTCAATTGAAGACGTGGTCCTCCATCCGGATTATCAAGGGAAAGGCCTCAGCAAACAACTCATGCATCATCTTTTAGATGAATTGAGAAAGATGGCTCCTATTCATGTGCAGCTCACATCAAGACCCGCACGAATTGCAGCCAACAACCTATATAAGGCTGTCGGCTTTTCTCCTAAAGAAACAAACGTGTATATCCTTGACCTTTAAATGCCCTTCATGGTCAGGCTTAAACGTTTACGTTTCAAGTCTACCTCCAGCACTTTTACCGTAACATGCTCGTGTAGAGAAACTACCTCCATCGGATCTTTAATGTAGCGATCTGCCATTTGAGATACATGCACCAGACCATCTGTATGTACGCCGACATCTACAAAAGCGCCAAAATTGGTCATGTTGGTCACAATGCCAGGAAGTATCATTCCAACCTGAAGATCTTCCAAGGCATTCACTCCTTCACGGAAGCTGAACGCCTTGACTTCACCACGTGGATCACGTCCCGGTTTTTCCAGCTCTGATAAAATATCCTGAAGGGTAGGAAGACCGACCTTTTCTGTCACGTATTTTTTCAGGTCTATCTGCTTGCGCAATTCTTTATTTGCCAACAAATCACTAACCTTACAATGGAGATCCTTGGCCATTTGCTCCACAATAGGATAGCTTTCCGGGTGAACGGCACTATTGTCAAGCGGTTCCTTTCCTCCGGCTATTCGCAAGAAACCTGCTGCCTGTTCAAAAGCCTTTGCACCCATACGTGGTACTTTCAGCAGCTCTTTTCTAGTACTGAATGCTCCGTTTTCTGCCCTATAATTCACGATATTCTGAGCCAAGGTACTTCCTAATCCGGAGACATAGGTCAACAAATGCATGCTGGCTGTATTGACATTTACACCAACACGATTTACACAACTTTCCACAGTCTGGTCCAAAGAATGCTTGAGCTCTTTCTGGTTTACATCTTTCTGATATTGACCCACACCAATACTACTTGCATCTATCTTTACAAGTTCTGACAATGGATCCATAAGTCTTCTACCAATAGAAACAGCCCCACGGACAGTTACATCTTTATCAGGGAATTCATCACGTGCAGTCTTTGAAGCAGAATAGATTGAAGCTCCATCTTCACTCACCACAAAAACTTGCACATTCTGTAAATGTAAGCCTTTTATAAATGCCTCTGTCTCACGGCTAGCTGTTCCATTACCGATAGAAATAGCCTCTATTTTATACTGCTTGACTAACAAAACAACCTTGCGAGCAGCCTCATCTCTTTTTGAAACAGGCGGATGTGGAAAGATAGCCTCATTATGTAGAAGATTCCCTTCTGCATCGAGACACACAACCTTACACCCTGTACGGAAACCAGGATCAATAGCTAAAATACGCTTCTGTCCTAAAGGAGCAGCCATAAGCAGCTGTTCCAGATTACGCGCGAATATTCGGATGGCTTCTTCATCAGCTTTTTCTTTAGATTCACTAAAAAACTCTGATTCTATACTTGGAGAAAGAAGTCGTTTATAACTATCTTTTACCGCCTGACGTATGTAATAATCTGAATCATTATTACCACGAGTAAACAAACGATCTAGTTCAGGAATAGCCCTATCTGCTTCTACTCCAATACTCAGCCTTAAGATACCTTCAGATTCTCCTCGTCGAAGGGCAAGCATGCGATGAGAAGGGCAACGAGTCAGCTTTTCACTAAAATCAAAATAATCCTGAAACTTAGCCCCTTCTTCCTCTTTGCCTTTTATTACCTTACTTGTAAGCAATGCCTCTCTGCGGAACATTCTACGTAAAGTATTTCTAGCACGCACATCTTCACTTACTCGCTCGGCAATAATATCCATAGCTCCTTGAAGGGAATCCTCATCATAACGTGTAAGATCTACCGGTCTTCCACTCTGAATCTTATTTGCCAAAGGTTCTAATCCCTTTTCTTTTGCTATGGTTGCACGTGTACGACGTTTGGGTTTATAAGGAAGATAAATGTCTTCCAATTCTGTAAGGTTCCAACACTTTTCAATACGATCCCTCAACTCATCGGTCAGCTTCTCCTGACCTTCTATCGTACTTATTATTGTGACTTTACGGCCGTCAATCTCTCTCAGTTTACCTAACTGATCATTTATTGCCGCTATCTGAACTTCATCCAAAGAACCGGTTGCTTCTTTGCGATAACGACTGATAAAAGGAATTGTACAACCACTATCCAATAATTCAATGGTATGCTCTACCTGAACATCTCTCAACTGCAACGATTGTGATATAAGCGATGTAAATATATTCATAGTTCAAATTTATAAGGCAAAGATAACGTTTTTTCGATAAAACTTCATATTCATTGATTTTTTTAGTATACCTTTGTGGGCGTATATCCAACCCTTTAGGTGTACATAAACCCTAAACTAATCATTATCTATATGAAACAACTATTGTTTTTTGCGTTTTTTCTGTTCTCTTCAATCTTATTACTCTCTTGTTCAAAAGAGGATACTCAGAATCTTGAAGAAGAGCCAATACAGAAACCTACCTATAAAGGCATCGTAATGAAAAATCAGATCATTGAAACCACACATTTGGGTAAGGATGAAGGGAAATATACCATCTACCTGCCTTCTGATTACCAAACCTCAAACAAAAAATATCCTGTACTATACCTGCTTCACGGAATGTGGTCACACAATAACGAATGGGTTGAAAAAGGTGCTGCTGCAACCTTGACAGACCTTGCCATCAACAAAGGTACCATTGGCCCAATGATTATTGTCATGCCAAATGCTTTTGATTCTTTTTACGTAGATGGATATGACAAAGTACACAACTATGAGTCATTCTTCTGGAATGATCTAATTCCTTACATAGAAAGTAATTATCCAGTAAAAACAGGAAAAGAAAATACTGCTATCGCAGGTCTTTCAATGGGAGGATTTGGAGCATCTTATTATGCGTTCACACATCCAGATAAATTCTGTTTATGCTACGCCATGAGTGGTGCTGTAGAAGGAATGGGTACAGATTTGGTCCCTTCTGTAAAGATGATGTTTGAAAAATTAGGGTATAATGAAACCAATTACGACAAACTACCTCAGTATTATCTGGATTGCGGCACAGAAGACATGATGGTTTACCAGACCAATGTAAATACTAAAAAGTATCTGGAGAGTGTTAAATTTCCATTTACCTACAGAGAGTCTCACGGTGCTCACGATTGGGATTTCTGGCCATTGGCATATTCGCGAATGTTACCAGATTTAGGAAAATTCTTCAAATAACAAAACACAAATGGCTGAGGGTTATTCCCCCAGCCATTTGTTTAATCTATCCATAATTTCCTTGCGCGTCTGTTCGTCGAAACTTCCTATTCGGGTGGAATGACTTCCCCTAGGCCAGGTATAGACTTTCAGGTTCTCTTTATTGTCGGTCTTCAGCCAAGTCCCTACACCCGATGATCCCCAAGGGTCTATACCACCATAGATGTAAATCATCTTAGGGTCATTCTTCTTCAAATATTTTCTTGTCGCCTTATATAGAGCCTTGCTGAACTTCAGATTTCCCTCACTTGGAGCAAGCATTACCTTATACATATAATCCTTGCTGTTCTTCATACTGGTGTACTTGCGGAAAGGTTTCATGTCATAGCCATAATAGCCAAGTTCCTTCACTGCCTGCACATTAAAAGAGTAATTATCTCCCTGCTCTGAAAAATAATTCGGTTCACTAATGTCCAGCAAGTGTTGCAGTAAGGTCTGGTCATCACTGGTAGGTGCAGGAATAGTCTCTACAGGAGTGCCCCACTGCCACAAGGCAAATGAATACTCCATGATACACAAATCGTAAATATTATCGATAGGAAGGCGGAAAGTATATTTCTTCTCGTCGCAGTATTTCTTGAACAGAGGAACTAAAGTACTTCTACGCTTCAAGACCTCCATCTGATAGTCCTGAATAAGCTGACGCTCTCTGGCTGTTCCAACCTTATTTTTGAGGAACTTTTCATGTCTTCCATCACGAATTCCCTTATTCAATGGAGCCACATAAGGTACAGAAATATCCACATCTTCTGGATAGGATGCACGGTAGAACATGGTGGTCATGCCACCCTTGCTGATACCGGTAGAAATCCACTTCCCTACGTAAATCTTTTTAAAAGTTTGGGTAATCTGGTGCAAGTCTGCCAGAGAGTTCTCCACAGTGAGGTAAGCATAATCTACCTCCTTAGGTGTAGAATCTGCAAAATAACGATACTCTACACAAATTACGTTGGCATTTAGCAGACGAGACAGCTCTTCCTCATAATTTGGATAAAGCGCATAATAGGCAGAATAACCTTCGGTCACAAGAACGGTAGGGCGGTCAAAGCCTGCATGACACAGGATAACTCGTTGCTGAAACGTTCCCTTGCTTGCATCTTTTGGATCAACCAGCTGTGTAAAGTTCAGAAGGTATTTCTCAGAAAACTTCTTTGATTCCAATTTCTTAGAGATAGACACTGGGGACAGTTTTGCCAATCTATCTGTTAAATTCTGAGCCTGAAGCACACAGCAGGCCAACAAGGCTACAAATAATACAATACTTCTATTCTTCATGGTTTGTTCTTTGTTTCTGCAAAAGTACAACATTTCCACCACATAGGTTCGTACATCTTATATTCTTTTACTATTTTTGCAAGGCAAAAAGACAGAACCATGAAAAAGATATTCCTACTTCTTACACTTCTGGCATGCTTTATGACCAGCTATGCCCAAGACTACAATTTACAGAAGAGAGCTGATGCTTTCGAGAAAGAGCTGCAACCTTTCCTTGAGGAAATGGAAAACATCGGAATGAGTGTAGTTTTCGTGAAAGACAACCAGATAGTTTACCACAACCATTTTGGAGTAAAGAACAGAGAAACTGGAGAAAAACTGCAGGATAACACGTTATTCCGCATCGCCAGCATCTCCAAATCATTTACCTCATCCAGCATCATGCAACTGATCCAGCAAGGAAAGGTTTCCCTGAAGACAGATGCCAGTGAGCTGGCTGGTTTCCCTATCCGAAATCCGAAATATCCGGATACAGTAATTACATTGGAGATGATGCTTTCTCATACCTCCAGCATTAACGACAGCCAAGGATATTTTACCCTCAATGTACTGGATCCTAAGGAAAATCCGGACTACGCAAAGTGCTACAATGACTATCGCCCGGGAGAAGGCTATGAGTATTGCAACCTGAATTTCAACATGTGCGGTTCTTTCCTGGAAAAACTCTCTGGAGAAAGATTCGACCAATATGTTGTCAACCATGTACTGAACCCACTGGGACTTTATGGAGGCTATATGGTAGATTTGCTAGACAATAGCCGTTTTGCCAGCCTCTACCGTTGGGAAGAAGATCATTATGTGCTAACAGATGATGAAGCCTACGAACCTCGTACAGAAAAGTTTGCCCACTACACACCATGCAAGGATACAGCCCTCTTCTCTCCAACTGGTGGCATGAAGATTTCCGCTTTAGATTTAGCAAAATACATGATGATGCACATGAATTATGGCATTTCTCCTGAAGGTGTACGCATTATTCCTGAGAATCTTTCTCACGAAATACAGACTCCACGTTCCAGTGATGAAAACTATGGTTTAGCACTTTGGACAACAGACGAATATTCTCCAGGTGTAACATTGACCGGACACACTGGTGGTGCCTATGGCATGCGCTCGGCCATGTTCTTTAACCCAGAGAAGAAATACGGCTTTATCTGCATCAGCAACGGTGCACACGAAGTGGCAAATGACGGGAAGACCAACATCCTGACTGGCACACTTCTGCGCATGTACCGTAATTTCTTGGAATAAGCTTATTCCAGAACAGCTGCAAAACCACCATTCCTGACCATTTGAATGGAGAGTGTCGCAGTAGGATCTACCTGTGACTCATTTCTTCTGTAGTCCATGGCCTGATAATCAGAATTAGGACCATCGGAGAAGGATGTCATGTGGTATTTCTTGCCTGCAGGGAGGAAATCCAGCTTCACGTTGAGCTGTCTTTCATTGTTGTTTGTCTCTGCAGCAATATACCATTTGTCACCACTTCGTTTTGCCATTACAATATACTGTCCTACCTTGGCATCCAGTACCTTTGTCTCATCCCACAACACAGGAACATGCTTTATGAATTCCAGACAGTCGGGATTCTTGTAATAGCGGGTCGGGCTGTCTGCCAACATCTGGGTTCCGGTCTCACAGGTAATGAAAAGGGCAAGCTGATAGGCACGGGTTCCTACACTCATGGCATTTGGAGAACCGGTTACCCTATAACGTGGCTGGACACTCAGCATGGCACCAGGAGTATAATCCATGGCACCTACTGCGTTACGCATGAATGGGAAATAAAGACTGTTGTCTGGTGTACAGTTTTCCATCTGCTCCATTCCGCGCACACCTTCATAAGCCAGCAGATTTGGATAACGGTATTCCAGTCCTGCAGGCGTATAGGCTCCGTGGAAATCTACCAGCAGATGGTACTTGGCTGCTTCTCTCACAGTATTTTCATAGAAATTGGAAATTTCCTGATCTGTACGTTCCATGAAATCAATCTTCATTCCCTTCACACCCCAGTCGCTGTAGGTCTTGAAGATTTCCGGATGTTCACGCACGGCATACCAGGTTACCCACAGGATAAGGCCCACGTTTTTCTCCTTGCCATAGCGTACCAGTTCCGGGATATCCAGTGCAGGAATGACGTCAAAAGGTCTGTTCACCTCTACATTCCAACCCTCATCCAGAATAATGTACTCGATGTTGTTCTTTGAGGCAAAATCTATATAATATTTATAGGTATCTGTATTGATGCCGGACTTGAAGTTCACATCTGGGCCATAGACCATCTTTCCGTTCCACCAGTCCCAGCTTACTTTTCCAGGACGAATCCAAGACACATCTTCTATCTCACACTTATCACTGCTCAAGTTGGCACACAGGGTATTTTCTGCCAAGGTTGCGGCATCACCTATGACCATATAACGCCAAGGAAGATTTCTTGTACCGGCAGTCTTTGCGATATATTCTGCCTCCTCAACAGGAAGTGTATGACGGTCGTCTGTCTTACGTTCTTTCAGCCATACCTTTGGGAATGTAGCTTTCAGGCCAGCCTCACTGTGAATCATGAAGAAACGGGGATAATCATAATGATCTGCTTCGGATACAAGCACATGACAGGATCCTGCATCGATGAGTACAGGAAGGCAAGCCATGTTTTTGCCCGAGGTCCATTCACCCGACTTCACATGGGAATAGGCATTCTCATAAGCAGATGTAAATCTGTCGTCTTGCTGCAAATGAAGAATATAATCTGCAGGAACTCCCAGCTCCAGCTCCTCTGCATCCACCTCCATTTCACCCTTGAAACGAGTCTTGAACCGGTAAGCCACTCCTTCATTGTAAGCTCTCCAGCACACGCTGTACCCATCTTTCATGGTCAGCTCCAATTCATTATAATCCTTCTCTATCTGGCTGAAACGGATAGGGACAACAGGTCTGAAACTCTGATGAGCGCTACGTTGTTTCTTACCTGCTACCCGTACAGGTAAAACCTTTTTATTGACTGTAAGTCCCAGTTTGTTTCCGGTAAGGATCTCTTTTCCCTGATAGGCCACATCGTAGGTCATGCCTGCTGCTGAGGCTTGGATGGAAAGCTTGATCTGCCCGTCGGGCGAGGTTAATGTATAAGGTTTCTGCGCAAAAGCTCCCAGAGAGACACAGAGAACGACTAGCAAAAGAAGTGTTTTTTTCATGTATGTATTGATTTCAGGTTAATATTCTGCGTACAAAAATAAAAAGTTTATTTCAAATTCAACAAATATGGAGAAAAAAAGAAGAGCCCTGTCTCACGACAGGAGCTCATCCTACTTAAAACAACCAACAAAAGAAATAAATATTATAGTGTATCAATATTTTAGTGTATTTATTGTGACTATTGTAACTGTTTCTTGTTTTTAATCACTGTGCTGACAAAATCCATGAACAGTGGATGTGGGTTTAATACCGTGCTGGAATACTCTGGATGGAATTGTGCACCGATGTACCATTTCAGATTTGGAATCTCCACGATTTCCACCAAGTCGGATTCTGGATTGCGGCCTACACACTTCATGCCGGCATTTTCGTACTCCTGCTCGTACTTGTTGTTAAACTCGTAGCGATGACGATGACGCTCCCTGATACTTGCAGCACCATAGATTTCTGCCACACGGCTGCCTTCTTTCAAATCACAGCCATAAGCTCCCAGTCGCATTGTACCTCCCATATCCTTGATTGTCTTCTGGTCTTCCATAATGTCAATTACATTATGAGGAGTCTCAGCATCCATCTCACGGCTATTTGCGTCTGCATAGCCCAGTACATTACGTGCAAACTCAATGACCATCATCTGCATACCTAGGCAGATGCCAAAGGTTGGAATATCGTGGCTACGGGTATACTCTGCCGCAATAATCTTTCCTTCAATACCTCGCTGACCGAATCCCGGGCAGATCACTACACCATCTACTTCTGCAATCTGTTCTGCAACATTCGCTGGCGTAATATTCTCACTATTTATAAAGACCAGCTTTACCTTGTGATCATTATAGATTCCGGCTTGAATCAAGGCCTCACGGATAGATTTGTAAGCATCCTGAAGATCATACTTTCCTACCAGACCTATCTTCACAATTTTTGTCGCCCCATGCATGCGCTCCAGGAAGTTACGCCAAGGACCTAACGCAGGAGTCTCTCCTACCGGCAGGTTCAACTTACGCAAAATGGCAGCATCCAGTCCCTGCTTCTGCATGTTCACAGGTACCTCATAGATACTTGGAAGATCCTCCGACTGAACCACACAGTCACGTTCTACATTACAGAAATTGGCAACCTTCTGGAGAATGCCATCCTCCAAATGAACTTCTGTACGAAGAATCAAAACGTCTGGCTGAATACCCATACTCTGCAACTCCTTGACAGAATGCTGGGTAGGCTTTGTCTTCAGCTCACCGGCAGCTTTCAGGAATGGGACATAGGTCAAATGAATGTTTATGGCATCTTTTCCCAATTCCCAACGCAGCTGGCGGATTGCCTCCATGAAAGGAGCGCTCTCAATATCGCCAATGGTTCCGCCTATTTCCGTAATGACAAAGTCGTATTCCCCGGTTTCTGCAGACAGTCTGATTCTGCGCTTGATCTCATCGGTGATATGAGGAACTACCTGAATGGTCTTTCCCAGATAATCACCATGACGCTCACGGTCTATGACAGCCTTGTATATTCTACCCGTAGTAACCGAATTGTTACGGGTGGTACGAATTCCTGTAAAACGCTCATAATGTCCAAGGTCCAGATCTGTCTCCATACCGTCATCGGTCACATAGCATTCTCCATGCTCATAAGGATTCAGGGTACCCGGATCAATGTTTATATAAGGATCGAACTTCTGGATAGTGATTCTGTATCCGCGTGACTGGAGCAGCTTTCCTACAGATGAAGAGATAATACCCTTACCTAAAGAAGAAACTACACCTCCAGTTACAAATATGAATTTAGGTGTCATAGCTAATTTTATATTATTTGCAGTTAATAGGCTTGTTCATGAACACCCTTTACGGCACGTCCGCTAGGATCATTCATGTTTTTCCAGGCAGCATCCCATTCCAGTGCAATGGCAGTAGAACATGCCACACTAGCCTCATGTGGTACACTCTTGGCTGCACTCTCACTTGGGAAATGCTCCTCAAATATGGTTCTATAATAATACTCCTCCTTGTTCAATGGCGTATTGATAGGGAAGCGTTCTGCTGCATGTGCCATCTGCTCGTCACTTACAGCCTCGCTGGTCAGCTTCTTCAAGGTGTCAATCCAGCTGTATCCTACACCGTCAGAGAACTGTTCCTTCTGACGCCATGCCACACTGGCAGGAAGCATATCCTGAAAGGCCTCTCGCACAATCTTCTTCTCCATGACTGTACCTGGGCACATCTTTGCTTCTGGATTCAAACGCATAGCCACATCCAGGAACTCCTTATCCAGGAATGGTACACGACCTTCTACACCCCAAGCACTCAGACTCTTGTTGGCACGCAGACAATCGTACAGATACAGCTTACCAATCTTTCTGACGGTTTCCTTGTGGAATTCTTCTGCCGATGGTGCCTTGTGGAAATACAGATAACCACCAAATACCTCATCAGCACCTTCACCGGAAAGAACCATCTTGATACCCATTGACTTGATGACACGTGCCAGCAGATACATTGGGGTACTTGCGCGGACAGTAGTCACATCATAGGTTTCTATATAATAGATGACATCGCGAATAGCATCAAGTCCTTCCTGAACGGTATAATTAATTTCATGATGTACAGTACCAATGAAATCGGCTACCTCACGGGCCTTGGCCAAATCGGGTGCTCCCTTCAGACCTACAGCGAAAGAGTGCAGCTGAGGCCACCAGGCTCCTTTCTCCATGTTTTCCTCTATTCGGCGATGTGCAAACTTCATGGCTACAGCACTGGTCACAGAACTGTCCAGACCACCAGAGAGAAGCACACCATAAGGTACGTCACTCATCAGCTGGCGCTTCACGGCATCTTCCAGGGCAATCTTAATGTCTGTGCTGCTTGCTCCATTGTCCTTCACGTTTGCATATTCTTCCCAGTCACGCTTGTACCACTTGTTCAAGCCGGTCTTGCTATAGTAATAATGACCGGGCAAGAATGGCTCATATTCTTCACAGAAGCCTTCCAGGGCCTTCAGCTCACTGCCGATGTAAACTTTTCCGTCGGAATCATGACCGATGTACAAAGGAATGACACCTATAGGGTCACGGCCAATCAGGAACGTATCTTGCTCTTCGTCATAGAGACCAAAAGCGAAAATACCGCTCAGCTGCTCGAAAAGGCCAGTAATCAATTCATCTGATTTCTCTGGGTGAGCTGCCAGTTCTGAAGCGATGTCCTGATAAATAGCCAAAATACTTTCACAGTCGGAACCGGTCTTGAACTCAAAGTCGGAACGACGGCGGATTTCCTTATGGTTATAGATTTCTCCGTTCACGCAGAGAATATGCTTTCCGTCAGGAGAAATCAGCGGCTGTCCTCCTGACAACGGGTCTACAATAGACAGACGTTCATGAGCCAAAATAGCTGTTTTCCCACTATAGATACCACTCCAGTCTGGACCACGATGACGGATCTTCTGTGACATTTTCAGCGCTTTGGTTCGTAGCTCCGGACTCTGGTTTTTTATATTGAATATACCTACAATTCCACACATAACACGTTTGTTTTAGTATTGCTTCTTTGTCTTGAAATACTTGTCAATAGCCTCTGCTGTCTTACGGCCACTAGCTATGGCACGGACTACCAGACTTGCACCCGATGCAGCGTCTCCTGCTACAAATACATTCTCTGGGAAGGCTGGTTGCTGTGGCTTGATAAAGCCCATTGCCAGGAATACAATGTCTGCCTTGATGACTTCTACCTCACCTGCTTCTACCATGATAGGACGACCGCCTTCTGGATTTGGTTTCCAGTCAATAGGCTGTACCTTTACGCCAATAAGCTTGCCGTTTTTGCCCAGGAACTCCAGAGAGTTGATGTTCCAGCGGCGGGTACATCCTTCTTCATGACTTGATGTAGTCTTCAGGATGACTGGCCAGTTTGGCCAAGGGGTAGCAGGATTATGACCTACAGGTGGCTTTGGCATGATTTCAATCTGAGTCACACTCTTAGCTCCCTGACGATGTGAAGTACCAATACAGTCGGAACCTGTATCTCCACCTCCGATGACCAGTACATCCTTATCTTTGGCTGTTACGCGTTCCTCCTTGCCGAACTCCATGCCAGCCAGAACTCTGTTCTGCTGAGAAAGCAGTTCCAATGCCAAGTGTACGCCCTTCAATTCACGGCCTGGGATATTCAGGTCGCGTGCCTGTGGTGTTCCTGTGCTGATTACATAGGCATCAAAACCGGCAAACGGTTCCATGTCACCACTGAAGTCCTTTGCGGCCAATTTCTCTGCGTTGCAAGGGGTGCTATAGACAAACTTGACACCTTCCTGCTCCATGACATTGATACGGCGGTCAATGATCTTCTTGTTCAGCTTGAAGTTTGGAATACCATAGCGCAGCAAACCGCCTGCTGCTTCATTCTTGTCGAATACGGTTATTTCATAGCCCTTATAGTTCAGCTGGTTGGCTGCTGCCAATCCTGCAGGACCTGCACCTATCACAGCTACCTTCTTGCCATTTCGCTCAGGATGCTCTATGGTAACATAACCTTCCAGATAAGCACGCTCGGCTATGGCTGCCTCGTTCTCACGGTTGGTTACAGCTTCGCCTGTAGTCAGGTAAAGTACACAAGACTTCTCACAGAGTGCAGGACAGATACGTCCGGTAAATTCTGGAAAGTCGTTGGTCTTCTTTAATATCTTATAGGCAGTTTCCCACTCTCCGTGGTACAATGCATCATTCCATTCTGGATCTTTGTTGCCCAGCGGACAAGCCCAGTGGCAGAAAGGCACACCGCAATCCATGCAGCGGCTGGCCTGCTCCTGGCGATCCTTCGTATTCAGTGTCTGTTCAACCTCGCTAAAATCACGAACTCTATCATGAACAGGACGATATCCAGCCTCCTTGCGAGGCACTGTCAGAAATGCTTTTGGATTTCCCATTTTCTTTTCTCGTTATTGGTGTTTTTATTGAGGTTTAATAATCACGCTGCATGTCTGCAATCTTCTGCTGAAGCTTTGCCATCTTTTCTTCTTCCAGTACGCGTTTGTACTCGATAGGCACTACCTGGATAAACTCTTCTACATAGCGGTTCCAGTCGTCCAGCATCTTGCCTGCCAGTGGAGAACCGGTATAGAGATAGTGCTTGCGGATCAGCTCCTTCAGTTCCTTGCGGTAAGAGGTCTCTTCTACCAGGTTGATCTCTACCATATCCATGTTACAAAAGTAGTCGAAGTTGTGATTCTTGTCCCAGACATAAGCCACACCACCAGACATACCTGCAGCAAAGTTACGACCTGTTTCACCCAGTACAACTACACGACCGCCGGTCATGTACTCACAGCAGTGGTCACCAGCACCCTCTATAACTGCAATGGCACCTGAGTTACGCACAGCAAAACGCTCACCTACTCGTCCATTGACATACAGCTCACCGGTGGTTGCACCATAAAGACCTGTATTACCAGCAATGATGTTGTCTTCCGGTACGAAATCTGCATTGGAACGTGATGGAGGGAGGATAGAGATGCGTCCACCAGACAATCCCTTACCGAAATAGTCGTTACATTCACCTTCCAACTTGATGTTGACACCCTTCACTGCAAAAGCACCCAAAGACTGGCCGGCAGAACCCTTGAACTTGATGTTAATGGTGCTGTCTGGCAATCCAGCCTCACCGTACTTCTTGGCAATGACACCAGAAAGCATGGTGCAGGCAGCACGGTCTGTATTCTTGATGGCATAGTCCAGGTTTATTTCCTCCTTGTTGTCTATTGCCTTCTGACAAGCCTTGATGATCTCCTCATCCTTGACACCCTCTACAGTAGTGAAGGCACCGCGGTCCCAATAGAGCGGCTTGTCTGTTTCTGGCATATGTAACAATCGGCTGAAATCCATTGTACCCTGCTTGGTATTTGGATCGGTCTCCTTCACCTGAATCAGGTCTGTACGGCCGATGATATCTTTCAGCTTTCTTACACCCAGTTCTGACAGGTATTCACGAACCTGCTCTGCCAGGAAGGTGAAGAAGTTCACTACATATTCTGCTCTACCCATGAAGCGGGCACGCAGACGCTCATCTTGAGTAGCCACACCCACAGGACAGGTATTGGTGTTACATTTACGCATCATGACACATCCCAGGACAATCAGCGGCAAAGTACCGAATGAGAACTCATCAGCACCCAGCATGGCCATGGCAATCACGTCTCTGGCAGTCTTCAGCTGACCATCGGTCTGTAGACGAACCTGATTACGCAAGCCGTTCAATACCAATGTCTGTTGGGTCTCTGCCAAACCAATCTCTGGAGAGATTCCGGCAAAACGCATGGAAGATGCAGGACTTGCACCTGTACCACCTTCTGCACCAGAAATCACAATCAGGTCTGCCTTAGCCTTGGCTACACCGGCAGCAATGGTACCTACACCACTCTCTGCTACCAGCTTCACGCTTACTGCTGCAGTAGGATTAATGTTCTTCAAGTCGAAGATAAGCTGAGCCAAATCCTCGATAGAATAAATATCATGATGAGGTGGAGGTGAGATCAGTGAAATGCCAGGAATTGCATTTCGGGTCTTGGCAATGATCTTGTTTACCTTAAAGCCTGGCAGCTGGCCACCTTCACCCGGTTTAGCACCCTGTGCCACCTTAATCTGAATTTCCTCTGCATTGACCAGGTATTCTGCTGTTACACCGAAACGTCCTGATGCAATCTGCTTGGTCTTGCTAGACAAGCTTACGCCATCTACTTCTGTATGATAACGCTCGTTGTCCTCACCACCTTCACCCGTATTGCTGCGGGTTCCCAGTTTATTCATGGCCAATGCCAATGCCTCGTGTGCCTCGATGGACAATGCACCGAATGACATGGCGCCGGTTACAAAATGCTTCACAATGCTCTCCACTGGCTCTACATCCTCTATAGGAGTAGGAATCAGGGCCTTCTTGAACCCGAAGAAATCACGGATAAAGATTGGAGATTCCTTTTCATCTACCATCTTTGCCCATTCCTTGAACTTCTTGTAGGAACCTGTGCGGGTAGCAATCTGCAGATTGGCAATGGTATCTGGATTCCAGGCATGCTTGATACCGTCCTTGCGGTAATTGAACAAACCGTTGTTTGGCAGGAACTCGTTGATTTCTGCTGGCTTGAAAGCCTCGTCATGCAGCTTGATCGCATCGCGTGCAATATCACGCAGACCTACACCACCAATGGTAGAAATCTCTGTACCGAAATAGCGGCGCAGCAAATCCTCGCTCAAGCCTATAGGCTCAAAGATCTTGGCTCCACGGTAAGAGCGGATGGTTGAAATACCCATCTTACTCATGATCTTCTTCAAGCCCTTGTCTACAGCTGCAATGTAATTCTTTTCGGCTGTAGCATATTCTTCCTGAATCTTGTGTTTCTTCACCAGATCATCCAGCACCGCGAAGGTCATGTATGGGCAGATAGCACTTGCACCATAGCCCAACAACAGAGCGGCATGCATTACCTCGCGGATTTCTCCTGACTCTACAATCAGGGCTGTCTGCACACGCTTCTGTACGCTGATGAGGTAGTGATGTACGGCACTTACAGCCAACAATGAAGGGATAGCCGCATGCTTAGCATCAATGTCACGGTCGGACAGAATAATGTAGTTTACGCCTTCATCTACGCTCTGCTCTGCCTGCTTGCACAAGTCCTCAATAGCCTGTCGGAGGCCGCTTGCACCCTTGGCAATGTCGAACAGCATTGGGAGTTTCACGGTCTTGAATCCCTTGTAGCGGATGTTACAGAGGATATCAAGCTGGGTATTTGTCAGCACTGGCTGTGGCAGACGCACCATCTTGCAGTTGCTTTCATCGGGGGTAAGGATATTGGTTCCTACAGCACCAATGTATTCTGTCAGGGACATTACCAGTTCCTCGCGGATTGGGTCAATGGCAGGATTGGTTACCTGAGCAAACTGCTGACGGAAATAGTTGAAGAAAATCTGCGGACGGTCACTGATGACTGCCAGCGGAGTATCATTACCCATGGCTGCTACTGGCTCCTGGCCTGCAGTACACATAGGGATAACTGTCTTGTCAATATCTTCCTGGCCAAAACCAAAGTTGAGCAGCTTGCGCTCGAAGTTAGAGACGCTGTTTTCTACCTTACGGCCGCTTCTCAGTTTCTCCAACTGGATTCGGTTGGTAGAGAGCCACTGACGGTAAGGATGCTCGCTGGCCAGTTTCTCCTTGATTTCACCATCATAATAGATCTTGCCTTCCTTAGTATCGATAAGCAGGATCTTACCTGGCTGCAGACGGCCCTTGCTTACTACGTCGCCAGGTTCAAAGTCCATCACACCTACCTCACTGGCTACTACCATCATACCGCCCTTGGTAATGGTATAGCGTGAAGGACGAAGACCGTTACGGTCCAGCATACCGCCGGCAAAACGGCCATCAGAGAACATCAGGGCAGCTGGGCCGTCCCAAGGTTCCATCAAGATAGAATAATATTCATAGAAGGCCTTGAGGTCTTCTGAGATAGGGTTCTTGTCGTTGAATGACTCTGGTACCAGAATGGCCATGGCCTGTGGCAGGGAAAGTCCACTCATGACCAGGAACTCAAACACATTGTCCAGAGAAGCGGAGTCACTCATGTCCTCCTGGAGGATAGGGCGAATCTCCTTGATATCACCCAGTGCAGGGCTTGAAAGGACACTCTCACGAGCCTGCATCCAGCCGCGGTTACCACGTACGGTATTGATCTCACCGTTGTGGCAGAGGTAGCGGAAAGGCTGTGCCAGCTTCCACTTAGGGAAGGTGTTGGTAGAGAAACGGGAGTGTACCAGGGCCAGTCCACTGGTGAAATAGTTGTTGCTCAAGTCAGGGAAATAGCGGCGCAGCTGGCTGGAAGTCAGCATACCCTTGTAGATAATGTCCTTGCTTGAGAGTGAACAGATATAGAAATCCTCGTCTTTGATACGATTTTCAATCTTCTTGCGGATCTTGTAAAGTGTGCGCTCAATGTAAGGAGCAGCCTCATCGCTCACGCCTGTCACGAAAATCTGCTTGATGGCAGGTTCCACGTCGCGTGCGCCTTCTCCTAGTACTTCCGGGCAGGTTGGCACATTGCGCAGGTGCATCAGGTTCAGTCCTTCACGCTCTATTTCTTCCAGCATGACGGAAAGATATTCTTGCTGAAGTTCTTCATCCTTTGGCAAGAATACAAGTCCGGTACCGTACTTTCCCTTCTCGGGAACTGGGATACCTTGCAATAGAATAAATTCATGTGGAATCTGAAGCAGAATGCCGGCACCATCTCCGGTCTTGTCGCGCTTCTCAGCACCACGGTGTTCCATATTTTCCAACACCTTCAGTGCGTTGTCAACCAGTTCATGGCTCTTTCCGCCATGTATGTTGACTACCATACCCACACCACATGCATCATGTTCGTTGGCTGGTGTATACAGTCCTTCTGCCTTTTGTCGGGTTGTTCTCATCGTTTAGTTATGTATAAAACACCCTAGATTCCCCGCACTGCAGGGAACCTAGAATGTATGAAAATAAGAAGTTAATTATCTGATAAACAGCAATTCGCGATACTTAGGAAGTGGCCATACCTCATCGTCCACAATAGTTTCCAGCTTATCCACATGATAGCGGATCTCTTCCAGCAGTGGAGCAATGGTGTCATGGTATGCAATAGCCTTTTCGCGTTCGCTTTCAATTTGGTTAGCTACCTTACGTGCCTTGATCATCTTCTCTATGTTCTCCATGATGAATGCTCCGTGCTCGGACATCTTTTCAATGAGGTAGAGGTTCTCCTTAGAGATAGCCTTAGCCTTCTCTTCTGGGAAGATGCTCATTACCTTGTGTACATTGTCAATGAGGGTTGACTGGTACTTGGTTACTACAGGCAGAATGTGGTTCTGGCAGAGATCGCCGAAGATACGGCTCTCAATCTGGATCTTCTTGGTATAGGTTTCCCACTTGATTTCATTTCTAGCCTCCAGCTCGAACTTGGTCATGACCTTCATGCTCTCGAACATCTTGACGCTAGAATCCTTCAAGTAGTTATCAAAGATCAGTGGTGCAGAGGTCTCACAGTCCAGACCGCGCTTTGCAGCTTCTTCCTTCCACTCATCACCATAACCGTTACCGTTGAAGATAATTGGCTTGATGTACTTGATATCCTCACGTACCACCTTCAGGATGGCAGCTTCCTTAGCCTCGCCCTTTGCAATGAGTGCATCTACACGAACCTTGAAGTCGGTCAGTGCTTCTGCAACAGCAGTATTCAGGGTCAGCATGGCGCTGGCACAGTTTGCCTCAGAACCTACGGCACGGAACTCGAAACGGTTACCGGTGAAGGCAAATGGTGAAGTACGGTTACGGTCTGTATTGTCAATCAGCAACTCTGGAATAGATGGCAAATCCAGCTTGAATGCCTGCTTGCCAGCTACCAGCAATGCGTCATCATCAGCATTTTCTACATGTTCCAGCAACTCTGTTACAGTCTTGCCCAGGAAAGAAGAAATGATTGCAGGTGGTGCCTCGTTTGCGCCCAGACGATGTGCATTGGTAGCACTCATGATAGCAGCCTTCAGCAAACCGTTGTGATCATATACACCCTTCAAAGTCTCCACTACGAATGTCACGAAACGCAAGTTAGCCTCTGGAGTCTTGCCAGGAGCGTGAAGCAGGACACCTGTATCGGTAGAAAGTGACCAGTTGTTGTGCTTACCTGAACCGTTGATGCCCTTGAATGGCTTTTCGTGCAACAAGCAGCGGAAACCGTGCTTACGTGCAGCGCGCTTCATGATAGACATCATGAGCATGTTATGGTCTACAGCCAGGTTGGTCTCCTCAAAGATAGGAGCCAGCTCAAACTGGTTAGGTGCAACCTCATTGTGACGGGTCTTGCAAGGAATACCCAGCTCCAGTGCCTGGATCTCTATATCCTTCATGAACTCCTCCACACGTGCAGGGATAGAACCGAAGTAGTGGTCATCCATCTGCTGGTTCTTGGCAGAGTCATGACCCATCAGGGTACGGCCGGTCATTACCAGGTCAGGACGTGCAGCATACAGCGCCTCGTCTACCAGGAAGTACTCCTGCTCCCAACCCAGGTTAGAAACAACCTTCTTTACGTTAGGATCAAAATACTGAGCTACGGCAGTAGCAGCCTTGTCTACAGCATACAGCGCCTTCTTCAAAGGTACCTTGTAGTCCAGCGCCTCACCGGTATATGAAATGAAGATGGTAGGAATCATCAGGGTATCACCAATGATGAATACAGGTGATGTAGGATCCCAGGCAGAATAGCCACGAGCCTCGAAAGTAGAACGGATACCTCCTGATGGGAAAGAACTTGCATCAGGCTCCTGCTGTACCAGCAGCTTGCCCTCAAACTCTTCTACCATACCGCCCTTCCAGTCGTGCTCCACGAAACCGTCGTGCTTCTCTGCAGTACCTTCTGTCAGAGGCTGGAACCAGTGTGTATAGTGAGTTACGCCATTCTCCAGTGCCCAGGTCTTGATTCCCTCTGCCACTGCATCAGCAATTGTACGGTCGAAAGGTGCGCCGTTGTCTATGACGTCACACATCTTGCGATAAACCTTTGCAGGAAGATACTTGAACATCTTCTGCTTATTGAACACGTACTTGCCGAAATATTCACTTGGACGTTCCTTTGGAAGTTCCACCTGAACAGGACCGCGCTTAAACGCTTCGTCAACTACCTTAAATCTGAGGTCTGCTGCCATAATCTTTTTACTTTATACAAGTTGTTTTATAACCTAAAAAATAATACTCTCTCTAGTTGTAATTTGCTTTTGTATTGTAACAGAAAAGTATCTTTTTTCCTTTTCCGGATGCAAAATTACATCTTTTTATTGCTTAAACAAATATTTTATTGACTTTTTTCTAAATTGTGTGCGATTTATTGTGGAATTATGATATTTTTCGACTTCAAACCGCATCTTTTTGTCAATTTGTAAGCAAATTACCCCTAAAAAGTTACATTTATGCTAATCTCTCTAAAAGGTCTACCACTACCTGCCATATATTTTCCACGGTAGACATCTCTACACGCTCCTTGGTAGAATGTGGCTCCACTATTCTTGGGCCTATGCAGGCTATCTGGATGCCCGGATATTTCTGCACGTAGTAACCTGCCTCCAGCACAAAGTGCATGGCCACCTTTCTTGGAGAGAAATCCAGTTTCTCACGGAAAGTCTCATCCACCAGCTTCAGGTAGTCTGAATCCGGGTTCTCCTGCCAGGCAGGAGCGCTCATGATCACCTCGGTCATGGCATCCTGGCTTTCCAGAATCTGTGAGAACTTCTGGCCCAGCGCTGTCATTTCCTCATAATCGAAACTTCGGGTATGCAGGGTCAGTACCAGCTGGTTCTCTTCTGTGCGGACTACACCTATGTTGTTGCTGGTCATGACGGTGCCCTGAAGTTCCGGATGCATGCGTATCACTCCGGCAGGAATCTGGTAGAGGGCACTCAGCAGGCACAGGGCTGCCCGGGTCTCTACGATATACTGCGGGTCATCTTCTGCTTCCAGCTGTACGGTTACTTCTGGGTCTGTCTCTGCATATTTCTGCTTGAGCTGCTCTGCAAATTCTTCAAAGTGCTGGGTGAAAGTGCCTGCGTCGCCAGTCTTCACACCTATCACTGCTGTGGCAGAAGATGCAATGCTGGCATTGGCCTCACCGCCGTTGAAGCTGGCCAGGACGATGTTCATGCTCATGCATTCTGTATAGAGGAAAGTGCCCAGTTCCTTGTTGGCATTGATTCGGCCCTTGTTGATGTCTACACCGGAATGTCCGCCGTGACCGCCGCTGATGGTCAGCTCATAGAACAGGAAGCCCTTTGGACGTGCCTCGTGCATGAAAGGGAAGGTGGCACGCTGCAGGTAGGCTCCTGCTGCACCTATGGTAATGGTATCGTAATCTTCTGAATCCAGGTTGATGACCTTTCTGCCCTTGATGAAGTCCAGGGAAAGGTTTGCCGCTCCGCTCATGCCGTCTTCCTCATTGGTGGTAGTGAGCACCTCTATCGGGCCGTGTACCAGCGTGTCGTCTGCCAGGACGGCAAGCGCCATGGAAAGTCCCATTCCGTTGTCTGCGCCCAGCGAGGTTCCCTTGGCTTTCATCCAGCCGTCTTCCACGTAGGCCTCTATGGCATCGTTTTCCGGATCATAGTTTTTTCCCGGAACACTCACGCACACCATGTCCATGTGGTTCAGGATCACTACAGGCTCTGCCTGCTCATGACCGGGTGTGGCTGGCTTGCGTATCACTACACAGTTCTGTGCATCACGCTCATACTCCAGCTGCAGGGATTCGGCAAAACTGACCAGGAAATCGGCCACTTTTTCCTCGTGATGTGAAGGACGAGGTACGCCGTTGAGCTTCTTAAACAGGTCCAGGACTGGCTGGACATTCCTTTTTTCCATGTGATTTCTTTTTTGATGGCGCAAAATTACACTAAATATTTGGAACACGTACGTACGCGCACGACATATTTTCAGCTAAAAAAAAACAAAAATAGGGAACAACCTACGTATTCTTTATGTATCTTTGCACAAACATTTAATTATTAACTAACTAAACTTAGATATTATGAGCAAATATTCTGGCACCCAGACTGAGAAGAATCTGGAAGCAGCTTTCGCTGGTGAGTCACAGGCTCGCAACAAGTATACCTACTTTGCATCTAAGGCAAAGAAGGAAGGTTTTGAGCAGATCGCAGAGATTTTCCTGAAGACTGCAGACAACGAGAAGGAGCATGCCAAGATGTGGTTCAAGGAACTGCAGGGCATCGGTTCTACTACCGAGAACCTGGCAGCTGCAGCTGCTGGTGAGAACTTCGAGTGGACCGACATGTACGAGGGTTTCGCTAAGACTGCCGAGGAAGAAGGCTTTGAGGCATTGGCCAAGAAGTTCCGCCTGGTAGCAGCTATCGAGAAGCGTCATGAGGAGCGTTACCGTGCTCTCCTGAAGAACATCGAGATGCAGGAAGTATTTGCAAAGAGCGAAGTTAAGGTATGGGAATGCCGCAACTGCGGTCACATCGTAGTGGGCGAAGCTGCTCCAGAAGAGTGCCCAACTTGCGCACACCCACAGTCATACTTCGAAATTCACGTTGACAATTTTTAATAGTTGACAGTTTTTAGTACATCTTGAAATCCCAGTCCATCTCCGGTGGATTGGGATTTTTCCGGATAAAATAATTCTTGACACAAACATACAATTTATAATGAAAATGAGATTTATTGGGGCAGCATTTTGTCTGCTCGCAGCCTGGCTCCCTGCCCTGGCATGTACCAACATGATTGTAGGTAAGAAAGCATCGCTCGACGGTTCTGTCATGGTTACCTATAACGATGACGCCGGAAGCAAGTTCGGCCATCTCTGCCACTTCCCTGCCGGCACACACGCTGCCGGAGAAATGAGAAAGATCTACGACTGGGAGACCAAGCGTTACCTGGGTGAAATTCCCGAAGCACCTGTCACCTACAATGTAGTAGGAAACATCAATGAGTTCCAGCTCTGCATCTGCGAGACTACCTTCGGCGGACGCTGGGAGCTGAACAACCGAAAGGGAATCCTGGACTACGGAAGCCTGATCTACATTGCCCTTCAGCGCTGCAAGACCGCACGCGAAGCCATCAAGCTGATTACCGACCTTGTAGATGAATACGGCTATGCCAGCAGTGGCGAGAGCTTCAGCATCTGTGACAAGAACGAGGCCTGGATCATGGAGCTTATCGGCAAGGGAGAAGGCGTGAAAGGTAGCGTCTGGGTGGCCATCCGCATTCCTGACGACTGCATCAGCGCTCACGCTAACCAGAGCCGCATCACCACTTTCCCTCAGACCAAGAAACTGGACAAGACCCTGGGCTGCTACAAGCCAAACGACGATGTGATGTACAGTGCCGACGTCATCAAGTTCGCACGGGAGAAGGGCTATTTCAACGGAAAGGATGAGGAATTCAGCTTCCGCGATGCCTATCACCCACTGAACGCCGGAACAGCCCGCAGCTGCGACGGCCGTGTGTGGAGCATCTTCAACCGCTTTGACCACGAGGGTATGGAGCAGTACCTGCCTTACATCATGGGCGACATGAAATCTCCATCCATGCCTCTCTACATCAAGCCTACCCACCTCCTTTCTGTCCGCGACGTGAAGAACGCCATGCGTGACCATTACGAGGATACACCGCTGGACTGCCGTAATGACATCAGCGCCGGTCCTTGGGGAACTCCTTACCATGCAGGTCTGGGATTCAAGAGCTCCGACGGAAAGGCGTATTTCAGCGAGCGTCCTATCGCTACCCAGCAGACTGCGTTTGCACTGGTGGCACAGCTGCGCAGCTGGCTGCCCGATGACCTGGGCGGACTCATGTGGTTCGGCGCAGATGACCCAGCCATGATAGCCTATACCCCTGTCTACTGCTGCACCAACCAAGTGCCTGAGGCTTACACCAAGAAAGTGGGCGATACCAGCCACTTCAGCATGAAGAGCGCTTACTGGCTGAGCAATGTCATCAGCAACATTGTCTACAACCGCTGGTCCATTCTCATCGGCGACCTCCAGCTTGCGCAGAAGGAACTGGACGACTATTACGAAGCTGACCAGCAGGAAATAGAGAAGAAAGCCATTGACATGAACCCTAACGAGCGCCGCCTGTGGCTCACCGGCCTGACAGACACTTACTGCCAGAAAATGATGGACCGCTGGACAGAGCTGTTCGGCTACCTCTCTATCAAGTACAACGACTTTGCCGTGCGCAAGGAGAAGGCTTATGGCGAGTTTGAGACCATTTCCGATGAGAAATGCCGCACCACCCGCATCAGCTATCCTCAGTATTTCCTGGATGCTGTAGCTCATGAGACCGGCGACCGCTACGTGCGTAAAGCTGCTACTCACGAATCACAGGGCGACAGATAAACCCTCCCGGTTCCGGAAGAAATACCCACCTTAGAACAACTAGGGTGGGTATTTTTTTATTCGGCGTAGATCTTGAACAGCGGCGTGTTCTGCAGGCAGAGCGCCTTGTTGTGCGAGAAGAAGATCACCCCGTCTACCGGGCTGATGATCTCACTCTTCACATGCCCCTCGTAAGGATCTATGATGCGCGCCAGCACATCGCCTTTCTGAACTATATCACCGGCATTGCGTACACGCTTGAAGATTCCGGCCGTAGGCGTTACGGCAGAAACCAGTTCCTCCTCATCTACCACGATGGAATTATAGTCGGCTATCGGCCTCTTTGGCTGGTTCACCAGTCCCAGACGCTGCATGAAATGCAGCACGGTCTTTATGGCACTGGCCGCCTCCGGACTGGAAATCTCATCGTTCTGTCCGCTGTAGAGGCTGTAGGCCTTGCACTCCCAGATCTGCCAGTTGTAGTTCAGCAGCGTGGTGTCAAAAGGCTTAGGCTTGCGCAGTGACACGTACGGCATACCGAAAAGCTTGGCGGTCTCTATGTCTTCATAACCCGTCTTCTGGATACGGATGTGCGGAATGAAATTACCCGGCACATAGAAGCTGGCCAGCTGAATGCCATACTTGAAATCCTTGATTGCCTCGAAAAGACCTGCCGCTATGCGCTGTGTGGTCTCACCCAGGTTATATCCCGGAAACATGCGGTTAATGTCTGTATTGTCCATGGCCCAGAAGCGCTTCCCTATGTTCATGGAGAACGGGTTGGCCGACGGGATGATGAGAATCTGATGATCCAGTGCCAGCTTTCCCTGGTTCTCCAGGTCGGAAAGCTCACGCACCAGCTGGGAGCAGATGTACTGCTGCTGGATCTCATCTCCACGCATGGCCCCTACGATGGCCAATGTCTGCTCGCCCTCGCCGAAACGGTAGCCCCTGATGCGGAACGTGTCGCGGTAAGGCGATTCCATACTGAATAATATCTCTCTTTTCATGGTTTCTTCTGTATTCTTGCCAGCAGGCTTCCCTCATAGCACACCGGATAGGCGCGTATGGTAAAGAGGAAACCGCGTGCAGGTGCCAGTACATGTTCTATGACTTCTCCGGTCAGCGGACTGATAATCTGTCCTATCTCCTGTCCTTCTTCCACAATGCTGGAGTTATGGGTCTCTGTAGAGAAGATGCCGCTGTGGCTGGCGTTCACGAATGCCACCTCATCGCCCTGCGAGAGGATAGGATGCTCGTTCACCAGTCCTTCTGGCTTTTCCTTCCACATGCCCATCTCGTACATCAGGTTCAGCAGGCCCTTCACCGTGTTGTAGCCGTAATAGTGGTTGATGCGCATGCCCACACCCAGCTCTATCACCAGGCAAGGCGTGCCCACGCTGTTCAAGCTGTGTGCCAGGGTAGACTCCAGCACGGTGGCAGCCTCGTGTACCCAGATGAACTCCAGGTTCAGGTGGCGGGCAAAAGGCACCAGCGTATCGGCAGTGCTCACGTTGATGCGTACCTGAGGCACTTCACGCAGGAAGATGTTGCTGGAGTGAATGTCTATCACCATGTCGGCTCCCTTCAGGTCTTCCACTATGGCGTATGCCGTCTGCTCGGCCATGGAACCTTCGGGATTGCCCGGGAAGATGCGGTTCATGTCCAGGTCAAAGTTCGGAATGCCGCGGGTAATGGAATCTATGCCCAGCGGGTTCAGCGCCGGATAGACCTCTACGGTGCCATCCAACAGCTGCAGGTTCTCTTGAATCTGGCGCTGCAATTCAAAGCAGATGAACTGCCCTTCCAGTTCGTCACCGTGTGTACCGGAGACGATGCAGATGCGTTTTTTCCCCGTTCCGTGACTGGTCACGTTCTTCTTCACCGTGAACCGCTCGTCAATGGGAAGCGAGGTAGATACTATTGTCTTGATCATATTTCAGTTACAATGACACGGACCAGATTTTCCTCCTGCGTGTATCCGCGGTAGAGACCACGGTTCACCGGGCAGTCGTTCACGTCTCGTCCGTGTGCCAGTTTAATATATCCGGTAGTAATGAGCGTATCGTGAGTAGGATCCACGCCATGCCAGCAGCGGTCCTCTCCGTACACCTCCACCCAGGCATGAGTAGAGCCCTCTCCCTCTATCAGTCCGCACACGTAGCGTGCAGTAAGCCCACGTGCGCGGCACAGGGCCAGCAAGATGTGCGCATAGTCCTGGCAAACCCCTTTCTTCTGCCCGAAGGCCTGGGCTGCACTGGTGGCATTCTGCGTACTCAGAGGCACATACTTCATGCGTCGGTACAGGCGGTGGCTCAGGGTGAGTGCCTGTTCCAGCGCACTGCCTTTCTGCTTCATGCGGCTCAGCCACTTGTGCATGTCCTCACTCATCTGTGTGAGGGTGGTCGGTGCCTTGTAAGGTGCCACACTGCCCTCATCGGGTATGCAATATTCATCGGCCAGTTCCACAATTCCGCTGCTCACATAGGTAAATCCCGTGTGGGGTTCCATCACGGTTCCGTAGCGGATCTTGTTTCCCAGGCCGTCGGTTCCTGTGCCTTCCCTGCCCCCCGGTTCCAGAAACACGCTCTGCTGCACCAGTCGCTGGCAACTGTTCTCCTGGGGGTCTATCCTCAGCAGGTAAGTGTGCCAGATAACGGGTTTCGCAAACCTTGTAATGCTCTGATAGCTATACAGGTATTTCATGTCTTAAACCAGTACCAGATGATTCAGGTACTTCAGGATCTTGGCCTTGTACTCTGGATCATCGGTCTTATAGACATTGCTTTCTATCAGCCAGTCCAGGTTACCCATCAGGGTCTTGTCGAAGGCGCCTTCTTCCATCTTGCTGCACTGCAGCAGGGAGTCAAAGGCCTCACGCACGCGGAAATAAGGGTACTCAAAGCGGATGAGGATATCCAGCAGCTCCACGTATCGGCCTATCTTCAGGAGGTTCTTCACACGCTCGTCGAAGATGCGCTCGTCAATGCTTCCCCAGAAGGCCAGCAGCCAGTCGGTAATGCTCTGCAGGTTGGTAATGTTATAGTCCTTGTCCTTGGATTCCTGGGTAATCTTCACCAGCGACATCTGGATATAGCTCATGGTCTCGCTCTTGATTTCCTCACGCAGCACGATGGCGTTGTCGTTGGCATAGGTCAGTCCGGAGATGATGGAAACCGGGTTTTTCTCGTCGTAGAGATAGCCCAGGCGGAAGCTTTCCTCGTCCTCGTAAGGGTTCATGATTTCCAGCTTCTCGTAGTATTCCTTGTATTCTTCGGGTTCTCCATCTATCATCTTGTCGTAGTAGCGACGGAGCAGGTGCAGCTCCAGATAGACTCTCTCTGTATATCGGCCCAACCAGTACAGGCGGTTGGCCTTTGTTGCTGAAATAGTACTGTGCATTGTCATAAGTTTATTCCTCCATAATCCATGTATCCTTGAAACCGCCGCCCTGTGAAGAGTTCACCACAAAACTGTTCGGATTTCTTGAAAAGCGTGTCAGTCCGCTCTTCCACACCACGGTTTTCTTGCCGCTGCTCACCACATAGACACGCAGGTCGGCCTTGCGCTCCACACGCTCCTCGCCTTCCAGAATCTCCAGGTCCTTGAAGTCGATGACTTCCTGTGCAATCCATCGGCGAGGTTCCTTGATGATGAGGTTCTTCAGTTCCTCCAGTTTCTCTGGGGTAAGGTCACGCCCGAACACCACGCCATAGCCGCCAGCCTCGCTCACGTCCTTGATGACCAGCTTCTGGATGTTGGTCAGGATGTAATCGTAATCTTCTTGATAATAAGGAAGGTAGGTTGGTGCATTGTGCAGGATAGGTTCCTCGTTCAGGTAATACTTCACCATCTTTGGCACAAAGTAGTAGATACCCTTGTCGTCGGCCACGCCGTTTCCCCAGGAGTTTATCACGGCTACATTGCCCTTCTTGTAGGCCTGGAACAGGTTTGGCACACCCAGCAGGGAGCTAGGTTCAAAGACCATAGGGTCCATGTATTCGTCGCTCACGCGGCGGTAGATGGCACCCACCCGCTGCTTCTCGTTGTACATGCCCATGAAGTAGCACACGTCGTCTTCCACCACCAGGTCACCCGGAAAGGCCAGTGTAGCACCGGTCTTCTCGGCCAGGTAAGAGTGTTCGAAGAAAGCGGAATTGTAGCGTCCTGGGGTAAGGATTACATTGATGCCTCTCCCCTGATTCATCTCGTCCATCATTTCGGCCAGAATCTCGCTGTAGTTGCGGTTGTCTGCAATGTGGTTCTCCACAAAGGTTTCCGGTGCCACCTTTCGGCAGATGTTTCGGGCAATCATCGGATACGATGCTCCCGATGGAATGCGCAGGTTATCCTCCAGGATGAACCAGCGGCCGTCTTTTCCTTCCACCAGGTCTATGCCGGAGATGTGTGAATACACGTTCAGGGTAGGCGTAATGCCTTCACACTCGGGCATGTATCCCTTGGAAGAATAGACAAACTCTTCGGGCACCACGCCATCCTTGATAATGTTCTTCTCATGATAGATGTCGTACAGGAAGGCATTCAGGGCATCCACGCGCTGGATGAGTCCTTTTTCCAGTTCGTCCCAGTCTTTCTTGGAGATGACTCGTGGAATAGAGTCAAAAGGGAAGAGCTGCTCGTTGAATACTCCATTCTTGTACACACCAAAACGGACACCGAATCTTTCCATCCATTTGTTCACGGTATCCCTACTCTCGATTAGTTTACTGCTCATACAATACCTATTATTGAAACTTTTATCTCGTTTTGCGATGCAAAATTAAACAAAAAGATAATATAACGATAATTTTTATAGAATATTGTTGCTTAATATTTGTAAAAAGTATCTATCTGTTTGCTATTACCCTATTATTTCAGACGTTTTGGCACCACTGGAAACCTCGGCATGATCATAAGTTTAAGAGTTAAGAGTTAGTTAGATGGCCCTGCAGTGGCCTGTTATCCTGTTGTATACACTGCAAAGATACTACACAAAGGAGCCTTTTGCAAAAAAAGAAGCGGGAACTTGTGAAAAGGAGCAAAAAAACGCAAGAAATAGGCTTGTATTTTGCTGAATATCTGCAAAATAAAGCAGTGTGCAAATTATACCTCAAAAAGTAAAAAAATGGCATTACTTATACCCGGAAGGACAGAAAAGTTATGATGGGCACCGCTCATAAGTTATCCTCAGAAGGTCCGGAGCAAGCAGCTCTTTGCTCAGCGTGACGTGTGACAGCGTGACAGTGAAGTTCTGGAACTAAAATACCCCAGGAAATAGTATTATATTTATATATATAAATATAAAATTTCTTTTTGACCCACTAGGGTAACTAATAACCCACTGTCACACTGTCACAGTGTAACAAAACATCGTTTTTAATTTGATTTCATTATTTCTGTTACAGCGTGACAGTGTGACAGTGCATTTCTATATAGAACTCCAAGGTGGAACCATAAACAGGAATCCTCTGGATTACACCCAGTACAAGAAATTCCTTCAGACCATGAACGTAACCCTGACCAACTACGGCCTTAATGAATACGTAAAATAAGCCCAGGCTCTCATATAGTTTAGAATTTTAAAGTTAAATATAGAATCCCCCGCTTCAGCAGACATGAAATGCCTAACACTCTCGCAAACTTATTATTCTGACCTTTTCATCTGTTCTTTAAGCTGTTCGTAGATTTTACGGCTTTTTTTCATGTCACGATAACCTCTGTGAAATATCATAGACCAAATAATCAGATAGAAGACTGTCCAGTAGAGAATATAATCCAAGCTAATGTTAAACAAGCCATCAATACCATGACGAGTCAGTCTACTCAAAATACCAACGATAAAATAAGCAGCTATACTTCCCAGTACAAATCTCCACACAGGAATGTTGGCCTTCTTCTCATAGAATAAGAGAAGTTTGGTCTGGGCGTCGGTCACATTATCGTCAGCATATAGACTTAACTTTTTATATTTCATGCGATCTTTATAGAAAAGAAGAATGCAAAATCCCAGCAAAACCACTGTAATCAGGCTATTTCTTTGATTTCCCTCAAAAACCGAATCAATAAAATTAGGAATAATCAATATTACAGCAAAGGCAATTGATGTAAGTGTAGAGCTGGAACGCTTGTTCATGTCTTTCTTTATGGCATTCTTCAAGTAATAGTCCTTAATATGGGATACTGTACCTATCTGGTCCTTTAACAGCTGATACTGTTCGCGCATTTCTACCAGCTCCCGGCTTTCTATATTTTCATTCATGGCAGTGTTCTTTTAATCGTTAGACATGTTCATGAGTTTTTCTCGGATACGCATCAGACGCATTCCAACATTCTGGGGAGTCATACCCATAATTTTGCCGATTTCCTCGTAGGTTTGATTCTCAAGCCACAATAAAACGATGGCTCTATCGTAAATTCCCAGACGATGAATACGATCGTAGAGCATGCTGATCTGCTTTTCCTTACTGTTCTCCGACACCAGTTCATTGACAGATATGCCGATACTCTCTAACGGTGAAGTCATTACCCGATGTTTTTCCTTACGCTGTTCAGAGATGCAGGTGTTTATGGCTACACGCCATATCCAGGTTTTGATGTCTGACCTACCTTCAAACTTGTCGAATCCCGCCCAAAGGTTGATTAAGGTCTGCTGAACCAGATCCTCTACTTCCTGACTATCACTGCTGTACATCAAGCAAAGAGAATAGATAGTCTGCTCATGAAGTCTCACCAACGATGTGAAACTCTTTTCTTTATCGCTCATTTCTGTCCATATTTCTAAACGTTTCTGCCTATTAGACGCGCAAAGTAAGTAATTTATAACAAGAATTCTGGGGAAAAAGTAATTTTTTTCAAACAATTCTGGCATTTACAGAAAAGAAGCAAAGAAGATTCACACACTGTTAAACGATAGAGAGCCACGAATTCGTGGCTCTCTATGGGATTTCAGACTTTAATCCTCTTGCAGTTCACTAAAGTAAAAGGCTAGCACAACCATGAGTAAGACCCCACAGAATGGGTAGATGTACCAGGCATCCAGGTTCAGTCCTGGCACTTTTTCCTGCAATATTCCTAGTATTTCCTTCCAGTTTATCAAAATGAGAGCAAATACCGTAAATATCAGTACCAGTGGGGAAAGAAGAAGATCCTTCAGCAAGGGGACGCAGGGACAGGAACCTGTCCCTGCGTCCCTCCTACAGCTCCTGCGCAGCGAGAAAGTGAAACAGACCTGTGAACAGATCCTGCAAGCTCCCTCTGGAACCACATTATACTTGGTTTCGTTTCCACCTTTGATAACATGAACATGAATAGGTTCATGATCATCTGAGTAGAACTTGAAGATGTATCAGAAAATTATGTTCCTCGTGGTGGAATAATCATCCATAAATATCACCGGGGACAAATCCTCTGTTACGCTATCGCATGACAGGGCTGTCCCCGGTGAATATCAAAAAAGAACGAAATGCTTATTTACGCTCCTCCATGTCGCAGTAAAGCTTGAAGAAGGTGTTGTTGATGGCATCACGGATACGGCGGTATTCGTTCAGACGGAACTCGTAGGTGCCTTCGGTAACCTTGGATGGGTCCTCAAAACTGATGTGCAGACGGTGCTTGACATTACCGCGGAACACCGGGC
>JAKSLR010000010.1 GCA_024401095.1 Bacteroidaceae bacterium
TTAGGATACCGGCCTCTCACGCCGGGTACACGGGTTCGAGTCCCGTAGGCGCTACGAAATTAACCTCTTAGTCTTTTCACTAAGAGGTTTTTATTTTATAATACTATGATGAAACCATTATTTACTACTGTCATTGCTGCAATGACAATTGTATCATGCACAACACAAGAAGAAAGCATCGCACAGTTATCTGACAAAATCTTCTCTCTTGCAGAGAAACAGTTTATTCTCTTGGCAGATAATCTTCCGGATGACAGAGCACCAAAATATCTTGACCAGAAAGACTCGCTCATCACCTCAGACATAAACTGGTGGTGCAGTGGCTTCTTCCCTGGCTCATTGTGGTTAACCTATGAGAAGACGGGTAATGAGGAGATTTTGGAACTGGCAAAGAAAAATACACTCAAGTTGAGCAATCTGCTGGATCACAAGACAGATCATGACATCGGTTTCCAGATCAACAACAGTTACGGACATGCCTATCGGATTACCAGGGATGAAAAATGGAAACCCATGATACTGGCAGCTGCAGAAAGGCTTGCCACACGCTATAATCCAGTCACAAAAACCTTAAAAAGTTGGGATTTTGTTCCTGAAGGACGAGATTGGACCTGGCCTGTCATCATTGACAACATGATGAACCTGGAACTCATGACCAATGCAGCAAAGCTATACCACAGAAATGACTTAAAGGAAATAGCCATTGCTCATGCAAATACTACACTCCAGAATCACTTCCGTAAAGACTATAGCACCTACCATTTGGTAGACTATGATTCTATTTCCGGAAACGCAAGACTGCACCAAACCTTCCAAGGGTTTGCCGATGAATCTGCATGGGCCAGAGGACAGGCTTGGACTATTTACGGTTATACCATGATGGCTCGGGAAACAGGTATTGAAACCTATCTTCAGCAAGCAGAACACATTGCTGAATACTTGCTGGAACGTCTTCCTGAAGACGGCATTCCTTTCTGGGATTTTGATTCTGACAAAATTCCAGAGGACCTTCGCGATGCTTCCGCAGGAGCTATCATGGCGTCCGCTTTTGCTGAGCTTTCTGCATTGACAAAGGATAAAAACTTAGCTTTGAAGTCCAGAGAAATGGCAGAGAAACAAGTCAGAACCCTCGCCTCTCCTGCTTATCTGGCAGAAGAAGGTACTAATGGAGGTTTTCTGTTGAAGCACAGTGTAGGCAACATTCCTGGTGGAACAGAAATAGACGTGCCACTTACCTATGCCGACTACTATTTCCTGGAAGCTATTTCCAGACTGACGTCATTACTCAGCCACTAATTCAATCACAGTACTTGTAGTCTGAGAAGCTTTCAGAGCTTCTATACCCACCTTCATGAGGAAGTCACCGGAATATACCTTTCCTTCTTCCTTCAAGGTAGACTTGCGCCCTGGCATGAGATTAATCTCCGTAACCTTGTAACGCTTCTCAGGATCAAGTCCCTGAAGTTTTACTGGAAGGAGTTTTTCATACAGTCTCGGATGAATGTCATAGGCAAAAAGCACTGCCTGCTTCTTGTCTTGAGATACATAGTTTACTGCCATATGATTGGTCTCATATGGAGAGACAAGACGATACTGCTCACCATCTAAGATAACAGGCTGCAGGCGATTCCAGTTCTTGATGGCTTCCTTGCAATAAGCCAGATCATTCTCTGACAGGTCTTTCAAGCCAATATCGAAACCAAGCTTACACATGCTGGCTACATCGGTACGGAACTTTATGCTGGTATTTCGGTTCCAGCTTGTTACATGAGCGCACATAGCCTTGGCTGGGAAGAACTGGCTGAATCCCCACTGAATGTAACAACGTTCCACAGGATCTGTATCATCACTGCACCAGAATTCTGTGAAATACTTCAAGCCCTCATAGTCACAACGGCCACCGCCACCAGAACACATCATCATAGGCAGATTAGGAAAATTCTTCTTTACACGTTCCAGTACATTGTATACACCACGTACATGTTCTATATAGAGATGATTCTGCTTTTCCTTCAAATAAGGTGACCATACGTTGGTGATAGGGCTGTTGCAATCCCATTTGAAATAGGCAATCTCAGGGTTCTCCGTCATCAGCTTCTCTACTATACCGTATACATAATCCTGAACCTTAGGATTACTCATGTCCAGCACCAGCTGATTACGGAAATAATAAGGTTCACGGTTTGGATAGCAGATCGCCCAATCCGGATGTTTTTCAAACAGATCACTCTTAGGATTTACCATCTCCGGCTCAATCCAGATTCCGAATTTCACACCCGCTTCTTTCGCATATTTTATTAATGCAGGAACACCTCCAGGGAGCTTCTTGTGATTGACTTCCCAATCACCCAGACCAGCATTGTCATTGTTTCGGGCATGTTCACCATTGCCAAACCATCCATCGTCCAGCAAGAACATGTCCACACCAAAATCTTTTGCTTCTTTCATCAAGGCACCCAGTTTTTCTTCATTGAAGAAGAAATAAGTATTCTCCCAATTGTTCAGCAAAGTCATTCTAGGTTTGTCACCATCTTTCAACTGATACTTAAGCGCCCAGGCATGCAGGTTTCTACTTGCCTGTCCTTTACCCTCGGAACTTAAAGTGAAAATAAAATCTGGCGTCTTGAAAGTGGTGTTTGGAGCCAATTCATAAGGTGATTCATAAGGATTGATGGATGGAATAACACGAAGATTGCCCACATTATCCACTTCAAAAGTAAAGCTGAAATTTCCTGTCCAGCCCAAAGTTCCAAGCAATACCTCACCCTGTGTCTCATGGGCAGGCTGATCAAAACCTACTTCGAAGAATGGATCCATCATGAGAGCAGCACGACTGCCCAATTTAGAATCCAGCACTTTCTTACCTGCTTGGAGTTGTTGTGTAGACATCTGTACCTCACGCGCCCAATCACTGCTGAATTCTGTCAGATAATAAGAGGAACGGGAAAAATAAAGCATGGAACTTGCATATCTGCTCAGTACCACCGGCTTCTTTTCCTGATGGCGGATTTCACTCCATGTCCGAATGACATTCTCCTTTGCATAGGCCACATAATGAAGAGTAACCTCCACTGGAAATACATCGTCACGAAGTTTGACTATAGTTTCTACTCCCCCAGGAACAGATTGTGTCTCTGACGATAGATAATGTAAATAGGTAGAACGATTACCGTCATTATGTTTAACACTGATAGCAGGTTCAAAGAAATCTTCGTTACCGGCACCACTGTAAACTTCCCATCCTCTGCGAACTACACTTCCGTCGGAACTGGCATTTACCCACCAGTTTAAGTTCTGGTATTCCTGAGGATATTTCAACTTCTCACCGAAATAGGTTTGATAGAGTCTTCCCTTTTCAGAGACTTGCATGACCAAATCCAGTTTGTCTGTTCCTACATGGATGATTTTCTTTTCTTGAGCACATAACGGCATGAAAACAGATAGCAGCATACCAAGCAGCGTGAATCGCATCATTGTCTTTTTCATAGTAAGTATCATTTATTTTTTGCAAAGAAAGAAAGAATCATTTAATAAAAAAAGGAAAAGAAGACAGAAATTTTCTGTAAGTACATAAAATTCTTATTTTTGCAGAAAATATTAACCCAAACCTTAAATCATGATGAAAAAACTATTTTGTTGTTTAATGACATTCATTGCAGTAGGGTTTTCTGCTGTGGCACAAGACCTTACTCAATATGTAAACCCTTTTATAGGAACAGGTGGACATGGTCATGTGTTCTTGGGAGCCAATTCCCCATTCGGACACGTCATGTTAGGTCCTGCACAGATCACCCGTGGTTGGGACTGGTGCTCAGGCTATCATATAAGCGATAAGACAATCTTGGGATTTGCGCATAATCGTGTATCAGGCACAGGTATCGGAGAATTGGGAGAAGTACTCATCTGCCCTGTAACAGAGCATAAGAAAGGGGAGATTCCATTCACCCATGAAAGTGAAACCTGCAGACCTGGGTATTACTCTGTAGTTCTGCCTAAGCCTAATGTGCATGTGGAACTTACAGCTACTACCAGAGTGGGCATGAGCCGATATACCTTTCTCCAGAACGACAGAAAAACGGCTTCTGTCATGCTCGACTTGGTAGCTAGTACAGGTTGGAATGAAATAACAGGTTGTGACTTTGAGCAGGTCTCTCCTACCACTATCACCGGATGGAGAAAGTCCAACGGTTGGGCACACAACAAGGAACTTTATTTTGTCATGGAGTTCTCTCAGGAGGTAAAACTTACAGACAAGAATAAAGGTGTGGGATACATGGATCTGACCGATGGCACGGTTCCTGTACTCGTCAAGGTAGCCCTTAGTGGAGTAAGCATTGAGGGTGCCAAGAAGAACATGGAAGCCGAAATTCCAGGATGGGATTTCGATGCCACAGTCCAGAAGGTAAACAAGACTTGGAACCAAGAGCTGTCTAGAATCAATTTCCAATCCTTTGATGAAGAAGTGAATACCATTTTCTACACTGCTCTATACCACACCATGACATCCATCTCAACCTTCAACGATGTGAATGGAGAATATCATGGTGCAGATGCCAAGAAGCACAAGGGAGATTTCAGAAACTTCACTACCCTTTCTTTGTGGGACACCTATCGTGCAGCTCACCCATTTTATACACTGGCATTCCCTGATATGCAAAGAGACTTTGCTGAAACTTTCCTGCATATTTTCGACCAGCAAGGCAAACTACCGGTATGGCACCTCATGGGTGGTGAAACCAACTGTATGGTGGGTACTCCGGGTGTCATTGTCTTGGCAGACCTTGTCATGAAAGGTTATGTAGCCGATAAAGAAAAGGCATTCCAAGCCATGAAAACCTCACTGATGCAAGATGAACGTTCCTTAAAGTATATCAAGGAATACGGCTATATTCCATACGATGCCGATCCTGAACCTGAATCTGTAAGTAAAGACCTGGAAAATGCCATTGCCTTCAGTGGTGCTGCCAAAGTGGCAAAATTATTGAACCACAAGGAAGACTATAACTATTTCTATGGTAGAAGCCAGCTCTACAAGAAGCATTTTGACAAGAAGACCCAATTCATGCGTGCGGTAGACAAGAAGGGTAAATTCCGCCCAGAATTTGATCCGTTCAAGAGCATCCACGGTAAAGCAGATTATACCGAAGGAAATGCTTGGCAATATACATGGCTTGTACCTCACGATGTTCACGGACTGGTTTCTTTGTTCGGAAGCGAAAAGAGCTTTATCAAGAAACTTGACCAGCTGTTCGTCGTTGAGGGCGATATGGGCGAAGAGGCTTCACCAGACATCAGCGGACTGATTGGACAGTATGCACATGGCAACGAGCCAAGCCACCATGTTATCTACATGTATAACTATGTAGGACAACCAGCCAAAGCTGCCAAGATGCTTCGTAAGACCATGAAGGAAATGTACTTCAATGCTCCTGATGGATTGTCTGGAAATGAAGATGTGGGTCAGATGTCGGCATGGTATCTGCTCTCTGCCATGGGACTTTATCAGGTGGATCCTACAGGTGGACGATTCATCATCGGCTCACCACTCTGTAATACAGCCACTATCCAGCTTGGAAATGGGAAAAGCTTAACCATAAGTGCCACAGGAAACAGTGATGAGAACATTTACATCCAGCGGGTTCTGTGGAATGGTGCCAGCTACACCAAGAGCTACATTGATTTTGAGCAGCTCACACAAGGCGGAAAATTAGAATTAATCATGGGTAATACACCATCCGCTTGGGGTACAAAGACTGCAGACAGACCTTAACCATAAAGAAAAATCCATCAGCATTCAAGACTGATGGCTTCTTTATTTCTTAGTGAGTAGCTTTCCACCAACTGGTGCTTTCTTTCTTTACCTGATTAATTTCACTTCTGTTTTCTGAAGGATCTGAAATAGTAAGACCACTGTATGCATCTATGTCAGTCCTTCGTCCACTTAGAGCTGAAAAGAAACGAGTGGTGTTACTCTTGTAAGGAACAGCCAGTTGAAGATAATTCATCAACTGAGCAGAAGCTTGCTGATTATTGGTAAGGTTTGTGACATAATCTCCCATATCAAAGAAAATATGAGGATAGTAGCCATCTAGATACTGTATATTATCCAGATTAGACACGTCAAAAGTATACTTCTGATTCAGGTTCCGCATCTCTTTTGCCACATTATCCATCATTTTGGTCGATGCCACACTAATGGTACCATAAGGCGATGTATAGGAAGAATAGAACTTGAAGAATTCACTGCATACCTTGGCATAATCTGGGTTACCTAACAGATATCTGCCCATGGTATGATACGGCATGCCGTAAGACATGATTTCACAGGTAGATGCTATCAGGTAGTCGGTTACATCCTTCAGTTCATAGGCCACTTCCACATTGGCCATGTAGCAGTCGTCAAAAAGAATGTATTCAAACTTCTTGTTCATACTTTGAATGGCCTCTCTCAAACTGGAAATTTCGGTCTGATATACATTGCTCGTACCACCGAAAGAACGGGTTGCAGCCCGTGAAACCGGCATCCATCCGCTACCATGGCATCCCACTATCATACTGTATTTCTTTGCCGGAGCCATAGTTATCATATCAGAAAGAATGGTAGTCAGTCCTCTCACTGTAGTATACTCAGGAGTACCGTCACTTGGTGCTGTAAAATTATAATTCTTCTTTTCCCTGTAGACATACACATCACCTACCGTTTCTGCATCGGTAGATTTTTCCACTTCATACAGTTTGGCGGTAACATGAGAATCTGCCAGGAAGATCAGCACCTTTTGGTTTTGAAGTCCCACTTGGTTAATGGCTTTCATGAGATCTTCAATGTTCTGGTAAAATGCACTCAGCAAATTAGTAGACCAAGGCATATAGACTAGCAGCGTGTGCTGGTTTTCCTCAACAGGTGGCTCTGGATTCACCACCTCACTCTTGTTACATGAACTTAGGGAAAACAGACATATTATTGACAATATATAGACTATAAATTTCTTCATGACGCATAAATCTTGGCTACAAAAATATATATTTTTGCCCATATACCCTATATTCTTCATCAATGAAAACTTAAATAAAAAGAAATATGACTATATTTGCGCATAAAAGATACCATTAAATCAAACTGAATAACCATGAAAAAAGCATTTAATCTGTCTCTTGCTGCATTGACTTTGGTGTCATTGACAGCATGCAACGGTCAGAAATGGACCGAAGAGACGCACGATGGGTATAACCTCATCATTCAGAAAGGTGGCCAGACTCTGGGTTACTCTCCTGCCTCAGGCATCCAGTTGCTGGAAGAGAATGGTTTTAAATTCAAAGACCTGAACAGAAACGGCCAGCTGGATGTCTATGAAGACTGGCGCAAGAGCTTTGAAGAAAGAGCCGAAGACCTTGCCAAACAATTAAGTCTTGAAGAGATAGCAGGTCTCATGCTCTACAGTGCACACCAGAGCTTATCCTACAACGGCCCTTCCTATGGTGCTGTGGGAACCTATAACGGAAAGAGCCTGAAAGAAAGTGGTGCCAAGATCAGCGATTTGACAGACGGTCAGAAAAAATTCCTCACAGAAGACCATTTACGCCATGTTCTGATTACCACAGTAGAAACCCCAGAAGATGCTGCCCGATGGAACAACAACATGCAGGCCCTCTGTGAAGGCATTGATCATGGAATACCTTCAAATACCAGTACAGACCCTAGACACACGGCTGTAGCCAGTGCAGAGTTCGATGTAGGTTCTGGCGGTCAGATTTCACTTTGGCCATCTACCCTGGGTCTGGCAGCCACATTTGATCCTGAACTCATTGAGGAGTTTGGTCGTGTAGCAGCCTTGGAGTATCGCGCATTGGGTATCACCACTGCCCTTTCTCCACAGGTAGATATCGCCACCGATCCACGTTGGTGGAGAAACAGCGGAACCTTTGGCGAAGACCCACAGCTTTCTGCAGATATAGCACGGGCTTATTGCGATGGCTTCCAGAACAGTTCCGAAGGTGCAGAAATAGCCGATGGATGGGGATATGAATCTGTGAATGCCATGGTAAAGCACTGGCCTGGTGGAGGTTCAGGTGAAGGCGGTCGCGATGCTCACTTCATCAACGGAAAGTATGCCGTCTACCCAGGTCACGGAGAAGCACAGGCACTCATTCCATTTACCGAGGGTGCATTCAAGCTGAAGGGAAAGACCAAGATGGCTTCTGCCATCATGCCATATTACACCATCTCCTACCATTATGACGGTACAGAAAATGAAGAAGGCAACAACTACAGCCAGTACATCATCAATGATTTATTACGTGAGAAATACGGATACGATGGTGTAGTTTGTACCGACTGGGGAGTAACAGCCGATGAAGGTGATGATTTCTGCTCCATGATTGGAGGAAAATGCTGGGGACATGAGACCGAGGACATTGTAACCCGTCATTATAAGGTATTGATGGCTGGTGTAGACCAGTTTGGAGGAAACAATGAGATCCAGCCTATTCTGGATGCCTATAAGATGGGTGTCAAGGAACACGGTGAGGAATTCATGCGCAACAGAATGAACCAGAGTGCAAAGCGCCTGCTGCTCAACATTTTCCGTGTAGGACTCTTTGAGAATCCATACCTGAATCCAGAAGAGACAAAGGCATTGGTAGGTTGCCCAGAGTTCATGAAAGAAGGATATGATGCACAGGTAAAATCTGTAGTCATGCTGAAGAACAAGAACAACGTCCTTCCTATGGCTGAGAAGAAGAAAGTCTATGTGCCTGTAGTTCACCATCCTGCATCGGCAAGTATTTTCGGCGATGTGATTCCGGCATACGATGAAGCTCCAGTAGAGAAAGAGCAGCTGGCCAAATATTATACGGTAGTAGAAGATCCTGCTGAGGCTGATTTTGCCATCTGTTTCATCAGTAATCCAGATGTACCAAACGGATACAGTAATGACGACAAGAAAAAAGGTGGAAACGGATATGTACCTATCTCCCTGCAGTACAATGATTACACAGCTGTAAATGCCCGTGAAACCAGTCTTGCCGGTGGTGATCCTAAAGAGAACTTTACCAACCGTTCTTATAGAGGAAAGACCGTAAAAACCAACAATAAGTGTGATCTGGACATGGTCTTGAATACCCGTAAATCCATGGGCGACAAGCCAGTCATAGTTTGTGTGAATATGGACAAACCTATGATTTTCACAGAATTTGAACCATACGTAGATGCCATTCTGGTAGGATTTGTCATCCAGAATCAGGTCATTCTTGATCTTATCTCAGGAAAGGAAGAACCTTCTGCCCTATTGCCTATGCAGATGCCGTTGAACATGGCAGTAGTAGAAGAGCAATGCGAAGACCTTCCTCACGACATGAAATGCTATGTAGATTCTGAAGGCCACAGTTACGACTTTGCATACGGCCTTAACTGGAAAGGCGTCATCAATGATGCCCGTGTAAAAAAATACGGAAAGAAATAAACGGATTCCGTTATAACGAAACATTCTTACAAAAAACTATATCCTATGAAAAGTATTAAGACTTTGCTTACCGCTACAGCTTTACTCGTAGCAGGAAGCGCTGGGGCTCAGACCCTGAAAATGAGCCATCAGGTGGTTCGTGTTACTGCCTATGAGGCATCTACCTCTGTAAATCTGGTAGTAGTAAAACCTGAAACTCAAATTGATGTATTGGATCCTAGCGTATGGACCGTTCAGACCAATGGTGTGGACCGTGTAGTTAAAGCGCTGTACACTTGCGATGACCGTGGTGAATGGAAAGACGGTGGCGAGTATCTGGCTTTGGGTTTGGAAGTGAGTAAGGAACGCAAGGCTGCTCCACTGGTAGCTAGCATGATGGGTACCTGGAGCAAGGCATATCCTATTAGCGTAAACCTGAAACCTGGCAAGAGCGTGAAAGCTGGTGGCAAGAAATACACAAATATTGACGGTGATACCGAGCATGGCTTGACCGACTTCCTCAGTGAGGCTGATTTCTTTAGCCGTTGTACCTATACCGGTCCTTCTACAGGCAAACCAGGCGATGAGACTCTGACTTACGGTGCTTACGAGCCAAGTTCTCTGCGCTTCGATGGCAAGCAGAACCCTATGATTATCTGGTTGCACGGTATGGGTGAAGGTGGTACCGACGTATCTATCGAGTTGCTGGGTAATGAGGTAGTTTCTTTGATTCGCAAAGATATTCAGCAGCACTTCACTACCGAAGGTGGTGCAAACGGTGCTTATGTACTGGCTGTTCAGTGCCCTACCGCTTGGATGATGTCTGCTCACGGATTTGGAAGCGGCAACTATCCTTCAGTATATGCCAATGTACTGAAGTCTTGCATTGACAACTACGTAGCTACTCACCCAGATGTAGACCGTAACCGTATCTATATTGGTGGATGCTCTAACGGTGGTTACATGACTATGCAGATGTTGCTGCGTAACCCTGGTTACTTTGCAGCTGCCTACCCTACTTGTGAGGCATTTGCAGATGTAAACATTTCCGACGTACAGATCAAGCAGTTGAGCGAGGAGAACATCTGGTTCGTTCAGAGCTTCGACGATACTACAGTTAAGCCTCAGGAGTACGCTATTCCTACTTTCAAGCGCCTGATCAAGGCTGGTGCTAAGAACGTGTGGATTTCTATGTTTGAGAACGTAATAGGTTCTGACTTTGGCCAGAAGCTCATGGGTCACTTCTCTTGGGCATATGTATTCAACGATGAGGTAACTGCTTCACAGGAGCAGAATGCCGACGCTGATATGAAACCAAGCAACAATGGTGGTGGTACCGTAGCTCCTCAGGGTCATGCTAACCTGTTTGAGTGGATGAACGCTCAGGTACTGAAGGCTCCAGAGCAGCAGCCAATGTTTGGTGGTGGAAACCGTAACGGAAGAGGCAATGGTCGTATCGATGAGAACGGTAACGCTCGTTTCTAATCTTCTAGAAAATTAAATCTGACAAAATAATCCCCCTATCTTGGGAAAACAGAAGTGAACCCCGAAAGTTAGACAAAAAACTTTCGGGGTTCATATTAATGTTGGCACCGGCCACCAGCGCACCTTTATCAAATTTATAGTCGCCCATCTCAATATCCATTTTAACTTAATGTAAAACTAACTAAATGATATGACACAATTGGCTATATATTTTGCTCCCTTGCAATGGTACATAAAAGAACAAGAAAAAGGTGTCACGGTGTCATGGTGTCAAATTGCTTTTTGAGGTATGGGTAAAGAGGGAAGAAGAAAGAAGAGAAAAAGAAAATATATAATATTAAATAATTAATAATATAATATATATTTATATATTATATTATTAAATTTTGTTCCACATATTTTTTGACAAATACCCCTAAATTTAAAAATGACACCATGACACCGTGACACCATGACACCTTGGGAAAAAATTCCCACTAACTGAAAAGAATTTTCAATCCAGTTATCCCGAAAAATCTCATAAACTAACCCACTCTTTCTTTTATTATGTACGTTTACGTCCCGTGAAGTAAATTTTCCTTACACTTTTTGCACGAAAACCCCACTTTTTTCATTCTGTCCCCAAAAATGAGCTTCCGGGAGTTCTCCGTTTTTTGCAAATCTGAAAATAGTACGTAACTTCGCATTGTCAAAGGAAACATGTTACCCCAGACAAGCGCGCTAAAAGAGAAAACTAAACTAATTATTAAAACTAAAAACTAACTAATTCTAAACTATTATGGCAATTAAAGTAAAAGCAAGAGAAACTCTCATTAAGGTAGGTCCTTACCAGAATACCTACCGTTTCGTACTGAACGCTGAGCTCTACAGCATGCTCAGCAGCTCCAAGGTCATTGCAGAAGCTGCACTGCGCTCCGGTCTGTCAAAGGGCGTGATGAACGCGGCTTGGGAAGCTATCGGAAATGTCATCTCTGCATGGGCTACCGAAGGTCACTCCGTGGCAATCCCTGGTCTGGGTACCATGCGTTTCGGTCTAAATGCCAAGTCTGTGGCTAAGGTAGATGATGTATCTTCTGAGCTCATCACCACCCGTAAGGTCATCTACACTCCTAGTGCAAGCATCAAGCAGGAGCTGAAGAATACCAGCGTGAGCATTACCTGTTACGACCGTGACGGTAAGATCATCAAGACCGTAACTTCTACCGACGACGGTGAAGTGGAAGAGCCAAAGGAGAAGTATGTACTGAACCTGGAGTCTAACCCTGCAAACGGTGGTACCACTACCGGTGAAGGCGAGTACGAGGAAGGTTCTCAGGTAGAGATTGAGGCAGTTCCTGCCCAGGGCTACAAGTTCCTGAAGTGGAGTGATGACGTGACCGATGCCAAGCGTACCGTGACCGTGAACCAGGAGATGGAGCTTACCGCACTGTTTGAGCAGGTGCAGGCACAAACTCCTCCAGCAGACAACCAGAATCAGGGTGGCACTACCCCACCAACTGGCGGAGGCAGTCAGAACTCCGGTGATGACGATGACATGGGTGCTTAATGGTTAAGGCAGAATGTGTATGGAAAAGAATGTATTCTGGAGCAGAGTGATCAATGTAATCATCTCCGTGCTCAGTGCAGTAGCCACTACCTTCGGCTTGAACCAATTCTAAACTCATAACTCAAAACTCAGAACTCTCATGAAGTACGCTCAGATTATCTCGGCACTGGTTCTGCTCACCACGGGAGTCATTCTCTCCTTCATTGGTTTCTTTGAGCCCCCTGTGGGAGAGATTTCCGACTCCGTTCTGTGGTACTTTGGGCAGACTCTCATCTACGCAGGTTCCGTATTCGGAATTAAGGCTTATGTGGATAGTAAGCTTGGAAATTGAAACTCATATAATCCCATTCGCTGTCCCCATCTCCACCTCCGATAACCTTGAAATAACTCGTGCTGCATCCTTCAGGGACTTCTTCTGAATCGGTATCGCTACATACTGTAAAGACGACACACATAGTTTACTTATTTGATGTCCCAGAAAGTTTTGTAGCGGTTGAGGGCGCCAGTGTTGATGGCGACGACCTTGCCTTTGCACGGAATGTAGAAATTGCTGACCTTCCACTGACGGAAATGCGGCATGTCAGTGTCGCGTACTCCGAGGTACACTGCCTCCTTGGCGGTGTACTTGTCTTTCCAGTCGGAGATGTTCTCGCTCTCGTATCCCCAGTTTCCTTCGCCTTCAACATTGTATTTTATATCGAAGAAAACGACGGAACCTTGTTGCATGCATAAACCATCCATAACAGCATCGGCACGGCGCATTGTCTCTACGCGGAACTTCTTGGAATAGCTGGAGAAATAGCTTCCGCCGTCCCACATCACAGCCTTGGAGTCTTGCAGAAGAAGGTAATTGTTCGTACTGACCACATTGACGTTGAGTCCGTCGTACAATGCCTGAGTCTGATATTTCGGCCTCAGTGCGTCCGGTATTGTGATTCCCTGTTCCTGCTCAAGCGCTTCCATCAGCGTAAGATCAGAATGAAGGTTCTTATAATATGACACGAGTATGTTATATTCGTCGAGAGTAATCTGTGACTGCTTGTAGGCGGCAATCTCCTGATCTGTACCGAGGTGGTCGGTGAATGGGTTGAATACGGATTTGTCTGAGTCGAGCCAGATCATGGAACCGAACTTGGAGGCTTTGTGTTCCGACCAGCAGTTATCGCGGTCGAATGTCAGGTATGCACCTGCAATCTGGCATACAGCCTTATCGCTCTTGATGAGAGGGTTGGCTTCATAGTAAGAAAGGGCTTTTTCTATTGCGGCGACGCAAGTGTCGGCCATCTGGTCTTCATTGTTCATGCAGAAGAACATATAGCTCATTGTCATCCCGAGGAGGATGTCCGCAGCTGTTGTTGCGCGGAATGTATCACGGGACTCGTATCCCTCGTTCTCCCAGGCATAATTGTCGAACGCTACAAGGTCATACAGACCGAACACAGTCAGATCGTTGCTGAGATATTTACGCTTGAACCCTATAAACTGCTGTATGAAGTTGAATCCCTGCTCGCAGGCCTGGTTTCCTGAAACAGAGGTGGTGGCCCATTCTGTCAGGATACTGCGGATCTCATCGTCCGTCGTGGCTTTCTCCAGCATGAAATAGTAGCGACGTGCGTGCGTACGGTAAGCATATTCAAGGTTGAGTACAACGTCCTGGTCCCGTCTGAAATCATTGAACGCCTGCTCGTCTATCTTCTTCTGCACTTCGTCCATCGTAGCCTGAAGCACATCGAGCTGCTTCTGGATAGCATCTATCTTCTCGATTATTTCGTCAAGTTTTTTCATTGTAGGGTCGGGTGATTCTCCGAATAGAAGCCCCTTGACGAAGTCACCGAGCGCAGTGCGGGCCTCTATTTTAGCATAATCCTTCAGCAGGCCTCCACCAAACTTCAGGATGTCCAGGCCGAGCCCGGCCCATGTAAAGTCTACTATTCCTTCGGCAGGACGGATATATGGAATATATTTATACATCGTCGTGTCGCTTCCCACAATGGGATAGCCACCATATTCCGCCACTTCCCAGGTCTCGGGATGAACATCGAAATGGTACGGTCTAGGCTCTATGGGTTCCTCGTGATCACAGGAAATGAGTGTACTGATAGAAATCAGGATGACTGCTGAAGCCAGAAGATGAAGTTTCATATTATTTACACGTTTAAAAATTATCAGTACAAAATTACTTCTTTATAATTATTTTTACAATTGAAAACTAAATTTATTTTGACATATACAGCATTTTTCAGCCTTTTATTGGAGTACCATGCAATTTTTGGAGCCAAATTCCAACCTTAAAGAAGAGCTGACAGGCAATGTCCAGCCAGACATAAAAAAAAGGACCTCCTTTGCGGGAAGTCCTTTTCTTATTCTATACAGCCGGAGCTGCAGGTATTATCTGTGCATGAATGCCTTAGTTACTGGAGTAGACTTAGCAGCTACCTCGGTGGTGAGCTCTGCCTTGATGTCACGGCTGCTTGCACCTACCTTCAAGGTATAAGTACCTGCCTCTACTACCCATGCGTTCTCTGCCTCTACAAAGCTTGCCAAGTCGGCAGCATTGAAGGTCAGGGTTACGGTAGCGGTCTCACCTGGCTTCAGAGCCTTGGTCTTGGCAAATGCCTTGAGCTCCTGAGCTGGCTTGTCGAGCTCGCCCTTTGGTGCTACAGCGTAGAGCTGGACAACTTCCTTACCCTCTGCTGCACCGGTATTCTTCACGTCTACTGTTACGGTAATGTTCTCACCCTCTGCCTTTACAGCTGCATTAGCATACTCGAAGGTAGTGTAGCTCAAACCATAACCGAATGGGTAAGATACTGCCATCTTCTGGGTATCGAACCAACGGTAACCTACGTATACGCCTTCCTCATAGTTGGTATAGTCTACATCTTTCTCACCGTCGAACTTAGCACCACCCTCAAAGTTGAATGAAAGCATGGTAGATGCCTTGTCGATTGGGAAGTTTGCAGATGACTTGTGGTCTGTGAACTTCACTGGCCAAGTCATAGGCAACTTACCGCTAGGGTTAGCCTTACCGCTCAGTACGTCGGCTACAGAGTTACCGCCTTCCTGACCTGCCTGCCATGCACAAAGTACAGCATCTGGAATGTTCTTCCAAGAAGCAGTCTCAATGACACCACCGATGTTCAGAACTACAACAGCTTTCTTGCCTTCTGCATGGAATGCTGCTGTTACGTTCTTGATAAGAGCCTTCTCTGCATCGTTCAGTTCAAAGTCTGCTACAGGACGGTCTGAACCTTCACCAGAGATACGGCCGATAGCGATGAGTGCTACATCCTGAGTCTTAGCCTGCTCTGCCAGAACAGCTGGATCTACGTTCATCTCGCCTGGGAGAAGTTTTGGAAGCCATGCCTTGGCACGTTCTGCATTAGCAGCTTCGTTACGCTTGTTCTCATCCTCGAACCACTTTTCGTAAGTAGCCTTCAGGTCTTCGTTAGCCTCGAAGCCGGCATTCTTCAGACCGTCCAGCAGATTCACGGTATAAGCACGGTTTACATCACCAGAACCGGTACCTCCGGCAATCCAAGTGTATGCAGTGTTACCGAATACAGCTACCTTCTTCACGTCCTTCAAAGGAAGAGCTCCATTGTTCTCCAACAGTACCATACCTTCTGTAGCGCTCTGGCGAGTTACAGCAGCATGTGCCTTCAGGTCAGGCTTGTTGCTGTACTTGTAACCCTTGAAAGTAGGGCTCTTTACTACGAGCTCCAGGATGCGCTTTACGTTGCGGTCTACCAATGCAATGTCCAGTGAGCCGTTGTTAACAGCCTCTACAATGTCATTAAACTGAGCCTGACGACCTGGCTGGAGCATATCGTTACCAGCAACGACCTGTGCAGCACCATCGGCACCACCGAACCAGTCGGTCATGACGGTACCCTTGTAGCCCCACTCGTCGCGAAGCACGCTGGTGAGCAGGTCTTCGCTCTCGCTGGTGTACTGACCGTTGAAGTAGTTGTAAGAAGACATGACTGTCCAAGGTTCAGCCTCCTTGATGGCAATCTCAAATCCCTTGAGGTAGATCTCACGGATGGCACGAGGAGAAAGGAGTGCATTGTTATGCATACGGTTAGTCTCCTGATTGTTGAAAGCAAAGTGCTTAACGCTGGTACCTACACCCTTGTCCTGAACTCCGGCTACATAGGCACCTGCAATCTTACCTGCCACTACAGGATCTTCTGAATAGTACTCGAAGTTACGTCCGCAAAGTGGGTTACGGTGAATGTTGAGGGCTGGAGCCAACAATACATCGGCACCATATTCCAATACTTCCTCACCCATGGCCTGACCTACGCTACGAACCAGATCTACATCCCAGGTAGATGAAAGCAATGTACCGATAGGGAAATGGGTACAGTAATAAGTAGCTTCATCGCCTTCGCGTGTAGGCTGGATACGCAAACCTGCAGGACCGTCACAAAGTGCGATGGCTGGAATGCCCAGACGCTCGATGGCTGCTGTATAGCCTGCTGCACCTGGTACCTTACCACCATCGGTGCTACCAATGACTGGTTTGTCTACATCTACACCTGGCATACCAACGCCAATGATGAGCTGTGCCTTCTCCTCCAGGGTCATGGCTGCCACAATCTCATCGATGTTGTCTTCACGGAGCTTCAGCTCTGTAGAAGCACAAGAAGCAAGCAGTAAGCTTGCCATTGCAATGGATAACTGTTTCTTCATAATTGACAAAAAATTAAGTTATAGTTAAACTGTTGCAAAAATCACATTATTTTGCGAGATACACAAGCCATTACAGTTTTTTTTACATTGTAAAAAAAGAAAAGCCACAGGTGATTTCCTATGGCTCTCTCTTTTATGTATTTTTGTATGTATTATAAATCTATTCTCAATCCAACTGTCTGGCTGCCGAACTTTGGTCCGAAATTATGCTGCAGCACTGAAGTTGGCGTATATTTGTAGTAAACACAGATGTCTCTGATGGACAGTTCTGCACCAACACCGAACGAGAAATGATTAATCTTGATGTTCTTTTCTACCAGTTTCTGTTTCTCGTCGTTCTGGGTGTATCGAGTCTTAAGCGATGCATAGGTGATGTATTCCAATTCAGGACCGAAGGAGATGTAGCTGTTAGTACCCAACATCTGGTAGAACTTCAGAGGCACATTTATACCGAATGTCTTGATTCTACTGAATTTTGGTTCTGCTCCTTCTGGATATTCCTTCAAGCTGACACCACCGTCTTTCTCACGGATAAACTGCTGGCGATTTGTCATGCGATAGTTCTTCCAGTCGATACCCCATCCGATGCGCAGGAAGGAGTATTTTCCCAACCTTGCCTTGGCACTGGAGATGTATCCCCATTCCAGTTCGAATGACTCTCCCATGTTAAGGTCTATGGCATCGTCGGCATTGACTGCACCGATGAAACCCACTGAGAAATAGCTGGAAAGGTTCAGGTAACCCTTGTTAGGGTTTCTATTGCTGTCGTGTGGCTTATACTTGTCTAAGTTGATAGGTAAGGTGAAATCCCATCCTCCTGGATTCTCTTCTTCCTGCTCTTCCTGAGCATAGATTGGCATGCTAATGAGCATAGCCATGATCATGAAATACAGTTTTCTCATATGTGATTATTTTTTAAATGTTTTCTTTAAATCGGTCAAAGAGGCGCTTCCTTCCATATACACCAGTGTTATGGCTGTCTGTTCTCCGTTTTTCTTTCCCTGGAAACAGAGGTAACGGTGGCGGGCATTCTGGTCGGGCAGCTGAACTATGGCATAATACAGGTGATTGTTCCTGCGTTCCATCTCGCAATTGTCGGAATGGCTCTTAAATACGCCTTCTATGTCTTTCTCAACCAGCTGCTCTATCTTTTTACGTTGCTCTTCGGTAGCCGTGAACTTAATGGTTCTGAGCAGGGAAAGCCGGTAAGATGCCAGCATTTCGCCCTTGATGAAAGTTTCCTTTAGTTGTTCCTTGCCCACAATGTTTCCCTCAAATACATCCTTGACGTGTAATCCGTCTTGAGCCCAGGAACAGAGGGCTATCATGAAGCAAAACGTCAGTGCGATTATCTTTTTCATTTTCATTCCATATTAAACAGTTCTACTAAATCACCAGGAGCCTCACTTAGGTTGAAGATTTCTGAAACCACAGCCGTAGATTGTGCCATCACCTGTTTCTCGTCAGTAATCTTCTGTCCGTTTACGTACATGACGGCAACATCCTGATCATATTGATTCACATAGCTATGTATTCCCCATCCTACCAGAAGAGCTACCGAAGCTGCTGCTGTCCAACTCAGACGAAGGAATTTTCTCCGGCTGCTTCGCTGTTCCAGTGTCTGGTCGTAGAGCGCTTCGCCCAAGGTCAGCTCGCCCAACATCATGCTGATAACTTTCCATTCCTCGGGAGCATCTTCACGCTGAAGTTCCAGTGCCAGCCGTTTTTCTTCCTGAGCCGACGTCAGTCCTTCCAGGTATTTGTCTATCAGTTTGTTAACTTCTTCTGTCTTCATCGGATCATTCTTTTTTTGAGTTCTTGGTATACTTTCTTTCTAGCGGCAGAAATCATGCTTTGCACCGAGGCTTTGGGAATACCGGTCTTCTGAGCTATTTCTCCGGTTTCAAGTCCCTCCTGCTGCCTCATTTCAAAGAGTGACCTTTCTCGGGGTTTCAGTACTGCCAGTGCCTGATTCAGGATTTGTCGTTCCTCCTCTTGTTCCATTTCTTCCTGAGGCGAGGGAGAAAAGTCTTGTGTGTGTTCCGTCATTTCGGATTCTGGAGGTAGGAAATAGTGCTGTTGTTTTCGTTTCAGGTTCACGCAACAGTTTTTAGCTACCCTGATAGCCAGAGCTTCTATGTTCCTGTCTTCATCGATGTGCTCGCAGTAGCACCAGAGCTGGATAAGGGTATCTTGGGTAGCGTCTTCGGCATCATCGGTAGAACTGAAATAATCCAGTCCTATTTTCATGATTTTAGGGCGCAAGGTAAATACCCATTTCTGAAACGTTTCTTTTTCCATTTTAGTGCTTTTTTCTAGCCGTCTTTACACTTAATACGTATGAAAGGGGAAAAACTTAAGTTGAAAAATGATATTTTTTTGTTTTTAAATAAAAAAGTTAGAGCGTACCCAATTGAGTACGCTCATTTTTATTTGCGAATATCTTGCTTAGAATTCTGCCACCAGCATGAGCCAACGGGCTGCGGATGCACCCCAGACTTCCTTATAGGTAGCTGTATTGAACTGTGGCCAATATGGTTCGTCTTCGTTCATGTAGCTCTGCATGCCTACAGGAATCTCTCCTACTGTCTCTCCCGGCAATGCAGTGTAAAGCTGATCATAGTTGCTTCCTTCACCATAGATCAATGACTGACCGAATGGGTTCTTTCCTACTACCCACATGAGCTGCTGTTCTGCAATGTTCCTGAGTTCAGGGTCTTTCAAGACACGTGCTACTATGGCTGCAGCCTTACCTGTAGACAGGTTTACTGCAGTATTTCCCTTGAATGAGAACCATACTGGGAAGAAACGCAAGACGTGTTCCTTGTCCAGTTTTACACCGTTCTTCATCTGCTCTGCATAGTCGGCTGCCAGTCCTCCATTGGCCCTGGTCTGTACTACATAGAAATTCTTAGCATCTTTTTCCTCATTAATATTATAGACACCACTTGGTGCCATTCCGTAAGGTGCTACATACTTCATGATGGTCTTGAGATACTGACCGTAGAGTTTCATGGCCGTCTCCCAACGTGCATATTCTGCATGGTTAGGCTGGGTTTCCATGAGGAGTGCGATAGCTTCCATTATGGCATAATCACGGCTCTGGTGGTTGTAATGGATAATGGACTTCTTCTCCAAATCGCGGTAGAAGAAACCACAAATCTTATCCTTGTCTTTCAGCGGTTCTGTGCGTTGACATTCTAGAGTAACCTGAATGGCTTTTACGGCTTCATCGGCATATTCTTTCTTACCAGTAAGCTGATAGAGCAGGCTGGCTGCCCACGACATATGTGCATGGTACTGAGCCTGTGAAGTCATCTTTCCATGACCGTTTCGGGCTTCGTTCACCTCACTCCATCCTACTTCCTGGAAGTGTTTCAATGCCCATGCAAAATCTTCTTCGGCAGTGCGGGTAAATTTCTGCTTCAGATAAACATCGTTTTCGATGGTCAATGCAGCATAAGCCATAAATCCAGCATACATGAAGTTCTTCCAGCCATCGGCAAATGCCTTGATCAAGCGACCGCCTTCCTGATCATCACGATTTCCAAGCACACCATCGGTCCATACGTTTGTACTCCATCCGCTGGCCAGTACACCGTTTCCTAAATGGGCACGAAGTCCCAGGTCCATACCCCAGAGGCCCTCTTCTATCAGACGATTGTAGAGGTTTACGTTTCCTTTTGCCTTGGCATTATTTGCAGCCTGGAACAGTGCGTATGAAATTTCAACAGATTGCAGGAAACCCTGACTCATGTCGGCAGCATCGTGCCATCCGCCATTCATAGGTATGATCTTTCCGTCGTGCTCCACGTGCATCTCCGTATGGCAGGCTCCGTGCTTTCCAGGAACCGGATAGCCACAACGTTCAGAAAAGATAAAGTTTAGCATGCGCCAAGTAGAGTCTTCCCATAAATTAGGGTGAATGTAGAACGGCCATGTCTTTATGTTTCCCACCTGAAGATAGTACTGTCCTGACTGGGTGAACTCCGTGAAATCAATTGTCTGGAAGTTACCCAAACCAGTCTTCTGGCTTGTAATGTTACCTGTGTAAACAGTAGCATTTGTCTTGGCATCCTTCAAGGCAAAAGTTCCATCATTTTGGGCAACATTGACTATAGCAGTCTTCTCGCTTTCTGGACGATATCCGGAAGTGGAGAATACTATGCGGTCATTGGCCAGATTCCATCCCTTTACGGTTTCCGGATTCTCTACTACCTGCAGCTGAAGATCATCTACATCGAACTGCATCTGATCTGTCATGGACATTTCACGACCGAAAATCTCAATGGCAAAGGCAATGTCGGTCACCTTATCGCGACTGAGCGCACTCATTTCAATGTAACATTCGTTCCACTGATGATTCACCAGATTCATCTCATGGTAACCCTCACGTTCGTACTGGTCTGGAACCTTAATCTTACCATCGTTCATGACATACATGTTCAGGTAGATACTGTTGGCTCCCGGGCAATCTGGATATACCGATACCTTGATGCGGTTAAATTCCTCCCAGTTCTGGCCTCCCACATGATAGGTAGCCATGCAGGTTCCCAAACCCAAGCCCCAGTCAATGCGCTCATCGGGAATACGTTTGGCCTGCATGCGCAAGCTGTGCTTTCCGGTCTTGCAGCGCTCTGTGGTGAGACTGATGGTACCCACACCTTTATGTGTCCATTCAGAAAGGTTTTCCATGTCGTTCAAGACCACCTGACGTGTCACTTTCTTGTGCTTGGCATAGTTTTCATAATACGACTTGCTGTTGTCTATAGGCAACATGCTGTGAATATAGCCGGTTTTCACAATGTCTTCCTTCAGTTTCTCATCCACCTGTGCCTGGGTGGAAATGGCAGGACACAGCAGAGCTGCACCCAAGAGAATAAGGTTTCTTTTCTTCATAATGTCTGTGTTTTTCAAGTATATATGTGTTTTATTTCATTTGATAGATCTGTGCGGTAATGCCGTTTACTGTAATCTTATCCTGAACCTTGCCGCTCTTGTAAATACCGCTCTTCTTCTCACCGATGACCAGTTCTGCCTGACCCTGTGCAGGGATGGTGGCAGTGACTTTCTTTCCCGATGGGTTAAGCACCACAATGAAAGTCTGCTTGCCATCGGTACGCTTGTAAATCATCGGATAAGGCTGGTTTACATCGCTCAGCAATTCCCAATCGGCATCGTTCTCAAGACCTGGGTTATCGTGTCTGAACTTCAACAGCTGACGAGTGTAGTTCAGCAGCGAATTCGGATCTTTTTCCTGAGTCTCCACGGTAAGGGTATTCTGTTCTGTATCTACAGGGAAATAGAGCTTTTCTGCAGGTGCGGTAGAGAAACCGGCATTTGCATCATTGCCCCACTGCATAGGAGTACGGGTTCCGGCACGGGTATTAGAACCTTCCTTAGGTGGCAGGTTCATGAGGTATTTCATGCCAATCTCATCGCCATAATAAATGAAAGGAACCCCCGGCATGGTAAGAAAGAAGGTCTGGGTAACCTTGAGCTGATCCATGCTATTACGGGTGCCGATGTTAGGGCGCTGGTAGTCATGATTTGCCGTAGGAATGGCGATATAACCCTCTCCACGGGTCTTGCTGTAGCTGTTGGTAAAGTTTTCTACAAAGTTGGTCAGGATACCCTTTCCGGCTTTGTCGAAATAGCAATGCTCATAGGTTCTGGAGCGCTCCTCGTATGGAGTTCCCGGTTCAAAGAAGAGGGATCCATAACCCGGAACGCCAATGTGAATCATGAAATCGATGTTGAAACCGGCAGGGATAGACTGTGTAGGACTTCCCCATTCTGAGATGAGCACACATTCCGGATAGTTGGTGTTGACCCACTCACGCATTTCCTGCCAGAGTGCGATGGTAGCCACCTTGTCTGGATCATTCTTGACCAGAGAAGCTGCCATATCTACACGGAAACCATCGATGCCCTTGTCGAACCAGAACTGCATGATGTTTCGCAACTCCCTGCGAGTAGCCTGAGGACCTGGTGCAGTAACCGGCTGTTCCCAAGGGTGATTCGGATTTATGTTGTAGTAACCGTAGTTCAGAGCAGGCTGTGTAGGATAGAAATTCTTCTCATAGTACTTGGCTCTAGGAGCATCGGCCTGCACATAGCGCCCCCACTTGAACTTACCCTTTCCGTTCTGCATGTCCTCCCATTCCTGCATGGTGATGATGCCCTCCTTTTCAATGGCTTCATCTGCCTGATCGAACCAGATGTAGTAATCCGAATAATGTTCATTGGCAGCCTGTGCACTCTGCTTGAACCACTCGCACTGGTCGCTGCTGTGACCTGCCACCAGATCCAGACAAACCTTCATGCCACGCTTGTGTGCCTCTTCTGCCAGCTTCACCATATCGGTATTCGTACCGAAACGAGGATCAATCTTGTAGTAGTCGATAACATCATATCCACCATCGGTCCAGCCAGACAGGAATACAGGGTTCAGCCAGAGCGCATTACAACCCAATCCCTGGATGTAGTCCAGTTTCTGGGTGATACCCGGTAAATCGCCATAACCATCCCCATTCGTATCCATAAATGAAGAAGGATAGATCTGATAGAAAGCGGCACTGCTCAGCCACTTTGGATTCTGTGTGGCATGACTCAGGGACAGTCCGCCAAATGCAAGAAAGGCAGACAATAAAACACGATTCAGTATCTTCATGATTTTAAAATTTTCAATGATTTGTTATTGTTTTTGCAAATATAGGTAATATTCCAGCAACTTACTATGTTTTCTTTTGATAAAAAAAAGATTTTTTTACACCTATTTATATCTAACCGTTTCTAAAAACACTTATCTTTGCATGGAAAAATCTTTAAACAGAAATGATACGCAAATTTGATTTCTTGATTATTGGCGGTGGTGTAGCCGGAATGAGCTATGCACTGAAAGTAGCCAATAGTGGAAAAGGTAAAGTGGCACTGGTTTGCAAAACCACACTTGATGAAGCAAATACAGCCAAAGCTCAGGGTGGCATTGCATCTGTAACCAACCTGAAAGTAGACAATTTCGAGAAACACATAGAGGATACCATGATTGCCGGTGATTACATCTCCGACATCAAGGCGGTGGAACAGGTAGTCAGGAATGCTCCAGATGCCATAGACGATCTGGTTAAATGGGGCGTGAACTTCGACAAGACCGAGACCGGAGAATTTGACCTTCACCGTGAAGGCGGCCACAGTGAGTTCCGTATCCTCCATCATGCCGATGATACCGGTTTTGAGATTCAGCGTGGCTTGATGGAAGCTGTACGCAAGCACAAGAACATCACTGTACTGGAAAACCACTATGCAGTGGAAATCATCACACAGCATCACCTGGGTGAAGAAGTGACCCGACGCCGTAAGGACATAGAATGCTATGGTGCCTATATTCTGGACCCTGATACAAAAAAAGTAGATACTTTCCTGAGCCGTATCACCCTGATGGCTACCGGAGGAACAGGTGCAGTCTATGCTACCACTTCTAATCCGAACATTGCCACCGGAGACGGTATTGCCATGGTCTATCGTGCAAAAGGTACGGTAAAGGACATGGAATTCGTTCAGTTCCACCCTACCGTATTATATAATCCAGCAGAGACCCACCCTGCCTATCTTATTACAGAGGCTATGCGTGGTTACGGCGGTATCCTGCGTCTTCCAAACGGAGAGGAGTTCATGCAGAAATACGACAAGCGACTGTCTCTGGCTCCACGTGACATTGTGGCTCGTGCCATTGACCGTGAAATGAAGATACACGGATTGAATCATGTCTGTCTGGACGTAACCCACAAGGATCCTGAGGAGACAAAGCATCATTTCCCAAACATCTATGCCAAGTGTCTGAGCATTGGTATTGACATTACCAAGCAATACATTCCTGTGTGCCCTAGTGCGCACTACATGTGCGGTGGTATCTTAGTTGACCTGAATGCCGAGAGCACCATTCACAGACTGTATGCCGTGGGTGAATGTTCATGTACCGGTCTTCACGGAGGTAACCGACTGGCCAGCAACTCCCTGATAGAAGCTGTGGTCTATGCCAAGGCTGCAGCAGAACATTCGCTGAAAGTCATTGATAACTATCAGTTTAACGAAAACGTACCGGAATGGAACGACGAAGGTACCATGACCAATGAAGAGAAGGTGCTAATAGCACAGGATATGCGAGAGGTAGGTCAGATTATGTCTAACTATGTGGGAATCGTACGAAGTGACTTGCGTCTGCACCGTGCATGGACCCGTTTGGACATCATCTATGAAGAGACAGAAGAGCTGTTCAAACGTGTAAAACCTACCAAGGATATCTGCGAATTACGTAACATGGTGAATGTGGGCTATCTCATCACTCGCCAAGCTATAGAAAGAAAGGAAAGCCGTGGTCTTCATTATACCGTGGATTATCCAAAACATGCTTACGACCAAAAATAATTGCCATTATGATTAAGGAAGAATGGAAAGCCAAAGGCTTTGTAGATGAACCTGTACCTGCCGATGTGGACCTGAAGGCAGAAATCCGCCGCATGTGCAAGGAAAAGAATGCGGTGATCATGGCTCATTATTATACAGAAGGTATCATTCAGGATGTGGCAGACTTTATCGGAGATAGTCTGGCATTGGCTCAGAAAGCTGCTACAACCGATGCAGATATCATCGTGATGTGTGGAGTCCATTTTATGGGTGAAACCAATAAGATTCTCTGTCCTGACAAGCTAGTTCTGGTTCCAGACCTGAATGCATCGTGCTCGCTGGCAGAAAGCTGTCCAGCCCCTGCCTTTGCAGAATTCCTGAAGAATTACCCTGGACATACCGTCATCAGCTATGTAAATACTACCGCTGCTGTCAAGGCACTCACCGACGTTGTAGTAACCAGCAGCAATGCCCGTGAAATAGTAGAATCTTTCCCTGAAGACACCCCTATCGTCTTCGGACCAGACCGTAACCTGGGCAGCTACATCAATAGCTTGACCGGAAGAAACATGGTGCTGTGGGACGGTGCCTGCCATGTGCACGAGAAATTCTCTGTAGAGAAAATTCTCCAGCTGAAGGCAGAGCATCCGGGTGCCAAGGTGCTGGCACATCCAGAATGTAAGGGTGCAGTTAAAGCACTGGCAGACAAGGTAGGAAGTACAGCAGCCTTGCTGAAATTCAGCATCAATGACGAAGCAACCGAGTTCATTGTAGCTACTGAGAGTGGTATTCTGCACGAAATGCAGAAAGCAGCTCCACAGAAGACCTTCCTCCCTGCGCCACCCGACGACAGCACCTGCGCTTGCAACGAATGTAACTTCATGCGCCTGATAACCCTGCAGAAGCTGTACAATACACTGAAGTATGAATGGCCTGCCATAGAGGTAGATGCAGAGATTGCTGCAAAGGCAATCCGCCCTATCCATAAAATGCTTGAAATATCTGAAAAACTCAAATAAACACCAATATGTTGACCGTAGAAGAATTAAATGATAAATTGATAGACCTAGCCTTTAGTGAGGATATCGGTGACGGAGACCATACCACCCTGTGCTGTATTCCAGCAGATTCTGTAGGCGAAAGCAAGCTACTCATTAAGCAGGAAGGAATCTTTGCCGGTGTAGAGATTGCGAAGCAGGTCTTCCACCGTTTTGATCCAACCCTGGAAGTAGAGGTATACATTGAAGATGGCGCTCATGTCATGCCAGGAGACATAGTGATGAGCGTGAAGGGTAAGGAACAGAGCCTGCTGCAGACCGAACGTCTGATGCTAAATATTCTGCAACGCATGAGCGGAATTGCAACCATGACTCACAAGTACCAGCAGGCACTGATTGATGCCGGTACCAAGACACGTGTGCTGGATACCCGAAAGACCACACCAGGTATGCGTATGCTGGAGAAGGAAGCAGTAAAGATAGGCGGTGGCATGAACCACAGAATCGGTCTGTTCGACATGATCCTGCTCAAGGATAACCACATTGATTTCTGTGGTGGTGTACACAATGCCATCTCCCGTGCCAAGCAGTATTGCAAGGACCACGGCAAGGATCTTAAGATTGAGTGCGAGGTACGCAACTGGAAGGAACTGGATGAAGCACTGGCAGAAGGCTGTGACCGTATCATGTTTGACAACTTCTCACCTGAAGATACACGCAAGGCTGTAGAATTGGTAGCTGGACGCTGTGAAACAGAATCCAGCGGTGGCATTACCTTTGAGACTATGATTCCATACGCTCAGGCTGGTGTAGATTTCATATCATTTGGTGCACTGACTCATAGCGTTAAGGGACTGGATATGAGTTTCAAGGCTGCAGGAAGCGACAAGCTGAAAATCTAACGACAATCTGACAATAAAAAAATCCCGGGTAGCTAACAACTACTCGGGATTTATTATTTTTTATTAAGAAAATACTTATGCTGTAGGAATAGCCTTCAAGATAGCCTTCAGGTGCTCCCAGCAGAGATTAACTGCAGGAATGTGCAGACGCTCTTCTGGTGAGTGAACACCACGAAGTGTAGGACCGAATGAAATCATGTCCATTTCTGGATACTTTTCCTTGAACAGACCGCACTCCAGACCTGCATGGATAGCCTTTACCTTAGGCTCCTTACCAAAGAGTTCCTTGTAAGTCTCAACTGCAATCTTCAAGATCTGGCTGTCCATGTTTGGTGCCCATCCTGGATAAGATGCCAGATTTTCAACTGTAGCACCACCCAATTCCAGAGCAGCACGGACTGTATCTGCCATAACATCCTTACCATTATCTGCACTGCTTCGCTGGCTAGCAGTAATGTTGATGACATTACCCTCACCCATCTTGACAGATGCCAAGTTTGAAGAGGTTTCTACCAAACCTGCGATATCACGGCTCAGTTCATAGATACCGTTGTGAATAGCCATGACACTGTTAATCAATCCAGCAGCAGTCTTTCTATCGATAGCAGGAGCAGATTCGGTACTCTGCATGGTCAGTTCCAAAACAGGCTCACGACGTTTGAATTCTTCTTTTACACCAGCAGCCCATACGTTGAAGTCAACACGGATGTTCTCCTTATCCTTCATAGGGACAGCAATCACTGCCACTGCATCACGAGGAATAGCATTGTGAAGACCACCACCATTGAAACTGCACAAGTACATATCATACTTACGGTTAGCCTGATACAAGAAACGAGTCAACACCTTGTTGGCATTTGCCTGACCCTTGTTGATGTCATCACCAGAGTGACCACCCTTTCCGTTTTTGAATGCCACTTCCAGGAAGATGTAGCCTTCAGGAACAGCTATTGGCTCATAGTGGAACTGAGCATTGGTACGGATACCACCGGCACAACCCACAAACAACTCACCTTCATCTTCTGAATCCAGGTTCAACAAGATAGAACCCGTCATGAAACCAGCCTGAATAGCTTCAGCACCAGTCAAACCACGTTCTTCATCGGTAGTAAACAGACACTCCAATGGACCGTGTTCAACAGTATCATCAATCATGGCAGCCAAACCCATGGCAATTCCCAGACCATCGTCTGCACCCAGAGTAGTTCCCTGAGCCAGCATCCATTCACCTTCTATCTTAGTCTTGATAGGATCTTTGAGGAAATCAATTTCCACATCAGGATTCTTCTCGGGAACCATATCCTGGTGTGCCTGAATGACTACAGTCTTCTTATTTTCAAAACCAGGGGTTGCAGGTGCGCTTAGCAAAACATTACCGGCAGCATCGATTTTGAAACCTAAGCCATGCTTCTCTGCAAAAGCTTTCAAATACTCTCCCATTTTCTCCTCGTGACCTGATGGACGAGGAACCTGATTAATCTCAGCAAAAATGTCAAAAACGATTTTTGGATTTAATTCTACGTTGTTCATATCTTAAAATATTGTTTTATGTACTTTGAATTGCTAATTTATATTAAAATGACTTATGCTTTATAAATAGCTTACTTGATAAAGTTTATCTTTGCATGCAAATTTACAAAGAATGCTCAAAACAATGCTCCTATGTGTGTTAATAATTGCTATAAGCATAGCATTATTGGCCATAAAAATAATTATTCAGAAAAATGGACGCTTTCCGAACACTCATGTAAGTGGCAGTAAAGCGATGCGTGATAGAGGTATTGGATGTGTTCAAAGTCAGGATAGAATGGCACAGATTGACAATCCGCATGCCATTCCAGAAAACAGATAATAAATATAAAAACATAATAATTGTAATGAAAAACTTAAAAACAGTTTTGGCTGCAGCATGTGTTGTTTTGTGTGCAGCATGTGGCAATAATCAGCCAGATACAAAGACAGTTGCTCCTGTAGCAAGCGGAGATCTTAAGATTGCTTATGTAGAGATTGACAGCTTGATGTCTCAGTACCAGTTCTGCAAGGATTACAGCTTACTCCTTACCAAGAAGGGTGAGAATATCCGTGCTACTTTGAACCAGAAGGCTAAGACTCTGGACAATGAGGCTCAGGATTTCCAGCGTAAGATTCAGAACAATGCATTTACTCAAGAGCGTGCTGAACAGGAGAATGCCCGTCTGGTAAAGATGCAGCAGGATCTGCAGGCTTTGAACGACCGTCTTTCACAGGAGTTCGATGCAGAGACTATGAAGTACAACAATGCTATGCGTGACTCTATTACATCTTTCCTTAAGATTTATAATAAGGATAAAGGTTATAGCATGATTCTGACCAAGGCAGGTGACAACATGCTGCTTGCTGATCCAGCACTGGATATTACTGCTGATGTTGTAGCTGGTCTGAATAAGCGTTACACTCCTAGCAAGGAATTGAGCGATGCTAATGCAGAAGTAAAGGCAGAAGAGAAGAAATAATCAATCTGATAGGAATATGAAAAAAGGGTGCATTCAACGTGCACCCTTTTTTATTTATCTAACTCGGTAGGTTTGGAGGATTTCTTGAGTTTTCTCAACAGGTCACGGTTGACTACCATAATCCGCTTTGGCTGGAGCTTGTTGATTCCTTCTCCCGCTACTGTACTCAGGTCATTGAAATATTCTGAAAAAATAGACAGAATATTCTCTTTGTTTTCCAACTTCGCTTCCTTATGCAATAAAACCTTGAGACCAGCAGGTTTAAGCTCCACATCGATATCCTTTCCCATGACAATAGGATCACCATCGTAATGAACCACTCCTTCGGTTTGTCTGTGAATGTGCAGTTTCTTGGTACGGAAAGTCTTGATATGACTGTTCTGATCTATGGTCTTGTGGAACAGCTGGAAAGCTATCTGTGGTGCTTCCAATACAGTAAAAGGCTCCATGACAGTTACATCGAGCAAACCATCTTCCATAGAAGCAGCAGGTGCAATATATGCATTGTTTCCATATTGAGAAGCATTGGCACATGCTATCAGGAAAGCCTGTAGTTTAATGGAACCTTCTTCATCTTCTATTTCATAGGTCTCTGGTTTGTATCGAAGACCTTCTTTCAGGGTATTCTCCAAATAAGTCAGCAGACCTCGTTTACCTGCTTCTGCAAATTTGAAACTCACAAACGCATCGAATCCCACACCACATGTACAGAAGAAAGGCAGATTATTGATGAGACCATAATCCAAGGAACGTATTATTCCATCTTTAATCAGGTCTACCGCTTTCTTGTAATCCATAGGTATCTCCAAGTGACGAGCAAGGCCATTGCCAGATCCACATGGGATAATGCCCAAAGCAGTATTACTGTGAACCAGAGAACGAGCCACCTCGTTAACAGTTCCGTCACCTCCTATGGCAACGCATATATCAAAATTCTGTAAAACAGCAATCTTAGCTAATTCAGAGGCGTTACCCTTGTATTCCGTCTTGGCAATCTCCCACTCGACCAGCTCTCTGTCAAGAGACTGCTCAATGTAATCCAGAATCAGTTTCTTACTGGATGTTCCGGATATGGGATTAACTATGAATAACACCTTTCTTTTCTTCATAACGGTTACAAAGATAGTATATAATTTACAAAAAGATACTTTTTGATAGGTTATAATCCTTAATTTATAATATTTTCGCTAAATTCTATTTATAAGAATATTTTTTTTATTAATTTTGCACCGCTTTTTATGAGCAATAGTGAAATAGTTAAATTTCGCTGTACAAATACTACAAGCGACTTAAACTAAAAATTATGGGATTAATTGAAGATAAACTCTCTAAGCATCCATTCTACGGAATGGCTATTGATGCTAAGGAAAGAGGTATTTATCCTTATTTCCGTCAGATTGAGGGTAAACAAGGTACTGAAGTTGAAATGGGTGGTCACCCAGTATTGATGTTCGGTTCTAACGCATACACTGGCTTGACCGGTGATGATCGTATCATTGAAGCTGGCTGCAAAGCAATGAAGCAGTATGGTAGTGGCTGTGCTGGTAGCCGATTCCTGAATGGAACCCTGGATATTCATGTTCAACTCGAGAAAGAATTAGCAGAATATGTTGGTAAGGATGATGCACTTTGTATCTCTACCGGCTTTACAGTAAATAGCGGTGTTATTCCACAGTTAGTCGGCAAGGACGACTATATCATTTGTGATGACCGTGACCATGCTTCTATCGTAGATGGTAGAAGACTTTCATTTGCTACACAACTGCGTTTCAAGCACAATGACATGGAAGATCTGGAGAAACAGTTGAAGCGCTGTGCTCCTGACAAGATCAAGCTGATTGTTGTAGATGGCGTATTCTCTATGGAAGGTGATCTTTGTAACTTGCCAAAGATTGTTGAGCTGAAGCACAAGTACAATGCAACTATCATGGTAGACGAAGCCCATGGCTTAGGTGTATTTGGTGAGCAAGGTCGCGGTGTCTGCAATCATTTCGGTCTGACTGATGAAGTAGACCTGATCATGGGTACCTTCTCTAAGTCACTGGCTTCTATCGGTGGTTTCATTGCAGGTAACCAGGTATTGATTGATTATTTGCGTCACACTGTCCGTACCTACATCTTCTCTGCCAGCATGACACCTGCAGCAACCGCTGCAGCATTGGAGGCACTTCACATCATTAAGAGTGAGCCAGAGCGTATTCAAGCATTGTGGGATGTTACAAACTACGCACTGAAGCGTTTCAAGGAAGAAGGTTTTGAGATTGGAGATACAGAGAGCCCTATCATTCCATTGTACGTTCGTGACATGGAAAAGACTTTCGTTGTAGTAGCTCGTGCATTTGAAGAAGGTGTATTCATCAACCCTGTAATTCCGCCAGCATGTGCTCCAACCGATACTCTCGTACGTTATGCACTTATGGCAAACCATACTAAGGAGCAGGTTGACATCTCAGTTGAAAAACTGAAGAAAGTATTTAAGGAATTGGATATCATCAAGTAAGATAAAATGAGAAAAACGCAGATAAAAAAATCTGCGTTTTTTCTTTAAAATTATTTGGTAGATATTAAAAAAGTCCTTACCTTTGCATCGCATTTAAGAAATAAATGTTTCGGGGTGTGGCTCAGTCCGGTTAGAGCACCTGGTTTGGGACCAGGGGGTCGTGGGTTCGAATCCCGCTACCCCGACAAAAAAGGAGATTACGAAAGTAATTTCCTTTTTTTGTTTTTAAAGCTTCAAGTAAAAATCTTTTAACAAGGATTTATAGTGATCTGTATATTCACCATTGGTTTGAATAATCAGTTTTTCTTTCTTTGATGCCTCTCCTACTTGTAAAGATAAGTTTAAAAGTACCCGCTTTGCTTCTTTCTTTTCTGTAGTGTGTACTGATACTTCCTGCTTGAGAGAAAAACCCTGGTTCTTTGCTTGTGAAATAAAATCTTCGGACAAGTCTATAGGCAATACTAAGCAAAAAGAACCGGATGGATTCAATAGTTCATGTGCTTTTTTTATCAGCTGGCTAAAAGGTAAAGATTCTGTGTGACGTGCCAAATTACGCTTTATACCGGGACACTTCAAAGAATCTACAAAATAAGGAGGATTGCAAACAATTAAATCATATCTAAGCTCAGGAGAGAACGTGAGCACATCTCCTTGAATGATATGGATAGATGAAGCCCATTCTGATTCTGCGACATTCATTTCTGCCTGAGCTGCCGCAGAAGGTTCAATTTCTATTGCATCAATCTGAAAATCTGACTGAATAGAAGATATGCGCTGACTGCACATAAGGGACAGCAATCCTGTGCCAGTTCCTATATCCAAAACACGCTTCACACTGTCTATAGGAACCCATGCTCCTAATAGACAACCATCAGTCCCTACTTTCATGGCAGCTTGCGACTGATGAACTGTAAATCGCTTAAAGTTGAAGTAATCATTGCTCATGCAACAAAGATAGATAAAAAAGAGATATTAAAGAAATATTGGCAAAAATGAATCGGTATATATAGTGTATTTTTCGTATCTTTGCAAAAAATTATAGACTTTAGTCTAAAAGTTTAAAAACAAGTATATGAACGATTTCGATAATAGATATTCTGAAGAACCCGAAATTTCAATGATTGCTGATTTTGACGGTGACGAATCCAGTATTTTCAGCAATCATGTAAACGAAGAACTACCTATTCTCTGTTTGCGTGATATTGTACTTTTCCCAGGTGTAATTTTACCCGTACAAATAGGAAGAGCCGTATCTTTAAAGCTGATAAAATACTGTCACGAACACAAAATACAATTTGGAGCACTGACGCAACGATATACAAATGTCGAAGAACCTGGACCAAATGATTTGTTTAATACAGGTATTGTAGTACGTATTCTTCGAGTACTGGATATGCCAGACGGTAAGAAAACAGCTATTTTGCAAGGCCAAAGCCGTTTTGCCGTAGATAGTTTTCTACCTCGCACTTCCAATAAACATTGGCTTACAGCAAAGGTTCATGAGCTTAAAGATGAAGGTTATAAACTAAACACCAAAGAGTTTACAACCCTCGTTTCTTCTTGCCGGGAAATGGCAAGTCAGTTAATGCTTGATTTTGCAGAAGGAAAGAACGATTTTGTATTTGCCATGCGCAATATTACTAATCATATGTTCTTCGTAAATTTCTGTTGTGCCAACCTTCCGTTTACCATCAATGAAAAGATTGAGCTGTTGGAAAAGGATTATTTGATTGATCGTTCTTATGGCCTTTTAAAGACTATCAACACGACCATGCAATACGTTCATCTCCGGAAGTATATCCATCAGAAAACACAGGAAGAACTGAGTGAACAGCAAAAAGAGTATTTTCTTCAGCAGGAAATAAAGAATCTTCAGGAAGAACTGGGTAATTCCAGTGATGCAGAAATTGAAGAAATGCGCAATGAGGGCTTAAATAAAAAGTGGAGCAAAGAAACTTATGCACTTTTCAAGAAAGAACTTGACAAGCTGGAAAGAATAGTTCCACAGAGTCCAGACTATAATGTTCAATATAATTATCTGAAGACAGTATTAGCCTTGCCATGGAACGAGTATTCTGATGATAACCTGGATATCGTTAATGCGCAAAAGGTATTGGACCGAGACCATTATGGCATGGAGAAAGTCAAGGAACGTATCCTGGAACATCTTGCAGTAGCGCGCATGCGTTCTGATTTACGCAGCCCTATTTTATGTCTTTATGGCCCTCCTGGTGTGGGAAAAACCTCATTAGGACGAAGCATTGCTGATGCATTGAACAGAAAGTATGTGCGTGTATCATTAGGAGGTTTACACGATGAAGCTGAAATCCGTGGTCACAGACGTACCTATATCGGAGCAATGGCTGGACGTATCCTGAAAAACATACAGAAAGCCGGTACCTCTAATCCTGTCTTTATTCTGGATGAGATAGACAAGATTACCCAACAGACCATGAACGGTGATCCTGCATCTGCACTTCTGGAAGTACTTGATCCTGAGCAGAATTCTACCTTCCATGATAATTATCTGGATATGGATTTTGATTTATCAAGAGTGATGTTCATAGCCACAGCCAATGATATAAGCACCATTCCAAGTGCATTAAGAGACCGAATGGAAATGATTGAGGTTCCTGGCTATATCACAGAAGAAAAGGTAGAAATTGCACGTAGACACCTTATTCCTAAAGCAAAAAAGGAAATAGGCCTCAAGACCAATTATGATGATATAAAAATTGGTAAATCAACCATTGAAAAGATTATTGAAGACTATACACGTGAAAGCGGTGTACGCCAGTTGGAAAAGATGATCAGCAAGCTCTTACGCAAGGAAGCACTGCACTATGCCTTAAACGGCGAATTTTCTCAAACTACAGTTCGCCCTAAAGATGTGAAGGATTTGCTGGGTACAGAACTCTTCAACAGAGATAAATACCAAGGAAATGACTATGCAGGTGTAGTTACAGGTTTAGCTTGGACATCTGTTGGCGGAGAGATATTATTCGTTGAGGTTGGTTTAAGCAAGAGCAAAACACCAAGATTGTCACTAACAGGTAGCTTGGGTGATGTAATGAAAGAATCAGCTATTCTGGCATTGGAGTATGTAAAGGCACATGCATCAAAGTATGGAATTGATTCCCGCATTTTTGATGAATACAGCATTCACATTCATGTTCCAGACGGTGCAACTCCAAAGGATGGTCCATCAGCAGGTATCACCTTGACCACTGCCATTATCTCTGCCTTAACGCAGCGTAAGGTACGTAAGAATTTGGCCATGACAGGTGAGATTACGTTAAGAGGAAAAGTAACTCCTGTAGGCGGTATCCGTGAAAAAATTCTGGCAGCAAAACGTGCCGGCATCAAAGAACTTATTCTCTGCAAGGAAAACAAGCGTAACATTGATGAAATTCCAGCATTATACTTAGAGGGACTGGAATTCCATTACGTAGATGACATACAAGAAGTAATCTCAACAGCACTGTTGGATGAAAAAGTCAAGAACCCTGTAGAATTCACATTTACAGAAAACAAGGAGGCTAAAAAATGACATTTGAATTACAATATACAGACCCGAAATCTAACGCCAGAGCAGGTAAGATTACAACTGACCATGGTGTGATAGAGACGCCAATTTTCATGCCAGTAGGTACCCTTGGAACAGTAAAAGGTGTTCATCTTTCTGAAATCAAGGAAGATATCAAAGCACAAATTATTTTAGGAAACACCTATCACCTGTACCTTCGTCCTGGTATAGAAATACTGGAGCAAGCCGGTGGTCTGCATAAGTTCAATGGTTTCGACCGACCTATGTTGACTGACAGCGGAGGTTTTCAAGTGTTTTCATTAGCGGGTATACGAAAGCTTACTGCAGAAGGTGCAGAATTCCGCTCCCACATTGATGGTTCCAAACATTTCTTTACCCCAGAGAAAGTCATGGACATTGAACGTAGTATTGGAGCAGATATCATGATGGCCTTTGACGAATGTCCTCCTGGAACTTCGGATTATGCATATGCAAAAAAATCACTTGCACTGACACATCAGTGGTTAGACCGTTGCATTAAACGCTTCAATGAAACAGAGCCAAAATATGGTTACAGTCAGTCACTCTTCCCTATTGTCCAGGGTTGTGTCTACAAGGATCTTCGACAGCAGTCTGCTGAATATATAGCCAGCAAAAATGCTGATGGTAATGCCATTGGAGGCTTGGCTGTGGGTGAGCCAGTTGAGAAAATGTATGAGATGATAGAAGTGGTAAACGAGATTCTTCCTAAAGAAAAACCACGTTATCTGATGGGGGTAGGAACTCCTGTCAATCTTCTTGAAGGCATAGAACGTGGCGTAGACATGTTTGACTGTGTCATGCCTACCCGAAATGGACGTAATGCCATGATATTTACCCGTAATGGTATCATGAACATGCGTAACAAAAAATGGGAAAACGACTTTTCTCCACTTGATCCTGACGGAACATCATACGTTGATCAAATGTATTCCAGAGCCTATGTCAGACACTTGTTCCATGCAGGTGAAATGTTAGGAATGCAGATTGCATCCATTCACAACCTAGCTTTTTATTTATGGTTAGTAGGTGAAGCAAGAAAACACATCATAGCAGGTGATTTCTCTACATGGAAACCAATGATGGTAAGACGATTATCAGAAAGACTATAATGAAGAAGTCAATAAACATAAAGAAAATAGCAAAGAAAATCTTCTCCCCAATCAGCTGGCTATTTGGCAAGATTGGGAATGTAGTATTTTCTTCACGATGTATTTCCAGAATTGACAGGTATCTGATCAGTAAGTTTCTGGGAACCTATTTCTTTGCCATAATCCTGATTATTTCCATTGCAGTGGTGTTTGATTTCAACGAACATCTAGATAAGTTCATGCAGAACAATGCACCAATGGATAAGATTATCTTTGAATACTATTTGAATTTTATCCCATATTATTCAAATCTATTCAGTGCACTCTTCGTGTTCATTGCTGTGATTTTCTTTACATCGAAACTTGCAGATAATTCTGAAATCATAGCCATGATGAGTACAGGAATGAGTTTTAAACGTATTATGCGTCCATATCTTATTTCTGCCACTTTCATAGCCATATTTACCTACGTATTAGGAGCTTATATAATTCCAGTTGGAACAGAAACACGCTTGAACTTTGAAAATACTTACAAGAAGAAAAAGATTGTAACCTTTGCCCAGGATATACAACTAGAAGTAGATACAGGCGTCATTGCTTACATAGAAAGATTTGAGCGAAGCAACAAAACTGGCTATCATTTTAGCTTGGATAAATTCGTAGATAAAAAACTAGTCAGTCACCTGACAGCAAACAGTATTAGTTACGACACGTTGTCTGATGTGCGTTACCACTGGACCATTAAAGACTATACTATACGTGAGCTTAAAGGTATGAAGGAATTCATAAGTCATGGTTCACGAACAGACTCTATTATAAAAATGGAGCCCGAAGACTTCTTGATTTCTGAAGGTCAGGAAGCAACCATGACCAGCCCACAACTTAAGACTTACATAGATAGACAGAAAGCACGTGGCTTTGCAAACATTAAGCAATTTGAAATAGAATATCACAAGCGTATAGCTATGAGTTTTGCTGCATATATCCTTACCATTATAGGTCTATCACTTTCTGTTCAAAAAAGAAAAGGTGGAATGGGAATGTATTTAGGTTTAGGTTTAGCATTGAGTGTATCATATATTCTATTCCAGACCATCTCTTCATCCTTTGCAATAAATGCAAATGTTCCGCCGGGTATAGCTGCATGGATACCAAATATAGTATTTCTATTTATAGCTTTCTATCTTTATAAAAAAGCTCCTAGATAACATTTGTAATTATAATTACTTTGATATGAAAATTCTAACAACCAAGATAAGAAGCATAAAATGGTGGATGGATTGGTTAGGAATCGTTATTGGCTGTACCATCATGGCAGCTGGTTTCGTATTCTTTATTAACCCATACAATATAGTACCAGGTGGAGTATACGGATGTAGCATCGTTCTCCATTATCTATTTCCATCCATTCAAGTAGGTACTTTCGGCTATATGTTTGATATTCCGTTGTTCATACTGGCTTTAGTGTTATTGGGAACAAACCTGGGTGCAAGAACATTCATTGCAGCCATGATGACACCTACCATCATGAATACACTGACATTGCTATCCTACCCAAACCAAGAATCTATGGAAAAACTTGATCCAACTCAACTGTTGGGAGGAGTAATAGATATGTCTCACGACTTGATGCTGACTTGCATTATAGGAGCAACACTTATTGGAGTAGGATGTGGTATCGTGGTTCGTTCCAATGCAACAACAGGAGGAACGGACATCGTGGGAATGATGCTACAGAAGTTTTGCCACATCAAGTTTTCTAATGGTGTGCTGTTGACCGATGGCTTGGTAGTACTCTTTGGTCTTCTGGTAATTGGTTTAGGTATAGGACAAGCCAATACTGAGAATAATGGCTCTTGGCTACTCTCCTTCTATTCATTGATTTCCATCTTTATCTCATCAAGAGTACTTGCTTTTACAATTAATGGTAATAAAGATGACAAGCTGATTTTTGTCATCAGTGAAAAGCCGCTCCATGAACTACATAATTATATTCTGAATGACCTGGAACGCACAGCAACACTGATCAAAGCACAAGGATTATATACCAACGGAGATAAGGAAATGATTTTCCTAGTCTGCAAATACAAAGAAGTAAATAACATTAAACACCGTATCAAAAAGGCAGATCCTACTTCATTCGTCATCGTGACAGATGCTTATGACACTTATGGAGAAGGCTGGAAATCCTTACCTGATGCTGGTGATATACAAGCTGAATAAATATGAACTTAGTCTTTAGTAAATCTTTTGTTCCTGAAGAGAAAGATTCGGCACTCAAGATGGGATCTGGTAATCTTATGGTTCTCTCAACACCTAGTCTAATGGCTTCGTTAGAGAATGTTGCAATGAACTGTGTTATGTCCAAATTAGAGAAAGGATACACAACAGTTGGTACATTACTGAATGTAAAGCATCTGAAAGCTTCAAAGATAGGTCAACCCTATACTGCGAAAGCAACATTGATAGAAGAAGACAAGCGTAGATTAGTATTCCATGTAGAAGCAATGGATGAAGAGGGAAATCTCCTAGCTGAAGGGACACATGAACGCTTTATTGTTAATATAGAGCGTTTTATGGGTAAACTTTAATAAAAGACGTAACGCCAAAGAAGTAGAAAATGCATGCAAAAATAGGCTAATACAATCATCGGAACACCTATTTTTACCCCATTTAAGAGCGAAATGATAAAGTCATAAATATGACGAAGGTTGCCTGAAAGCCATCCATAAATTCCCCCCATCAGGCAACACCCCATGCTGAACCAAATGGAGAAGCCATTGACTAAAGGACTGTTCTGCAATTCACCTGTTACACTTAATAGGTTTCCTATAGGAGATACAATTCCCCAGACAATTAATAAGATATATAATGCTCCCACTACTAGGGAGATTTGAAGGCTCCAACGTTGTTTGAACGACAACAATTGGAGCTTATTTCTTACAAAATTATTCATGGCAATCAAGAAACCGGATCCACTTATTATACCAACACCCATACAAAGCAGAAGTAAAGCTAAAAATGGAAAAGTATGCTCTACGCTTGTTAAAGATTGTCGTAATATCCAACGTATACCATCCAAAGACAATAAATTATTCACCTCTAATCCAAAGAGATTTGCAATCCAGGAGAAGAGTAATAGAATTATGGTTGCCAGATTCAAGGCAACAATTGTCCAAGAATAAAATATAAATATTTTCTTGTTACGCATGAAATGATGTTTTATTCATCGTCGGGTTCTAGATTATCTACGTCTAAAATTCTAAGCTCGAAAGCACGAGTAACCAATCTTGTGGCATTTACTCCACTTCTTTCATTTGGTTTAAATAGACGCTGTATCAAATCAATTTGTTTTTTTTCCAACGATTTCACTCCCAATGGCATACCCTTCAAAGCAGTTATCATTTCTTTCGTATATCCAAGTGCAAGATGACGGAGGAATCGTTCGTCATATTCATCAATGTCAAAGTTAATCATAGCCTCCTGCTTCCTCTGATCCATTAATACACTCTTTTTGAAACGATCCAGTATCTTTTCTAAGATTGGCTCATTGAAAACCATACGTTTACCGTCCATTACACACTTAACATCTGTCTTAGTGAGTAATTCTCCACTCTTCAAAATGATACCATCTGCTCCGGCTTCCAAAACATCCACCCACAGACGTTCATTTAAGATTTCACCGGTAAAGATGAGAATATGCAAATCCTTATGTTCATTACGTACTTTACGGCATATCTCTACACCAACTGTTGTTGAACCACCTAAACCTAAATCAAGCAATAATAAATCAGGAACTTGTTTTTCTATAAGATTCCAAAATTCTGCTTCGGTCATGGCAGTACCTATAATTTCTGCTTCAGGAATATCGTTACGGAAGATTTCTTCAGTACCCTTCAATTCCAATTTTACATCTTCTACAATAATGACTTTAAACTTTTCCATTTTATATTGTTATTTCATTTTTACTTACCGGAATTGTAAACCAGATTTTATAACCTCCATCCGTTAAAGGTTCTGCATTTATGCGGCATCCTCTATGACGGCAGAGTTCATCATGATCTCTGATTATCTGGCGCATGTTTAAATATTGTGTTCCATGCAATTTTCCACTATCATCAGGCTGCATTCGTTTTAAATCTGGATAAAATAGTAAATTTAACTCTGCCTGAGTATAAGATCCTCTAGGATCTTCAAAAGTAAAGCGAACAAAGCCGTTGTCGACACAGGTGCTGAAGTAGAAAACTGCATCTGAATCATATTGCTTCTCTAAAGCAGCATCAACAAGGCTATCCATCAAGTAGCAAAGAAGATGTTCATCACCAAGAACAGATTCTTTACCAATAGATGATTCTAATGTCCAGTTTAACTGATTCTTACGAACTATTTTATTGAAATACTTCTCTAAGTGAGTCTTAAGTTTATCTACAGGTACACGCTTACGAGAGAACTTGAGATTTTCTAATTGTCTGTTTGCACAGTCACTCAAGGTTGTAAATATGTCTTTATAGTAATGAACCAGTTCATGCATGATTTGTGTCTGCTCCGCTTCTTTCGCTAAGTCCTGTTCATGTTGTAACTTATCTACAATCAACTTGATACGATTAGGATAGTACATCGTTTCATGTTTTAGAGTAGAAAGGCAATTATCTAATACCATATTCTGGACATGGAGAATATTCTCTTCATGTATGGCTCTTCGTTTTTCATCTTCAGCTACTTCCAACTCTGCATGCTTATGGCTTAACCGAATAACAGTCTGATAGATGACTATAGAGACATATCGGATAACTAAGTCACGAAGCATGGCTTCATTCTTATCTGATGCAGTTTGATTCTGGATAAAAGCAAATGCTCCGACACAGATGTCTTCGTTATTCTGTTTTACGAGCAAAGGATAGACATAGGTATGTAACTCCTTATTATAAACGATTTTCATGTCACGTATGGCATGTTTCATCTCTTCTTCCATCAAGCGAGTTATATATATCTTATCGGTTGCTTGAAGATCAAGTAAATGATTGTCTGCATCTTTTATAAGAATAGCCAATCCATCTATAGGATGAATAGCTACCAAGTCTGGGTAAATACGCTCCAGCATCTTTCCTGGAAGTTCTTGCAGTTCATCTTCTTCTGTATGATTCTGGAAAGTCTTTAGTACTTTATGATTAGCTTCCAAGACTTGTTGTACATTAATTCTATAGAGTAAAGCTTGGCGGAAATAGAGGCTATATATTGTGATAACAAAAGCAAGCATTACTACAACCAAAAGAATGATAGAAACAGTTTTGTTAGTAGCTGTAGTTTGCATCTGGTGACAAAACTCATCCAACATCTTATCCTCACCTAACAATTTATAGAGTTTGGTATAGGCTTCATTGTTTGTCTTGTAAATTCCCCATTCGCCTAAAGCCAAGGCAGCTACAGCAACTTCATTTCTAATATCCAAGATGACGTGGTAATCAATAATAATACCTTTATCATACCATGCTAATTCTGCCAAAGATGATCCTTCATCAATACTCATTAATAAATTGCTATTAGGATCTTGGCTCTTATAGTATTTATTCAAGTATACACATGCAGAATCTGCATAAATTAATGCATCCTCATAATAACCATCTACGTTAGAATAATAAGTAGAATCAGCAAAGGCTGCTGCTTTCATCAGCATTTTATCGGATTGACTCTGAGCAAACAAGTTTACATTAGTAAACAGAAGAATAAAGCCAATGAGAAAGCGTAGGATTCCCTTAGGTAAGCGGAAAAAGAAACGACTACCCTTTCCTATTTCTGAATCAATGCCAAATAAACAAACAGAGAACAATGGATTGGTCTTTTTGTATTTATCGATAATGCCTTTACAGTTCATAAGTCCAAAGCCAAAACCTTTGTTTTTCTTCAGATCTTCATCTACATGATTCATACCTATTTTGCTGGAATCATAGACTTTCTCTTCAAGAATTAGTTTTCTGTCTTCCTCTGATAAACCACGTCCGGTATCTTTTACAGATATCTCTATATAAGTATCTGTTTCTTCTGCTTTTACATAAATAGATCCACCTTTTGGCGTATATTTTCTTGCATTATCACAAAGAGTATTAATCATAAAGAGAGTCAAGGCCTTGTCTGCTTTTACTATTGCAGAAGTTTCGTCAACCAAAAATGATAGTTCTTTAGACTCAAAAGCATGTTTACCCTTTGCAATAGTTGCAAAAATGTCACCCAAATTAAACGATTCGATCTGTAAGCTTAAGGCTCCTTGCTTCATCTTTATCCATAAAGCCATAATATCATTATACTCATTGATACGATCTATCAGATCATGAATATAATCATATCGCTCAAGCTTTTGCTCCTCTGACTGATTACCTGAATTCAAGCGGTTAATTTCATTGATTGCACGATCCAAGAACGGCGTAATACCCGTTACAATGCTCATGCAGGTACGCTTTTCTAAGTTCTTCCGTTTATTTTCTGCAATGTGCTGTTCATGCAGATAACGTTCCTTTTCCAGTTGCTTATATTCTTCATCAAGATTCAGGAAATTGGAACCATATTGGTATGCCCAATTTAAATAAGGTTCTATCAATGACAACAAACTCTTATCATCATTAACCAAAGATGTTGACGGCACAAGTGAAATTTTACCTGCTGATTCATCAAATTCAAGTTTAACAGGACAACCAAAGATTTCATTCAACTTAGGTTCAAGATCATCTGCCATTCTTTCAAGCAGTTCTTCATTATCCTCTACATCAGTAGGTATAGATGATGTAATATAACTGCACAGCTCTGCAGTAATACTGAATTTATGAATACGTTCTGTATTTCTTTTACGCCATTTTCTATTCAGGAAAATCAGCAAAATAGAACCCAATACTGTGAGAATTGCAATTATCCAGAACAAAATATTCAAACTGTTAGTTTCTGCTTTAAGTTGTTCGAGTCGGTTTTCTTGTTCCTTGTCTTGTCTGGTTCTGTCAAGCAAATCAAGGTAAATGTTACGATTATAATCAGAAGCTTCTTTGTTGCCTAATGCTGCATAAACCAATGATAGAGACTGTCGAATATTAGCCAACCATTGAGGAACAGTTGAAATAGAATCATTCTCCATCCATTTTAAATCAGTTTCTACAGTATCATTTGGCACAAAAGTCTGAAGTTTTCGTTTATAACTACAGTTCTTATTATAGATGTCAAAATGGGTGTTAATGTCATTAAGTGCAGCTTCTAATTCCTTGAAACATGCTTCATAATTACCATTCTGGAAATAAATGTCAGACAAACGTCTTCGGGCACCAGACAATTGATAATAATCACCATAACGTTTGAAACAATCCAAGGCTTTCTTAGAAATACTTTCGGTCAGCAAGCTATCTGGTACACTTTCTGGATTCAGATAAATAAAATCGGCTTGACGATTCTGAAATGCCACATCATACCAATTCTCATTCACTAGCTTATCAACAAATGTTTCCAATACATTTGCTTCAATATAAATCAGATTTTTTTCACGAGCATAAAACAACAGTCGTAATAGAGTATCAAACTCAAGCTTTACATCCTCTTCGAATGTCGTACCTCCCAACATATCTACAGAAGACAGCATATACTGATAATATGTCCATTGTATGGAATCGGCTTCGGCAAGAGCAGGTCCATTTATCATTTCCAATTCTGCTTTTGCTTTCTGATCATGTTGCAAGTAATAATAATAGATTGATGCTGCCAAGTGAAAATCACTCTCTGCAAATGTAAGACGAGTCATGTCATGAGCATTCAGGGCATCACTCTCCTTATGAATCTGTTTTAATCTGTTTTGTACACGAGCTTCATAATCGTAAAAACGCTTGTTAGCCGATGCTCGAGAGCATACTTTCAACATTCCAATATCTGACAACAAGAGTTCTATCTGGTTGCTAGTTGATTTCTTAACCAGGTTATAATACTTCTCTGCTTCTACAAAATCTTGACGCATGTAAGCAGCTAAAGCAAGATTATTGTATGATTCTGCTTTGCCCTGTTCAAAGCCTTTTGACAAAGAAAGAGCCTGGTTAGCATAAGTTTCAATGCTATCCAGGCTTGTATATCGTAAATTAAAAGCGCGATGATTAAGCAACTCCACCTTTTGGCGTTGTTGATCCGATATGCTATTGCATGCCGCCAAAGACAGCATGCAAATAAACATATAGAAATATCGCATTTTTATCATTACTTTTTCCTTGCTTCAGCAATGAAAGCCAAAGATTCTTTACACATATTTGTTACATAGGCCCAATCTTCAGCTTCCACCTTATCTTTTGGAAACAGTTTTGATCCCATACCGACACAGAATACACCAGCTTTAATCCAAGCGGTAAGATTTTCTTGTGTTGGAGCAACACCACCTGTAACCATAATTTTTGTCCATGGCATAGGAGCCTTTACACCTTTCACGAAGTTTGGACCATAGACGTCACCCGGGAATACCTTGGTAAGGTCACAACCTAATTCCTGAGCTTTACCAATTTCAGACGCGGTACCACATCCTGGACAATACGGAATCAAACGACGATTACATACAGGTGCAATTTCAGGGTTGAATAATGGACCGACAATAAAGCAAGCACCAAGTTGGATGTAAAGTGCAGCTGTAGGTGCATCTACCACAGAACCAACACCTAATGCTAATTCAGGACATTCTACTGCAGCATATTTTACACATTCAGCAAATACCTCATGAGCAAAATCGCCTCTATTCGTAAATTCAAATGCACGCACACCACCTTCGTAGCATGCTTTAATAACCTTCTTGGCTACTTCTGCATTTTTATGATAGAAAACAGGCACCATACCTGTCTCTCCTATTTTGGCCATAACAGCCATCTTATCAAATTTTGCCATCTTATTTATCTTTGAACTCTTCCGTTTGCACTTCCACCAACCAAGGCATTTACTTCTGCTTCAGAAACCAGGTTGAAATCGCCATTTATTGTGTGTTTTAAAGCAGATGCAGCAACAGCAAATTCCAATGCTTCACCTTGTGTCTCTTTTGTCAGCATTCCATGAATCAATCCTCCAGAGAATGAATCTCCACCGCCAACGCGATCAATAATTGGATCAATGTCATAACGTTTTGACTGATAAAACTCTTTTCCATCATAAATCAAAGCCTTCCAGCCATTATGTGTTGCGGAAAAAGACTCACGCAATGTTGAGACTACATATTTAAAACCAAACTCTTCCTTCATCTGCTTGAAAATACCTTCATATCCAGCAGCATCGGTCTGGCCACCTTCGACGTCAGAATCAGGCTTGAATCCCAGACAAAGTTCTGCATCTTCTTCATTACCAATGCATACATCAACATATTTCATCAATGGTTTCATGACGGAAATAGCCTTTTCTGATGTCCACAATTTCTTGCGGAAATTTAAATCAACAGATACTGTAACGCCATGACGCTTAGCTGCTTCACATGCCAAACGAGTTAATTCTGCTCCATTATCAGAAATTGCAGGAGTAATACCAGACCAATGGAACCAATCTGCGCCCTCCATAATTGCATCAAAATCAAAATCAGAAGGTTTTGCTTCAGCAATTGCAGAATGTGCACGGTCGTAAATAACTTTTGAAGGACGCATGCTTGCACCTGTTTCTGCATAATAGAGACCCACCCTATCACCTCCTCGTGCAATAAACTGTGTGTTTACACCATATCGACGTAAAGCATTGACAGCTATCTGTCCAATCTCATGCTTAGGAAGCTTTGTGACATAGCATGATTCATGTCCATAATTAGCCAGACTGACAGCTACATTTGCTTCACCACCTCCTGGTATAATCCGGAAACTGTCAGATTGAATAAATCTATCATTTCCAGTCGGTGAAAGACGTAACATAATTTCACCTAAAGTTATTATTTTACCCATATTGTTCTGCTTTGTTTTTAAGTATTTTTGTTTGTAAAACAAAGATACAAAGTTTGACTCAAATAAACAAAGAAATGTTCCGAAAAATACATTTTGGAAAATTATTCCAAAGAAACAGACACAATTCCAAAAAATGAAGTATCTTTGCAAAAGAAAATTTTAATGATATGGATGAATTACAAGGGAGAGTAAGAATTAAGGACATAGCAGAACAGGCAGGTGTGTCTGTAGGAACTGTAGACCGTGTCCTTCATGGTAGACCAAACGTTAGCGAAAAATCCAGGAAAAAGGTTGAAGAAGTATTAAAGCAAATTGACTATCAGCCAAATATGTATGCAAGTGCATTGGCATCAAACAAGCGCTATAAATTCTTCTGCATGTTACCTCAACATAAACCTGGTGAATATTGGAGTGAAATAGAGCAAGGCATCAACAGGGCACAGCGTGCCTATAATGACTTTAATATTACAGTAAATCTGTTCTATTATGATCCTTTTAATCCAGAATCATTTAAAGCTTCTTCTAGAGAAATGCTGAAAAATGGAACGCCAGATGGTGTCATTATCAGTCCAAGCATGAAAGAAGCAACTTCTGAACTTACAGAGAAGCTGGATGAGATGGATATTCCATTTGTATTTATAGATTCAAACATACCAGAATTACACCCACTTGCATTCTGTGCACAGCACCCTACCCAAAGCGGTTATTTTGCTGCAAGAATTCTTTATATGGTAGACCCTACCAGTGAAATAGGTATTTTCCGTCAGGCAGAAGATGGTGTGATTGGTTCAAATCAGCAACGTGATCGTGAAGCCGGATTTAAGAAATACATGCATAAACATCACCCAAAAGCAATTATTCATACTTTGGAACTTCCAAGTAAACGCTTTGGTCGCCAGTTCGACAAGATGGATGAATTTTTCCAAGCTCATCCAAATATGCATTCAGGTATCTGCTTTAACTCAAAGGTTTTTGGTATTGGAGAGTATCTGGAAAAGCGAAACATTAAGCATTTTCACCTCATGGGTTATGAGCACCTGGATAGAAACAATGAATGCTTAAAAAATGGATTTGTAGAATTTTTGATTGCACAGCATCCTTGGAAACAAGGTTATGACTGTACTAAGATTTTGATTGACTATTTGATTCTTAAAAAAGACATCAGTCGTCAAAATTTTGTACCAATTGAACTACTCACTGCAGAGAATATGGACTTCTATAGTCGTACTTATTAAATTATGGAGCAGATACAAAAATATTTTCCGAATATCACAGAAGAGCAGCGTAATCAGTTCGCTGCTCTTTACGACTTATATACAGACTGGAATAGTAAGATTAATGTGATTTCACGCAAAGATATTCAAAATCTTTATGAACATCATGTGTTGCATAGTCTGGGTATTACCGAAGTCTTGAATTTCAAACCTGGTACTACAATCATGGACTTAGGAACTGGTGGAGGATTTCCTGGTATTCCATTAGCTATCCTTTTTCCGGATTGTAAGTTTCATCTGGTAGATAGTATTGGTAAAAAAGTACGTGTAGCTAACGAAATAGCAAATGCCATTGGTTTGAAAAATGTAACTTTCAGACACTGCCGTGCAGAAGAAGAAAAACAGAAGTTCGATTTTGTTGTTTCCCGTGCTGTCATGCCATTAGCAGACTTACTTAAAATCTGCCGAAAAAACATTTCTAAGGAACAAAAGAATGCCCTGCCAAATGGCTTGATCTGTTTAAAGGGAGGTGAACTTGAAAGGGAAATGAATGAAGTTAAAGGAATTGTTGAAGTAACTTCATTAAATGATTATTTCACAGAAGAATACTTTGAAACAAAAAAAGTAGTATACGTTCCTATACCCTAGCTTATGTTGACCATAAAAAAACTTGAAATTAATCCTTTGCTAGAAAATTGCTACATCTTGAGTGATGAAAGCAAGGAGTGTGTTATCATAGACTGTGGTGCCTTTTATGAGCAAGAAAAAGAAGCCATAAAAAAATACATTACAAGTAATGAATTAACACCTGTTCATTTATTGAACACTCACCTTCATTTCGATCACGTTTGGGGAAATCCATATCTCTATTCAGACTTCGGTTTGATGACAGAAGCTTCGGCACGTGATATCTTTCTCTATAATGACGTACCCGGCCAAATCTATCAACTTATTGGAGAGAAATGGAATGAGGATTTCTTTGCACCTATAGGGAAAGAATTAAAGGAAAATGACATCATTACCTTTGGTAATCACCAATTAAAAGTAATTGAAACACCAGGTCATACACCTGGTGGAATTTGCTTCTATTGTGAAGAGGAAGGTGTATTGTTCAGTGGAGACTCTATTTTTTATTGTAGTATTGGGCGAACTGATCTACCTGGTGGAAGTACAGAGGACTTGATAAATGCTATTAAAGAAAAGATTCTGGAACTACCTGATAATGTAAAGATTTATCCAGGCCATGGTCCTGCTTCTGATATCAAGACAGAGAGAAAATATAATCCTTATTTATAGAAGTATTATTCCTTATAAAAAGTCCGTCTTGACGGACAAAAGAATCCGACCTGACGGACAAGGAAGTCCGCTATTACGGACAAATCAATCCGTAATAGCGGACTTTTTATAAGTCTAAAGGGTAATTAAGAAAGACCCTCTATCTCACCATTAACTATATCAATACGTTCTGCCTGTGGGCTCTTTGGCAAGCCAGGCATACGCATAATCTCACCAGCAATTGCTACAATCATCTCTGAACCGGTGTTAATGACAAAGTCACGAATAGTGAAATCAAATCCTGTAGGAACACCATATTTCTTTTGATCATCAGAGAAAGAATACTGAGTCTTTGCAATACATACAGGATAAGATTCCAGCCCAAGATCTTTAATGCGCTGAAGCTTTTTCTTTGCAGCAGCCATAAAGATTACTTTCTTTGCACCATAGACCTTAGTAGCTACCTTTTCTACTTTTTCTTCAATGCTATCTTCGTCATTATATGCAAATGTCAGAGCTGGAGATGGTTTTTCTGCAATTGTCTTGACAACTAACTCTGCCAGTTCTACAGCACCGGATCCACCTTCACAGAACGCATTGTTGATTGCAAAGCCAACACCCAATTCTGCACAGTGTTTACGAACAATTTCCATTTCCTCATCTGTATCAAATGCATATCGGTTAAAGCATACGACAACAGTCTGACCAAAACTCTGAAGATTCTGAATATGTTTATCCATATTCTTAAATCCTTCAATAAGTCCTTCTGCATTTGGCAATTTGATACCATCCTGAGGAACACCGCCATGCATCTTCAAGCCCTGTGTTGTAGCAACCAAGACGGTCAGCTTAGGACTCAAGCCACTTTTGCGGCATTTGATATCGTAGAACTTCTCAGCTCCCAAATCTGCACCGAAACCAGCTTCTGTAATGACATAATCACCAAATGACATTGCTGTTTTTGTAGCAATGACAGTATTACATCCATGAGCGATATTTGCAAATGGACCGCCGTGTACAAATGCTGGGGTGTTTTCTGTGGTCTGTACAAGGTTAGGATTAATGGCATCACGAAGCAATACAGTAATGGCACCAGCAACACCCATGTCTTTTACAGTGAACGGCTTGCCTTCTAAAGTAATACCTAAAAGGATGTTTTCAATTCTTCGGCGCAAATCATCTTCATCTTTTGAAAGACAAAGGATTGCCATGATTTCAGATGCTGGAGTAATATCAAATCCGCTTTCCAATGTTACGCCGTTGGTCTTTGGGCCTAAGCCAGTAACGATGTAGCGCAAAGCACGGTCATTCACATCTAGTACACGCTTCCACAAGATTTCTTTCATGCCAAAACCTTCTTCTTGGTGCTGGTAGATGTAGTTGTCCAACAAAGCAGATATCATATTGTGAGCAGAAGTAATAGCATGGAAATCACCGGTAAAATGTAGGTTAATCTTATCCATTGGAAGAACCTGTGCATAACCACCACCGGCTGCTCCACCCTTCATACCAAAGCATGGACCAAGACTTGGTTCACGCAATGCAAGTACAGCTTTTTTCCCAATCTTGCTAAGACCTAACGCCAAACCAATACTTACAGTAGTCTTGCCAATACCTGCTTTAGTTGGAGTAATAGCAGTAACAAGAATCAAGTTGCTTTTGGCTATCTTTTCTTCATCAATCAACTTGTAAGGAACCTTTGCAATATAATTGCCATGAAGTTCCAATTGATCTAACGGGATGTTAACTTGAGCTGCAACTTTTTCAATAGGTTCAAGATGTGCTTCTCTTGCAATTTCAATATCTGTTTTCATAAAATCGGTTTTATTTTTTTGATATGCAAAAATAGACATTTTTTACGACATTCAAAGCCTTTTAGACTTCATTATTTGGAAGATTTTGCAAGAAGTAGTAATTTTGCATTGTTTTAATGAATAGTGTAGATTACATATTGATATCTAACACAAAAGTAATTATTTATGAATCTATTATTTAAATCTATGTTATGCAGCATTCTTGCTGCTGGCTCATTTGTTTCTGCCAGTGCGCAGAACAAGGATGTTGTTTCTACTCCTAAATTCGGTGGTTATATTATTGGCAAGTATTCGTATCAAGACAACGAAGGAACTACAACTAATGGCGATGGTTTCAACGCTCGTCTTATTCGTGTTTATGTAGATGGTTCTGTGCTGGGTGATTTCAAGTATCGTCTCCAAATGGAAGTTAACGGTGACAACACAGCATCTAAGGGTGCGCATGTTAAGGATTTCTATATAGAATGGGCAAAGCACAAGGAATTCAGTGTTAGAGTAGGTCAGTTTAAACGTGCCTTTACTTTTGAAAATCCTTACAATCCTTGGGATGTAGGTGTAGGAGATTATTCTCAGTTAGTAAAGAAACTTGCAGGTATGGGTGACCGTTGCGGTGAAGCATCTACCGGCGGACGTGATCAGGGTCTTCAGATTCAAGGTGACCTCTTGCCTGACGCTAATGACGGACACCGTTACATTCATTATCAGCTTGCTGTATATAATGGTAATGGAATCAACCATGCTGATAACAACAAACAGAAAGATTTGATTGGTACATTACAGGTACAACCTATTAAGAATCTGTATATTGGTGCATTTGGTTGGACTGGAACTTACGGAAAACAAGGGTTTGAAGTAGACCGTAACCGTTATAATATTGGTCTTAAATATGAAAGTGATTGGACTGTTCGTGCAGAATATGCCCATTCAAAAGGTAAGGTCTACGATGGTGTCACTGTTGGTGGCAAGGGCCTTGACAAAGCAGATGCTTTCTATGCTACAGTTGGTGCACCTGTAAGCAAATTGGTTAAGGTATATGCAAAGTATGACTTGTATCGAAATGGTTGTGTCGGAGAAAATGCTTCAACCATCTATTCTTTGGCTGCAAACATCCGCCCTCATAAAAATCTGATGCTGCAGTTACAGTATAATCATGTTAACGATAAGACCGCACTAGACCAGAACTACAATCAACTCTGGGCTGAAGCATATATCCGTTGGTAATGAAAAAGATATTTTATCCTATCCTACTCATACTTCTGATGGTTTCATGCCATCAGAAGTCATGGGAAGAAAGATGTAGTGAAGAAGCCCTGGAGTACACTCTGACACATTGTCCTTTGGATGTGGGCAACGGAATTACGTTGGATAGTCTGACTTATAATGCTGCTACAAACACCAATACCTATTATTATATAGTGAATGACGTAGCAGACAATGATTCCTTCTTTCAAGCTAGGAAAGTTGATATTGAAAATGATTTTTTAAGTGCAATAGCAAGTTCCATTGATTTGAAGCCTAAAAAAGAGCATGGAACAAAACTCCAATACATTTACCATTCTGGTAGTACGAAGAAAAAATTATTTGACTGCACTTTTGGTCCTAACGAGACTGGAGGATACGGAAAAATAAAATAAAAAAGAAAGGTGCATCAATTGATGCACCTTTTCTATTTATTTACTAACTTGATGTTGTTCTAGAATCTTCAGTAAAGCTTGAGATAATTGATCAGGACAACTGGTTCCTTTCATACCGCAGTTAATACCTTTTAGTTTTTCTGCAACATCTTGAATCTTCTGTCCTTTCACTAAAGCAGAAATACCTTGAAGATTACCACTACATCCTCCAAGAAACTTAACATCATTGACTACATTGTTTTCATCGATATCAATGAGTATCTGCTTTGAACAAGTCCCTACTGTCTTATAGACGTACTGCATGAGAATTACTCTTCTTCTGGTTTCATGTTAGTATATACAGTCTGAACATCGTCAAACTCTTCAAGACGTTCAACCATCTTATCGATAGTCTCACGCTGTTCCGCAGTAACCTCTTTCAGATCGTTTGGAATGTAAGTGAAGTCACCACCAATTTCCTCAAAGCCCATTTCTTCAAGGTGCTTCTGAATAGCAGAGTAGCTTTTAGGATCACCATAAAGAGTAATTGTACCTTCCTCTTCATCGATGTCCATATCCTCATCAACATTATAGTCAATCATTTCCAGCAAGAAGTCATCCATGTCCATGTCTGCCTTTGCCTTGAAAGTGAAAATACACTTATGATCGAAAAGGAATGCCAAAGAACCAGTTGTTCCGAGTGTTCCGCTAAACTTATTGAATACAGAACGTACATCAGCTACAGTACGAGTAGTATTATCGGTTAAGGTATCAACAAAGATTGCAATTCCATGAGGGCCATAGCCTTCATAAGTTACACCCTTGTATGAACTCTTATCCTTACCCATTGCATTCTTGATAGCGCGTTCGATATTATCCTTTGGCATGTTCTCACGCTTACAAGTAGCAATGACTGAACGCAATGTTGGGTTATTTTCTGGTTCTGGACCACCTGCCTGTACTGCAATTGCAATTTGCTTACCTAGACGGGTAAAGGTCTTTGCCATGTGACCCCATCTCTTTAACTTTGTCGCTTTGCGATATTCAAATGCTCTTCCCATTGGTTATATATTTTTAATTTGATTTACTTTTTCTATTAACGTAGCTTAGCACCAATCTGCTTCTCAAGACTCATGATAATCTTATTCATGATGGCATCGGTCTGCTTATCGTTCATTGTCTTCTCTGCATCCTGAAGTACAAAGTTCACTGCATAGCTCTTCTTTCCTGCTTCCAGATTCTTTCCTTCATAAACGTCGAACAGCTTTACTTCTTTCAGAAGCTTCTTTTCGCAACCGTAAGCAATCTTCTCAATAGTGGCAAATTCTACATTCTTATCAACTAGCAATGCCAAGTCACGGCTTACTGCAGGGAATTTTGCAATTTCCTTATAAGTTACCTTATTATTCTTGATAGCCTTCATCAAGTTTTTCCAGTTGATATCAGCATAGAATACGTCAGATTCTACATCACACATCTTGGTAATCTTTTTGCTAATGACACCATACATAGCCAAAACCTTACCACCGCGATTCTGGATTTCAATGCCTTTTGCAAAGATATCATTCTTAGACTCTGCAAATACGGTAGCACCTAAATTAAGGCCTAAACGTGTAAAGATGTTCAACAGATATGCCTTCAACTCATATACACTGGAATCCATGTCAGGATGTGCCCAAGAACCGCTGATGCGCTTACCAGTAACCCAAAGAGCCATGTGATCTTCTTCGGTATAAGCATCAAGAACATGCTTAATAACTTCAGGATCAGTACTCTTAGATACACCAGGTATAATATCAGCACACTTTCTTGCTTCATTGAAATGATAGCAGTTTCCATATTCAAAGAATCGGATATTTCCATTCTTGCGATTTGCATTATGAGAAATAGACTCCAAACCACCAAATAGTAAAGTCTGGCGCATAACACTCAAATCTGCAGAAAGTGGATTCATCAACTTAACACAGTTAGCAGAAGGATAAGCTGTAAGATTCTCATAGTAAGCAGCCTTTGTCAATGAATTATTAAGAATTTCATTGAAACCGGCACCAACAAGTTGTTCTGCAACCAAATTTTCAAGCTTATTGCTCTTGTCAACGTCAGTCTTGACAGTAAGACTAGCGTTAAGAGTATGTGGCATCTCTACGTTGTTGTAACCATAGATACGAAGGATGTCTTCTACTACATCACAAGGACGCTGAACATCAACACGGTATGCAGGAACAAGAAGAGTCAAACCTTCTGAAGTTTCGTTAGTAATCTGCATTTCAAGAGAAGTCACGATACTCTTGATTGTTTCAGCAGGAATTACTTTACCAATAAGCTTATTACAATAATCATAAGACAATTCTACAGTAAAGTCGCTAATTGGCGCTGGGTTTACATCCTTTATCTCCATGCTGATGGTACCTCCACCCAGTTCCTTAGCCAAGAGTGCTGCTTGCTTCAAAGCGTAAATCTGTCCATGAGGATCGATTCCACGTTCAAAACGGAAACTTGCATCTGTGCTTAAGCCATGACGACGGGCAGATTTTCGAATCCAAGTTGGGTTAAAATATGCAGATTCAAAAAGAACATTCTTAGTAGTCTCGTATGTTCCACTACCCTTACCTCCAAATACACCAGCAATACACATTGGCTCTTCAGCGTTACAGATAGCAAGATCTCGTTCACTAAGTTTATGCTCAACACCATCAAGTGTTACAAATGGAGTTCCTTCTGGCAAACTCTTTATGACAACCTTATTGCCCTTTACCATATCTGCATCAAAGCAGTGTAATGGCTGGCCATATGCCATCATGATGTAATTGGTTATATCCACAATGTTGTTAATAGGACGAAGACCAATAGTCTTCAACTTATTCTGCAACCATTCTGGACTCTCCTTTACAGTAACATCTTTAACTGTCACTGCGCAATAACGTGGACAAGCTTCTTCATTAATGATTTCAACATCAATATTCAAGTCTGTATTATCTACCTTGAAGGCCTCGTCAGATGGACGATGCAATGAAGTTTGCTTACCATTTTGAACTAACCATGCATACAAATCACGTGCTACACCATAATGGCTGCATGCATCGGCACGATTAGGAGTAATATCAACTTCAATGATATAATCACTTTCCAGATGATAGTATTCTGCTGCAGGTGTACCAGGAACAGCCTCTGCAGGAAGAACAATGATACCAGCATGGTCTGTTCCGATGCCAATCTCATCCTCTGCACAGATCATACCACATGATTCAATGCCACGAAGCTTAGATTTCTTTATGGTAAATTCTTTGTCACCATCATACAGTTTTGTACCCAATGTTGCAACAACAACTTTCTGACCAGCTGCTACATTTGGAGCTCCACAGACAATCTGAGAAGGCTCTTCTGTACCAATGTTTACAGTACAAACATGCATGTGATCAGAATTTGGATGTGGTTCACAAGTCAAAACCTCACCAATGACAATTCCTGCCAGTCCACCTTTTATAGACTGAACCTCTTCTACACCATCTACTTCAAGACCACCAGATGTCAACGCTGCAGCAACTTCTTCTGCAGTCATGTCGAAATCTACGTACTCTTTAAGCCATTTATAAGATATGTTCATAAAGTCTGATTTTTACAATTCATTCAAAATTCGCGCAAAATTACACAAAATTTCTTATATATAAGGTATATTGTTTCTTATTTTTTCTTAGAATGGAACATCGGAATTAAAACCACCGCCAAATGGATTATCCATTGGAGGCATATCTGAAGGAGGAAGCGGAGCATTTCCTCCATCGGAAACTTTACTGTTCATTCTCGATGGTCTAGGAGCAGGTCCCATAGGACTCATTCTATCATCCTCAGGGTTCATGAAACGGGTAAATTCAGGCTTGAATCGAAGCAGGACATCACCTACAGGGCCATTACGGTGTTTAGCAATGATAAGCTGAGCCATTCCATGAAGGTCATTTCCTTTTTCATCTTGATAAATCTTATAATACTCAGGGCGATGAATGAAGCAAACCATATCAGCATCTTGCTCAATGGCTCCAGATTCACGCAAGTCACTCAGCTGAGGTTTCTTACCTTCCAAACCTTCACGCTTTTCTGTATCACGATTTAACTGACTCAAGGCTATAATTGGTATATTCAGCTCTTTTGCCAGGCCTTTCAAGGAACGAGAAATGGTAGAAACCTCTTCCTGACGACTTCCAAATCCCATACCACTTGCATTCATCAACTGCAGATAATCTATGATGATCATCTTTATACCATGTTCCCTATATAATCTACGAGCTTTTGTTCGAAGCTCAAATACAGACAATGAAGGTGTATCATCCAGATAGAGAGGAGCATTATTCATCTTATTCATTCTACTATCCAGCTGCTGCCACTCATAGGGTTCCAGCTGTCCGCTCTTGATTTTCTTGGAATCAATCTCACAGACATTTGATATTACACGATTCATGAGCTGAACATTACTCATTTCAAGAGAGAAGAGTGCTATCGGGATTTCCATGTCAATAGCCATATTCGTAGCCATTGAAAGAACAAACGCTGTCTTACCCATAGCAGGACGTGCAGCAATAATGACAAGGTCGGAATTCTGCCATCCCGATGTCATACTATCCAACTGATGGTAACCAGAGGACAATCCACTCATACCATCTGGTCGTGCTGCAGCTTTCTTCAACATTTCATAGGCTTCCTCTATGACTGAATTAATCTGTACATAATCTTTCTGCATATTTGTCTGAGAAATCTCAAACAACCTGCCTTCGGTTTCCTGCATCAAATCTTTAACATCGATGGTTTCATCAAATGCAGAACGCTGCACTTGGGCAGCAAAGGATATAAGCTGGCGAGAAAGATATTTCTGAGCAATAATCTGAGCATGATACTCGATATGCGCAGAACTTGCCATATTTTCAGTCAGGGTTGCCAGATAGAAAGGCCCACCTGCCTCCTCTAGCTTATTCGACTTAGTTAGTTGATCGGTAACAGTAAGAATATCAACGGGTCTCTGTTCTAAACTTAATGCTACAATTGCCTCATAAATGAGTTTATGTCTGTCATCGTAAAAAGACTCAGGCTTCAAAAGTTCACTGACAAAGGAATAAGCATCTTGTTCTATCATTATTGCACCCAAAACTGCAGCTTCAAAATCAACAGCTTGAGGCTGGAGTCTACCCATTTCGTCTTGAACAGGTGCAGTATAAGATTTTCGTCTATTATAAGATCTTTTATTTTCGGGCATATTTATTATGTCTTGTATTTCGATTGCAAAAATAAAAGTTCTACTTTATTTTGAAAAATAAAACCACATTTAGTTTTTAACAAATCTATCTTTAATTTGTCTATAACTTCAAACAAGTATAAAAACAAGTTGGAAATGCATAATTCAAATCAACATTTTCCTTGAAGATGCCAAACAAACTACTTCCTGAACCACTCATGGAAGCATAGATTGCACCATAATCATACAGCTTTTGCTTCAATGCTGCAATTTCCGGGAACTGAGGAAATACACTATCTTCAAAATCATTGTGCATTGAACACTTCCAATCTTCTACAGGCCTTTTTATAATATCAAGAAGCGATGTTTCTGGATATTTTGGCTTTATCTGAGAAAAGGCAGCTTTTGTACTTATGAAAATATCTGGCTTAATAACAACAAGATAATACCCAGTAAGATCCAATTCTATATCTTTGAAGATATTACCTATACCTTCGGCATAAACTGGTTTGTTTTGGATGAAAATAGCACAGTCAGCTCCTAATTTTGCAGCATAAAGCTCTAAATTGCCAACTGAGATGTTCAATTCGAACAACTCATTCAAGGCTTTAAGCATAAAAGAAGCATCAGAAGATCCACCGCCTAAACCTGCACCTGATGGAATGATTTTTGAAAGGTTGATGTCAACAGACCCAAACTTATATCCTTCTTCCTTTAGTAGCTTTAAAGCTTTAACTACCAAATTATCATCAGATGAGCTATCCAATGCATGACCATCCAAATGGAGAGAGTAAGAATCTTCACCAACACGTTCTGCATAATTAACTTCTAACTTATCGAATAGAGGAATTGGATAAAACACTGTTTCCAGGTCATGATATCCATCGGGTCTTTTGCGAACTACATTTAAGCCAAGATTGATTTTAGCATTTGGTTGAAGTATCATAGTTCACATTTATTTTCTAGTATGTTTAACAATGAAGATGCTGAATTCATACAAGAACCATATTGGCATGGCAACCAACATTAATGTAAAGACATCTGTTGTAGGTGTTATTATAGCAGCAACAACCAGTATGACGACGATAGCATGTCTTCTGTAATTTTGCATCATGCTTGCTTTAATCAGACCAAACTTAGCTAATAACCAACAGATTACAGGAATCTCAAAGACCACACCCATCAAAAAACTTAATGTCCATAATGTATCGGTATATGAATCCAGAGAGATCATGTTTGTGACTTCATCGCTTACCTGATAGGTCCCCAGAAAACGGAAAGTAAACGGAAATATCAAGAAATAACTGAGTAAGACACCCAAAACAAACATGATATAGCCACCACCTACCAATTGGACAGCGTAATGCTTCTCATTTTCATAGAGAGCCGGAGCCACAAAATTAAAAAGAAGATAGATGATATATGGAGATGCACAAAGAACACCCATGAAAAAGGCGGTCTTCATATGTACCATGAATTGATTTGCCAAGCCAGTATTAATAAGCTGAACCTGGAAATACTCCATGTGAGCATCAGGATTAATAAACTGAGCAGCCTTTTCAAGCCATTGATAAGTTATGAAGTCACTTTCTTTGGGAGCTAAAACAATACTAAAAAGAAAATCCTTCATGATAAAAGCTATTACCATAAAGAGTATTGTTACACCCAAAATTTTAATCAGACTCCCTCTCAGGACATCTAAATGATCCCAAAAAGTCAGTTCCTGTTCAGCCATTAGTCTTTCTTTTCAAGCTCAGAAATCTCTTTCTTAATGTCTTCTACAGGTTTTTCAATATCTTTCATTCCATCCTTGAAACTTCTAACGCCTTGACCAAGGCCTTTCATCAATTCAGGAATTTTCTTTCCTCCAAATAACAAAAGAATAATTAAAGCAATAACTAAAAACTCTTGCATTCCTAATCCAAACATAGTATTTTTTATTTTAAAAGTTTATTATTCAAATTCTTTAGCACGAACTCTACTCAATGTCTCTGGAGTCATCTGAAGCAAAGATGCAATGGTATTCAACGGTGCTCTTCGCAATGCTTCAGGCTGTTCTGCTTTCAGCATTCTATAACGGCTCTGAGCATCTTCAAATCGAAGACGGTTAGCCTTTTGTTGACTGACAATCAGTGATTTCTCTAAGATCTTACGATAAAAGATTCCTAATTCACAGCTCTCTTCTGCTAATTTGTTGATTATATCATATTGAATTCCATATATGAGGGAATTTTCCATAGCTTCTATCTGAAGATATGTTGGTTCCTGTTTAAAGAAACTTTCAATACACTGTACTAAATCTCCTTCAAAAGAAAGGTGTTCTGTAAGATCCTTACCATTCTTAAAGTAAAATTGTCGAAGAAAACCTTTGCGAATAAAGTAGATAAATTTTGAAACTTCACCTTCTCTTAGAATAACCTCGCCCTTGCTGTAACGCATGGGAACAAGTATATTCGTAAGCTGCTCTATTCCTGCAGGAGATAAAATATGATAAATCTTTGCCATTTCTATGGCTACATCGTGCCTCTGATCCATAGTAAATCACTCTTTAAACCTTGCAAAGATACACTTTTTTTTGATTTTCATTATAATTTTCGTAGAAAGAATTATCTTTGCAATGAAATTAATATACAAAAATACTATGCTCATCATTGGAATTGCAGGTGGAACAGGTTCCGGAAAGACAACCGTTGTCCGCAAAATAGTAGAAAGTCTTCCAGAAGGATCAGTTGCCGTCATCCCACAAGATTCGTATTATAACGACCAAAGTCATCTCCCACTGGAAGTGAGGAAGAAAACAAACTTTGACCACCCTGATGCTTTTGAATGGCCCCTTCTTGCACATCAGATTGAAGAGTTGAAAACAGGTCATGCCATAGAACAGCCAACTTACTCTTATCTTGTTTGTACACGTCTTAAGGAAACTGTTCATGTAGAGCCACATGATGTCATCATTGTAGAAGGAATTATGGCATTGTATGACAAGTCTTTACGTGATCAGATGGACTTGAAGATCTTTGTTGATGCAGAACCTGATGAGCGTTTGTTACGTGTCATAACACGCGACATGGCGGAACGCGGACATCCTCTTGACATGCTGGTTGACAAATATAGAAATGTACTAAAACCAATGCATGACCAATTTATTGAGCCTACCAAACAATATGCCGATATAATTGTACCAAACGGAGGTGATAACAGCAGGGCTATCAATATGCTCCAGATGTATGTTCGTTCTGCTTTAAAGGAACAGAATATCATTAAGCAGCTACGCCAAAAAAGTAATGCTTAAGAAGGTTTTTCCTCTTATTCTTCTTGTTCTGGTTGCAGCATGCCAGAGTCAAAATAAAGAAGATGTAACAGCAAAACAAGTTACATCTTCCGACTTTTTTGATCTTGACGATATTCAGAAAAGCGGTGAGATTATCGTACTCACGCTTTATGGTCCCACCACATATTATGAAAACCATGGTTATGAAGGTGGAATTCAGTATCAGATAGCCCAGGCTTTTGCGCAAGATATCGGTGCACGTGTCCGCATAGAAATTGCTTCGGATGAGAAAGAACTGAAAGAACAGTTGAATGCAGGCGAAGCTGATGTAATAGCCTATAATCTCCCTTATGATGTCAAGGAAAAAGGACTGATCTGGTGTGGTGACTCTCTAGAAACAAGAAAAAGCAGCTGGGCGGTTCGGAACAACTCTCCCCTTCTAGCTGAAGAAATCAGTAAATGGTTCGAAAAGAACACACAAAAAGTAAACGACATCTGGACTGCCAGAGAACGTAGGCAGAAACTTCAAAACAGACAGGCTAGAATACAGCGGAGGGCTCTCATGAAGGATCCTACAAGAGGAATCATTTCAGATTATGATGGATTATTCAAGCGAAATTCACACACTCTAGGCTGGGATTGGAAGTTACTGGCTGCACAGTCATATCAGGAATCAGCATTTGATCCGCAGGCAACATCATGGGCAGGAGCATGTGGACTAATGCAGCTCATGCCAGGTACAGCAGCACAAGTTGGAGTTTCCATGGATAAGATCTATGAACCTGAAGAAAATGTCAGAGGAAGTGTCAAGTATCTGAAAATGCTTGATAATCAATTCCAAGACATCTCAAATCCGGTTGAGCGTATTAACTTCATGCTTGCAGCATACAACTGTGGTTCACTACATGTCAGAGACGCCATGGCTTTGGCACAAAAATATGGAAAGAACCCACATATCTGGAAAGATAATGTAGAAGACTATATCCTGCATTTGCAAGAATCTAAGTATAATCATGACCCTGTAGTCAAGCACGGTTATTGCCGAGGTTCTGAAACCTACAATTATGTGCGTCAGATCATGGACCGATACATGCAATACCGTAGACAAGTTAGAGAAAAGTAGGAAAATCCCTCTTTAAATTTAGGGTTTTTCTCTTGAGTTATTAAGAATGTTCATCTATTTTTGCAATGTTAAAAATAAAAACAAGAGCTTTATGGAAAAGATGAATTCAAATCTGATCGCAGCTACAATTCTGGCTGTAGGTCTTGTATTTACCGGATTGGCAATACGTTCTGGCATTACCACATTTAAAGATAGAGACAGACAAGTAACAGTAAAAGGACTGGCAGAAAAGGAAGTAAAGGCTAACAAGGTTACATGGCCTCTTACCTACAAGGAAATCGGTAATGATCCTGCTACAATGTACAACCTGCTTGAAACCAAGAATGCTACTATAGTTTCTTTCTTGAAAGCTGGTGGATTAAAAGATGATGAGATCAGTGTCAACCCACCTCGTATCGTAGACCGCCAGGCAGATAACTATGGAAACGAAGAGATGCGATATCGCTACAAAGCCATCAGCGTAATTACTGTCACAAGTACAAATGTTGATGCTGTGCGTGCATTAATGGATCGTCAGTCAGAACTGATGAAAAAAGAAATTCCTATTGTATCCGAAGAATATGGAACAAATAACATTGTCTATGAGTTCACAGGCCTAAATGATATCAAGCCAGCCATGGTAGAAGAAGCTACCAAGAATGCACGTGCCACTGCCGAAAAATTCGCCAGTGATTCTGGAGCTAAGATTGGTGGTATAAGCCATGCCAGCCAAGGACAATTCTCTATCGAAAACAGAGATGAAAATACACCTTATATTAAACATATTCGTGTAGTTAATACCATAGATTACTTCCTGGAATAATGTCATAACCATGAAAAAAAGCATAGTTCTTCTTTTATTATTATTACATCTACCTCTGATGGCTCAAAAGAAAGTAGTCATCTTGGGTGATTCATATTCCACATTCAACGGTTATATACCCAGCCAGAATCTTTGCTGGTACGAGGGTGAAGACGGCGCCTGGGCAAAAGATCAGATTGATGTCAAGAAAGTGGAGCAAACCTGGTGGATGCAACTGATTACGCAGAACGGCTTCACTTTAGTAAAAAACGACTCTTATTCAGGAGCAACTATCTGTTATACAGGTTATGATAAAGCCGATTTCACTGACCGTGCCTTTATAACAAGAATGAAAGACCTGCCACAAGCTGATATGATTTTCATCTGTGGAGGAACAAACGACAGTTGGGCCGACTCTCCTATCGGTAAATTTAAATATAAGAATTGGAAAACTCAGGATCTCTATGATTTCAGGCCAGCTTTTGCTTATATGCTTAGCTACTTGAAAAAGAAGTTCCCCCAAGCAGTTATTGTAAATATTTGTAACTCGGAACTTAAGCCAGAGATAACTGAATCTCAGCAGAGAATCTGTGAACACTATCATGTCTTAAACGTTCAATTATCCGAAATCGATAAGATTGGTGGACATCCATCGGCAAAAGGTATGGCAGCCATAGCCAAGCAGGTAAACGATGTAATAAATCTACAATGATGAGAACAAAGATAATCCTTATATTTCTTCTGTGTTGCACAGCTGTAAATGCACAGGAAGAAATTAAAACTGACACATTGGGAAAAGAGAACATCCAGAAGATTGATTCTCTATCTGATGTGCCAACAGGATTAGTCAATCATTCTACTTTTGAAGAGATTACACATTCCGTTCATCCTTTTCGTGCAGAAAGTATAAGCACCTTAAGCCAACCTCTCCAGACATCCAACATGGAGTTGAACTTATATTATCCCACACATCTGGCACAGTGGCAAGGTGGAATTTTAACAGGCGGCCATGGTGAAGAAAGACTGTATGGAATTGGGGCCATCCGTTACGCCGGAATCATGGCAAGCCAGGAGTTAGGACGCTTTAAGATAACGGGTAACCTTACGGTAGAGAAATTCAACTTTTATAGAAATGTTGGAAATGAATTAGGCGGCTATTTATCTGGAACATATACCTTTAATAGAAATATCTCTGCTACCGCATTCGGCAGTATGCAGAATATAGGATTTATGGGCACAAGTCTTATACCAGCCTACCAATATGGAGGTTTCTTCAGTTTTACGACAAACAATAACAAATGGGGGCTGGATCTAGGTGCACAACGTTACTTCAACCCATATACCCGTCAATGGACGACGGTTCCAATTGCCATGCCTTATTACAAATTTGGAGAACAGAAACTAGGCGTTGACTTAGGCGGATTGATTTATAACATTTTCATAAACGCTGGTGAAAACATAAGTGGAGGCCATACCATAAAACCTATGCCAAAACAATCTAGCGTACTTCCCCCACCAGCTAGAAGATAAAACACAAAAGAAGCTGACCTTGAAAAGATCAGCTTCTTTTTTATGAAAGACAACTTGAAGCAATTTACTTCATAGCTGCCAAAACCTTCTGATAATATGAATTAGTGGATTTAATCTTAAATTTTGGTCCACCATTCCATGCACGTATTGCCCATTCTACATTCTTTGTAGGGTTATACTTTTCCTGAAACAGAATGAACATCTCTTTACACTTATAGATATTAAATCTATCATCTAAAGTATAACGCAGCTGGCTTTTTTTCTCGCTTAGAATCTGGTTACATTCTTCAACCAGAATTGGTGCAATCTGCATTGGGCCTACATAACTGCCACTGATTGCATTAACATCACCCTTACTTTCAACATGAATAATAGCATTAATCACCTTAGACCAATACTCATGTGAGTTTGCATGCATAGGCTGACAAAATACCAAGCCAAGAAATAAGATAATTACGTTCCTTTTAATATTCATTATTTACTATTTTATGGAGCATTAGTTCGTATATAATCTACATAAATAGTGAAAACGAACCACAGAATTATAAGCCTTCACAGTTTTGTAATTCTAACTCCGTTAAACATAGGAGCTATCAGTTTCTAACGCTTTAGAACCGTAACTCATTTAAATTCAGGTGCAAAGGTACTAATTAATTAAGCAAGAACCAAATGTAAGCTTAATTTCTTGAGATAAGTCAAGAATATTAGGCATTTTGGATGAATATTTGCATATTATTGCAGACTTATAGGTTTAATCCTCTGACAGAAGTTTCATTCTCTAACTATGAAATAAGAATGCAAAAACAGAAAATACATAAAATCAACATTTTTATTTACAAATAATAGTATTTTTAATGGAAATTTATCCATTATTACTAAAAATGTAAATTTCATGCGCTTTTTGTTTGGAAAAACAGAAGTTTTATTGCAATTTTGCAAGACAAAACAACATAAAACAATAATATAATTATGGACAAAAAAATTCCTTACAAAATTTATTTATCAGAAGACGAGATCCCTACCCAATGGTATAATGTCCGTGCCGACATGAAAAACAAACCAGCTCCGCTGATTAATCCAGGAACTGGCCAGCCATTGACACTTGAAGATTTGAACCCTATTTTTTGCGAAGATCTGAATAAGCAGGAATTGGACAACGAAACACCTTATTTTGATATCCCTCAGGAAATTCAGGATTTCTACAAGATGTACCGTCCTTCTCCATTAATACGTGCATATTTCCTTGAAAAGGCATTAGGTACTCCTGCTCACATCTATTATAAGTTTGAAGGTAACAATACCAGTGGTAGCCATAAACTGAATTCTTCTATCGCTCAGGCATATTATGCCAAGAAGCAAGGTCTGAAAGGTGTAACTACCGAAACCGGTGCTGGACAGTGGGGAACCGCATTGAGTATGGCATGTTCATATTTCGATCTGGATTGTAAGGTTTACATGGTAAAGTGTTCTTATGAGCAGAAGCCATTCCGCCGTGAAGTAATGCGTACCTATGGAGCTACAGTAACTCCTTCTCCTAGCATGACTACTCAGGTTGGAAAGAAGATTCTTTCAGAGCATCCAGATACCACAGGTTCTTTAGGATGTGCTATTTCAGAAGCTGTTGAGGCTGCTGTAACAAATCCAGGTTACCGTTATGTTTTGGGTTCTGTATTGAACCAGGTTCTGCTTCATCAGACCATTATTGGTTTGGAAACCCAGAAGGCATTGAAGAAGTACGACATCAAGCCAGATATTATCATCGGTTGCGCTGGTGGTGGTTCTAACTTAGGTGGTTTGGCTACACCATTTATTGGTGAAATGTTGCGTGGTGAGGCTGATTATAAAGTCATTGCTGTAGAGCCTGCTTCTTGTCCAAGCTTTACTCGTGGTAAGTATGCATACGACTTCTGCGATACTGGTATGATCTGTCCATTGGCTAAGATGTATACCTTGGGTAGCCAGTTCATTCCTTCTGCAAACCATGCAGGTGGTCTTCGTTTCCATGGAATGAGCCCTATTCTTTCTCAGCTCTATCATGACGGTTTGTTCGAGGCACGTGCAGTAGAGCAGACAGCAGTATTCGAAGCTGCTACTCAGTTTGCTCGTGTAGAGGGTATCTTGCCTGCACCAGAATCTAGCCACGCTATCCGTGTAGCCATCGATGAAGCATTGAAGTGCAAGGAAACTGGCGAAGCTAAGAACATTGTATTTGGATTGACAGGTACAGGTTATTTCGATCTCTATGCTTATGAGCAGTATAATTCTAAGACTATGACAGATGTTATTCCTAGCGATGAAACCATTGCAGAATACCTTGCCAAGCTTCCTAAAGTAGGAAACGAATAATCAATTTATACCTATTATAAATCCTGGTCTTCTTTCAAATTGTCTGAAGACCAGGATTTTTTGTTGTTTTGATAATTGAAATTTGTCGTTTTGACTCTTTACATGCGCGAAATAGAATGTACTTTTGCAGCATCGAAAACTAGGACTCATTGCATATAGGTTGTGAAAACGACAAAATTAACTCAAACTATTCAAGCTTTAAGGCTTATCTTATTTTGCTTACTGACACTTTCCCCTATGGGAATCTGTCTAGGTAATGATGTCCCTAAACTTAAGGCAGAATTGGCAAAAGTCAAGGATGAAAAAGCTAGAATAGATTCAGCCTGGTCTTTTGTCAACGAATACACGAACTGCGACGAGGAAGCCTATCTCCTGCAAGAAATCATTAAATTATCTACCCAGATCAAGGACAAGGATAATTTGGCTGAAGCATACAACATGTTGGCTCGCCACACCTACAATACCATGTCCTGCACGCCAGACACACTGGAATATTTCCTGAGAAAAGTAGAAGAACTGAATTTGACAAGCGAACGTGCCAGCAGTTTGTTGACAGATATGAGAAGCTATGTCTGCTACAGCTATATTTTCAGCAACATGACTGGTAAGGCACTTGACATTACATATAGTTTTCTGGAAGATGCAGAAAGAAGTGATGATGCCTATGCGAAACTCACTGCCAATGAGATGATAGGAACACTCTATGCACACATCTCTCAGACCGATGAAGCAATTAAGCATCTTTCTGAAGCTTATAAAATCTATAAGAATAGTAAAGAGAGTAGCGCTGGTGTAGGTCTCCAGCTCCAAATGGAGTTGTCCGATGCCTATCTCCAGAAAAATGATTTCAAGAATCTTCGTACCATCATTAATGACATGCAGGTGAGCATGAAAGAATACTCTCCAGCCAATTATGGATTCTATTACCATAATCACGCCATGATAGAATCATGCCTTGCACTTTGTGACGTAGATGATAACCTCCTATCTTCTGCATGGAATCATATTGAGAAGAGTAAAACGCTTACTCCTCAGAACGATACGTATATCGTGATGATTCAGAAGTACAGCGAAGCCTTTTATTATTATAAAAAGGAGAACTATGAAAGGGCCTGGGAACTGATCACTAATGACGAGATAGACAGTGATGTAACCTTCTACTTACTCTTCAAGATTGACTTACTGGAGAAAATGGAAAAATGGAAGGAAGTAGCCGAATATCGCAAGAAGTTACTGGACGACAACAAAGAAAAGACAGACTTACTGCTGAATTCACAGTTCAATGAAATGCGCGTGAAGTATGATACCAGTAACCTGGAGATTAAAAACAGCAGAATTGAACGTAACCAAGCCGAGCTAAGGGCAAGATTTTATGGTGTAGCATTTGGATTAATGCTTTTAATTGGCAGCCTGTTGACTTATATCTATATCCGCACAAAGAAAGACAAGGAAAAGATTGAGGTAGCCAACAAATCCCAAAAAATATTCCTCCAGAACATGAGTCATGAAATCCGCACGCCATTGAATGCCATCTGCGGTTTTTCTCAGCTGCTCAGTAGTCCAGACATGAGAAGCATTCTTTCTGATGAAGAATACGCGGAATACGCTGATATTATACAAGGTAACACAGATTTACTGACCACTCTGGTTACTGATATTCTGGTATCAAGTGACCTGGAGAGCGGAAAGTACAAGTTGAATATCCACCCTTGTTCAGCCAATAATATCTGCCGTCATGCCATGAATACGGTCAAGAGCCGCTGTCCAAACCATATTCATCTCTATTTTACATCGGATATTCCTGAAGATTACCGGTTTAACAGTGATGAGATGCGTTGCCAACAGATTCTCATCAACTATCTCACCAATGCCATAAAGCATACAGAACAGGGTGAAATCCATGTAGATGCAACACTGAAAGAACAGAATGGCTATATTACCTTCTCTGTAACAGACACGGGTACTGGTGTTCCTGCCGACAAGGCCAATACCATCTTTGAGCGCTTTGAAAAGCTAAATACCTTTACTCAAGGTACTGGTTTAGGTCTGAACATCTGCAAGAAATTGGCCACTTTGATGCATGGCAATGTCTTCTTGGACACCTCTTACCAGAACGGAGCCCGATTCGTCTTCAATCATCCTTGTGTAGCTTAAATAAATTCTGTACCTTTGCCGTATGGAATTGGAAAACGGCTTAGATTTGTTTGCAGAATTACTGGAATACCATCATGCAGAATGGTCCCAGAAAATGCGCTATACCCGTATGAACGGGCTTCTGGACCGTGTTACCAAACAGCTGACCGCTCAATACGCTGCAGAATATACTTCGTTATATGCACGTCTTTATGCACTTTGCCGGCAGTCGCAGTATAAGTACCAGCGTCCTATTGAACTTTTCCGTCTGAATGCCCGTCGCGTCATTCACGAAGAATACTCCCCCGATGAGCACGATTATCTCTTTGATTTCAAGGCACTCTGTGAATTTATTTCCTTTTTCTATAACACACCCATCCCTGCTCCTATCCGCAAGGTTCTTCCTGAAGGATGGCGTGAATTTAAGACTGGGAAACAGGGCATTTACGCTGCTAAACGTATCCGTTTCATTGTAGAATCATGGGACGAGAAGTTCCTCTATGGACAAGACGAGGCTTATCCTCAAGAAGAGCTTATACGGGTGGATTACCTTTCCCACCAGAATATCTTCCAGGCTATAACATCGCAGATTCATGTGGGATCCCAACTGAATCTTCTGGATGTGAAGATAGTAGAAGACTGGATCTATCAGCCACGACTGATTGTCTTAGAGCCTGATTTTCTGCTGGATATCAGTTCTCTTTCTTCTTGTGTTGAAGCCTATGGTATTACACCACTCACCTATCTGGTCAACAAGTTCATGCCTAGCCAGACAAAGGATTTTATCCTTTTGGGTGATGCTGCCAACCAGTTCCTCGATGACCTGGTCAATGAAACCGACCACCAGCCTGCAACCTGGCTAGACTCCATCCGCAGGAATTTCAAAGACTATATGCTGGACTATAGTATCTGCGAAGGCATTGACAGTCAGTTCTTCAGCCAGACTAAGCAGCAGTTTGAGAACTTGAAAAGCATTATCAATCAAAAGTTTGGCGATGCCAGCGTAGACATTGAGAAATCCGATGCGCTGCTGGAACCTTCCTTCTTCTGTGAACCGATGGGCCTTCAGGGACGACTGGACCTGATGCTGAACGATTACAGCCGTATCATAGAGCTGAAGAGTGGCAAGGCCGATGAATTCCGTCGTTGCCCTCAGCCGAAGCATGCCCTGCAGATGGCCCTTTATCAGGAACTCCTGTATTATAGCATGGACAAGCCGCGTGACCAGGTGCGCATGTTCCTTCTCTACAGCAAATATCCTCACCTCTATGAACAGCGTTCCACCACACGCCAGATTCAGGAGGCCATAGCTCTGCGCAATGCCATCGTATATCAGGAACAGCAGCTTAGGAACGGAAAAGCCTGGGAAATCATTTCTCAGCTTACCCCGGAAAGCTTCAATGTAAATGGAATTACAAATAAACTTTGGACCAACTACATCAAGCCTCGCCTGAATGAGTTCATCCAGACTTTCAAACAGATATCGCCATTGGAATCTGCTTATTTCAATGCTTTTGTCGAATTTATTGAGAGGGAACAGTTCCTTTCCAAGATGGGCGACGAGCAACCGGATTCCGGCCGTGGATTTGCAGAGACATGGAATGCAGACGTACTGACCAAACAGGCCAATGGCAATATACTGACCGACCTGACCATTAAAGGTTTTCACAAAGACAAGGGAATTGACAAGATACTGTTGGCCATTCCTGAATACGATGAAGGCTTCCTGCCTAATTTCCGTGAAGGAGACATGGTCATTCTTTATCAGAGAAATAAAGAATCAGACCTGGCTACAAACCACATTGTTCACCGGGCAAGCATCTGCAGCATCAAGCCAGACCTGCTGGAGTTAAAGCTGAATTATCAGCAAAGAAATCCTATTGTTTTCCCTGAAGATAGCTTTTACGCACTGGAACATGACCACATGGATTCATCGGTAAATGCCTTATACCGTGGTCTTTACATGTTCTTGAATGCTCCCCAGGAACGGAAAGACCTGCTTTTGGCGCAGCGCATGCCAAGAATAGACTATACATGCAGCCTGAACAAGAGATATGTAAATCCTGTCATCAGCAATATCGTACTGCAAGCCAAGCGGGCGCAAGACTATTTCTTGCTGGTTGGTCCTCCGGGTACCGGAAAGACCAGCATAGCTCTGAGTTCCATGGTGCAGGAGTTTTATTCTGAAGCAGATAAGAACATCCTGCTGCTGTCATATACCAACCGTGCAGTCGATGAAATCTGTGAAATGCTTGATTCCATCGAACCAAGAATACCTTATCTTCGCATTGGAAACGAACAGACTTGCGATGCTAGGTTCCGCGACAGGCTCATGAAGAATCAGGCAGAGAACTGTACGTCACGCGATGACATCCGTTCTTTGTTTCTGCGTCATCGTATCATTGTATGTACAGTATCCAGCTTAGCCAGCCAGCTTCACACGTTACTGAAGTTGAAGCATTTCGATGTGGCTATCATCGATGAGGCTTCGCAGATCCTGGAACCACATCTTTTGGGAATACTCTCTGCTACTGACGACCAGGGACATTGTGCCATAGAGAAATTCATCATGGTGGGCGATCATAAACAGCTGCCTGCCGTAGTCGTTCAGAGACCGGAGCAATCTATCGTTCACGATGAAATCTTGAAAAATATAGGCCTGAAGGACCGCAGGAACTCTTTGTTTGAGCGCCTGTATGCCCAAGCAAAAGAAAAGCAATATACCGGTGTCATTGCCACTCTCCTACGTCAAGGACGCATGCACCCAGTGGTTGGAGAGTTTGCAAATCAGCATTTCTACCACGGAGAGCTCCAGCCGGTGCCCGTTCCGCATCAGACAGAACCTTTGGAATTTACCAGATACGGCAAAGACTTTGAAGCTTATGTGGCAACTACCCGTTTTGGATTCCTGCATGTAGATTCTCCAGGAATTGAAGAAAACAACAAGTCGAACAAGAAAGAGGCCGAGGTGGTAGCTGCCATCGTGGGTAGCATTCACGAACTTTGCAAGAAAAACAAGCTGGAATTCAATGCGGGGAAACGCATGGGTATCATTGTGCCGTTCCGTGGCCAGATAGCCATGATCAGGAAAGAACTGGCTTTGCTGGAAATTCCAGAAACAAGCGACATAATCATCGATACGGTAGAGCGTTTTCAGGGATCACAGCGAGACATCATTGTTTTCTCTGCCACCATTTCTCAGCCTTATCAGCTTGGAATACTTTCTGCCCCTGTGCTTATAGACGGTGAGCTGGTAGACAGAAAACTGAATGTAGCCGTTACCCGTGCCAAAAAGCAGATGTTCATTGTGGGCAATGCACACCTGTTATCAAGGAATCCTCTATACAAAGATTTAATTGAACTAGGAACAGATTAATAGGTTCACAAGTTCACATTAATAGAATTAAAACAGATTCAGTTTCTGTTTGTTAGCTTCTTCCAATGAAACTGTCTCTTTAACTGTGTTATGTCCTGATCTCAGAGCTTCATATTGACTGTTCAGCTCATTCACATAACTGTCATGTACAGCTGTATTCATTAATTTTGCCACAGCAAGAGAGTTCTGAGACGCATCTTTTAAATGAACCACAGGGCCACCATAGACCGGTGCTATCTTTAAGGCTGTGTGCAGCGGACTTGTAGTAGCACCACTCACCATGAGCGGATTCTTGAAACCAGCTGCTTCCAAGGCTTTGGCCACATGTACCATCTCTTCCAGCGATGGTGTGATCAGGCCACTTAAAATGACAGCATCTACATTTTCCTTCAAGGCTGTAGCTACAATCTGCTCTGCAGGAACCATCACACCCAAATCTATGATATCATAACCGTTACATGCCATGACCAAGCCGGCAATGTTCTTACCTATGTCATGCACATCGCCTTTTACGGTAGCCAACAATACCTTTCCAGCCGAAGCCACGCTCTCATTCTTTTCGCTTTCAATGTAAGGCTGAAGAATATCCACTGCTTTCTTCATGGTTCTGGCAGTCTTGACCACTTGAGGCAAGAACATCTTACCCGCACCAAACAGTTCGCCCACCTTATTCATGGCTGCCATGAGAGGACCTTCAATGATGGATACCGCTTTCGGATAGTTCCCTTCTATACATTCCCTCAGATCCAGTTCCAGGTAATCTCCAATTCCTTTCACCAAAGCATGCTCCAGTCTTTCTTCCACTGTTCCGTTTCTCCAGGCATTCTTATTACCCAAAACTGCTGAATTCATCACATTTTTCAAGCCTGCAGCCTTGGCAGCATCTGCCTCTTCCTTCAAGCGGGTTGCGGTTTCTATCAGAAGTTCTGCCGCATCAGGCCTACGGTTCAGGACCACGTCTTCCAGCTGTTGAAGCAATTCTCCAGGTATATCCGTATAAAGTACACTGGTTGAAGGATTTACTATTCCCATATCCATACCGTTTTCTATGGCATGATAAAGGAATACGGCATGCATGGCTTCACGTATGTAGTTGTTTCCTCGGAAAGAGAAAGACAGATTGCTTACACCACCGCTTACATGCGCTCCCGGTAAGTTCTGTCTAATCCATGCCGTAGCCTTGATGAAGTCCACCGCATAGTTGTCATGTTCCTCTATGCCTGTTGCTATAGACAAGATATTTGGGTCAAAGATAATGTCGTTCGGATTAAAGCCCACTTTTTCCGTCAGCAGCTTATAGGCTCGGGAACAAACCTCTATTCTACGTTCGTAAGTGGTAGCCTGACCTTCCTCATCAAAGGCCATGACCACGGTAGCAGCACCCATACGCTTTAACAGCGCAGCTTTTTCCAGGAACTTCTCCTCACCTTCCTTCAGGGAGATGGAGTTCACGATAGCTTTACCCTGCACACATTTCAAACCTGCTACGATGACGTCCCACTTGCTTGAATCTATCATGACAGGCACGCGAGAGATTTCCGGCTCACTGGCCAGCAGATTCAGGAAGGTAACCATTTCTTCACGGGCATCCAGCAAGCCGTCGTCCATGTTGATATCAATGACTAGTGCCCCGTCTTCTACCTGCTTTCGGGCTATGGAAAGCGCTTCTTCGTAGTTTTTCTCATTGATCAGGCGAAGGAACTTGCGTGAACCGGCTACATTGCAGCGTTCACCCACGTTTATGAAGTTCATGGCAGGAGTCTCCTCCATCAGTTCCAGACCAGAAAGCTGGAGATTCTGAGGCTTGGGAACCTTTACATGAGGCTTTCCCTGAGCCACAAGAGGCTGATAGGCTGCAATATACTCATCGGTAGTTCCGCAACAGCCGCCTATGATGTTGACCAGTCCTTCGGCCACAAACTCTCCCACCTCTTTCTGCATCATGGCAGGGGTCTGCTCATAGTGACCCAGAGAATCTGGAAGTCCGGCATTCGGATGGCAGGAAATATAGAACGGTGCCCTGGAGGCCAGAACCTTCAGGTGAGGTTTCAGCAAGGAAGCGCCGAAAGAACAGTTCAAGCCGATAGAAAACAGGTCTGCATGGGACACAGAGGCAATGAAAGCTTCCATGGTCTGGCCGGAAAGAGTGCGGCCAGCTGTGTCTGAAACCGTAACGGATAGCATGAGGGGAACCTCTCTTTTGGCCGATTTCATCGCTATTTCTGCCGCATAGAGACCCGCCTTGGCGTTCAGAGTGTCAAATACAGTTTCCAGAAGAAGGGCGTCTACCCCACCTTCTATCAAGGCAGTCATCTGCTCTACGTATGCCTCCACCAGCTTGTCGTAGGTAAGCGTACGTAAGGCAGGATTATTCACGTCGGGCGACATGGAGCAGGTCTTGTTGGTAGGTCCCACAGAACCCGCCACAAACCTTGGTTTTTCTTCGGTGGAATAAGCATCAGCCAGCTTTCGGGCCAGACGAGCCCCTGCCAGATTCATTTCCCGGCAATACGCTTCCAGGTGGTAATCCTCCATGGAAATGCGTTGGCTGCTGAACGTATTGGTAGTAATGATGTCGGCACCCGCATCCAGATACTTGCGATGGATGTCCTCTATCACTTCGGGTTTGGTGATATTCAGCATATCATTGTTACCCTTCATGATTCCAGGCATTTCCTTGAAATCTACACCGCGGAAATCTTCTTCCTGCAGATTGTATTGCTGTATCATAGTGCCCATGGCACCGTCAAGAACCAGGATCCGGTCCTTGATTACCTCTCTTATTCCTCTCATTCGTTTAGTTTTAGCGCTTCATGATGCGATCCATCTCTCTGCGGTCATCTTTTTCCTTCAGAGACTGGCGCTTGTCAAATTCCTTCTTACCTTTTGCCAAGGCAATGACTACTTTACAGAGTCCTTTTTCATTGATGAACATACGGGTAGGAACTATGGTAAAGCCAGGAACCTTATCACTCTGCTGAAGCTTGCGGATTTCCTTCTTGGTAAGCAGCAGCTTACGGTCTCTACGGGCTACGTGATTGTTGTAGCTGCCATAGAAGTATTCGGAAATGTGCATGTTCTTTACCCACAGTTCTCCGTTGATAAATATACAGTAAGTGTCCACCAGACTGGCCTTGTTGGCTCTGATGGACTTGATCTCAGTACCGGTCAGCACGATGCCACAGGTATAGAGATCTATGAATTCATAGTCGAAAGAAGCCCGCTTGTTCTTTATGTTGACAGGAGCGGGCTTCTTACTTGTATCGTTAGATTTTCCCATTTTTAATAACTCCAGCTTACGTCGCCGGAAATATTATCATTATTTGTCAAAATAATCTTTACCTTACCATCGATAGGCTTCAGCTGGTCACGCACAGCAGCAAGGGCAGCACGGTAATCAAAAGAAATGGCCTGAGCATCAGAGTTCTTGCCTCTTTCTTCATCGTATGAAACAGTCATTTTAACCTGATTGCCAACTATTTCTGTAACATTAAGGTGGAACTTAGAAAGCTCTATCTTGTCACCATAAGATACGGTAACTAATAGGTTAGCGTACTTGTCAGAGATGTGTGAGAATCGGGTATCAATGGCCTGAACGGTATTACGCTCGGCTTTGTAATCAGCTTCGGCTGGCTTAACGAGGCAGTCTGTAAGATTCAGCATCTGAAGGCCGCCTACCATCTTGCCGTCTGTACCATATTCCACACGGAACTGAGCCAAACCACGTCCGGCAGACAGTTTAGAGATAGCATTCTTATAATTGGCAGCACTCTGTGCATCTACAGTCACATCGAAAGTTTCACCTGCATCGGTAGTAGCCTTACTGCCATCACTGTTAAACTGCAGATAATCAGTATAGGTCTGGTAAGAATTGCCATTGTCATCGCTGTCATCCAGGCAAGAACTCAGTCCAAAAGTCATACATAATCCAAGAGCTAGTAATTTCACAAATTTCATAATACAATAGATTTTAAATTTAATAATCAGTTTTCAATCACGGCAAAACGGTCCATGTGCTCATCCACATAGTAGGCTATCTGGGCAGTGATGCCCTCCTCCTCGGTAATGAACCAGTCGTCCAGGTCGTCAAAAACCTCATAGTCCTCATACATGGCCATGAATTCCTCGTCGGTGCGTTCCCGGGTAAGGTCCGCCTTATCCTTGTCGTAGATTTCTTTCGCCTTGTAGATCTGCTTGCTGAATTCCTTCAAGCCCCACAGGCGCATGGCCTTGGCAAATGGATTATCAAAGATGAAAGGACCATAACCGTTCTGAATGAGCTGGATGAAACCACCATCCATCAGTTCCTCATGCAGCACATGGTAAGCCAGCAGGGTAATCTGGTCACCATTCAGGTTCTGAAGGGTTTCGGCAGTAATCTGTCCGTCGGTAGGCTTCAGAAAAGCCTGCACGAAAACATCCAGAAAGGCATCCATGCCCTCTGCAGCAGCCTTGGCCAAATCTTCGTCTTTAATCTTAATCTCCATTTTAATGTCGTTTTGCGCTTGCAAAAATACGAAAAAACTACACATATAACCTATATGATTAAAAAAAAACATACAATTATAAGATTTATTCAAAAAGATTTCCTTAATTTTGCAAAGCTAAAAGCATGAACTAACTAATTTTTTTATTTTAAATATTAATCTTATGGTTTATTCACACGAAGTACAAAACATGTGTTGTGTTGCCAAAGGTCCTAACCATGGACCTGCTCCAATCCCAGAAGAGGGTAAGTGGATTCAGGCAAAGGAAATCAAGGACATCAGTGGTTTGACCCACGGTATCGGTTGGTGTGCTCCTCAGCAGGGTGCATGTAAGCTGACCTTGAACGTTAAGGAAGGTGTAATCGAGGAGTGTCTGGTAGAGACTATCGGTTGCTCTGGTATGACTCACTCTGCTGCAATGGCATCTGAGATCCTTCCAGGTAAGACTATCCTTGAGGCTCTGAATACTGACCTCGTATGCGACGCAATCAACACCGCAATGCGCGAGTTGTTCCTGCAGATCGTTTACGGTCGTACCCAGTCTGCTTTCTCTGAGGGCGGTTTGATGATTGGTGCAGGTCTGGAAGACTTAGGTAAGGGCTTGATCAGCCAGACCGGTACTCTTTATGGTACTAAGGTTAAGGGTACCCGTTACCTGCAGTTGACCGAGGGTTACATCAACAAGATGTACCTGGATGCTGACGATCAGGTTTGCGGTTATGAATTCGTTCACATGGGCAAGTTCATGGACGCTATCAAGAAGGGTGTACCTGCTGACGAAGCATTGAAGAGTGTAACCGGTACTTATGGCCGTACAAAGCCAGAAGACGGTGCTGTTAAATCTATTGACCCACGTAAAGAATAAGGAGGACCCAGAATATGATTAGAGAAGTAAAGTTTGAGTCTCAGGACCGCCGTATTGCACAGATCTTGGCTTGTTTGAACAAGCACGGCATCGCTTCTATCGAGGAGGCTAACGAAATCTGCGAGGCTGCAGGTTTGGATCCATACAAGACATGTGAGGAAACTCAGATGATCTGTTTCGAGAACGCTAAGTGGGCTTACGTAGTAGGTACTGCTATCGCTCTGAAGGAGAAGGCAAAGGACGCTGTTGAGGCAGCTAACTACATTGGTGAGGGTCTGCAGTCATTCTGTATCCCTGGTTCTGTAGCTGATGACCGTAAGGTAGGTATCGGCCACGGTGAGTTGGCAGCTCGTCTGCTCCAGCCAGACACCAAGTGTTTCGCTTTCTTGGCAGGTCACGAGTCATTCGCAGCTGCTGAGGGTGCTATCAAGATTGCTCAGATGGCTAACAAGTCAAGACCAGCAGATAAGCCATTGCGCTGTATCCTGAACGGTCTGGGTAAGGACGCTGCCATGATCATCTCTCGTATCAACGGTTTCACCTATGTACAGACTCAGTTCGACTATTTCACTGGTGAGTTGAAGATCGTTAAGAAGACACCTTATTCTAATGGCCCACGCGCTGCAGTTAACTGCTACGGTGCTGACGACGTTCGCGAAGGTGTAGCTATCATGTGGCACGAGGACGTAGATGTATCAATCACTGGTAACTCTACCAACCCTACCCGTTTCCAGCACCCAACAGCTGGTACTTACAAGAAGGAGCGTACCCGCGCTGGTAAGGCATACTTCTCTGTAGCATCAGGTGGTGGTACTGGCCGTACCTTGCACCCAGATAACATGGCTGCAGGTCCTGCATCTTACGGTATGACCGATACTCTGGGTCGTATGCACTCAGATGCTCAGTTCGCTGGTTCTTCTTCAGTTCCTGCACACGTAGAAATGATGGGCTTCCTGGGTATTGGTAACAACCCAATGGTAGGTTGCTCAGTAGCTTGCGCAGTAAACGTTGACTTGGCTCTGAACAAGAAGTAAAAAGTAGCTTTTACTCGAACGAAGTTCAAGTAATTGATATTTAATTACGCATATAAAAAGCCTCTCGGATTTTCCGAGGGGCTTTTCTTTTTGCACTGTCACACTGTCACGGTGTCACAAGATATTTAAACAGGAACAGAAGGACTAGGATGATCAATAGGTAATGGTGGGATATCTTGGTCACTTTCTTTTCTACCGTTACTATTTTTGGAATGGTGTCTGTACGGTGAATGTATGTCGTATCATGCAGGAGGCGGTAGCGATATTCTGTCAGTATTTTTTCTTTGATGAGTGTGTCTACTTTCAGGTAGGCCTGTACGAGGGTGTCGTAATGAATGACCGACGGGGAATATCGTTCCGTGCTGTAATCCTGCACATAGATGCTGTCGTACTTCTGACGGTACTGGTAAAGGGTATCGTGAACCGTTTTCTCTACCACCAGTGGGGAAGCTGATCTACAGCCCACTATACTCAGCAGCAGCGGGAAAACAAGGACAGGCTTTCTGAGGATTGAGGTCGTGATGGCCCAGAATCTTGGCATGTGGATAGCGTTTTTTCAGTTCAACCAATAGTTCATGTAACATTCTTTTCTGCGCTGTGGTTCTGGTATCTTTAGGATTTCCATTAGCATCTAATCCACCAATGTAGCAGATGCCTATGGAGTTCCTGTTGTGATTCGTAACATGGGCTCCTATGCGCTCTTCCGGTCTGCCTGGGCAGAGGGTACCGTCACGGTAGATCACATAGTGATACCCTATAGTCTGGAATCCCCTTTCACGGTGCCAACGTGTAATGTCAGCTACAGTATAGTCACGCCCTTCGGGAGTGGCTGAGCAGTGAATCACCAGGAGATCAATGTACCGTTTCATGAGGCAGGAATGTCAGACTTGTACTTGGCATCAATGCCGATGAGTGCACCTGCAAATGTAAGGATTTCTCCGAATGCCGTAAGCACTGTAGGGTCTATCACACCCGTGGGAGGAACCACGAAACTGACCGTGATGAGTGCCACCCCAAACAGAACCAGCAGCGTAGCCAGCAAGAGCTGGATGCCTGCATTTTTCTTTTTCATAAGCTCTCAGTGTTTAGAGAAAGGGCGCCGCCTTACCGGTCAGGCAGCACCCGTTTCCGTGTTAGTCACCCATATCGTCGTCGTCACCCGATGGAGTCTGAGTGCCCTGATTACCCGATGGTGGAGTCTGGGTGTTCTGACCGCTGTTCTGCTGGGTATTATTTCCCGGGGTATTACCTGGAGTCTGGCCCGGGTTCTCCTCGGTAGTAGGCTTCTTGTCCTCGGTGGCATTCAGGTCCACGGTAGTCTCCCCTGCCTTGATGGCCTTCAGGATAGCAGCCTGAGCATCGCGGCTGGCTACCAGGTTGAATTCCGCATCGGTGAGCAGGTTCTTGAACTCAGCACCCGCATCCCAAACCACCTTTACTCCGGTGATATTCTGGGCACTGAACTTGTCGGCACTCTCTGCTCCCTTTGAGCTCAGGTTCACGGAGAAGTCGCCCAGATCACCCAGACGGATCTTCTTGCCCTCCAGCAGCTGTTCACGCATGCAGTCCACCGCCATGTAAAGAATGGCAGAAATATCCGCGCGAGAGTAAACGCAGCCGTGGGTACTGATGTGCTTGGCAAACTTCTCGATGGTCATCACCTCGGCATACTGAGCCACGGCAAAGGCATTCTTCACTTCGGTGGCTACCAGTGCCAGGTCTTCGGGCGATGGAGTCTCTCCTGCCTTGATGGCAGCATTCATGCGGTTCTTGGCCTGATTGATTTCAAACAGGTTTGCGTTCACGGAACGCATTACAATGGAATAGTTGATCATAAGTTTTAGATTTAAGAGTTAGTTAGATGGCCCTGCAGTGGCCTGTTATCCTGTTGTATACACTGCAAAGATACTACACAGAGCATCCTTTTGCAAAAAAAGAAGCAAGAACTTGTGAAAAGAGGTAGAAAAACGTAAGAAATAGGCTTGTATTTTGCTGAATATCTGCAAAATAAAGGTGTAAACAAATCACACCTTAAAAAGTAATAAAATGACATTATTTATGCCCGGAAGGACAGAAAAGTTACGATGGAAACCACACATAAGCTATCCCCAGTAAGGTCTGGAACAAACAGCTCCTGCCCAGCGTGACGTGTGACAGCGTGACAGTGAAGTTCTGGAGCTAAAATACCCCAGAAAAAAGTTATATATTTATATATATAAATATAAAATTTCTTTTTTACCTTTTAGGGTAATTAATGATTCACTGTCACAGCGTCACGCTGTAACAAAGGGAGGGAACTTCCTTTCAATATATTCCATTGAAAAAGAGTGGACCTAGTCCACTCTTGATATAATGTCCAATCCTTGGGTTGGAATTTCTAAAGTTTATAGATTATTAATTTCTTCCAAGGTTAAGCCTGTGGCTTGCTGAATGATAGAAACATCTGTACCTAATTCCTTGAATTTTAAGGCAAGAGCTAAACGTTCTTCTGCTTTACCTTTAGCTTCCCCTTCAACACGTCCTTCTTCACGTCCTTTTGCCTCCCCTTTTTTGAATCCGTTTTCTTCGGCTAGGAACAGACCGCCGTCATAGGCTATGAAATTACGCAATTCATACTCGTACTGAACCTGTTCCTCCT
>JAKSLR010000011.1 GCA_024401095.1 Bacteroidaceae bacterium
GTGCGGGTTCGAGTCCCGCTCCGGGCACTTTTTGAATGTCGTAAGTTGCTAAAAATCAGCAAACTACGGCATTTTTTCTTTTCTATACTGAAACGCCACTGAAACATTTCTTGCATTTTATTGCCAAGTTTTTTCGCTACATTGCATTTTTAAAGAAGACTCTATGTTTCCTTTAATCGTTAAAAAATATTAAAGGTGGATTCTGTTACAAGAATCCACCTTTTTCTATTAAGCTCTAGCAGCAATACGATGATCTTTTACAAAATCCACCAAATCCTGCCTCTTCACTAAAATTTTACGTCCAACCTGAGAGAAGCTAAAATAATGTCGATCACGATATATTTGGAACGTGCGTGTACTCACTCCAAGAAATTTCTTAGCTTCATCGACAGTTAGGTATTCCTCATTACTGGCTTGGCTGTTGCCTTGTTTTGCCAAGGCCTCTTCCACAGCATCTTTTACTATTAGACGGAGTTGTTCTGTACTCAGAACAATCATCACTTGCTGGCTTTCTACATTATTCATTAACTTTTATGTTATTATCTACTTCATCAGTCTGGTTCTCAACCTTTTTCTTCCAGGCCGTACGCTTGTTTGCCACAGTTTCTTCCCTCAATCCTGAAATCTCAGCAATTTCTTTATTGGTCTTACCCTCTTGAAACAGCAGGTAAAATTCCTCCTGCTTCAAGCCTTTTGATGGACGACCAACAGGATTTACCGGAGCAGAAGGATCTTGCTGTTTCTTTGATGGCTTATCTGGAAGCTGCAGAACCTCATCTGCAGCTGCAACTTCTTCGACGAACTCAAAGTGAGCAACAGGTTTCTCCACAATCTTGAGCTTAACGAGATACCCAGGTTGTCCAGCATCAGTCAACTTCAAATTCTTAAGCAAAACACAGCCATCCTCCTTGGCTTTCTCCAAGGTAACAATGCTCTGTGAACCATTAGCCAAGTTAGAAGCACCGTTAATGTCTCGCATGGTAATAGGCTCCCAATCATTGTGAGACTTCAAATCAACGTGTACTACCAAGATGAAGGTAATGTTAATGCCCTGCTGTTTAGCTTTCTTGATAATGGAATCAGCTTTCTCAATGAAACCTGCAGCACCAGGCGCACTCAACAGGTCATTGTAGAAAGTTACGTGGTCCACAACAAACAAAGCGTCCTTATCCAAGGTCATTACGCTTGCTTCAATTGAATTAAGTAACTCCATGCCAGACTCATACTTACCCTCTATGTTAGTATAGTGGAATCGTTCAGAACCAGGATAGGTGTAATCACCATAACCACGTGAAGCCAAACCTTCAGCACCAACCTCTTTGTCCAAATAAAACACATCGACTGGTTTCTTTGGATCTATATCCTTCAAGAACGCAAATGACTGACCACTTGCCATGCTAACACCTAGGTGTGCTGCAAGCATGGTTTTACCTACGCCTGTAGGAGCACACAAGAGATTAATGCGACCTTCTGCGATCCAACTTTCAGCCAAGAAACTAACCTTAGATGCTTTACCAGCTGCTTGTTGTAGATTCTCGAACTGGATTGGAGCAGGTGCTTGCATAACCTCAGGAAGTGAAGCCTGCTCTTGCTTGTCAGCACTAATCTCTGCCTTAGCCTTAGCCACCTCAATCTCAGCCTTAGCTTTAGCCTCAAGGATACGTATTTCATCGTCAGCTTTGTGGGCAGATAGCGCCATCTCTTCTGCATAACGGTGCTCTTGAAGTTTCTGCTGCTCCTGGCGCTTACCACATTGATTAAGGTAGGTAGAAGCCACCTTTATACCATAATAGCCAGCTGTTGCTAGGCCTGCGATCTGCAGGCCCTTCACAGCCATCTTCTTTAAATTCTCCTGCTGCTCATCATTGAGGTTTGCTACAGCAGGGATCCAGTTAAAATTAGGAACGTACACGCTTAGTCGTTCTTTGTGTTAGACATCTCTGCTTCTACCTCTTTATAAATCTTACCGTACCATTCGGTTAAGATAAATTCACCAAGAATCTGATGAAGCACACCATCCTCGTCTGCTCCGAACACATCGTAAGAATCCTCAAAGCAGTCGTAGAATTTGTGGAAGGTTTCCAGGACAGACTTCATCTCAGCACCCAGTGAGTCGTCCACATCCATCATACCCTCATAATAATCATAAAAGATTTCACCAAGTTCATCCAAACTATCATGAAGAGCTTCTGAACTTTCTTCAGTAAGGTCTACCTGATGAACGATGTAGTAGATAGCACGGTTAGCATACTTGTTGCTGGTAAAAGCAACGTTTTCATTCTCATTCTTCTGTGCAGCGATCTTAGCTGCGGTTTTGTTTTTCTTTTTCATAATCTTTTATTTTTTAAAGTATATAATTTCTTTTTTTTTTGCACACCATTTCATCGGAATGCGGTGGCAAAGGTAAGGTTAGAATGAGATAACCTCCAAATTTTCAAACAACATAATCAGCTGTATTACAGTACTTTAGCATCACACAATATCACATGATACAGCATGATAAAGAATGATACCTGAAACACTCAAAAAGGCAAAAAAAAGAGCAGCTGAGATTTGTTCTCAACTGCTCCACTATCATTTCTATGTTAGTTACTGTTATGGCTTCATCCAAGAATTTAGCCTTTTGTCCCATTGGCTAAACTTGGATTCATGGATTGACTTCTTGTTTGCCGTCATCTGGATTGTCTCACCGTCCTTGAGTATCAGGCTTTCATCCTTTTGGCCAAATCCTTTATTACTACCAAATAGCGTAAACCAGAAGGCCTTCATTGACGAGACTTCTTGGAATGCATCCATCTTGCAGTCTATTCTCGGTTGCTCCTTTGATGATGGGTTCTCTATAGCGTTGAACAAGAATAAGAAGTCTTCTTCCAAGCATTCAATGTACTTACCTTCCGTCAGCTTCTGATACAACTTTTTGACAATAGCCTCACGTGATGAATAACTGTTTTCATACTGTTCCAAGAATTCCGGGAAGCCTAATTTTTTGAAAGATGATGGCTCTATTGTTGGTTTTGTTTCTTCATTTCTGAAATTCTCCTCCAGCTCTTGAAGTTCTTTATCCCGTAGAATCTCTTCCTCACAATCTTCAAGCACTTGACCTTGTAGCATATAACCAGTATTCTTTGATATGCGATGAACTACATCCATTACATTCAACTTATTCTTTGCTCCATCCCTTATAAGGCCTCTCACTTCTATTTTAACATTTTTCATATCTGTAATATGAAACCACCCTTCCTTCTTTGCTATTTTTACAGAATCCCAGTTGGATTTATTGCCAAAGATTACTAGAAGTCGAGCATTGGATATACTAATACCAAGCGAATGAAAATAATGTATGACATAACTCCTATTAGAAAAGGCTTGTTCAAATACACTCCTAGAAGCACCTCCATCAATCTCTTCTCCATTTGCAAACCACCGATCGTCCTCGGTTCTTGTAATTTCACCCTGATGGCTTTTGTATTCTATAATTAAAATTCCTGTGCTTGTAATTAGAAGACCATCAAGTTCACGGGCGGAAAAGAGATGCTTATTCTCGTCATTACACTCTTTATTAATTGGGGGGAAATTATAAAACTCAAGAAATGCGATTGGCTCGTCAAATAATTCTCGCTTGTACAAGTGTAATAACTTGAGCTTGAATCTTTCATTTTGAATCACCTCATGAGGACGTTCTTTTTCTTTTGTCGTTTTTTTGTCCTTAAAGAAGTAAAGATTATCAGGTACTTGACTTTCTAATCTATACATCCTTCTCCGTTTCCGTACCCTTGTATAAACCATCCCTTTTGGCTCTTTAGGCTGAATCTCCTGATACTCAATACCTTGTGTTTTAGAAATTGATTTTTGTTCTTCTTGGTCTGCATCTAAGTTATCATAATACTCATCCAATAAGTCATCATACAAGTGAACATACTTGGGGTTTTCTTCGAAGACTTCGTCCAAGACCTCTTGCATACTCTCTTGCAACTCAATAAAAAATGAATCTTTCGATTCTTCATCATTGATTTCTTTATCAATTAATGCAGTAAATTGAACTGATATGTCATGAAAGAAGCATTCTAATTTCGAGAACCCATAATCACTAGTCTTCTTCATTCGTTCATAATAGTGTTCGATGGCATTCAATGCGCTTACAGCCTTTGGGTACTCTTCGGATGAAACGATAGGAGTATATTTCTGGCATTCATCAAATAAACCTCTCTCAAAAAACGAATACTGGGAGTAATACACAGTTAGCCAATGCAAAAACCGATTATAATCTTCAACTTGCTCTTCTGACATCTCTTTCTTCTCCATTAATGAGACGAAATAGTCAGGGGTTTCCTCCTTCAAGATAGATCTATTGAAAGCGATATTAGTATTCCATGGCATAATAGACACCAAGTCGTTTACAGCAACTCTTCTTCGTTCTTCTGGAAGGGCTTTGAGTATATAAAACAACTCTTCTAGTGTCTCAGGAAGAGGATAGCGGTTCCCCCTTATCTCATTAATGAAAGATTTCTTCGTTATAGAGTCGAAATACCCTGAAAGCACTTTGAACACAGGTAAAAGAACTTCAGACAAATAAGCAGAGTATTCCAAAATACGAGGGACTGAAGCCAGCGCAACCTCTCTCCGCTCAATATCATCCCCTAAATCATCAGGACCGTAATCCTCGTTCTCATTATAAAAGCTAATGAACTCCTGCTTCTGCTCTTCATCCAGTTCCAAGGAATTGAACTGCTCAATGAACAGTGGACGTGCAAATAGACTATTTGCACGGACATAATTAAGAAGGAGAAGTTCATCCTCCATATCCCTTTGCAGCTCCGACATACCTTCCGTCAGTTCCTTTACCCATTTGGTAACACCTTTTGTCTCCATACCCAATCATTTTTATTTTGCACCAAAATTAAGCAAATTATTCCGAACCAACCTACAACTTGTTAGAAAAACATTAACTTTGCAGACCGCCCAACTATATAGCACTCTTATTTAATTCACCCCCAATGCTAAAATACATCAGCGATTCAGATCACTACACAGAAGTTATTTCACAGGTAAAGAACGTGAAACAGACCCTTTGGATTGGTACTGCAGACATTAAGGACCTGTATGTTGAAATAGGCAAGGAAAAGAAACCGTTTCTAGCCCTTATTGCACAACTGATCAGAAAGGGTGTTGAAGTAAGACTGATTCATGCCAAGGAACCTGGTCAGGCTTTCCGTGAAGATTTCGACAAATACCCTACCCTATATGATGGTCTGGAAAGAGTTCTCTGTCCTAGGGTACACTTCAAGATGATTGTTTTAGACTGTCAGAAAGTTTATGTCGGCAGTGCAAATCTTACTGGTGCTGGCATAGGAATGAAAGCTGACACCACCCGTAATTTTGAAGCTGGCATTCTAACTGATGAGCCTGTACTGGTAGAAGCTGCCATGAATCAGTTTGATGATGTCTGGATGGGTAAGATGTGCAAGAAGTGCAAGCGGAAAGAGTTTTGCGGAGATCCTATTGAATAAATAAAAGCCCTGCAGGAAAATTCTGCAGGGTTATAAGAATACGCATCATTCAAAGAATGATTATCGAAACCATATTTACTTAAGTTGAAACTCCCTCTCCGTATGCTCATAGATAAATTCTGAATGAGTTTTTGCAGTATCAAAGTTGATAACTTCATGATCTATGTACTTGACAGATCCTTTTGAGGTAAAAGCCATTTCATCACCACTCAAGAGCAGTTTGAGTCTAAATGATTGGTCATCTACCAATAATAATTGATTAATATTATCTATATAGTTCGATTGAGTATTAATAATAAGATATAAATTGTTGTTGTAAATTTTACGATCCATAATAAATGCAATATGAATTCCATCGTCCTCTACAAAAGTACTTACATAATTAGTGCTTGGATAAAACATTCTAATTTTATCATCTTCCCAAACGACTCTCTCTTCCTTTTCATCAACAACTTTGTATGCTAAAATACCTTTTTGTATATCACCATAATTCCAATATACTGGTTTCGCTTTCTCTTCCTCAGAAGAATAGGTTTGACTTAATTCTACCTCTAGCAGTTCATCTGACGTAATTTCTGTTATTGGTTCATAGGTCGCTGTTTCTGTTTTCGGAAGAACAATTAGAACTAATACAATTATAAATAAGCCAAACAACATAAATATCAAAACTTTCTTTTCGATACCTTCACTCTGTTCGTCAGCAGCTGTCGAATTATTAATTGCCTTTTGTATAAGGTCTTCCAACAGTTCACTCTTTCTGTATTTTTGTGTAAACTCGTCAATGTATTTACGAGCACCCAAAATATTGTTACTTACAATAGCTCCATTAACCTTTTGACAATATAATTGTTCTATACCATCAATACAACGTGATTCATATGTTTTTTTCAGATTCTCATCATTAAGTTCTTGCAACAAATCATATGCATCTTGTATTTTATAGCTATCTAATAGTCTTACAACCTGGTCTTCAGGAGACTGAACTTCCTCAATGATTACCTCAGGATTGTCTACTTCAAATGCTGCTTCTTTTTCAAGTTCAGGTTCGATTTCTTTTATTGGTTCGTCAGAAACTTCCTCTACCTTCTCATTTTTTTCTATCGGAACAGTCTGCAACTCCTTAGCTTCTGTCCGTACTGAAACGGGATCTTCTGAAACATGTTCTTGATCCATCGAACCACTCACACATGAAAAAGATTCATCTTCAAGGATTGATTCAGGAACATAATTAGGTTTTGATTCTATTCCCTCCAGCTCCAATTGTTTTGGTGCTTCCAAAGAAAGATTCTCAGACCTTGGAATACAAGTAGAAAATTGGCCAGAGTTTTGATATGTAAAGAATATATTCTCACTAAATGCAATCTGACGAGAGCCATTCCATATAGTTGCCGTTAAGAAGCATTCTTCTGATGTGTCCAAATGCAATTGTGCATAAGGGATGAATAACTTGAAATCTTCATATATGGTATCTTCATATCCAGGGACAAATTCTTCTCCGACTGCAACTTCACCACTCACTGTGCAATATTGCTTATCTGTATCAATCAAAGGAGTCCCATCTTTCTTATAAAAATAGACAGCGGCATTTGTGTTCTGGTTTCTCATATTAGAAACATGGAAACGCAAATGAACCATGATGCCCATATTATTCACTGTACTTTTAGAATCATAATCTACCCAGATTCTTTCTATTTGGCCAGACACTCTCTTGCTTGCATTTTCAATAGCCTCTTCTGTTTCTTTTGCAAGCTGTTCTTCTAAATTTTTATTGAAAGCAAGGATTCCTGGCAAAATGGAGTTATAATGATCCATTGCATTCTCATAATCCGAACGTGTCTTAAAGAATCTATATATAATCGTACCTATCCCCCATATCACTCCTCCGAAATATAAAATAAGTCCTAAAGGTCCAGATATTTCAATATCAATCAAAGTAAAAGAAAAATAATATACTATCCTTAGTAAAAAATTAAGTGTTAGTATTACAATCGGTAGAAATATGACACCATATAACTTAGCTTTCGTCCTTTTATCAAATACTGGTTCTTTGACAGGCTTTTGTGGTAATGGCTTAGATTCTTTTCTGTATTTCTCTGCAAAATGACGTCTGATTACAAATTCACGAGTTTGGTCATTCTCACTCCAAGCACAATTACAACAATGACAAGTATAGTTCAATGGCAATGGCTTTCGCAAAGAGATATCAAGATTCTCATCAAAATAATCTCCCATAATACCTTTTGCCATGAATTTGCCTGCAGAGGCCCCAAATATCGCACCATAAGGGCCGAAAATAGACCCAAGGGCTCCACCGACAAATTCTCCAACTTTTCCTGCTGTATATGTGGCACCAAATCTTGACGCAGCATTGACACCCTTTTCTGTCAGGCTTCTATCCGGCTGAACTCCAACAATTTCTCTAAAACACAGAGGACATTTATTATCCATAGTAATATTATTTTTTCTAAATTTACTCCAATTAGCTTGTCGTAGGCTATATGTTTATGATAATCAGCCTCTATATTTTGAAAGTTCTTTATAAGCCTCTCTCTTTAATTTTTCTTCACCCATAAAAAAGACAAACTTATTACCATTAACTTCTCGGGCAAAAGCAAGAACTGAATTAATTATACTCCATTGTTTATTTCCTAAAACATCAGAATCTTGAACTTCTATTCTATTTGTACCATTTTTTATCACTCTAGTTGTATAGGTAACTTTTACCCTTTTCACAGTATTAAAATCAACTCGGATATTTTTCAAATCATCTTCAAAGACCGTTCCATCTCCCATTCGTATATAAATTCTTTGTCGGCTACTATCAAAGCGAAATTCTCTTAATAATTTAGAATCAGAAAAGACACCATTCAAAACCTTCATAACTCCTCCTAAATCCTTACCTACTAGATGTACATCTGGAAGAGCAGAAAGATCATATGTGACGTTCTGAACTAATTGAACACTTGAAGCACTATCTTCTTTTTTCTTGTTCTTTGAATAAATCACATAAACAATAATGGCAATGATAAGAATTGTAATCATATATTGTATTTTTAAGGTTAATTATGTTATTCTAAGGAACTTGTACGTCATGACTTACTTCCTAAAAAATGAAGGAATACCAACATTCTTAAGCATTTCTTTTCCTTTTTCTGCTAGTTCTTGGCTCTTGTCAGTTAGTTCACGCCCCTTATTAGTCAGATCATCTGCAATTTTGGACTTATTCGTTTCCTGGGGTTTCTCCAATGGTTCATATTCTATAGAAAATGGACCAGCCTTCAACTGTTGACAAACATCAGTTTTTGCCCATTGCATTGCTTCATAGACACGGACCGGAGAATAAGGGTGATCTACATCGGAATTAGCCATCCAATGTACAATCTTATTCCATGCAGTTCCATTTCTCAAAGCTTCGTAATCCTTACCTTGCTCTGCCCATGCATCCATATTCATGTTATTCACGATGTGTCGTGGGATGGATTCGATACGAGCCAAAGAACTTGCTAATGTTTTTGGATCACTTATAATGCATGCAATCCTATCTGCTGAGAGTTCTGATGCTCTACTCCATGCAATTAGGGCTTGTCTTATAGGTTTCATGGCCGCATTACCAATAGTTCCAACCAAGGAATCTGCTAAAGAATCACCGAAAGCAAAGATTGCATTTGCAAGTGTTTGATAAAGTACGTGTTGACAAATGATATGCCCACATTCATGTGCTAATACGGCATCTAGTTCCTCTGGCGTTAATTTTCTAATGAGAGCTAATGTAACTACGATGTATGGTTTTGTTTGACCAGAGGTCCATGCATTTGCTATTTGGCTCATCTGTAAATACAACTCTGGAACAGGAATACCCAGGCGCTTACAAATTGGAGGTAGACGGTTATATATTTCTGGCATTTGTTGCTCTGATAACCGTAGATTGGTTGTCACGTTCTCACTCCATGAAATTTCATCATAGCCGTATTGGAAGACCTTTTCCATTAGTTTCGGCAAAGCAGGGATACTCTTTAACGCATTGAGCGTTCTTACATCTTCTGGATGAATTAGGTTGTGAATATTCATAGTTATCCGATTTTTGTTGCCTTTAAATAGACCGTGTTTAATGCGCCCAACTTCTTCAAATCTACACCTCTCTGAAAAAGGAATGCATTTGCCACACGTTCCTTTTCTGCAATAATAGGATTCGTATAGCCATAGGTCTGAACATCAACATAGAGTCCTTTATCTATTCTCTGTCCACTACTGACTTTGGTTGTTGTTACGGTAATTCGATATATTGGCATAGTACTGAGCTACTGATATGGTTATGCGTCAAATTCACTTTTCAAAACATTGATGAACATCTTTCCCGAAAAATAGAATTGAAAATAGATAATAAATCCTTCCAAGAAAAATAATGCTGTCATCAATAAATCTATTGCAAAAGCAACAATGATATTCACAAGCAAACCGAACCCAACAAGTTTCCAAAAATTATCGAGGAATGAAACCCCAACCTTATCAGCAAGCTTTGTATACATGCGCCATAGAATAATGACGAAGAAGATTGTGCCAAATCCAAAATCTGGGAGCATCATTATGAGCGCCCCCCAAAATGCATGTCTCTTTACAATCTTAAATAAATCTTTCTCTGGGAATATCTTCCCTGCAAGATAGCCTGAAACCGCACCTTCTAACATTGTGTGTGAGCCCTATAAATCCCCCCGAAGTCAGCATGTGTTTTTATGGTTATTACTGCAAAAAAGAAAAGGCGTGGGGACTTGTCTTCTTCATTAGTGTCCCAGCATCGCCAAACGCATCAACAGGTCTGAATATAACAGTATCACCCACACCCTATGATACAATGCACCCATAGGTGCTATTATACACGTTGTGTGAGCGTTTCTTGCTTCTATTCCCCTGTTTGATAAAATTGGCGATTTTGGACACAGAGATAAAAGAAAAACGCACTTTCCTTATCTTACCAGATTTCTCCCTGGCATAGACATTTGCAAAAATAGGAGAAAATTTTGATTACATAAAAAAAATATGGCAAAAATTGCCTCTGGTTATAAGAATTGACGATTTAAAACGATAACAAAAAAACAAAAGAAGAAGGGGCCGCATAATCAGCGACCCCTTCTTCACATAAACCTAATCAATTATATTTCATAACCTTGTTAACAAGACAATATTCAAAACTATCGAGGCTATTGTAACCAAAGGCCAAAGCACACAGAAAATCCAGATGTTCACCTCGTTGTAAGATTTATTGGTTAATTCCCCAACCCACAGTAACCACAGGACACAGGTATCAAATACCACTTCGAATTTCCGGGTTTTAAATGGAATGGGAGCCGGAACAAGCAACCTCATGTGGCGGTACACCTTTTTCCGAATATTTCCACTCACCATACAGAATGGCAACACGAGAAACAAGGCTAGTCCGCCAATTATAATCTCAATTGCAATGCTCAGCTGCTTCATATTCATCTTCAAACGGTTTGTCATAGCTAAAAAAAGTTTCCTGTTATTAAACAGACAAGAAGCATGCCACAAACGATAATAAAACATTACGGAAGCAGAAATTGACATTTCACGTACGTTAAATTTCTCGGAGAAAAGGCTCTTTGGAGAGGTAATTAGGGAATTGGTGGTAAATGGAAGGTAAAGGCCTAAATATAATAAGGTATGAATCCTTTCTACTAAACTTTTTTTTAAAAAAAAGGTGCAAAATTTTGATTATATGGTTAAATCCATAGTACATTTGCACACGGATCACGAAAAATGTGATCTCTGAATAATAGTTAGCATATATAAGCTAACGTTAAAGAAGTCGTACAGCATTTTTAATTACCGACTTTGATCGGCGACTTCTGAATTATATAACTTAGGCAGTTTATCTGCTTCGCCCGTAAGGAGCATTTGCTCTTGAATGGGTAAGGGGTTATATGGTTCAGAGGTCGCTTTTTTGTGTCCATAATGTTTAATTTAAAATTTCCACATTATGGCAAAAGAAATTTTTAAAACAGGCATTATTAGCCTATCAGAAATGCAGGCTTATTCATTAAGCAACCGCATTTCACTTTTTCATCGTGAGATGCCTCTGTCATCTGCAGTAGCATCTAAGTATTTAACCTTTTTTAAAATCTATCATTCATGAACAGTTTTAATGACTCTGTTGTCAGAATTTACATTCCTGACACCATCACCTTTGAACAGTATAAGCGATGGTTACACTTTTCCAAAGACCTTCTCGGTATCACAGACGATTATATCAGTCTTATGATTGATAGTGACGATGAAGATTGGGACGAAGAGGATGATTGGGACGAGGAAGAAGACGAAAAACAGTTTTATCCAGTACCAGTAAACGAAGTGTAAGATGGGGGTTACAGCTATGTCAAAACCTAGTTGCAAAACATATCTCGTAGTTTTGGCTTTGATGGTCGGTGTAGCATTGCTTAGCACCCTCTCTGCCACACACGCATGGTTGTTCATCCTCCAGGGATTGGTTATGCTCATCATGGTTCCTGTTTCAAGAGCCATGACAAGAGAGAGTAAGAGAAAACCAGCAAAGCAAGTTGCCATGATTTGTACCCTCTTTATCATTTGTTGGGCATTGATAGGGTATATCCTATTCATGGTTAACTGGTAACCCCCTCTCCAGGGGAGTCCTTTAGCGAAAGGACAAAAAAGGGAGGTTGGCATTGGTTTGCCATCCTCTCACTTAGCTCCTTAAATGGGGCAAACGATCTTTGACATATTGAACAAGAAGAAGGCTTTTTCATAATTTTCATTATGAAAAAGGAATTTAGATTCGAGCTACTAACCACAGGCATAGAGCCCGTAGCTCTCCCAAAGGGATTGTGGTACCGCTTATCAGATATAGGCAAGGCGTTGAAACATCATGGAATTGATTATAAGTCCATGGGATACGATCTTAGAACCTATATTGAGAAAGAAGGCGGATGTGAAATATATGTTGACAACGTAACTTACAAGTTACCTGTATACTACGTGAGACCTAAGTTCCATAAGAACAAAGGATTGATCTCTCGTATAATTTCATTATTCATAAACCCATGGGGGAAAAGCCAAAAGGCATTACCACATGGAAATTGTAAAACAGCTACTGGACGTCCAGTAGCATAAATTTTATCTCATGAAATTTAATAAATATAATCTACAGAAATTCTTCGACTCTGAAGCAGAAGCTGCTAACAAGAGTCACGAAGCTCTCCTGGCCTTTCCGATCAATGAGAGATGCCGTAAAAGAAAGGCTATAGCAAACGTCACTTTGGATAAAGATTTTCGCAGCAGAAATGCTGAAGGAGAAATTCTCCTCAAGGTACATGCACCCATAAACCTAGCCGACTTCAAGGAAGGCGATCCAATCCTTCTTCATGAAGATGGCCTACGTAGTGGGCTTAATGCAAAGATTGAAGAAATCGATGCAGACGGAGGAGCTATTACGCTTGCGGTTTTTCCTATGGATATGCCTAGTGATTTTGAGGAATGGAGTAAAAAAAACCTCGTTATCGACAAGGGTTTAATAGATCTCCGCGCAAATGTATACAACAAGTTCCTTGACACCCTGACTCCAGATTCCCAATACTGGGATGAGCACATTTTGAATACGCACAGACCAGTAAGCATGGAAAACCGTGAGGCTTGCTTAAAAGAGGTTGAGGAAACGGAAAAGGAATTCGGTCTTGAATTTACACCTAGCCAGAAGCAATCTATTGTCAATTCACTGGCTGCTAAGGACCGATATCATATAGTCGGCCCCCCAGGGACAGGAAAGACATGGGCTTTAGTTTGGTTGATTTTAGAAATGATGTACTATCAGAAAAAACGAGTTATTATCACTGGACCAAACCATTTAGCAATCAACAACGTACTAAAGAAAGTTAAGGAACTGATTCCTAATACTTTGACAGTAAAGATAGGACAGACTTGCCATGCCAGAGACCTCTTTATTGAGGTTAATGGGGAACAGGTTGAAATTCCTAACCTGGTCTTTCCAGATATCGATAAGATAAACTCAATAGAAGGGCCTATGCTCATCGGTATGACACCTCATGCTATGTATACAAGAAGAGGCCGAGGTCTTAAAGCCGACGTACTCGTTATTGATGAGGCTGGGCAGGTATCAATCCCTCTAGGAGTCATGGCCATGAATAACTTCAAAAAATGGATCCTTTGTGGCGATGATCGCCAGCTGCCTCCGATTGTACAGTCCAAGGATAACGAAAAGGAATTCTCACATTCCATTTTCGAGCATCTGCTCAATCCTGATTGTACAATGTTGGATAAGAGTTTTAGAATGAGTCCGGGTATCTGCAGTCTGGTTTCACAGCTGTTTTACGATAGTAAGCTGAAATGTGGTCAGACAGGAGTTGGCCATGATATTAAGGATTCTGACCCTATCTTCTCTTATAACACACCGGTTTCCTTGATTAACGTCGAGCACGATGGTGAGCAGGTGTCAGATGAGGAGGCTAAAACTATTGCTGGTTGTGTAAAGGGATTTATAGAAAGAGGACTGCCAGCTTCAGAAATTGCAGTTATCAGTCCATTCCGTGCCCAGGCAACCAACATACATCATGCAGTGCAAGGTGTCGGAAAAGAACTAAAGGGCGTTGTTTCAGACACTGTTGACAAGCTTCAGGGACAAGAACGTGAGGTCATCATATTCAGTCTTACTACAGGCAATATGGAGTATGCCCAAGAGATGGCTGAGTTCCTTTATAATCCTCAGAAATTGAATGTGGCATTCTCACGTGCAAAATTTAAATTAATAATTGTAGGTAATTTAAGTATGATCTCTGAACTAGGTGAAGAGGCTGAGGTTATCCACAAATTGATTAAAATATTAAAGTAAAATACAATGACAGACGTAAAGAAATCAATTGTCCTCCATATGGAGGACAATATTGAACTGCAGAAGCTGGTAACAGCTCTATCTCCTATCGTTAAAGTGTTTGGTTTAGAGCTGAGCATAAGGCTTGAACAGAGCTCTGAAGATGCTAACATCTTAAGAGAAACAATTATTCGAGGTACTTACAATAACTTGCAGTACAAAGATGGGAAGATTAGCTGTAATTACCTGAAAGACTGTATTGAGCACTTGGACAGTATCAACGAATCCGATTTGGTTAAAAGCATTCATTATAATAACAAGTCAGATGAATTGACAATCCAGGTTCATAATGCAAATGATATCGGCAGATTATCAGATGCACAAACACTATTAGCATGTGTCAGAACCCTATTTACTCACGACACTACAGTGTCATTTACAGTTTGATTATGGATTTTATTATTCTAATAAAGACAGCCCACAAAATGGAACAGAAAAGTTTTGCGCCAAAGATTAGCAGATGGCAGAGAGTCATCAAGTTGTTCTTTATGAAGACTAGAAGAATCGTGTCAGACGTGAAATATATTGGTTACAATGTAGATGCTAATATAGTATACATATCAGCGCCTACATCTTTAAAGAAGAACCCTCTAGCATACAAGCAATTAGAGGATTCCGTTAAAGAGGTTTACGGTCCTGGTGCAATACTCCATATGGATTAATTTAATTAACTAATTTATTAACTTAAAAACCAAAAAGCCTTCACATCTTGTCCAACCGTCTAGATCAAAAAAAAAAAGGGGAGCAACGCTCTCCTTTTTTTTCTTACTATAGACCGATAATGTGGTTGTTAGGATGTTATAGTCACCTACATCAGCCCTCTATCCAGAAAAGAAAAAAAGAAAAGGGCCGCCATAATCAGCGCCTTCTTTCTTTTCATCTATTCAGACGAGCAACCATCTTCTTGTGGTTCTTGTTTGGCGTTGAATCAAGGCATTCCACAACCTTGTCCATCTCAAATAGGAGTATTCTCCCACGCTGTATAGTAGCGAGGTCAAATACTCCTGCATTACGAAGCCTGTTAACCGTTGGTAAACTCAAGCCGAGATATTCAGCTAACTCTTTCAGGCCATGCAGGTACACAATTTCTTTCTTCTTTTTATCCACTCCCTTTGCAACAAAATAGGCATCAAGGAGTTCCAGAAACTCTCTGCAAGTCAGCATTACTATAGGTTTAGCGAGTAGTTCCGGATTAATTTTGTTGGTTCTTTCCATCTTATTGTATTTTAACTATTTTATATGGTGCAAAGGTAACAGAATAGTTTTTTACAAGATAGGAAAGGTAATCAGGAGGTGTATCATACATGTATTGGAGGTATACATACACTACATAAGATGTGCTGATTATCAGAGTGTAAGCTGATTATGGTATACGAAAGGTTAGTCTGGGGTATACCAGGTGGTAAACAGGGCGGTTATTGATATATCCAAAATAAAAAAACCACCCACAAATATGCAGGTGGTCATTGGTTCATTATCTCATACTACCCCAAGGGTATGAGAAACTGAACTTTCCTTTATACGGCCCATACTTCTGAAGATAGAAGTCCGGTACACCCCTTATCGGATTAAGTTCCTTCAGACGCGCGTTCATGTCATCGATCTTTTGCTTTCGATAAGCATCATACTCAGCGCTATCCCCTTCTATCCACTTCAAGTTATCTGGGTTGAAGTTCTTCCAGTCATTATCTATGTGAAGGATTTCCGGGTTCTTCATGCCATGAAAGTCCCCCTGGACATAACCAGCTTCTGCCATCAGTTCATCAATATGAGGTCTATCCAGACAATGCGCTCCATATGCTGCATGAAGACATAGGTGTGGTTCTATGCAGCACATAAGATCCATATCAGCGTCTCCCATGCTGTCACAGATATCAAGCGGTTTCTTCTCATCGTTATCGTAGAAGGTCACATCATTGTTGACAGTAATAAGATGGCCTTTATAGTCAACCACCTCTGAACTCTTGGCTGAGTGATACTGATGCCTCTCCTGCCATGACAGGTTCTTGTAATTATTGTTGTCCAAGTCTCCATCCAGATGTACAAGCTCATAAGCATTTGGTGTATCAGATGATGGTCTCGGTGGACAGAAGCAAGCTGCTACAGCTTCTGAAATGATGACCTTGAAGTTCTTGTCCCACTTTGTTGATACAACATAGGTTCTTCCCAAAAGATCCTTCTTCAATTTCAAGTCTTTCTTTCCGGCAGACCATTTTCTACTGTATTCACCAAACTTCAGTTGTCTGGCAGTCAATCCGTCTTCAGAGATGGCTATGCATCCATTATAGTAGAAGCGAAATCGTGTGTTATTTTCAATGAATTGTTTCATATATATTCTATATTTATAAGATAATAAAGTGTACGATTTTGTGCATTTACGCTATATTAGTTGTTGTACTGTATTATATTATCTTTTATTATTGATTATTATATTATTATATTAAATGATATTATTACTACTATTATTATATATATGTAATTATATATTCATAGTAATAATGATATATGTTTCTATATTTACGTTTTTCTGCAGAACTCCTCATCTTCCTCCGTCGATGAGAAGTGTTGTCGCTAGCTCCAACGGCAGTGAAAGGTTCATGAAATATTTCTTCCTTGGTAGTAATAAGAGAAATCCCTCATGGTAGGTAAAGGCAAATTCCATTTTGGAAGATCCAAATTTGGCAAATCTTCTAGGTACTCCCTCTTCCATCTTCTTATTGTGTCAATCGAAAGAGTAAGGCCATTTTGTTCCAGAATCTCCCTATTCTGCCTTAACGATTTCCCTGTATCGTAAAGTTTCTGGAACAATTCAACCTTCTCATCCCTGTATTTCCCAGTCTCAATACCCATCTCCTGGCAATACTGATAGGCACTTCTTCTTGAGATTCCCATATTCTCGGCATTTTCCATGACAGAAAGAGAAGAATCATATTTTTCGGCAAAATTCTGGCGATTCATATGGCCTGTAATAGTACGAATATCAGTATTACTGCAATCCTTTGTGATGAATTGTGGTCTATTGTTTCTCCAGTATTCTATATCTTTCTGACAGAACTCCCTTAGAGTATCATCATCCATAGACAAAGCTTTCCTTGTGTAAAACTGGAAGGTTTCTGGATTTAGGATGCCATCTGTGTTATCAAAGAATTTATTTGCATCAACATACATATTGAACAATAGGGTATCTGCATCAACGTCAGGCTTCATCAGTCTCCTGAGACATGCCCTCTTGAGTAAGCGTTTTCTTCTGCGCTGTGTGTCACAGATCTTCTCTGGATACCACCATAGTTGAAGATAGGAATCATCTGTGTACTGGTACTTTTCATCTATCCAAATCGGTCCCTCTTTACGATAGAAATAATTATACTTCAATGAATTATAGTGCATGAAGTCTGTATAAGAGTAGGTTTTCATTTCATAGACCAGGTTCTCAGAGAAGGTAATCTCATTCTCAACTACTGGATCTGATATTGGTATGGTATCATCTTCTATGACGATATTCTCTGTTTCACAAGGGAAATCATTCAATGAATAGATGGCATAGGAACAATATGCCTCTTTATTTCCATAAACGCCATTCATGTACTGGCTCTTCCTGCAACCACAGTCATCGCCCATGGGTTCACCTGTGTCCATGACAATCTGATTAGTGATGAACCTGGATATCCTGACGAAATCTTCTGAACCAAGAATCTCACTGAATACGTAGACCATCCTGAACCTACGGCTAATAATACCATTCTTCTCCTTCCTGTCAGAGAAGCTCATGTAGGTACAGGTAGGTTTGATGCTGAGAACATCAAGATACTCCTTCACATCCGTATACCTAGTCAAGTCGATATCTACAAACACTGCCTGGGCTCCTGAGAAAAATGCATCAGACTTGAAACACAGTTTCATGGCACCTTTATTTGGCCCCTTCATATGCAGTGGGTATTGAAGATAACGTTTATCCTTGTATTGAACCCAGTATTGAAGGTTTGGGTTGAAGGCAAATAAGTTACAAAAGCTGTATCCATTCAAGGCATATTGCATGAACTCATCGACAGTTACCTCATGTTCCAGAAACGCCATCTTATTCTTACCTATAGCCTTTGCACCATTCTTGGTCAAACAGGCTGTAGCATCATCCTTACTGGTATAGGCTTCTTTACTGATGTTTAATTTGAAACGAAATTTTTTATCAATAATCATAATCTCAATTTTTCTAACACCAATAAGGATTCCAGATTTTTCTGGCGGCAGTATTGGGTTAATACACCCAGAAAAATACGGCAGGATTACTACTAACCTTATAGTAAAAGATTGAAACTATGGTAGATACGGATTTATTTAATATTTGGCAGAACCTTATCTTGGAGAGGGTTATGACAACAAAAACCGACGAGAAAGTAGAGAAGACAACCTATGAGAAGAAGATAGAGCAACAAGTTCAGCAACAGAACAATCGATTCGCCGGCGACCTACTTATATTATCTTCTTATGACAAAGGCTTGGCCGAGGCCATAAAAAACAATTCGGCCTATCTCCTGAAGATAGACCTACACACTCTCTTTGATCTGCTTCCAAGGTCAAAACGCAGTAAAGATCGCTATGATTCATTGGGTAAGTATCTTTCAACAATCAACGTGAGATTGGTAATTACATCTGGCAAAGAAGCATAACATTTGTGCCAATCTTCGGCCATTAAATCAAATTGATTACTAAATTTTTATATAATACTTTTATTTTCATTTTAATATTCTGGGGAGGGTCCGTCGTGATGACGTGCCCTCTCTTTTTCTTTCTCATTAATTTAATCTAATTATTTCCCACCCCCTCACAGCTGCCATATACGGTGGCTGGTTATTTTCTATTAAAATGAGTGATACAGGAATTCTGCCGTCCCAGATCCTTTCATGCCCTTATTCATAGATATAAGAGACGGAAACTGTCGTGTCTGAGCGAGGAGAGCCAGACAGAGTTTCCGAACGGTTTAGTATAGTGATCTAAACCAACTACTAGACAGACGTGTCACCGACTGGATCTTTGCTGAAGAAGCGAGAACATTCCGGGAGATGACCCTGGTCGATGATTACCTCCATCTAGAGAATGGAAGTAAACATCGGGCTTGAGTTTGTTTGGTAGTATTATTTTTTGTCCCCGTAGCATTAATTTGCTGCGGGATTTTCTTTTCTCAACTGCTCTCACCATTAATTTCCGCGCCAGAAAATTTCCTCTTAAACCCTTATTTATAATATTGATTATTAACAAATTAAAAGATATAGATTATGAAGAAAAACAGAATTTCAGGGCTTATCATAGCCCTTATCGTATGGGGCTTTATCATTTACTGCATCAAGCAGGTCATAGAGACAGCCCAGACAAAACAAGAAGGTCCCGCAGTTGAACCGTCTGATGAAGAGAATCAACCTGCTAATGACGAGAACATCGCCAACGCTGTAACAGGGAATGCTGAAGAGGCAGATCACCTACAGCAACAACAATAACTATATGTTTAACCCATAAACTGAAAAGCTATGGATGACAACAACCTTTCTGTTGCAGCTAGCACTGAGCTGGCGCAACAACACAGTCCGTTCATCTTGGGTAATACCAAGGAAATCGGAATTCAAGAATTAAGCGAAATGCTGACCCCAGTATTTTCAAGGGATAACGTGGAAACTATTTCTCACGTAGAGGGCATTTCAACAGTATTAGATGCAGTGGGCACCTACTTCGATGGAGAAGACATTAACACTCCACTCGTAAGGGTGTCTCACGAATTAAAACTGAGAAACAGATTCGGCATGGGCAAATTAGTAGAAAATCTGCGCCCAGAAGATTCTGATTCGTATTACCAGAGAATGATGGCGATGATTGAAATCCCATCCATCTCTGCAAATATAAACGGAAGTATTTGCCACTTACAGGTTTGTCTCGTAAGAAATTATGCAGACTGCAACCTGTTAGGCAATTCAAGCCAAAAACAGCTATGGAAGCTTAGTGTGGGTTTCCTGAACACCGTCTGCGTTAATGGCCTCATTAGGTCTGAAGACGGATGTAACTTTAACATCAAGATTACCAATACAGCGGATTTGTACAAGTACACGCTGGAACTGCTGCAGCATTATGACTATAAGCAGCATCTTGATGAAATGAGAAGGCTTAATGATACCTATATTGACTTGAGCACACTAGCCCAGTTCCTGGGACGTGCAAGAATGGTATCACAAATGCCTACTAAAATGAAGACAGAGCTGGGTATCCCGGAGTTTATTCTCCCTGAAGCCCAGATAAATCAGATGATCCGTGATTATTATACCGACGAGAATTTCGGCGGTTTCGGTAATCGGATATCTGCTTGGCAGTTCTATATGCTGCTGACGAACTATAAAAATAACTACATTGACGTTTCTTTGGAGCGATCTGCCAATGCTTATACTGTAAGTAAGGGTATTGCTGCAGCCGTAAACCAAGAATCAGATGAGTGGAGTTGGTTCATCAGCTAAGATTTGCCAAATTAACCTATCCAGGAGGAGGGTACACAACATTACTATTTTTTAGAAGATGTATGTGTACCCTCCTCCTTTTTTCTTTTAATGACAACATTATTAACACTTTAAAAATTAAACGATTATGTGCAAATTTACAAAACCACAGATTCCTGCGGATGCCACCGCAGATGAGCGTCGTTCCCTTATGTTCGATGCTATGTACAATGCAGACCTCTCTGAAGAAACAGAAAAGAAGTCTAACCTAACCTACCTCTCATGGAGTCAGGCGTGGAAGGTTTTCAAACAATTTTATCCATCCGCCACGTACAAGATTCATACAAGCCCAACAACAGGACTCCCAGTATTTGAGTCTGAGATGGGCCTTATGGTTCACACCTCTGTTGAAGCAGATGGTATCACCTATGAAGACTGGCTATGTGTCATGGACTATTCAAATCGTGCCATGAAATCATTCCCTTACACTGTACAAGTGTATGATAAACAGAGCAAACAGTATGTTGAAAAGCGTGTTGAAGCCGCTACAACATTTGATATTGGCTCGGCTATTCAACGCTCTACCGTAAAGTGCATGGCAAGACATGGTTTAGGCCTCTACATCTACAATGGTTTCGACCACATCAGTGAAGATGGAGAGCCACAGATGCAACAGACCGTTAACAAAAATGGTTATCAGCAGAAAAGCAATGGCAGCTATCAGCGCCAGCAAGCACAACCAAAACAGCAGAACAATCGTCCTGCACAGGTTGCACCAGATGCTTATGCAGCACTGAAAGCAGCTATCAACGCAACGACCGATATTGCATCATTGATCTCGTTATACCTGGATAACACCCAGACGATTGAGAGTAATCCTGAGTTGAAAAACCTTCTGACTAGCAGAAAGAAGGCATTACAAACCCTTAATTCATAAGTACTATGGCAAAAATCCAATTAGTTAATAGTGGTGTAACCTTCTTAGAGGAGCCACATGAATACTGGCTAACCTTACCCAATGGTGAGAAGAAGCAGTTGTTTGGAATAACCAAGGCAATCCAAAGACAAGTAGCTGGAACAGAGTACGATGGATGCCCTGAGTATCTTATCAAGCGTGCCGGAGAATATGGATCTAGCGTTCACAAGTCAATCGAAAGACTAATCAATGAATTCGATCACGATGGTACCGTAGAGACGGAAGATTTCCGAAACCTCACAGCAGATATGAACATCGAAGCTAGTGAGTACAATGTTACCGATGGCGATTACTACGCAAGCAACATCGATTTAGTAACCAGGTTGTCTGATACAGAGTTCAGCCTGTTTGACATCAAAACCTATTCGAACGCTAAACTGACCAAAGCACAGATGGCTAAAGTCCGCTATCAACTTAGCTGCTATGCCTATATGTTTGAGTTGCAGAATCCTGGAGCAAGAGTCATCGAACTAAGTGTAATCCACATCTGTAACAAGACTAAGAAAGATGGAACGGTCAATCACATTGCAGAATTGGTTCCTATTGAGCGCATTCCAACGGAAATCTGTAAGGCTCTTCTAGAAGCAGACCGTAATGGTATTCAATTCAACAATCCGTATGAACTACCGAAGGATGTTGAGAAAAAATGCAAGCGTATCATCAAGCTTATCCAGACCAAGAAGGAGGTAGAGGAAGAGCTGAATTTCATCAAGAAGGACATTCTTGAGACCATGCTCTTCCTCGATGTCAAGAACTGGAAGGGCGATAACATCAGTTTTACCAGACTAGAGGATACACAGAGAAACAGCTTTGATTTAGCTGCTTTCAAGAAAGCATATCCCGATTTGCCTTACGAAAGCTACATCAAAACAAGTAAAGTGGCTGGATCATTGAAGATTGCCATTTAATTTAACCCCCACGCAGGGAGAAGAACCAAACCAATTTTTACAGGAAAGTTCTTCTCCCTGCTTTTTGTTTAATCATTTAAAAATCAAAACAATATGGAAGTAAATGATAAGGTTGGCGAAGTTGAAGTAGCCTACAAACCAAAAATCAAGGAAAGACGAAAGTTGACAGACAGTGCAGCTTGTTATGATTTTCTAATTGAAAAATGCTACAACCCTGACACCATTGAATACCGAGAAGAATTCAAGGTTCTATTCCTGAACAACAACCTACAGCTACTTGGTTGGTCAACGATATCCAGCGGTGGGCTGACAGAAACCACTGTAGACATTAGGATGTTGATGCAGTACAGCCTGCTCATGAATGCCAAATTAATTGTCTGTTCCCATAATCACCCAAGCGGCTCTTTAAAGCCATCAAATGATGACGAGAGGTTGACTGAGAGAATAAAGAAAGCCTCAGAAGTATTGAATATAAAACTCCTGGATCATATCATCGTGACTCCAGAGAGCTACTATTCATTCAATGATGAGGGCAAATTGTAAACATTTAAAAAACAAACAATTATGGATTTGAACAAAGAATTATTTCGTAGGACAGCACCAGCAAAGAAGCTGGAGCTTATCAATAGAGCTACACTTGCAGACTTGTCTGCAGTCAAAGCTGAGACCATAATCAGATGTGTTCAGGAAACAGGTGAACCTGCCTGTTGGAGTAAAGAGCCAAAAAAAAGGATAACTTCAAAAAAGCTCAGATGCGATAGAGTTTCTAATGGATGGGATGCGACATTCTACCATGTTGCAATTTATGGTAGAGAGCATAAGCTGAACTTCCACTTTGAAGGTACCATTGATAATAGGTACATCGATTGTGATGGCTTCTGCCATGACCTAAACTTCAAGGAAATGACATCAACTCAAACCATTAAGAAGGAAGTTCAGTACGAAGGTAGAGATAACCACCCTCATCGGGAAACATTCCGCTGGGATTGGGATGAAAGAATGGAATGTATTCGTTCTATCCTTACCACTTACATTAAAACCAAGTATTCTTCAAAACTACAGGAACAATGAAAATAATATGTATAGGCTCCAAAGTAGATTACCGCTTATGGGGCCAGAAACAGCTACGAACTGCTACTGTAGAAGGGATAGAGATTTGCAAAGAAGGTACCAAGTATGGCCGTAGTGTAAACCGATGCGACTTAGATAAACATAATCAAGTGGTCTTTGACCTCTCTGACGGTCATTGGTGCTATGGTTATCAGATAGCTCACATTTTAAACAAATAAAGCTATGGCAACAGAAACCAAACGTATTACAATGAAGTATTGGGATAGCCTCGAAGAAGGTTCCCGGTACAGAGCATTACGCAAAGTGTTCAGCAATTTTCCCGATAGCATCAACCATCAGAATGCAAAGGAGAAGGCAAAGAATCTCGACGATTGGATGTGGAAGATAATCCAACGTCATGTCAAGATGCCTATTGGCGAGAGTTATTACCGTACCTGCATTGATAGAACCTGGATGATGTAATGGAACAGATTCTTCAAACAATCCTAATACTATCAGCAATGATTTATGTAGGATACATAACTTTTACGGAACCATGATTACGTTAGTCTTTACATTTAGAGACACGTTGTCATTGGTACTATTGGCGGTTTTGATAACTTTCTACTTCTACAAGAAACGGAAAGCTGAGAGAATGAACAAAGAGTGAGATTATGCACTCCTGTAAAGAACTATTTTTGTGATTTTACAGGGGTGCATTTCTTTTTCACGCTTATTAGACGTTCGTCTAATATTCAAGAAAACAGTAAAAAATGAACAAACGACAGAACTATGTGGCTTATCTGAGGGTAAGCACACAGAAACAAGGATACTCAGGACTCGGTCTTGAGGCACAGAGAGAAATAATACACAACTACCTTCGTGATACGAGACCGATTGAAGAATATGTAGAAGTTGAGTCTGGTCGTAAAACAGACAGACCGAAACTTACAGAAGCTTTGGAATCATGTAAGAAAACTGGTGCAACACTGATAGTTGCAAAGTTAGACCGACTTGCACGTAACGTTGCTTTTCTTTCTCAATTATTAGAAAGCGATACGGAGATTATCTTCTGTGACTTTCCACAGGCAAACAAGATGGTTCTGCACATTTTGGGTGCAATATCCCAATACGAGGCAGAGCTTGTAAGCATCAGAACAAAAGCAGCTCTTCAGGCAAAGAAAGCCAGGGGCTCACATTTAGGAAACCCAGAACATCTTATGGGCAAGCATGCAGCTGCATTAGCCAAATCGAATGCAACCAACAGAAAGAAAGCAGCAGATAATCCTAACAACAAGAGAGCAGTGGCTATGCTGAGAACATTAGCAACCCAAGATCTTACATTACAGGAAATGGCTGACAGTCTAAATAAGGAAGGATTTGTATCTTCCCAAGGATGCAAATTCAGACCTAGTACTGTAGCCACTTTGCTTAACAGAAACAATATAGAACGATTTAATCATTAGGAGGATAAATTATGCCGAACTGGTGCGACACGACCTATAAATGCGTAGGAGACATCAAAGAGATAATGGCACTCAAGAAAGCCTTAGACTACAACAACAAGCGAAAGACTCCACTTGTTAAGAATGGGTTTGGAACTATGTGGCTAGGTTGTATCATCAATTATCTTGGTGGCGACTGGGAACAATGCCGTTGCCGTGGTGAGATTACTGACTTTGGATTGGAAAACAACATCTTAACAATATACCAATCCACAGCTTGGTGTGAACAGGAAGGGTTCAGACAATTCATAGAGAAGACCTTCCCAAGTATTACGGTTTATTATCAAGAACAAGAACCAGGTTGTGAAGTATTCTATACCAATTCTTTCGATTACTTTCCAGAACATTATTTTCTGGATTCTTACGAAGACTGGGAATACTTCGAATCGCTAGGAGAAGCAGCTAAATACACTGGTAAAATAGTCGGGCATGAAGTTGAAGCTGATGTTAACGCTATCCAATCAGCATTGGATGATTATGTGGAGAAGATGGATGACGAAGACATATTTTACGGCTTTCATGAGTTTAAGCTGACAAAATGATTAAAAATGGAGGTGGTGGATCATTCTGCCACTGCCTCCTTCAATAAAATACTGGCCGATAGACAGGGGCCAGTAAAAGTGCACTCTGCAACACTGCTTTCTGTATCACACTAATCAACACCTTCTAGGGTGTTGTTTTTCTTTTTGGAAAAGGAATAAAGCAAAACATCTTTCCTATCAGGACAACCGGAATGACAAAAATCAATAAATCTATCATTTATTCTATTAGTTCTAACTGGACAGGGAATGACACACCTGCCCCTTCAATGTAGAATTGTTCTTCAGAATTTGTAATCCGTTTTATAATATTAACACCTTTCAAATTTATTGGAATAGTATTAACAAGCGGGAAATTATCTTTTTTTACAACAGCCTTAAATCGTGTTTTTGTTGATAGATCTTCTATATGAAACTCGACGTATTCGTCTTGGCTATTAAACCCGTTAATTATTAAATGAACACCTTCCTGTCCGAAATAACGATTTGGCCACTGCTCCACATATTCTTCAAAAAATGGCTTAATGGCATGAACGATTTGTATTGTAAGGCGCTTGTATTTTATATCAGATGTTACTCTTTTCAAAGTCAAAATTGAGTTTCCAGAAATTCTAGATTTAACATACAAAATGTCATATTCTTTATTAAAGGAAACTTCATAAACTTTATCTTTGTTGATTGGAAGATTATTTAAGGACATCAACAACCTATCGCTTTGCTCACAAAAAAAGGCAGAATATTCTCTACAAAGTCTAGGTACGCAGTCTAATTCATATGAATATACTGCTATCAAATACATTGGCTCTACATCTGTAAAACATTTCACACAAATAATTGGATTATCACGCCCTAACCCTTCGCAATTTTCTAAAACCCAATAAGACATCTCATCTTTGATGGGATATTCAAATATTATGTTTCCATTTACCTTGCCTGTACTCCAATAACGGATGGTATCTCCTGCTTCATAAATAAGATCTGCCCAATTTTTAATTAATTTGAAAGAAGCCTCTTCTTGGGTAGGAAAAGTCTCTCGCCCCTCAAAAAATGGAAGAACCTGACTCCTAAAAAATAAATAAAGTCTATAACCATCCTTTTTTGTTTTCTTAATGTAAGGATCATATAGTCCTATACGAGCTATGAAAATACAAATAGCACCCCAAAAAACATCTTTATCTTTCCTTTGAAACTCCAATATCTGATTTTCCAGCTTCCCACATTGCCCTTTGCTGCTTGTCAAGAAGAAAAATTCCAAGCAGTCAATGATTGCTTCATCTTTGCTCTTATAAGCTGCAATAAACTGATAATATCTGCGAAGAACATTGTAAATCTCCAAAGCTCTCAAGAATGAATAAAGGGAGCCTTCTCCGTATTGCATATCAAAATACTCCTCAAATTTTTGAAGGACTTTAATTAAATTCAGACGGCTATGCCTTTTCATGCGTGATTCAGAGAAAAATTCCTTTTGGATTGACATTCCAAATCTTTCTAAAAGGCTAATATATTCTATCTTTTTGGGATATAACAAAGAGAGGTAAGGTTCTTTCCCTCCAACAACAATCCTCAGAGCATTTCGTAATTCCTCATCGGTCAAAAGCTGAAAAGCTATTTTTCTCATGTCGCAAATTTATCACATTTTTGCCAATAACATATGCTTTTGGCAACTTTTTTCTTATTATGCATCCTCAAACCTTTTTTTTTCCTAGGCTGAAAAAGCCTCACTAAATTTGTCCCAGAGATTAACATTAAAAACAACAAAACAATTATGGAAAAAGAAAATTTCTTGAAAGGACCTCCTGAGGTTGAGGTTCTCCAATTGTTAAAGCTCTTAGGTATTAAGAATGCTGGTAATGAGATTGGTGAAGAGGACTTGACGAGCAACCTCGAAGAGCTAATCCAGCTAGTAGAGAGCGCTACTGAAAGAGCTGAACGTTATTTAGCCTCCCTGGCCTCCCTGAAAGCAAAAAAAGCCGAAGAATATTGTAGAAAGAGAGGTTTATATTATAAGTGTAAAAAATCAAGTATTATGACAGAAGAATTTTGTGAAGAATGTCGTTTCTATGACGAGGAGGGATACTGCCGCCATTTTCAAGATTGGCTTGAAAATATTGATGAGTGCGAAGACGACGCCCCAAACCCTGAGTACGACGAGGAAGAAACCTTAGACTGGATGCATGGTGGTAATGAGCGTGATGATGAGTAATAATTACTGAGCAAGCAGGATGCTCAAAAGTAGCCTTCACTTCCTGCATATAGTAAAGGCTAATTTTTAACTAAAAAAGCAAAAAAAGAATATGAAAATTTTAGATGCATATAAACCATGTTTAACTTCTGTTACTATCAGCGCCATTGATCTTTCAGTTGGCCTGGTTGAAAGAGTCCTGGTTGTTGAAGACAATGGTGAAATAATCGCTAGATCCCTGAAGGTGAATTCTTTGGGAGATCGTGTCCTTGTGGAAGATTCAGAGTATCAAGTATTCCCAATCGATGACGAGACCTTGCCTCCGTTTGAGTATATTGTTGAAACTGTATTATGCAAAGGAGACCCCGAGGAAGCTGCAGAGATGGCCGAAATTCTAGCTGACAATCTGCGCAAATTTGGTTTCCAATACGTTTCAAAGGGAAAGGAGCAAAAATTGCCAATCGATGTGTATACAGCAGTCGCTCTCCGCATCGCTCTTAATGATAATGAAGAAGACTAACTAAACTCTCCTTCCCCTTCATCCCGGAGGGAAAGGGGCTAATACTAAAATAATAAATATGATACACACTATTTCTTATACAGGAGATCGAGGATCTTGGCTCGTGTTCAAGAATAAACTGAGATATCTGAAAGCATTTGCAGAAATGCACTTTTCTAGAGATTGTATTGAACTAATTTTGAACAAGTCGCAGCTTGACAGTCATGTCATTATCCAGGGATACATCAATGACTATTTGTTGCCTAGAAAAAACAAAATCATTGTAAATAAGAACACAGATGCTGTCGTCATAAACTACGAGGGCATGCGTGAATTTTCAGTCGGAATTAATGGCAATGGCTTCAAGATTCTTGATTCTGGATTCATTTCTGTAACCCCTACTCCATACATAAAAGAGGGTGAAGCAGTCTCATCCTTACTAGGATTCCGCGATGTACTTATGCAAACATATCCGGCATTGCAAAGCGACATTGACTATGAAAAGGAATCTCAGACGTACTCGCTGACTATCAAGGTAAATGAGCTAGACAAATCTTCGAAGATCGAGTTATTAGCAATGATAACAAATCGTTTGGGCTTTTCACACCAATCTATCGAAGATTTTAGTAGTATTGAAATTTTTTATCACCCATGGTAGATGATTTGTTGTATCGCATATATATAGCTGCTTCAGCTGTATTTTGCGTGGTGGTTGGTATGCTTGCAGCAAATTTAATCGTGAATTTCATTAAGCAAGATTGGACGTATAAGAAACAAGCTTTGGTTTGTGTATGGCTTTGCCTTATGTTTACGGTTTGTTTCCTTCTGTTGTAATTTCGTTTCTTTTTTCATATTTTTTTTAATTGTTAATATTTTGGAAGGAGGGTATATCATTTGATGCCCCTCCTTTTTTTTCTTTCCACCATAAAAAGACTTTTCCTGCCTGATTATTTGCAAGTACCACAAACAACCACTACCTTTGCATTCAAATAACAAGAGGAACAGCTGCGAACCGCGTAATAGGCGTTGCATTCAGAAAGTAGTTTCTCTTGTTTCTTTTTATACACCTAATAATCCTAAATTTCAACGACTTACATGTAATGTTATCTGCTGTATGTGTGTATGGGATACAGTGTATGAATACATTTTTCTTCCATTAATTTTGATTTTGTATTACACTATTCAAAATATTATCTTACTTTTGTGGCTGACTAAGTTATAACCCACATGGAAGAAGAGAAGAAACTGGAAAGAAGAGGTGGTAAACGTGAAGGAGCAGGAAGACCATCAAAGTCTATTGACAGCAAGCTCTATACATTCAGAGCTGGAGGCAGTACTGCAGAGTTTTTAGACAGGCAGGAGAACAAGACGGATTTCATTAAGGAATGCATCAGCCTCCGCATGCTGGGAGAATTCATTCCTGCTACCCAAGTAAAAGACATCACTCTTCCATTTTTTGACCTAGGTGTAGTTGCAGGTTTCCCCATCCCTCTGGACAATAATGAGAAAGCACAGGACATAGAAATCCTGAAACTGCTCTGCCCTCATCCGGAATCCTGCTACCTCATCCGCGTGGAAGGAAACTCCATGATAGATGCAGGCATCTTCTCCGGAGATCTGGTCATCGTAGACAAGAGCAAGCGGTATCCCAGTGAATCCGAAGTGGCGGTATGTGAGCTGAATGGAGAATACACTTTGAAACGCTTTGAGAAAAGAGGTTCTGAAGGATGGCTTATTCCTGCTAATCCTGATTTCCCGGAAATAAAGATTAATCCAGGAGACAGTTTTTCCATCTGGGGAACAGTTACCTATATCATCCATAAACCAAGAGAATAATGTGGGCTCTTATAGACTGCAACAGCTTCTTCTGTTCCGTGGAAAAGGTCTTTCACCCGGGACTGGAAGGCAAGCCGGTGTGTGTGCTCAGTAACAACGATGGCTGTATCGTAGCACTTACACCGGAAGCTAAGGCTATCGGTCTTCACAGAGGTGACCCTATCTTCAAGGTAAAGGATATAGTAGACAGGTACAAGGTAGAAGTTTTCTCTACCAACATGTATCTCTATGCCGCCATGTCTAAGCGTGTGAACAGCATCATGCGAAAGGCGGTAATGCATGTAGAACAGTACAGCATAGATGAGAGTTTCCTGAACCTGAAGGGCTATGAGCGGACGTATAATCTGGAAGAATTCATGCGTGAGCTGGCAGAGAGAATCAGGCTCTATACAGACATACCCGTAAGTGTGGGTGTGGCTCCCAGCAAGACCCTAGCCAAGATGGGCAGCAAGTTTGCCAAGAAGTACAAGGGATACCGGGGAGTGTGCATGATAGATACCGATGAAAAACGTAGAAAAGCCCTTGAACTTTTCGACCTTTCCGATGTTTGGGGAATCGGAAACAGAACCTTTGAGAAGCTGCATTACCTGGGAATAGATTCACCCCTCCAGTTTGCAGATAAGAGTGAATCCTGGGTAAGGGCCAATTTCCACAAACCTGGGCATCAGACATGGTTGGAATTAAATGGTATTCCTTGTATTGACACATCTGAAATCATACAAAATAAGAACATCTGTACCAGCCGCAGTTTTGGTGAAATGGTCAGTGATCTCCCCTCTCTGAAAGCATCAATAGCCACATTCGCTGGTAGTTGTGCCAATAAGCTCAGAGGCCAGAATGCCGGAGCCCAAGCCGTAACCGTCTTCCTCATGAGCAACCGTTTCCGTGAAGACCTGGAGCAGTACGGTAACAGTGCCTCCACCACCTTTGTCGTACCCACCTCTGATACCCTTGAAATAACCAATGCTGCACTAAGAATACTGGAACACATTTACCGCCCAGGCATTCTATACAAGAAATCAGGAGTCATCGTGAGCAATATAGTCAGCATGAACCAGATTCAGGGAGACCTCTTCGACAGCATACCAAACCGCCCCCAACGCCAACAGCTCATGAAGACCATAGATGCCTTGAACCACCGTTACGGGCTCAAGACCATTCAGCTAGGTGTAGAAGGCGAATCCAAGCAGCCCTGGAAAGTGAAATGTGAGCACAGGAGTCCAAACTACTTGACTGATTTGAACGAGATACTAACTGTGAGGTGCTAAGATGTTCGGCAGTCATACTTAAGGCAATTACTCCTAAATCAGAGAATTTCGGTACTACACCACGACGTGGTACATTACCCGATTCGTTAACAAATATGAGGAGAAATCCTTGCAGATCTCAAGAAATTTAGCGAATATTGCAGTCAAGTTGCGCATACGATGATTTGACCACCACTAAGATGTTGAAAATCAATAATATGTGTAACTTTTAAACATTAATTATTTATAAATACAAATCCGCTAACGGGTAGAATACTAAAATAAAAAAAAATCATTATGAAAAAGTTATTTAGTAGTATTGCGATTATGGCATTTGCTCTCGCGTCAGTTTACAGTTTCACATCGTGCAGCAAGGATGATGACAATAATATTCCAGAAGATCCACAGCCAGTGTATCTTCCTATTGAGTCGATTGAGGGCTGTCTTGCGTATGACTATTCAGCTGAAGCTCTCGAACTGTTTGACATCGTGTATGAAGTGACAGACTTTGAAGGAAAGAAAGATGTAATCATCGTTACCGAGCCAGGTAAAGTGGAGAAATTTTACAAGGCAAAGAAAATTACTGATGAGGCAACTGTTAAGCTCACCGTTACGGCTAAGGAAGTGGAAGCCATTGGAACCGAAGCTACATTTAAGCTTAAGTTCAACACTTATGTTTATTTACCAACAACAGTGAAAGGCTATACATTTGCTCCTAGAGAATTAAAAGGATTTGATTCACGTTTCTTTACCGAAGCAGTTCAGACTTATGAAAATGCTTATATCAGTGCTGTTCAATCAACGTACGTAGGTACATACGAAACTAAGTTAGCTCTCCCAAAGGAGTATCACAATGGCGTAACACAGGAGTGGATAGACGCTAATAAAGAAATAATACTGAGTAGTAATACTATCTATTACGCTTTAGGAATAAGAAATGCGACTCGTTGAGCCGCATTTTCTATCTTAAACCAGAGAACACCCCAAAAACACCATCCCCACCCCAAAATATGCCCTGCAAAATAACGCATTTCAGTGCACAAACGGAAATAAGCCTCTGTAAGCGCCGATAATTCCTGCTGGGTAGAACTGGTCCACGAACTTTGAGATAATGGCAGGAAGGGGTGTTTCTGAAAGCCGATTTTTTGGGGTCATTCCAGCTTTTTGCCACATCCAGGGCAAAACTTGAAATTACCATCGAGTTTTGTTCCACAGGAAGGGCAGTAGTTCCATTTTGTCGATAAATTCTGCACTTTTGGCTCCTCTACAACTGGTTTCTCAAAAACAGACTGAAGAGCAGCATCAGTTGTTGCGTGGTCGAAATTTCCCATATATCGCTCTGTCGTTTTAAGATTTGAATGAGCCAACATTTCCTGAACCATAAGATTATCAATACCTTTTATTTTCGCCATATGAGCAAAAGTATGACGTGATATGTGGAATGACAGATTCTCTTTTGGAATATCCGCTAGTTCTGCTAACTTTTTCAGCTGTTTGTTGATAGACGCTGTTTTTGAACCAATGGCCTCCATCAGCTTCTTTTTTATTTCTGCTGGCATAGTCCATCTATCTGCAGCTAAAGCATATTCAGCATTGTTATCCAGAAGAGGAAAAATATAATTACTTCTGTTTTCTGCAGTCCATTCGTATAGTTTTAAAATCTTTTGTGCGGGCTCAACTAATATCATATCACGAATCTTTCCGTTTTTATCCATCTGATACGTCAGCCTCTGGTTATTATCAAAAACATTAGACCATCGGAGTTGCAGGAAATCCCCTACCCGGATTCCCGCACAATAGTAACTAAACATGAAATAATTTCTGCAGTGCCAAACCAACGAGTCCTCTGGAACTTCTAACTCTGCAATTCTTTGAATTTCAGCTTCAGAAAGTTTAGCTTTTTCTGTTGGTTTTGTTTTTATTTGTAAGCTATTGAAAGGATACGCATCTGATGGCATCAATTGAAGATCAATGGCATGGTTTACAAGTCTCTTAAATATATTGAACTGAACTTCAATCGTATTAGGACTTAATTTGGCTTTCTTGCTTGGATCCGTAATACGGCTGTTATTTAAATTACAGAGAAAATGATAGAATTTATCCACGAATGCAGGCGTGATTTCTTTAAAGGTAAGATCTTTTCCATTCATGAATTTCTCAAGTTTCACACAAAAGCCATAATATTTTCGCCAATTTCGTACTCCACCGTCATCAAAAATCTCTTGAGTCCTTTTTTTAGCATAAACCAGAAATGAGGAACTAGTTTCTTTTTGTTCTATCGCGAAGATAATGTTTCCTACAGTTGCCTTCCCTTCATCTCTTAATTTGCGGTAGTCAGACTTGGCCGATTCTACAAACTTTTCTAAAGAATCATTCCAGACTCTGTAGTTAGGCTCAGAGCTACGGATGCATTTTTTTTCTTTGTTCCAATCTTTTTCACTCTTCAATTCAATTGGAGTCTTTATTCTACGCAGTTTTCTATCTTGTGTGATTCTTAATAAAATCGCCCACTTCCCACTTTTATTTGGTCTGTTGTTCAGTTCTAATACGAAAGATGTAGCCATAATTTCGGAGTTTTTTTTCTCATGTTGAAAAAATGTTGTAACTTTGTTTCTGTAACAGCGGCAAAAATACAGAAAAATACATGGGAAACCAAATTCTGCTGAAACATTGCTGAAACATTTTGCAGTTTTCGTTGCATTTCATTACATTTTATTGCAAAATGAAATTTTACAAAATGCTGATTATGAATGCTTAAATAGTATTTAGGAGCAGTAATGTTCGTGCGGGTTCGAGTCCCGCTCCGGGCACAGAAAAAGCTCCTAAATAGACACAAACTATTTAGGAGTTTTTTCATGCATTTTAATAAGCAAATGTAAGAGTTTTTTGCAGAATAAAAAAATATTTCTACTTTTGCAAAGAACAAACATACGAATAAAAAGGTCAACAATAAAATCTATCAAAACATGAAAAAACTATTTATCGCTTTACTACTCCTTTGCAATGTACTTACAATTGTCTTGGTTATCATTCTGACTAATAAGGTTAAGAGTCAAGAACATGACGTGGTTCCAGAACCGATAGAAGAAAGCATACTGCCAACGGCCATAACCACCACTGATGCACCTGCAGCCATAGGTCCTTATTCACAGGCCATTAAAGCTGGCAATATGGTATTTGTTTCCGGACAACTTCCAATTAATCCTGAAACAGGAGAATTTGCAGAAGGTGATATTAAAGACTTGGCGAGACAGAGTCTTACCAATATTCAACATATTCTTGAAGCAGAGGGTCTCTCTATGGCTAATGTAGTCAAAACCACTGTATTTCTGGCAGACATCAAGGATTTTGCAGCAGTTAATGAAGTATATGCTACGTTTTTCAAAGAGCCATTCCCTGCACGATCTGCCATGGCAGTAAAAGACTTGCCTAAGGCTGGTCCTATTGAAATAGAATGCATAGCTGTACGCTAAAGATACAGCAAAAGAAGCTCTGTCACTATGTTGGCAGTCCTCTGTCAAAAGGTTGACAGAAGCCTGTCAAAAGATAGGCAGAGTCAGAAGAACAAGTCGTGCCTAGAGCACAAGAAAAACAGAAGAGAATTAACGCTAGACTCTTCACCTCTTCACTTTTGGCCTCTAATTTTCTGGTTTTCAGATTTTTGCAGAGGTGAAGAGTTGGTTCAGCTCTTCACCACTCTTCACCGCATTTCACCCCGAATGGTCAAAAACAGTATACTTCTGCCCAGAAAAGATGAAGAAAGGTGAAGAGTGGTGAAGAGTCAAAGTGACTCTTCACCCACATAACCAATTGATTTCTTGCAAGTTGCAAGCCAAAGGTGAAGGGTGAAGAGTTTAACGATGTACGCTCAATTTTTTAGATAGAGAACGCGTTGAAGCCGCCATCCACTGCCATGATGGTACCTGTTACTCCCAAAGAAGCATCGGAAGCTAAATAATGCAAGGCACCAACCAACTCGTCAGGCTCTAAGAAGCGACCGAATGGAGTATGCCCAATAATCTGATGCGAACGTTCTGTAAGACTGCCATCAGGGTTAGTCAGCAAAGTACGATTCTGGTTAGTCAGCAAGAAACCCGGAGCGATACCATTTACACGCAAGCCTTCGCCGAACTTAGTAGCCAATTCACCAGCCAGCCATTGAGTCCAACTATAAAGTGCAGATTTTGCCATGCCATAGCCACATACACGAGTCAATGGACGGAAAGATGACATACTGCAGAAATTGATTATAGTACCCTTCTTTTTCTCTACCATAGCTTTTGCGAACACTTTGGTAGGGATAATAGCACCAAAGATATTTAATTCAAATACCTTACTAGTGGCAGAGAGGTCCATATCAAAAATGGTCTGTTCTGGAGCTACATTGGCAGCACCCATGTTACCACCGGCACCATTAAGCAGGATATCTACACCACCGTATGCAGCAAGAATATCTTTCAAATTCTGCTCCAGAACGTCTGCATCAAGAACATTTGTAGGCAGAAACATAGCTTCCCCACCCTCTGCCTTGATTTCAGCAACAAGTTTCTCTCCAATCTCACGAGCACGTTCCAAGTCCAAAAGAACAACCTTGCATCCTTGAGAAGCAAAATACTTAACAATAGTAGCACCCAGAATACCACAAGCACCTGTCATGACAGCAACTCTGTCCTTAATGTCAAATAGATTTTTCATGTCTTTACTGTTTTTATTACACTCTGGTGCAAATTTAATAAAAAAAAACTTAGACCACTATCTATTCACATAGAAAGTGGCCTAAGACAAATCCTGTTTTTAACCTTAATCTTATAAACCTTAAAAATCCAATTATGTATGAGAGATCTTTTATTCTTTTACTGTTGCAAAGATAGAAGCTGCACTCGTATTTATAAAACTTTTAAGGATCAATTTGGTTAAAATTAACTATAATTGATTGTTTCTTTATAACATAGTTGCGATTTTAGCAACTAGAATATAAATCACCAAATCTTGATTCGGTTTTCTGGTGCTACATAAAGTGCATCACCCTCTTTCACGCCAAAAGCATCATACCAGGCATTAATATGTGGAAGTGTTCCGTTAACACGCCAGCGACCCAATGAATGTGAATCAGTCTTGGTACGACGAATAATTTCTGCATCGCGTACATTCTGTCCCCAAATAGACGAGTAAGCCAAGAAGAAACGTTGCGCAGGAGTCAAACCGTCAATAATCTTCTCTTCCTGACCCTTGGTAGCCTCCTTATAAGCTTCCCATGCTATTTCCAGACCTCCATGATCTGACAGGTTTTCACCCAAAGTATAACGTCCATTGGCATGTAAATCAGGCTCACCGTTCTGACCCTTCAGAACAACAATCTTATCAAACCAGGCAGCCAGCTGGTCACCCTTAGCCTCAAACTGAGCCTTGTCTTCTGGGGTCCACCAATTTGAGAAATTTCCATCACCATCGTAACGAGCACCATTGTCGTCGAAACCATGAGTAATCTCATGTCCAATAACTACACCGATTGCTCCATAGTTGAAAGCATCATCAGCACTCATGTCAAAAAATGGATACTGCAAAATACCTGCAGGGAAAGTAATACCATTGCTAGTAGAACTGTACGAAGCATTAACTGTCTGTGGAGTCATACCCATCTCTGTCTTATCAGTAGGCTGGGTGAACTTGTTAGCACGCTCCCAATAATTCCATACACTTACAGCTTTCATATTCTCATACAAGCTCTTTGATGGATCGATATTTAAAGCTGAGTAATCCTTCCACTTGTCTGGATAACCGATCTTTACGCTAAACTTATCCAACTTTTCGTGTGCTCTCTTTTTAGTAACATCGCTCATCCACTCCTGCGCATCAACACGCTTACCCATTGCAGAGAGCAAGTTCTTAACCAACTGAACCATACGCTCCTTGTTTTCTGCAGGGAAATACTTTTCTGCGTACATCTGTCCCAGCGCCATTCCCATGGTACGGTTTACAACCTGAAGGCTACGTTTCCACAGCGGAGTCTGCTCGGTTACACCCTGCAGCACCTTACCGCTGAACTCGAAATTACGTGCCTCGATTGCAGTACTCAAGGTATTTGCTGCACCACGGATAAGATTCCATTCCATATAATTTTTCAAGGCTTCCATCTTCTCTGTGGTAAGAATGGTCTGAACCTCATCCATGAATGAGAATACGCTCACATTCACTTCATTTGGGCTAACGCCAAGAATTTTGAAGAAAGAATCCCAATTCAATTTATTATATCGACTCTTCAACTCAGCATACGAAACAAGATGATAAGTCTTGGCAGGATCACGCATCTCATCGCGGTCAAGCTGAGCAAGTGCCAAACGATTTTCAATACGCCATGCATTTTGCATCTTGTCACGAGCCTGCTTCTCTGAGCTTCCTGTCATCATGAACAAGTCAACCATCAAGTCCTTGTATGCATTACGCACAGTAACCATGGAAGAAGTATTCTCTGTATAATAGTCCTTTTGACCCAAGCCTGTTCCGCCCTGACTGACAGCCATCAGTTTCTTGTTACTATCTTCACGATAGGTTCCAATACGGCAACCGAAGAAAGGAGAGTTTCCTGTAATCATCATCTCAGCAATATGATTGAAAAGATCATTCACCGTCTTGATAGATGCGATGGCCTTCAAGTCAGCCTTCAGCGGAGCAGCACCAGATTTGTCACGGGTTTCTGTATCCATAGCCAACTTATAAACATCGGCTACCTTCTGGGCAACAGAGCCCTTAGGATGCTGAGTCTTTGACAGTTCTTCAATCAAATCACGAAGTTGCTGGTTTGTCTTCTGTTCCAACACTTCAAAAGAACCATAACGTCCGTATTCTGCTGGCAATGGATTGTTTTTCATCCAATTACCGTTTGCATACTGGTAAAAATCGTCTCCAGGTCTTACACTCTCGTCGCGATTTTCTTTCTTAATGCCGCCATTCTTCTCCTGGGCATTTGCTGTAGTACTCCCCAAAAGGAGAGCAGCAGCTACAGCCATAAAAATCAGTGTTTTTTTCATGTTCTATTTCTATTCTCTACCTAATAATCTACGCTCAGCCTCCATGACCTTCTCAAACTGGAAACCAGCCATGTTCGCCTTCATTAAAGCCTCAATCTGATCGTTGCACAGGTTACCTATACTGCCTTCATGGGTATGATTTACCTCCTTGTTTGGTTTGAAGTTTCCTGCTTCAATGTCCAGACCCACCTTCTTGTATGCATCACGGAAAGGCATGCCCTCATAAGCCAGACGATTCACCTCTTCTACAGAGAAGATGAAATCATACTTAGAATCATCTAAGATATGCTCATTCACCTCAATCTTGTTGATGATATAAGCTGTCATCTGCAAACAATCCTTCAGCTCCTGGAATGCAGGAAGGAATACCTCCTTGATGATCTGAAGATCACGGAAATAACCACAAGGAAGGTTATTCATGATCAGCATGACCTGCTGAGGCAAACTTTGAATCTTATTGCATTTTGCACGAGTGAGTTCAAAGACATCTGGATTCTTCTTATGTGGCATAATACTGGAACCGGTAGTACAATCTGCAGGAAGCTTTACAAATGCAAAGTTCTGAGAATTGAACATACAGGCATCAAATGCCAGTTTCGCTATGGTTCCTGCAACAGAAGCCAAGGCATAGGCTACATTGCGTTCCATCTTTCCTCGACCCATCTGTGCATAAACCACATTGTAATTCATACTGTCAAAACCCAACAGCTGGGTAGTCAAGGAGCGGTTCAACGGGAAAGAAGAGCCATAACCTGCAGCAGATCCCAAAGGATTACGGTTACACATTTTATAAGCCGCCTGCAAGAAAAGCATATCGTCGGCCAGACTCTCTGCATATGCACCAAACCAAAGGCCAAAACTACTTGGCATGGCAATCTGCAGATGTGTATATCCTGGCATCAGCACATTTTTGTAACGATTGCTTTGGGCAATGAGTTCCTCAAACAAGTTATTAACTTCCTCTGCAATTTCGTGGAGCTGGGTACGTGTAAACAACTTCAAATCCAAAAGTACCTGATCGTTCCTGGAACGGCCACTGTGAATCTTTTTGCCAACGTCACCCAACTTTCGTGTCAGCATGAGCTCTACCTGAGAATGAACGTCTTCCACACCGTCCTCAATCAGGAACTCGCCACGTTCTGCTACAGCATAAATCTCCTTCAATTCTGCAAGAATGAGTTTCAGCTCCTCTGCAGTCAGCAAACCAATTGTTTCCAGCATGGTCGTATGTGCCATAGAGCCTAGTACATCATGCTTAGCCAAATAGAGATCCATTTCCCGGTCTCTACCTACAGTAAACCGCTCAATTTCGGCGGTCATCTGCACACTTTTTTCCCAAAGTTTTGACGCCATAGTTTTTTAATTACCGTAACCATAAGGAATCATAGCCAACATGTCTGCTATCTTCTCTACCCCTTCTCGCAGTGGCTTCTCCACCATCTTGCGGATAAAGAAATTCAGCTCTGCCTTCACAGTAAGACGCATCTTGCAACCACCAGTAGAAACTGGAAGTAGCTGAATCCACATGTTCATCGGAACAGGAGAATTGGCAGTTTCAAACTTGATAGTCTTGTTCAGTTCGCGTTCAATAATCTGCAAGGTTACATTACCTACAGGATTCACGTCCAAACTGACAGAATCTGTATCAAACTGCATATTCTGAACCTTCTCTGCAATAGACTGCATCTGACTTTCAGAAACCTTTCCTCCAGATGCGCTGATAGCTGCACTTTGGAAATTTGGGTCGCTGAAACGATCCTTAATAGCCGAAAGATTATTCAGATCGGCCATTTTATTATAAACCACCTCCAAAGGATAGGAGATGTACTTTACCTCACTTTCAAATTTCTCCATAAAACTTATTTACCCGTCCACTGTGATGGGTCCTTACGCCACTCTTTCAATATTTCAAGATCCTCTTTTGAAATATAGCCAATCTCTGCAGCGATTTCTGTAGTTGCATCATAGTTGCAGATAGTGACAAGCTTCAAATCAGCCTCTTTGAATGCCTCTTCTGCCACTGGGAAGCCATAGGTGTAACTAGCTACCATACCTACCACATCATACCCTGCCTTACGAAGAGCATCAACAGCCTTGAGAGAACTTCCTCCTGTTGAAATAAGGTCCTCAACAACAACTACCTTTGCACCTTCTGGGATGGTACCTTCAATCTGGTTACCCATACCATGATCCTTTGGTTTTGGGCGGACGTAACAATATGGCAATTGAAGTTCCTCTGCAACAAGAGCTCCCTGAGCAATAGCGCCAGTAGCAACTCCAGCCACAGCAGTAGCCTCACCGAAGTTTTCCTTTACGAGTTTCACAAGTGCATTCTTCACGAAAGTACGTACCTCCGGATAAGCAAGAGTCTTACGGTTATCAGTATAGATTGGAGAATGCCATCCACTTGCCCAAGTAAATGGGTCGTTTGGTTGCAACTTAATTGCCTTGATGCCGAGAAGTTTCTCAGCAAATTCTTTCTTAATAGGATCCATATTATTTCTATTTATCAGTTCATTATTTCTGTGCAAAGTTAAGGAAAAAAAACAAGATTCTTACTATTGTAAGCGCATTTCCATCAAAAAACTTCTTCCCTATCTGAGAAGTCTTCGTAATCACTGTCATCCAGCTGAAGAAGTGGGTAGATATATTTGGGTTCAAAGCCACGCGAAATGCAAAAACGAAGAAGCTTCATTTTGACATCGAAATCATTTTTCCCCTTCAATGATTTACGCTTAGCCTTTATTAAATCCCTTAAGACGCTGATGTACCGGGATTCGTCGATTGCATCCAACAAAGGACCATATATTGATTCCGGAACCTGCTTCCGCCACAATTCCTGGCGAATCTTCAATCTTCCCCAACGGGCAAAACGCAACTTGTCATTGATAAAAGCACGAGTATAACGCTCTTCGTCAATAAAACCTTCTTCACACAAACGGGCAATGACACGAGCCACCAGCATCTTGTCATCAGTTCCCCGTAGAAGGCGAGTACTGATTTCAGCAGAGCAATGCTCCGAACGGGCACAAAGCGAAGAACCTATAGAAAACAGTTCAGATTCCGTAAGCGATTTCTTCTCCTCCATGATTCTTATTTCTTTACAGCTTTAACCATGCGCGGTTCTCCAAACCGATCCAACCGGCACTCTACCTCATGATAGCCAAGGCTCATAAACAAAGCACATGTTTCCTTACTGAATCTTCTGTTTATTTCCACATAAATAACCCCGCCAGCATTTAAATATTGCTGCCCTAAAATGCCCAACTGACGATAAAACTTAAGAGGGTCATCATTGGGTACAAATAAGGCTAAATCAGGTTCGTATTTCTTTACATTATCGTCCATGTCAGAACGCTCCTCGTCGGCAATATAAGGTGGGTTGCTTACCAACACATCCAGACAAGGGCCATTCCACTTTTGGTTCAAGAGATCACACATTTGAACTTCCACACGAGAAGCAAAAGGCAGGGTATTCTCTTTGGCATATTTCAATGCTAACGGAGAAACATCAACGCCAATTACATGAGCTTGCGGAAGCATATTAGCCAATGCTGCAGCTATACATCCACTTCCCGTACAAGCATCCATGATGGTCAAACTTGCCTTGTCCTTCTGTTCAAGAGCCACCCATTCTACCAGATCCTGAGTCTCAGGCCTAGGAATCAAGACCCCTGGCCCGACGGCCATAGGCAAACCACAGAAGTATTCATGACCCAGCACATATTGAAGAGGCTCTCCTGCAAGCAGACGCTTCAACATATTTTCAAGCATGACTTTTTCCGATTCAGACAAGTCCTCCTCGCCCCCTGTAAAAACAGTCATCTGTGACAAATTCAACGGAGGTTCCGACAATAGCCTTTTGGATACAGCCCGCGCCTCTTCTACAGAGTAGACTTTTGTCAATTGATGTATTACTGATGGTAATAACTGACTCATTTTTCAACCTTTTTGAGCGCAAAGATAAAATAGTTTTATACATAAATTCACAAAAAGGAGTCAAAAAACCATGAAATAATCTTTAATCGAATACAAAACGGCCTTTTTATTTATAAATTTCCCTAATTCTGGCGTTCGTCATTTCGCTCGTCACAATATTCTTTGTATTTTTGCACCTTGAATTATAATATCGCTAATAACAGATGAGAAAAAGTCTATATTTTCTACTATCTATTTTTTGTCTAGCAAGCCTCATAACCTCATGCATCAAGGATGAGACTGTAGATTATTCTGGCTACACAAAATGCGCCATCACTTCTTTTTCTTTCAAAGACATAGAATGGGATGACACTGTGAAGAACCAGTATAATGAGGACAGTATCTTCACAACTACCATAGCCGGAAGTGACTATCCGTTCACCATTGACCAGGAAAGAGGATTAATCTACAATGTGGATTCACTACCCGTTGGTACCCCTGTAAACAAAGTATTAGTAGAACTGGTTGCTGACGGAGAAGTTATTTACCGTCGCAATAACTCTGCTGACTCTATACCATACTACGTGAACAAAGACACTATCAACTTTTCTGCTCCTATTCACGCCATAGTCTTTGCCTTGAATGGATCAAGCACAAAAGAATATACCATTTCCCTAAATGTTCACAAACAGCATGCGGACTCTACCCAGTGGACAAGACATAATGGGGAATGGGTAGGAAAAGACCTGCAAACGCCTAAAGCCGTCACATACGGAAAAAGCGTTGCCGTGTTTGGCATCAAGGATGGCAAGCTAATGGTCACCACAGCGCCACAGGGAAGTATGAATTGGAGTACCCCAACAGAAGTTTCTGGTATTAGTGCAGAGGCAAACTACGACAATATCGTATATTTCCAACAAGCTTTATATTTGATTGACAATGACATGCTGTATGTGTCTGATGATGCAATGAACTGGACAAAGATTCAAACCAATACTCCTGTGTCAACTTTATTGGGATGCAATTCAAAGGAATTGTTTGGCGCCTATGACAAGTCATTCATAGTTTCTGATGATGCAATGAACTGGAACAAGGAAAATACAGAATACCCAGAATTCATTCCAGACAGCAATATCTTCAGCTACACCTCACAATACAATACGAACCAATATCTGGAACGGACCGTCACATTCGGTCAGATTTCAGAAAGCACAGATACCATTGCAGCAGTATGGTATCGCGACAATGGTTACCAGATCAATTACAGTAACCAGTGGGGATATATGTACACATCAAGAGATGACAACAGCTATGCACTCCCTAACCTGGAAAATCTGGTCGTACTCTACTACAAAGACTATTTAATCGCCTTTGGAAACAAGAGTCGCAACAAAGGCAGCGCCAGAGCATTCAACCAGCTTTATGTTTCTAAGGACTGGGGACTTACCTGGAAAGGCCAGAAGAATGAGACCAAAGAAACTTATCTGGAATTACCTTCTGCTCTTTATAGAAATGAGAATGAATTTGCAGCTTATGTCGATTCAGAATATAATCTCTGGATTCTAATGAGTAAGACAGGAGATGTGTGGTGCGGATATCTGAACAAAATGAAATTTGCGAACAAGGACTAAGCCATGGGATATTATAAAGAGTTGTTAGATCAGACACGAATTCCACGCCATGTAGCAATAATCATGGATGGAAACGGACGTTGGGCAAAGGCTAAAGGCATGCACCGTACAATGGGGCATCAGGCTGGTGTGATAACCGTCAAGGACATTACAGAAGCAGCCACAAACCTAGGAGTTGAGTATCTGACACTCTACACTTTTTCCACAGAGAACTGGAATCGCCCTACCGAAGAGGTGAATGCTCTTATGGGACTGATTCTCAGCGAGCTTGAAGAAGAATTGTTCGTAAAGAACCATGTGCGTTTTCGCATGATTGGGGATTTTAACAGACTTCCCCAGAATGTCCAGGACAAGATGATTGAACTGGAAGAGCACACCAAGCATTTTGAACGCATGACTTTGGTAATAGCCATCAGCTATTCTTCTCGTTGGGAAATAACCAATACCATGAAGCTGCTGGCACAACAGGTTCAAGATGGTGTCTTAAAGCCAGAAGAGATAGATGAAAGAAAGATTTCAGAAAGTCTGAATACATTCTTTATGCCAGATCCAGAGCTGCTCATCCGAACTGGAGGCGAACTACGACTGAGTAACTACCTTCTGTGGCAATGTGCCTATTCAGAATTATATTTCTGTGACACATTCTGGCCAGATTTTAACGAAGAGGAATTTTACAAGGCAATTTACGATTACCAACAGCGTGAACGCAGATTCGGAAAGACCAGTGAACAGGTGGTCGAAAAACAATTAGAGAATAAATGAAAAAGATGAAAAATATAAAGTTCAACCTTATATTATTAGCCATACTACTCTTGAGTCCATTGGCAACCCATGCGCAGGTAGTAGTGGAAAAACCTACTGTCTCTTATACAGGAAACCCACGTACTATAGAAATTGGTGGAATCAAAGTTGAAGGCATCAAGAACTATGAGGATTATGTTTTGATTGGTCTTTCTGGCTTGAGTGTAGGTCAGCAAATTTCGCTGCCTGGTGACGAAATCACCAATGCAATCAAGAGATATTGGAAACACGGCCTGTTCTCTAATGTAAAAATTGAGGCCGACAGCATTGTAGACAACAAGCTGTTCCTCAAGATTATTCTGGCACAACGCCCACGTATTTCCGACATTGTTTATTCTGGTGTCAAGAAAAGCGAACGTGAAGACTTGACCAACAAGGTTGGCCTGATCAAAGGTAATCAGATAACCCCTAACATTATCGATCGAACAAAACGAGTAGTTAGACGTTATTTTGATGACAAGGGTTTCAAGAATGCAGACATTGAAGTTCTTCAAGAGCAAGATAAGGAAAATGAGGACCAGATGATTGTACACATCAATGTGGACAAGAAAGAAAAAGTAAAGGTCAACGAAATTACCATCGTAGGTAACGACGTAATGAAGACCAACAAAGTCAAGGCTCTCATGAAGAAGACCAATGAAAGGAATAAATTCAGGAACTTCTTCAAAACCAAGAAATTCATTGACGAAAAATATCTGGAAGATAAGGAACGAATCATTGAAAAGTATAATGAATGGGGATATCGTGATGCTGCCATCGTAGCAGATAGCGTAAGTCCTTTTGATGACAATTCCGTGAATATCTTCTTGCAGATTGAAGAAGGACAAAAGTACTATGTCCGTGATATCAATTGGGTAGGTAACACCGTATTGATGACCGATGCTTTGAACAATTCCCTCCAAATGAAGAAAGGTGATGTCTACAACCAGACACACATGAACAAACGTTTGACCAAGGATGATGACGCAATCGGTAACTACTATTACAACAATGGATATGTATTCTTTAGTTGCGAACCTGTAGAAATTAATATTGATGGTGACTCTATTGATCTTGAAATGCGTATTTCAGAAGGTCCTCAAGCCACAATCAGTCATGTAAGAATATTAGGAAACGACCGACTTTATGAACACGTCGTTCGTCGTGAACTCCGCACAAAGCCAGGTGACTTATTCTCAAAAACTGCGCTGGAACGTTCTTACCGAGAAATTGCGCAGATGGGTCACTTTAACCCAGAAAACATCAATCCTGACGTAAAACCAGACGCAACAAATGGTACTGTAGACATCAACTACATCCTGGAATCTAAAGCCAATGACCAAATAGAATTCTCTGCCGGATGGGGACAGACTGGTGTCATCGGAAAGATAGCTTTGAAGTTCACAAACTTCTCCATGCGAAACCTTTTCAATAAAAACGCCAGACGACGTGCATTCCTGCCACAGGGAGATGGACAGACATTTACATTGAGCGGCCAGACAAATGGTAGTTACTACCAGAGCTACAACGTGTCTTTCTTGGATCCTTGGTTCGGATACAAGAGACCAAATTCTCTTTCTGTGTCATTCTTCTACTCTAAGCAGACCGATGTAAGCAGCAACTATTACAACAGTGCCTATTACAACAACATGTATAGTAACATGTACGGTTATGGCATGTATGGAGGATATGGCTATGGCGGATATGGTGGTTATGGCGGTTATTACAACAATTACGAAAGCTACTATGACCCAGATAAGAGTGTACAGCTTTACGGTATCTCTTTAGGATTCGGTAAGCGACTGCGCTGGCCAGATGATTACTTCACCATGAGTGCTATGTTGACCTATCAGCGTTATGTTCTGAAAGATTGGCGTTACTTCATCATCAGCAATGGTACATCAAATAATATTAACTTTACTGTAGATATCTCTCGTAACTCAACAGATAACCAAATCTTCCCACGTAGAGGTTCTGAATTTTCTTTGTCAGCCTCTCTTACCCCACCATGGTCTTTGTTTGACGGAAAGGACTATGAGAAGTTAGCTCTAAATCCAAATAGCCCAACATATCAAGATGAACTTGCAGAAAAATTCAAATGGGTAGAATACTATAAGCTCAAATTCCACAGCAAGACATTTACTGCACTGAGTAGCGGAGCCAAATGTCCTGTATTAATGACACGAGTAGACTTCGGTTATCTGGGCTCATACAACAAAAACAAACGTTCCCCATTTGAAACTTTCTATGTGGGTGGTGACGGCATGACCGGATACTCTAGCAGCTATGCTACAGAAACCATAGCACTTCGTGGTTATGAAAATGGATCTTTGACTCCATACGGATACGAAGGTTATGCCTATAGCAGAATGAGCTTAGAGTTGCGTTACCCATTAATGTTGGAAACATCAACCAGTATATATGCGTTAGGATTCTTAGAAGCAGGTAATGCCTGGGCACAAGCTAAGAATTTCAACCCATTTGATGTAAAACGTTCTGCCGGAGTAGGTGTACGTATTTTCCTTCCAATGATTGGTATGATGGGTATTGACTGGGCATATGGTTTCGACAAGGTCTTTGGCAGTGACAGATATAGCCGCAGTCAATTCCACTTTATCATCGGTCAGGAATTCTAAAAAAATCCCAAAGACTGCTTGGAATTCAACAAAAACATATATCTTTGTAACGTTTTTGAAATTGACAAATAATAAACTAAATAAACAAAAGAAAAAAATGAAAAAGCTTATTTTGTTGGCACTGATTCTGGCTCCAATGACTTTGTTTGCTCAGAAGATTGGTGTTGTTAATCAGGGTGAAATCATTCAGGCTATGCCAGAGTATACTGCTGCACAGACAGAACTCCAGAATACCAGTAAACAGTATGAAGATGAGTTGAAGCGTATGCAGGAAGAGCTCCAGAAGAAAGCTGAAGCATTCGACAAGGAAGCAGCAAATCTGCCAGATGCAATTAAGACTCGTCGCCAGAACGAGCTTCAGGAAATGTACCAGAAGATTCAGACTTATGCTCAGGATGCACAGCAGAGCATGGCACAGAGTGAGCAGGAAAAGATGCAGGCTATTCAGGAGAAGCTGACCAAGGCTATTGAAGAAGTAGGTAACACCGGTGGTTATGCATTTGTTTTAATTGAAGGTTCTTTACCTTTTATTAATAAGAACGTTTGTACTGATATCACAGCACAGGTGAAGACAAAGCTTGGTTTGAAATAACACAATTCTTTGATTACTATAAAAATGTCGCATCATTTCCCATGAAGCGACATTTTTTTTGTTTTCTTTGGAAAAATCAGAAGAAAGGGCTATTTTTGCATAAACTCTAAAAACAGAAACATGAAAAAACTAATTCTTTGCTTTTTGCTCATGATGCCACTAACCGTAATGGCACAGAAATTTGGCTACATGAACTACACAAGCGTCTTGAAATCTATGCCAGAATATAATCAGGCAAACCACCAACTTGCTCAGCTAAAAGCTAAATACGATGCAGAAGCAGAGCGAACTGATGCTGAATTTAATAGAAAATACAGTGAATTCTTAGACGGGCAACGAGATTTCCCACAAAATATTCTATTGAAGAGACAAAAGGAACTCCAAGACCTCTGTGATAAAGGCGTAGCTTTCAAAGCAGAATGCAATGCCCTGCTCAAAAGCGCTGAGACAGAACTCATGACCCCTGTTACCAGCAAACTGAATCTTGCATTAGGTCAAGTCGGTGACGAAATGGCGCTAGAATATATCATTAATACAGAAGGTAAAGAATTCCTATATATCGGCCCTAATGGAATTGATATTACCGCAGCAGTTAAAGCTAAATTAGGAATTGGAGAGTAATGACAAGATTCAAGCTTCCTCAAACGCCAGGTCCAATCGGCGTTTTTGATTCCGGCTATGGAGGACTGACCATCTTAAAAAGCATACGAGAGGAGCTCCCCCAATACGATTACATGTATCTAGGGGACAACGCACGTTCTCCCTATGGTCCGCGTTCTTTTGAGGTAGTCTATGACTTTACATTACAAGCCGTAAACCGCTTGTTCAGCTTAGGATGCCATTTGGTCATCCTAGCTTGCAACACGGCATCAGCAAAAGCACTGAGAAGCATTCAACAGAAGGACCTTCCTTATATTGATGCGGATCGCCGAGTTCTAGGTGTAATTCGACCTACCGTGGAAATAATCGGTGACATAACCCAAAACTTCCATGTTGGCGTATTGGCTACTTCTGGAACAATCAAATCAGAATCATACAATATCGAACTTCAAAAATTCTACCCAGGAATAACAGTTACTGGCCAGCCTTGCCCAATGTGGGTTCCTCTGATTGAGAATAATGAATTTCAAAGTGAAGGAGCCGATTTCTTTGTTAAGAAATATATTGACCAACTATTAGAAAAAGATGCTGAGATTGATACAATTATATTAGGTTGTACACATTATCCTTTATTAATTGACAAGATACGCAAATATTGTCCAAACCATATAAAACTTATCCCACAAGGAGACTATGTGGCTTCAAGCCTTGCGAAATACTTGAAAAATCATCCTGAGATGGAACAATGCTGTACCAAGGGAGGGAAGTGCCAATTCCTCACTTCAGAGTCATCAGAAAAGTTTACAGAGAACGCAACAATTTTTCTGAATAAAGAAATACATGCAGAAAAGATAGCTTGGGATTTTTAATAATTCTTTTTTACACCCTTAAAAAGCACTTTTATTCTGATAAATTTGGAACTTTTAGCATAGAATCCTATATTTGCGTGTTGGAATAAGTAAGTTTACTTTAATGACACTGAAAAGTATATCTTTTTTATTTATTTCTTTAGGCATTTTTTGTGCATGCAATGGAGATTCAGCTCAGTTACAAACTGAGTTGGAAAGCCTACGTTCGCAAGTTAACGAGCAAGCAAACCAGATTAAGAGCTATGATGATTTTGTGAATCTCGTGAACACTGCTATGGACAGCATAGTCATGGCAGATGGAAGCTTTATCCTAGGAGATAAGCCGGGCACAACAAGAGAGCAAATCAGAAGTAACCTCAATGCCTATGAAGAAACTTTAAAAAGATATCGCATCCGTATAGAAGAGCTTACAAAGCAACTAGATTTAGTGAACTCTGCTCAGGCTGCAAATATGAAGAAAGCTATTGCAAAGATTACAGATCAACTAACAACCAAACAACAAGAAATTGCAAACTTGAGAAATTTAATTGACAACAAAAATGTCAATATTGCACAACTTCAGAATAAAGTAGAAAAGCTAGGACAGAATATAACTGAGCTGACAGATGCTAACAGAAAACAAAACGAAGATCTTAGAGCTCAAGACGCAAAACTGAACGAAGCCTATTTCATTATCGGCAGCAAAAAAGAGCTGAAAGACTCCGGAATCCTAAGCAAAGGAAATCTTTTATCTAAAAGTAAAGTTGACCTTAGCAACACAGAGCTAAGTAAATTCACAAAAATAGATATTCGAGATCAGAAGACATTCCACATTCCAAGCAAGAATGCCAAAATCATGACAACAGTTCCACCAGGTTCTTATACTATGGATATTTCTGGAAACAGTTGTACACTTACCGTTATAGATACGAACAAGTTCTGGAGCGTAAACAGATATCTAGTTATCCAGTATTAATAGAATAAAAAAATCTCCTTCAAAACTGAAGGAGATTTTTTTATTTCAAATGGTTTGCAAGGAAACCGACTGCAGTCTCTACAGCCTTTGCCTGATTGTGACTGAATCCATGATCCTCACCTTCCATTATATGAAGTTCACTGTTTTTGTACTCACGATGATAGCAAAGACCAAAAGTATAAGGAACCACAGTATCTGCTGTCCCGTGAAGAACACAGACAGGTCCCATATACTGGCAAGCAGTTTCGTAAATAGGCAAGACCTGAGCTGTTTTTATATATTCACGACCTAGTTTGAATGGGCCAAACATCTCTACATACTCTGGTGGATCGGCAGGATTATAGGTCTCTCCCATAGTACTTCCACGAAGAGCATCTTCGCGTAATACAGCGGCTGGAGCCATCAATACTGCGCATTTTATGGCAGCCGTACCTAGTTCACCTGCTACCATACTTGCCACTACACCACCCTGAGAATGGCCTAAAACAGAAATAGAAGCACAATAATCCTGCGCCTTTGCGTATTCAATGACTTTCTTTGCATCTTCAATTTCATTCAGCACGGTCATGTTTACAAACTGCCCTTCGCTTTCTCCATGACCATTAAAATCAAAACGTATGGAAGCAATACCCTTCTTCTCCAGATTATCAGCAATGTCCTTTAGCATACCCTTTTCATCGGCTTTATTTCCCATAAAACCATGCATTAAAAGAACTACAGGACACTTTTCACCAGTTCTCAAGACAGGTTTTTGAACGATAGCGGATAGTTTTCCAACAGACCCCTGCAGCTGAATTTTTTCTACAGAAGCAAATGCCTGTCCACAAAGGAACAGGCATATTGCAAATATCAGATTTCTCATAAATTACTTCAACTCAAATGCCACGGTTGACTTGATGTCCTGTGATGAAGCACCTACCAGTACATTGAAGGTACCTGGCTCTGCTACCCATGCCTTCTTGGTATCATCGTAGTAGCTCAGTGCGCTCTTGTCCAGGGTTACGCTTACGTTGACAGTCTCACCTGGCTTGATAGAAACCTTCTTGAAGCCCTTAAGCTCCTTCATTGGGCGAACCAGTGAAGACTGAACATCCTGTACATAGAACTGAACAACCTCCTTACCCTCACGTGCACCAGTATTGGTTACAGGGATAGTAACGGTTACCTTACCATTGGCAGTGATTTCTTTCTGATCTACAGTAGCCTTACCGTAGCTGAAGGTAGTATAGCTCAGGCCATGACCGAATGGGAATGTTGGCTTCAGGTTGTTCTTATCAATGTAACGATAACCCACGAACAGACCCTCGTTATATTTCATGTCATAAACAGGAACTTCATGACCAAAGAACTGACCCTTAACGGTAGGGCTTACTGTACCAGGATATTCGCCCTCTGCATGTGCACCACACTGATCCAGTGTTGCATAGTAAGTGAATGGCAAGTGACCACTTGGATTTACATCGCCCATGAGCACATCAGCCAAGGAATTACCAGCCTCGCTACCCAGATACCAGTCCTGAACAATGGCAGGAACGTTCTTTACCCAAGGCATTTCTACAGCATTACCAGAAACAATGACTACAGCCAGCTTCTTGGTAACAGCTGCAAGGGCGTTGATTACAGCATCCTGGTTGTATGGCAATGCCAAATGCTCACGGTCAGCACCCTCAGCATCCTGATGATCAGCCTTGTTCAAACCACCGATGAAGAGCACGATGTCTGCAGTCTTTGCAGCCTCAACAGCATCGGCAATCATCTTCTCTGGAGTACGGTCGTCCTTCAGGTTCTGACCAGTTACTACACCATTGTACTCGCCACCGGCATCACCCAGGTAACCACGCTCATAAACCACCTCAGCAGCGTTACCCACGCGTGCCTTGATACCATCGAGCAACAGTACCTCGTGCTGAGCCTTCAGTGAAGAAGAGCCACCACCTACGGTCATCATCTTGATAGCGTTCTCACCTACTACCAGAATCTTTTTGGTCTTGTTCAAGTCGATAGGCAACAGCTTAGGCTGCTTCTTTGCAGGAGCATCATTCTTGAGCAGTACAATACCGTTCTGACCGATGGTACGAGCTGCAGAGATGTGTGCCTCGCTGTTGATAGAACCGAATGGACGGTTAGGATTCATACCGGTGCGGAAGATCATGCGAAGAATACGTGAACACTTGTCGTTCAACTCATCGGTACCAATCTTACCCTGCTGGATCAAATCCATGTAAGGCTGAGCCATGAAATAGCTGTCGTACACGTTCTTAGGACCACCGCTCAAACCATTGGTCCAAGAGCCATATTCCAGGTCAAGACCACCCTTTATGGTGCCTTCTGTGTTATGCACAGCACCCCAATCGGAGATCACAACACCATCAAAGCCCCACTCCTTCTTCAGAACCTGGTTTAACAGATAGTCGTTCTCAGACAGCCACTTGCCACCATAGAGGTTGTATGAACACATGATAGACCAAGTGCCACCCTCCTGAACTGCAGCCTTGAATGCAGGCAGATAGATTTCGCGTAATGTACGCTCATCCAAGATAGGGTTGGTATTGTTACGGTTCAACTCATTGTTGTTCAGTGCATAGTGTTTTACACAAGTAGCCACACCATTTGCCTGTACACCTTTTACATAAGGTACTACCATCTGGCTTGACAGGTATGGATCCTCACCCATGTACTCAAAGTTACGGCCATTCAGAGGAGTACGGTAGATGTTAACACCAGGACCCAGCAATACGGTCTTGTTACGGAAGCGTGCCTCCTCACCGATGCTCTTGCCATAGAGGGCAGACATCTCAGGATCCCAAGTAGCAGCCAAACAGGTCAAAGCAGGGAAAGCAGTGATAGAGTCATTAGTCCATCCAGCCTGATCCCACTCATCCCAAAGCACTTCGGTACGAATACCGTGAGGGCCATCAGTGGTCCATACCTCAGGAATACCCAAGCGAGGTACACCTGGAGAACTGAACTTACTCTGAGCGTGGATCATGTTAATCTTCTCACGCAAAGTCATACGGGAGAGCGCATCCTTTACACGCTCCTCGATAGGCTTGGCATTGTCCAGATAAACTGGAGTCTGTGCCATTGCAGTAGAGGCCATGGCCAATACAGCTGCAAATAAAATTGTTTTCTTCATAAGGTTATTGTTAGATTATATATGAATTCATTATCTACAGAATCAACGGCAAATATAGAGAAAAAACTCCAATTAGCCAATTTCATCTACACAATAAAAAAGGCTGGAGTACAAACCCCAGCCTAATCTTATTCATTTATTACCTTTACTGCTTCTTTTCCTTGGTATCAGTACGAGCTTCAACTACATTTACAACATAATCACCCAACTTCTCGCATTCGTTGATGATATCCATATAGTAAACACCCATCTGATAATTATACAAGCCATTGGTTACGTCAACCACATTCTGTTGTTTCAGTTTCTTACGCAGGTTATTAATCTCAGTCTCCACATTATAAGACTGCATGGCATCTGCCCAAAGACCTGTTGTAAGAACCTTGATCATCTGAAGCAAAGATTCGTTGGTTAACTTAAACATTTCAGCAATATGCTCATTCTGAGAATCGATGAAATTATCCTTTTCCAGATTCTTATGATTAAACGAACGTGCCAAATTGAAGCAACTATCACCAATACTTTCAATCTCAGAAACCTCACGAAGCATAGCACGGATTTTTATCTTGGTTTCAGAACTCAAACGACCATCCAAAACATTGTTCAAGTAATTACCTATCTCTATTTCCATACTATCGCTTATGCCTTCATACTTTTCTATACGAGCATACAGCTTATCAAACTCTTTCTCATCGGTAGTAGTTGCTAATTCCTGAACCAAGCCAAACATGCGCTGAGTACGATCTGCAAAATGATTAAGCTCTTTACGTGCCTCCAAAATAGAAAGCTCCGCAGTGCTCATGATACCGCCAGTAATGAAACGCAGACGGAAATCCTCGTCCTCGTCGTTGGCCTGAGTAGGGAACACACGGCTAACCAGCTTTTCGATAGGTTTGATGAACCAAATCAAGATGAGCACGTTACATACGTTGAATGCGGTGTGGAAGGTAGGCAGCACGAAATTCAGCAAATCTGCATGTGACTGAGCATAAGCTGCATCGGTAGAAGCCAGCACTGCATCATAGCCCACAAGGCCGCAGACTGCATTCACAAAGAACTTGAAGATACACAAGATCCAAAGCACACCAAATACATTGAATACCATGTGAGCCAATGCAGCACAACGCGCTTGCGAATTACCGGTAGATGCCGCAATATTTGAAGTTACAGTGGTACCAATATTTTCACCCATTACCAACGCGATACCCTGATAGATAGGAAGTGCACCGCTGGAACAGAGAATCATGGTAATAGCCATTACTGCAGCAGAAGACTGCACACACATAGTCAAGATACCACCCAACAGCAAGAACAGTAAGGTGCTACCAAAACCCCAATGTCCGGTCTTTTCGAAGAAGTCAAGAACTGCTTGGTTATGACCTAAATCCATATCTGCAGCATTGCTTCTTAATGTGGCAAGACCCAAGAAAAGGAAACAGAGTCCAAATACAAACTCACCTCCACTCTTTTTTCCGCTACTCTTGGAATAGATCAGAATAATACCTAAGATGAAACATGGGAACACAATGTCTCCCATATTGAAATTGAAACCGGCCGACATAATCCACGCTGTCAAGGTTGTACCGATATTAGCACCCATGATAACGGAAATTGCCTGAGCTAATGTAAGCAAACCAGCATTAACGAAACTAACCGTCATTACGGTGGTTGCTGTAGAACTTTGAACTGCTGCGGTAACAAATGCACCTGTCAGCAAACCGGTCACTCTGTTGGTGGTCATAGCACCCAAGACGTGGCGCAACTGTGGACCAGCCATTTTCTGCAAACCCTCGGACATGACCTTCATACCATACATCAGTAAGGACAGAGATCCAAGAAGTTTTAAAAATACATAAATAGACATACTAGGTATTAGAAATTTTAGTAATTTAGCGGCATAACCCCGAAATAAATCAGCAATTATGTCAGATTTCTTACGAATTCGTTGCAAAAATAATAAAAAAACTAAAAACATTGCTATCGGAAGCACACTTTTAGAAGCATACCATGAATTTAATTTAAACTTTCCTTATGGGCCATGTAGCGCAAAAGTAAACAACAAGGTAGAAGGATTGGGATTTCGACTGTATCACAACAAAGATGTAGAATTCCTTGACATAACTTCAGAGAGCGGAATGCGGACCTATACCAGAACCTTGCTTTTCATCTTGTGCAAGGCTGCCAAGGACCTCTATCCAGAAATAAAGATTCGTACCAGAGCCAGTATCTCGCGTGGTCTGTATCTCTCTGCCAGCATGAAACAGGAAATCTGTTCCGAAGCCGTTGAAAGGATCAAAAGCCGAATGGTGGAGATTATCAAGGCAGACATTCCATTTCACCGTCATGAAATCCCTACAGAAGAAGCCATTGACCTATTTGCAGAACGGGGAGATGAAAGCAAGGTTCGGTTACTGCAGAGCCAAGGAAGCCTTTATACCACTTATCAAGAGCTTGACGGCATGCCGGATTACTTCTATGGTTCCATTCTACCTTCTACAGGATACATCCACCTATTTGACCTTGTGAAATACGACAACGGAATGCTATTACGTATTCCCAACCGTCAAAACCCAAGTATTCTGGAAGAATTTGCCGAAGAACCTAAATTACTCCGGGTTTTCCAAGAAAGACACCATCTGCAGGAAGTGCTGGGCCTGTCAACCGTAGGCGACTTCAATCTAGCATGCAAAATGGGCCATGCTGTAGATCTCATAAACGTAGCAGAAGCGCTTCAAGAAAAAACAATTGCAAACATCGCCGACGAGATTACGAGAAGAGGAAATGTCAAGATTGTTCTCATTGCAGGTCCTTCTTCCAGCGGAAAGACCACATTTAGCAAACGCCTTTCCGTACAGCTTATGGCCAACGGCATGTATCCTTATCCCATCTCACTAGATGACTACTATGCTCCCCGAACCCGTGTGCCAAAAGATGAGAATGGAGAATATGATTATGAGTCGCTCCATGCATTAGACCTGGATTTCTTCAATCTGCAGTTGAATCAACTTCTTAAAGGAGAAGAAATAGAATTACCTAAATATTTCTTCAATTCCGAAGGACACCTACCTAGTGGGAAAAAACTTAAGATGACACCGAACATGGTACTCATCCTGGAAGGTATTCATGGCTTGAACCCAGATTTGATTCCTGATATTCCACAGGAATCCGTATTCAAGATATTTATCTCCGCCCTGACTACCATTTCGTTGGATGACCACAACTACATTCCACCGTCAGACAACAGACTATTGCGAAGAATACTTCGAGACTACAAATACCGCAACACACCAGCCCAAGACACCATCAAACGATGGCCAAGTGTGCGTGCTGGTGAAGATAAATGGATTTTTCCTTTCCAAGAGAATGCTGACGCCATGTTTAATTCAGCCCTCTTGTTTGAATTAGCCATCATCAAAGACAAAATCATACCTGTCCTGGAGCAAGTTACAGAACGCTCTCCTGAATATTCAGAAGTTTATAGATTACGTAAATTCCTGATGTATTTCAACTCCGTTAGTGACAAGGATATTCCTCCTACCTCTCTCTTAAGAGAATTTATGGGAGGTAGTTCATTTGAATACTGACAAGACATGGGAAACAGCCTGCCGGATATTTTGAGCAGCAATCTCTGGATTCATTGCCTCAGCTAGCGACATGCCTGCTGGGGTAACTTGAATAATCTCATGAAATCCAAGAGATTCCAGTTCTTCACAAGTCTCAACTTTTCCTGCTATCAAAACAACAGGAATTCCGGCCTTCTTGGCACGAGAAAGAACGCCAACCGGTGTTTTACCCTTTGGAGTCTGAAAATCACTTTTACCCTCTCCCGTGATGACTAAGTCTGCATCAAGCAGAAGATCTGTGAAACGAATAGCATCCAAAACCATTTCTACCCCAGGAACCAACTTTGCATGCATGAAAGAAGCAAAAGCGCCACCCAATCCGCCCGCTGCTCCCGCACCAGGCATATCAGAGACATCCACACCCGTACGCTCCAAGATTTCCTTAGCATACTCCTTTAACTGTAAGTCTAATATTTCAACATCCTCCAAACTGGCACCTTTTTGAGGGCCAAATACACGACTTGCCCCATTGGGTCCCACGAAAGGTGTATCCACATCACAAGCTACCGTAAATGATTTCTCTGCTACAGCGTCTAGAAATCCAGGAACAGACAGCATACCACGTCCACCATCGTTAGTGGCACTGCCGCCCAATCCTATCAAGAAACGATTACATCCCCTATGTATCGCATCCAGAATGAGCTCACCTACGCCATAAGTGTTGGTTTGCCGAGGGTTTCGCTCTTCTGGCTTCAACAACGTTAACCCACAAGCTGCAGCTACTTCAATAATAGCCAGATCACCAGCAACCCCATATTTAGCTAAGACAGGCCTCCTTAATGGGTCAGAGACACGTGCATACACCATTGATCCACCCAAAGCCTCAGTAACAGCATCCACAGTTCCCTCTCCGCCATCTGCAACATTCACCTTGACGACTTCTGCCTTTGGCAGACTTTTCAAAACTGCTTTTTCCACAGCATCTGCCACTTGAGCAGAACTTAGAGAGCCCTTAAAAGAATCTGATGCCACAACTATCTTTCTCATGTCTTTTACAGATATGCATTATTTTTGAGATACAAAGATAATTTATTTCCAATAAATTGCTTTATCTTTGCACAAAATAAGAAACATGCCGCAGAAAAATACCAACATACAGACTCAGGAACAACAGCAAGTTTTGCAGTTGACCCCCCAGCAGGTGCTACAAGTCCGCTTGTTGGAAATGCCTATTCAGGAATTGGAACAACGCATAGAAAAAGAATTGCTGGATAATGAAGGTTTGGAAAAGGGGCCAGAAGAGAATCTGGAAGTTGGTGATTCTGAGCAGGATCTTGAAGCAGACACCCCCAATGACTATGAGGGAGACGGTGGCGTTTTGGAAGACAAGGAAGATGGAGATTATGGACCAACAGAGCCACGTATCCAAGACGGGAAAACCCATACCGCATTTGAGTCACTTCCATTCAGCAATGAAGACACATTTGGTGAAAACCTAAAGAATCAAATTGCAGAATTTGATGTGACAGAGCGCCAACGCGAGCTGTTAGAGTATCTCATTGGATATTTGGAAACCGATGGGTTCTGTCGAAAGGCACTCTGGCAGATTTCAGATGAATTAAGCATCTATTTCAATATTGAAACCTCAGAACAGGAATTGGAAGAATGCCTCCATATCTTGCAGCAATTCGACCCAGCAGGCATTGGTGCCCGAAACCTTCAAGAATGCTTACTATTGCAGGTTGAACGCAAGGAAAACGATGCACTTCTGGAGCTCAAACGTCAAATTATCCAGAACTGTTTTGAGGAGTTCTGCCACAATAACTGGGATAAGATACCAGGAAAATTAAATGTTAGTAAGCTTGAGCTTGCCAAAGCTGTAGAAGAGCTAAGAAAACTGAACCCTAGGCCTGGTGTAAGTTTGGGAGAATCAGAAACTAAGAATCATGATACGATCATTCCTGATTTCTATGTTTCTGTTGAAGATGATGGAACCATTCATGTACAGTTGAATAATGAGCATCTTCCTCAACTTCATATCAGCCAGTCTTTCTCCGATTCTTTGAACGAATATGTCAAGAACAAGAATAAGATGGAGAAAAACATGCGCGATCAAATGGCCTACATCAAAAGCCGCATTGATAGTGCTCAAGGATTCATTGCAGCCATCAAGAGTAGACAGACAACCATGTTGAACACCATGAAGAGCATCATCTTTTTCCAACAAGATTTCTTCTTAGATGGTGATGACATGTCCATCAAACCACTGACCATGAAGATGGTAGCAGAACGTGCCAAGGTAGATATATCAACAGTTTCACGTGTTTGCAACAGCAAATATGTGGAAACTCCTTACGGAATCTACCCCCTTAAATATTTCTTCGGCGACAATCTGGATGGTGTAGCCACAAGAATCATTCGAGCATATTTGAAGGAAGTCATAGAAAACGAAGACAAGGGTAAACCGCTGACTGATGATCAGCTATCCGCTTTATTGAAAGAGAACAAGGGCTATGACGTGGCCCGTAGAACTATTGCTAAGTATCGTGCGCAACTGGGAATACCTGTGGCACGAATGAGAAAAAACTAAAAGATGAACGAGAAGACACTGATAGGCTTTGCCAAGACAATATCTTGGTTCTGCACTCCTTTCATTGTTCCGACTTTAGGAATTGCTCTCCTTTTCATGCTGAGCTACCTAAGATTGCTACCATGGTCTTACAGAATCTTGGTAGTCTTTGCCGTATTCTGTTTTACCTATCTCATGCCTAAGCTAACCATCTTCCTTTATCGGAAAATGAATGGTTGGAACCTACGAGAGTTCGGCTCACGAGAAAAACGCCTGGTCCCATATATATTAACCATCATATCCTATGGATTCTGCCTCACTTTGCTGGAGCGTTTCAATGTACCACGTTACATGAGTGGAATTGTCATTGCCTCTCTTCTGGCATTAGTCTTTAGTGCCCTCATCAATATTTGGTGGAAAATCAGTACCCACATGGTTTCCATCGGAGGATTGACTGGTGGACTAATCTGTTTTGGCGAACTGTTTAATTTCAATCCTGTATGGTGGCTATGTCTGGTATTAATCCTGGCTGGCATTCTGGGAACTAGTCGTATTACGCTACGCATTCATACGTTAGGACAAGTCTTGTGCGGATTTTTCCTTGGTGTTGTCTGCGCTATTGTCGGTATTTTATATTACATCATATGAAACCACTTGTAAGTATTATTATGGGCAGCACATCAGATCTCCCAGTTATGGAGAAAGCTGCTAAGTTTTTCGATGAGATGGAAATTCCTTTTGAAATGAATGCCCTCTCTGCACATCGTACACCTGCCGAGGTTGAAAGTTTTGCAAAACAGGCAAAGGAGCGTGGTCTGCGGGTTATCATTGCAGCTGCTGGTATGGCCGCAGCATTGCCTGGTGTCATAGCGGCAAATACTACACTTCCTGTTATTGGTGTTCCTGTCAAGGGTTCTGTATTAGATGGCGTTGATGCGCTCTATTCCATCATCCAGATGCCTCCTGGCATTCCTGTTGCTACTGTTGGAATCAATGCTGCGCAGAATGCAGCTATCTTGGCAACTCAAATGATTGCATTGAGCGATGCTACAGTAGCAGAACGTCTTGCAGCCTACAAGGAAGGATTGAAAGAAAAGATTGTAAAAGCTAATGCAGAACTACAGAAGGTAGAATTCAAATTTAAGTGTAATTAATGGATTTATTCAATTATACACGCCGAAGCACACATGAGGTGAATGTCGGATGTACACCACTGGGTGGAGAAAACCCTATCCGCATTCAGTCCATGACAAATACTGCAACCAAGGATACTGAAGGTTGTGTAGCTCAGTCAAAACGCATCATTGAAGCTGGTGGTGAGTACGTTCGTCTTACCACTCAAGGTGTGGCAGAGGCAGAAAATCTGAAAAATATCAACATGGCACTCCGGGCAGAAGGCATTCAGACACCACTGGTTGCTGATGTTCACTTCAACCCTAGAGTCGCAGATGTTGCAGCACTCTATGCAGAAAAAGTACGCATTAACCCTGGAAATTACGTTGATGCTGCCCGCACGTTCAAACATCTGGAATATACCGATGAAGAATATGCACAAGAACTGCAGAAGATTGCAAATCGCTTCATTCCTTTCCTGAACATTTGCAAGGAGAACCATACCGCCATTCGTATTGGTGTAAACCACGGTTCACTCTCAGATCGTATCATGAGCCGTTATGGAGATACTCCGGAGGGTATGGTTGAGAGTTGTATGGAATTCCTTCGTATCTGTGTACAAGAAAACTTTAAGGATGTTGTTATCAGCATAAAGGCTAGCAATACCGTGGTTATGGTTAGAACAGTACGTCTGCTTGCCCATGTCATGGAACAGGAAGGCATGGACTTTCCATTGCATCTTGGCGTAACCGAAGCTGGCGATGGAGAAGATGGAAGAATCAAAAGTGCTGTCGGTATCGGAGCGCTACTCTGCGACGGATTGGGTGACACCATCCGTGTATCCCTGAGTGAAGCTCCTGAAGCAGAGATTCCTGTTGCCAAAGCTCTCAGAGACTACATCCTGCAAAGACAAGGCCATACTTATATTCCGGGCTATGCTTCAGATGACTTTGACTATCTACACCCAAGCCGTAGAGAAACCGTTTGTGTGAAGAATATTGGTGGAGACCATGTACCAGTAGTCATCGGCAGTCATTTTCAGGGAGAATACCTTCTTGAAGAACAATTCAAGCCAGATTATCTTTACTGTGGCAGCCAGCTCCCAGAACATCGTGTTCCGGGTGTACCTTATATTATTGATGCCACTGCATGGACTGGAGAAACTGGAACATATCCTGCCTTTTCTTCCTACCAGACAAAGGAGAATGAGCCAAGCATGCTGCCATTTATCAGTTTTTGCAATGCTCCTGTCAAATTCTTGTTTGTGACCTATGCTACCCTTACAGAAGAGGCTATAGCCTGTTTGAAATACCACCCTGAAGTGGTTGTTGTCAGCCAATCTAATCACCAGAATCGCCTGGGCGAACACCGTGCTCTTGTGCACGAGATGATGCGTAATGGCCTCAAGAACCCTGTTGTCATCTTCCAACATTACAATGAATCCGAAAAAGAAGATTTCCAATTAAAAAGTGCAGCTGATATGGGTGCTTTACTAATGGATGGGTTAGTTGACGGTATCTATTTGCACAATAATGCAAAAATGGATTCCACACTAGTTGATGCCACTGCTTTCAATATTTTGCAGGCTGCTAGAACCCGAACCTCGAAGACAGAATACATTTCATGTCCAGGATGCGGGCGAACACTCTACGATCTGGAAGATACCATAAAACGTATCAAGGCTGCAACTAGCCATTTAAAAGGATTGAAGATTGGTATCATGGGATGCATTGTCAATGGTCCTGGCGAAATGGCCGATGCCGATTATGGCTATGTAGGTGCTGCCCGAGGAAAGGTAAGCCTCTACAAGAAAAAAGAATGTATAGAAATGAATATCCCTGCTGAAGAAGCTGTAGAAAAGTTGCTTCAACTCATCAAGGACAATGGAGACATGTAATAGGAAAGGCTGCCAACAGGCAGCCTTTTTCTATAATAATCTACGACTTAAATAGCGAACAGGATACCAAACAGACAGATAACCGACCACCACCACGGTTACCAGTACCAGAATTACATCCCAGAAATGTACACTTACTGGATAAGAATCTATCAAGAAACTTCCTTCTTCTGCTCCCAACTTTAGCCACCCAAACTGAATCTGTGACCAGCAGAGAACTAAACCAAGAATGACACCTATCACGGCACCACAAGTAGAAATCATGCGGCCTTCAAACAAGAAAATCTTACAGATCAAATTGTCATCGGCCCCCAGATTTCGAAGCGTCTGGACATCGGCTTTCTTATCAATAATAAGCATTGATAAGCTTCCTACAATATTAAAGCAAGCTACAACCAGAATGAATGTCAGGAAAAGGTAAGATAGCAGTTTCTCTATTTCCATAATGCGAAACACATCCGCTTGCTGTTCATATCGATCCAGCACCTTATATTGATTACCTAATTTCTTTTGCAAATCCCTCTTGACAGAACGCTCATTTACTCCGTCTTTGCAACGAATTTCTAAGGCCGTCATTTCACCAGGAGTTCCAAAAAGATTCTGCGCATATTTCAATGAAACAATTGCATAATTTGCATCATATTGATTCTGCTTGACCGCAAAGACCACACCCGAAGACAAGAACTCATCCTGATTAAAGCTGGCAGCAGGATTACCCATGTTGATACGTTCGCCCTTCTTTGGCGCAAACACCTGCATCGGATCTTCAAATCGAGCTCCTACACCTAGAGAATGTGCTAGCTGAATTCCTAAGATTCCATAGTTCATCAAGCCATCGCCCAATTCAAAACGACCGTCTCCGTATAACAGATTACCAATATCAGTCAAATCAATAAAGTTCTTTTCTACACCCTTTACTGTAGCAATCACCTGACGACTGCCGTATCTGAGCAAGGCCTGATCCTGCAATGTCTCGGTAATGACATCAATACGCTTATCTTTCCTAATCTCCAACAGATTGGGGTCATCATGCTTCAAATGCTTACCTTGAGCAGGAACAATCTTTAGTTGTGGATCAAAGGCTGTAAACAGATTCGCTACCATATCTTGAAAACCGTTGAAGACAGAAAGGGTACAAATCAAGGCCATAGTTGCCAACGCCACCCCACAAACTGAGATGCCGGAAATAATGTTAATAGTATGGTGCGACTTCTTTGAAAAGAGGTACCTGCGTGCTACAAAAAAAGGGAAGTTCATGCGAAGAACTTACTGTTTCAACAAACGATCAATGTTCTCAATATAATCCAAAGAATCGTCAACAAAGAATTTGAGTTCTGGGATAATTCTCAACTGCTTGCCAACTTTTGTACCCAACTCATAGCGAATCTGCTTCACGTTATCATTTACATTCTTGCAGATTTCCTCAGAACGTTCACTAGGGAAAATGCTCAGGTAAACACGAGCAATACTCATATCTGGGCTAATACGAACCGCACTCACTGATACCAAGACACCTTGCATCTGACGGGTCTGAGCCTGAAAAATCATGCTTAGTTCTTTCTGAATGAGACGAGAGATCTTATTTTGACGTGTTGTTTCCATAATTATATACCTTTTTTATTTTACGCGGCAAAGATACTGTAATTTTTCCATTTTCTTTGTAATTTTGCACAAATCTAGATTTTTATCCTATGAAGAAAATTGTATTATCAGCCCTGACACTGTTTTTTTGTGTGGGCTTAAAAGCTGAAAATATTGACATCAAGACTTTTCTCTATACAGGACCTTATGCCATTCAGAACCCTGTGATGCTGGATAGTGTAGATGTGAATTCTAAGAAATATAATGATGAACAGCGCTTGAACACTCCCGTTTCTTTCCAAGCTCTACGCTCTGGAAATACTGTCACAGATGGTGTCGTTCCCGGATGCAACAAAGACGCAATCCATCTACTGGGATTTACACTTCAAAATACTCAGTATGCCACAGGAACTCTAAAAATAGAAGGACTGAAACATTATAAGCTCTACAAGGATGGAAAAGAAACATCGGCCGGTTCCTTGAATTTGGAACCAGGAACTCATAGCTTCATCATCAAGTACCTTTCTAAAAAAGACGTAACCGAAACGCTTAAAGTAAGCGTAGAAAGTAAAAAGGACGGTGTTATTCAAGTAGCTTCACCTACAGAACGCCTTTACACGCTGGACGATGTACTTCACGCAACCCGCTATAGTGGAGCATCTGTTTCACCTAACGGTAAATATATGATTGTGAACTACAGCAGTGTCCTTCCCGGAGGGAAAAGCACCTATCGGACACGCATCCTGGAAGTTGCAACCGGTAAGACCATGAGCGAAAGAGGAGAATACATCTCTTGGATGCCGAAAAGCAACCGTTATTATTTTACTCGTCAAACCCAAGCAGGAACCCAGTTAGTTACAGTTGACCCTGCTACAAACGGAGAGCATATTCTTGCAGAAGCTCTGCCTTCTTCCCGTTTTATGTTCTCGCCTACCGAAGACTTTCTCATTGTAACACAAAGTCAGAGTGGACCTGCCGAACGAAAAGAAATCTACCAGATTCTTGAACCAGAAGACCGTCAGCCTGGTTGGAGAAACCGATCAAACATTGCAAAATACGATTTGGCAAGCGGTATCTTACAACCTCTTACCTACGGCTTTCACAATGTTTATGCACAAGATATCTCTCAAGATGGTAAATACCTGTTGTTTAGTAAGTCTGAAAGTCGCCTGACCAAACGTCCAACAAGCGTCACCACACTTTATAAGATGAACCTGGAAACTTTGGAGACAGAAACATTAGTCAATCAAGATGGGTTCCTAAACAGCGCTCAATTCTCACCTGACGGAAAGCAAATACTCTTAAGCGGTTCACCAGAGACCTTAGGGGGTATCGGCAAGAATGTAAAAGAGGATCAGATCCCAAACATGTACGACTACCAGCTCTACCTCATGGAGCTTAGCAATAAACAAGTTACTCCTTTGACTAAAGACTTTGATCCTGCGGTTTCTAGTTTCCAATGGAACCAACTGGACGGACAAGTCTACTTTACTGCAGAAAACAGAGATTATGTTTCCTTCTATCGCCTAAATCCTAAGACTGGCAAGATTCAGCAGATTCCTGTTGCTGAAGATATGGTCACCAATTTCAGTATGGCTGAAACTGCACCAATTGTAGTTTATTACGGTCAAGGAGCTTCAAACTCAGATCGTTTGTATAGCCTGAATACCAAGACACTCAAATCAACACTTGAGGAAGATTTAAGCGCACAGACTTTAGCAGATGTAAAAATTGGTGAGTGCCAGCCATGGAACTTCACAAATTCACGTGGAGACACCATCTATGGACGCTTCTATCTACCACCATCTTTCGATCCAAGCAAGAAATATCCGCTTATTGTCAACTACTATGGTGGATGTTCGCCAACTAGCCGTAACTTTGAAAGCCGCTATCCTCACCATGCCTATGCTGCTCTTGGTTATGTTGTTTATGTTGTTGAACCAAGTGGTGCCACCGGTTTCGGTCAGGAATTCTCTGCACGTCATGTAAATACAGCTGGTGAGGGACCAGCACAAGACATCATTGAAGGAACCTTGCAATTCTGTAAAGAGCATTCTTTTGTCAATGAGAAGAAGATTGGTTGTATTGGTGCCAGTTATGGAGGATTCATGACACAGTATTTACAAACCAAAACAGACATTTTTGCGGCAGCCATCAGTCATGCAGGAATCAGCGATCACACCAGCTATTGGGGCGAAGGTTATTGGGGATATTCATACAGTGAAGTTTCCATGGCAGAAAGTTATCCATGGACACGCAAGGACCTTTACGTTGACCGAAGTCCATTATTTAATGCCGATAAGATACATACTCCATTATTATTCCTACACGGAGATGCAGATACCAACGTGCCTGTAGGAGAAAGTATCCAAATGTTTACGGCCTTAAAACTTTTGGGACGAGAAACAGCCTTTGTAGCCGTGGAGAAACAGGATCACCATATTACCGAATACAATAAGAGAAAAATGTGGCAAAACACCATTTTCGCATGGTTTGCAAAATGGCTTCAGGATGATTCCAGCTGGTGGGATTCCATCTACTCCCCAAAATCACTATAATAACCTAATAAATCAAGGGGCTAGTCATTCACATGACCAGCCCCTTTACTTATACTTTCTTAAGTGTATTCCTAATTTGATGTTTCCATCAAAAAACAATCTTTTAAACCTAACCAAAAACTATAACCTATTTGATAATGTCCTCTCAAATCTCTCGCCTATTTACAAAATCGTCTTTTTCATTTGTTGTAGCGATTTCGACTCTCTTATACACTTAATCTAGCTTTTATCGGTTTTCACAAACCTTATTTTCCCAAAAGCAATCTTTTATTAACCTTAAACTAATACCTTAAACAATCTTTATTAACCTAAACAAAAACCTATATGAAAAACCTTTTATCTTTCTTTTTCACACTGCAAAGATAAGGTGTTTTTTATATACTTTATAACTTTTTTGATAATTGTGTGCGAAAACAACGCATTTCTTGACATAAATCAATTCCCACAAAAAGAAAGTAGATTTTTTAATTGAATTGTATTTATCAAGACTGTTTACGATAACTGATTTCTTTTTGCAAGCAAAAGTAACAATTTATGAAATTTTTATTATGCACAAACGTTATGCATGCTATCAGAGTGAACAAATGTCTCTGCTTTTGATAACGTATGGAACAAAAAAGGGGAGAAATCCACCCCTTTCCTCTCCAGAATTCGGGTTTGGATTTCTCCCTTTTTATCAAAACGACCGATGTCGGCAAATTTATTTGAAAATCTTTGGTGCGAAATCAGCCAAGTATTTACGCCAGTTTCTCCAGATGTGACCACCATCTGTCTCAAGATAGGTATAAGGATAACCCAGCTGATCCAGCTTTGCACGATACTCTGTATTAGCCTTGTACAGGAAGTCAGTGTCACCAATTGCAATGTAATACAAAGCAGGACGATTCTTAGCATTGAACTGAACATTCAACTTCTCATCTGCATTCTGATAGATTGGGCTGATAGATGGATCAGTTACGCCAAGTGCTGCAGAGAACAGACCTACATAATTGAACATGGTAGGATACTCACGGCTGATGTTGCAAGAGTGGAAACCACCCATAGACAAACCTGCAATAGCACGACCCTTCTTGTTAGCCTGAGTACGGAAAGTTTTGTCAACGAAATTCACGATTTCAGGGAAAGCAGCCTCGAATGAGCCTTCCATAGTCTTTGGCAGACCCATAGAAGGAACTGTCAGACCTTCTGAACCTTCACCAGGAGCTGCCTCCATAGCCAAGTTACCGTTGGTCATGACAACAATCATAGGAGTAGCCTTACCCGCAGCAATTAAATTGTCCAAAATCTGAGTAGAACGACCCTGAGTGTACCAAGCCTCCTCATCACCACCAATACCATGGAGCAGGTAGAGAACAGGATATTTCTTGCCACTGGTTTCATAGCCTGCAGGAGTATAAACTGTCAGACGGCGGTCCTTGTTCTCTGCTGCACTGTGATACCAGATCTTAGATACTGTTCCGTGAGGAACATCCTGAACTTTGTATAAATCGATTGTTTCATTACCGTCAACATACAACAAGTTAGAAACTGTTGCCACGTCACGGTTCATATATACATTGCTTGGGTCTGTCATATTCTGACCATCAACAACAAATGAATAGGTGTACATTTCTGGAGCTACTGGAGTTGGAGTAGTATATTCCCATACACCATTCTTCTCTACCAGGTCAGCCTTTCCAGGAACATCCATTTCAAAGTTTCCCATCTTCACCTTCTGAGTAGGAAGGAAATCACCTGTTACCTGAACAGTCACAGCTTTAGGAGCCACGAAACGGAAAGTTACAGTCTTGTCGGCATTAATCTCTGGAGACTTTACTGAAGCACCACCAAAGAGAGCCTGCTGTGCATAGCCTGCAGTGCCTGCAGCCAGCATCAAAGCACATATAATAAGTTTTTTCATTGTCTTTTCTATTTAATAAGGATTACTTAAACAATCTTGGAGCAAAAGTGCTCAGATATACACGCCAGTTTCTCCAGATATGACCACCCTCGGTCTCCATGTACTCAAATGGATAGTTGTGCTCAGTCATATAAGCACGCAAATCATCTACACCCTTCTTTACGAAGTCGGTCTTACCGCAGCAGATCATATAAAGAGCAGGAGCATTCTTTGCAGAGAACTGAATAGCCATCTTCTTGTCGAAATCTGTGTAAACATCACTGGTAGCAGGAGCATTACCTAAGCCACCACCTACATTAGCACCAGAGAAAAGACCTACGTAGTTGAACATGGTAGGATAATACTTAGAGATGTTCTCTGAATGGAAAGAACCCATAGAAAGACCAGCAATAGCGCGGTGCTTCTTGTCAGTATAAGTACGGAAATTCTTCTGGATGAAGTTGATTACATCTGGGAAGTGAAGCTCAAAAGCAGCTTCCTTTACGTTGGTAGTACCACCCATACCCATTGATGGCTGAGCAAAACCCTCAACACTCTCACCAGGAGCAGCAGTCTGCCATGCATTGCCGTTGGTCATTACTACAATCATTGGCTCTGCCTTACCGCTGGCAATCAGGTTGTCCAGAATCTGAGTAGTACGGCCCTGAGTATACCAAGCCTCCTCATCACCACCTGCACCATGGAGCAGATAGAATACAGGATACTTCTTGCCACTGGTCTCATAGCCTGCAGGAGTATAAACAGTCAAACGGCGGTTCTTACCCAATTCTGGGCTATAGTACCACATCTTACGAACTGTTCCGTGAGGAACCTTGTTGATTGAATAAAGATCACCCTTGTCACCGGCTGCATTCTTGATGATGAAATAGTTGGTAACAGTTGCCACGTCACGATTGATATAGACGTTAGCAGGGTCTGTTGTCTTCTGACCATCCACAATGAAAGAATAAGTGTAATACTCGCTAGCCAAAGGTGCAGGAGTAGTAAATTCCCAAACACCGTCCTTTTCTACCAAGTCGGCAGAACCAGCAGTGGCCATCTTACCGAAATTAGGAATTTCAATTTCTGTTTCTGGCAGGAAATCACCAGTAATCTGAACACGGACAGCCTTGGCATCCTTGTAACGGAAAGTTACAGTGTTGTCGGCATTGACCTGTGGAGAAACAATCTGTGCTGCTCCAAACAAAGCCTGCTGTGCGAAAGTAGCTGTTGAGAACAGCACTGCGCAAGCTGTAAGTAAAATTTTTTTCATGATTATAATTATTTGGTTATAGTATTTACGCTTGCAAAATTAATTCAATTCCGTAGAAATGACTTTTCCCAATCCTTAGAATTGTTTTCCTATTTTTTTATTTAACATGCAATAGCACAGTTCCGGCCTTCAACCCCGGTGCCTTTGCCTCCAATTGGATTGTCCCGGCACTTTCACCGGCTTGTACAATAGCTGTAAGCATTCCTTTGAAAGCATGATGCTTCGGCAAATGGAAAAGATCCAGATTAGTAGCATCTCCATTAGCTGCAGCACGGAATTTTCCAGCCCCCTTCACGCCGAAGCTTATCAGCCTGCCATCATCAGGACATAGATTGCCATCCTTGTCAACTACCTTTACCGTAACGTATGCCAAGTCATTACCATCAGCAGAAAGGTCTGTTCTATCGGCCACCAACTCTATGTGATGTGGTTTGCCCGCTGTACGTACAACTTCCGTTGCCGCTTCCTTGCCATTCTTGTCATATGCCACCACTTTTATCTCACCTGGTTCATATTTAACATCCATCCACATTAAGCGGTAACGACGTTGCTGCCACAAAGAGTCTACTCCCTTCAAGGCTTCTGATTCTGCAGCTGACAGTTTACGCTGTCTACCTTGGCTCTTTCCGTTCACAAACAGTTCAGCCTCTGGATAGCTGGTATAGACAAATACGGGTGTAACTTCACCCTCACGTCCCTTCCAGGTCCAATGCGGCAAGACATGCAAGGTCTTTGCGTCTTTGTTCCAGACACTTCGATAAAGATAATAGTCATCTTTTGGAAGCGATGCCAAGTCTATGATACCAAATAAAGAACTGTGGCTTGGCCATGCATCGGTATCATATGGAGAAGGTTCACCCAAATAATCAAAACCGGTCCAGACAAACTGTCCCATTGTCCAAGGGTAATCTTCTGCCAATGCGAAATCTTCATCTGGGACATTACTCCACCAGCAAGACTCAAGTCCATATCCGGTACTTTGGTGATCATCGTACATGGCTCCGGCACGCAACTGGTCTGCAGGGAACTTATATACACCACGTGAACTTACAGTGGATGCTGTTTCTGAGCCCAAAAGCAAGTTCTGTGGCAAACGGTTATATCCTTCCACGTAGCGTTTCGTTCTATAGTTGAAACCAGGAATGTCCAACATGGCAGCAAAACCGTTGTTCAACACATTATCTACCTGATCCATGCCACTGGTACATGGGCGGGTTGGGTCTTCACGATGACAAATATCCTGCAAGAAAGTTGCCACACGGTAACCCTCCGGACTCCACTGGGTCGGAACTTCATTTCCTATGCTCCACATGACCACACTTGGATGATTACGGTAATGGCGGAGCATATTCACCATGTCCTTCTCTGCCCATTCATTGAAGAAACGGTGATAACCACTATCACACTTTGCAATATCCCATTCATCAAATGGCTCCAACATCATCATGAAACCCATCTCGTCACAGAGTTCCACCAGTTCCGGAGTAGGCATATTATGAGAGGTACGCACGGCATCGCATCCCATATCTTTTAATAAAGTCAACTGGCGGCGTAATGCAGCTTTGTTGATTGCAGATCCTAAAGGGCCTAAATCATGATGGTTGCAGACACCCTGGAACTTGCGCAGTTTCCCATTCAGCAAGAAACCCTTATCAGGAACCACTTCTATACTGCGTATACCGAATGTCGTTGCATATTCATCTACTTCCTTGCCGTCCACGCTTATCTTGGTGACAGCTTTGTAAAGTGAAGGGCTCTCTGGTGTCCATAGTTTCGGATTCTGCACCAAGAAGTTCTGTTCGAAAGGTTTGTTGTGGAATATAGGTAAAGTCTGTTTCTTTACAGCCACTTCCTTACCCTCTGGTGAGTAAATGGAAGTGGTAAGTGTCAGTGGTTTGCCTTCATCATTAGCAATGGTTGTCTTCAGGTTTACCGAAGCGTAATCCTGTCCTACATGAGGTGTAGTCACCTGAGTTCCCCATACTGGCACATGTACCTTTTCATTCAGTACCAGATGTACATTTCGGTAGAGACCTGCACCAGGATACCAGCGTGATGACTGCTCCTTGTTTTCCAAACGGACAGCCAAAGTATTTGGTGTTCCGTCTGCATGAACGAAGGAGGTTACATCGAAATAAAAGGAGTTATATCCATAAGGCCAATAACCAGCCTCCTTGCCATTTACATAGATACGTGCTTCACTCATGGCACCGTCGAATATCAGGGTCGCCTGTTTTCCTTGTGGCACCTGAAAAGAGGTTCTATACCAACCTACACCTGCATAGGGAAGTCCACCAGATCGACCCGTCTTTTCTGTAGCTTCTGTTTCGCCATTCTGAATCACAGCCACCACCTGAAGGTCATTCTTCCTGTCAAAAGGGCCAAAAATTGCCCAATCATGGGGAATAGTTACACTTTCCCACTTGCTATCATTAAAAGCAGGATCTGCAGCACCTGCCACATCGCCCTTTGTAAATTTCCAATTTTTGTTCAGCAGTATCTCGCTACGTTGGGCAAAAGCCATCAGACTGCAGAAACAGAGTAAAGTTAATAGTGTCTTTTTCATGGTTTTAGTTTTTAAAGCAATCTAAAATAGATGTAGGAGCACCTATTTGGGAGAAAGCACCCATATCATAGCTGTTCCATTTCATTATTTCATAATAAGCTGGTTTCCACCAATTATTCTCCGCTGAGCTATAATATTCTGGTTCCCAATAAACCACACCTTCGCACATTTCATTCTGCTTGGCAGCCTCCATGAAATTCTTAAGTATAGTTGGAGAATTACCTTCCTGCACTTTCACACCAACTTCAGCAACAAGTACCTTCACGCCATAGGTTTTACCCAGCGAAGTAATATGGGCAACAGCTAGGTTATTGGCTCTTACAGGATCCATTTGAACTGCATCTTCATAAGCCTCGAAAGGATAATGGCTAAGTCCTATCATGTCAAACTTACCACCGTTCTGCTTAAAGTTCTTGAACCACCAGTCCAGATCTTCATAGGCATTGTTCAGATGTACCATCACCTTGGCATTTGAAAAAACAGTCTTGGCAGCTTCATAACCAGCATTGCTCAGTTCCACATAGTTCTTCCATCCGTTTGGAAGATCGCCCTTTTCGTCCCAAAGCTGGCCAGATGGCCAAAGCATTCCGTTCCTTGTCTCATTACCAATCTGAATGTATTTTGGTTCAATGCCTTTGTTCTTCAGGGCTTGCAGCACCTCTGTGGTATGGTTCTCCACGGATTTCTTCAGTTCCTTCTGTCCAAAATCCTTCCAGGCTACAGGCTTCGTTTGTTTGCCAGGATCGGCAAACACATCACTGTAATGAAAGTCTATCATGACATCCATACCTGCATTCTTGGCTCTCTCAGCCTTGGCTACTACATCAGCCTTGTCGCACCACTTTCCGTAGGTACTTTCAGGGTTCACCCAGACACGCAAGCGAATCTGGGTCATGCCCAGATCTTTCATTAGCTTGAAGCAGTCTGTTTCTGTCCCCTCACTATTTCTGAACTTGATTTTCGCGTCTTCCATTTCTGTTACCCAACTGAGATCTGCTCCTTTTACAAAAGCACTGGCTGGTCCAGGAGTCGGCGTTGGTGAAGGAGTTGGTGTAGGCTCGGGAAGAGGATTTTCCGAACTGCTACAAGCCATAAGTCCAACTGTCAGAAGCATCAGGAAAATGCTTAGGTGTCTTTTCATAGTCTTAGGTTTTAATAGTCATTATTCAGTGGGCAACGCCCCCCATTTATCTTTAATTTCATCTAAAATAGCAAACAGTTCAGGAACCGTTTCTGCACGTAGCATCCGAATTCGGGTATCACGGAAATTATAGAGCCCCTTAAACAGCGGACTGGCAGCCAGATGACGGCGAATGTGCAAGATACCTCTGTATTCATCTATACGCTCCACACTTTGCAGTACCTCCTGTTTCAGGATATTCATCTTCCAGTCGAAGCTCAGCTCCTCGGGAGAAAGCAGTTCTCCGGTATCCAGATAATGACGGATTTCACGGAACACCCAAGGTCTTCCAAAACTGGCACGGCCTACCATTACGGCATCTACACCATATTTGTCGAAACATTCCTTGGCACGTTCTGGTGTGGTGACATCTCCGTTTCCTATAATAGGGATGTGCATGCGAGGATTATTCTTCACTTCGCCTATCAAAGTCCAGTCGGCATCACCGGTGTACATCTGTGCGCGGGTTCTTCCATGAATAGTCAAAGCCTGAATGCCGCAATCCTGCAGCTGTTCTGCCAAATCAACGATACATTTATGATCGGCATCCCAACCTAGGCGGGTTTTCACGGTTACTGGAATTTTTACGGCATCTACCACAGCCTTGGTAATCTCCAGCAAAAGTGGAATGTTCTGTAGCATACCTGCTCCTGCACCCTTTCCAGCCACACGCTTTACCGGGCAACCAAAATTGATATCCAGTACATCTGGCTTTGCTTCTTCTACAATCTTTGCAGCCTCAACCATAGAAGCCACATCACGTCCATAAATCTGAATAGCCACAGGCCTTTCGTCAGGATGAATAGACAATTTCTGCATGGATTTGTTCACCGAACGTATCAAGGCATCTGCTGACACAAATTCAGAATATACCATACTGGCTCCCATCTGCTTACACATCAGACGGAATCCCATATCTGTCACATCTTCCATAGGTGCAAGCACCACTGGACGTTCTCCTAAATCTATTGTTCCTATTTTCATATCAAGTCGTGCAAAGTTACGGATAAAAAACAAAAAACGACTCATTCTATTGGAGAAATCTTCGCTTTTCTTTACCTTTGCTGCTATCAAAAAATACAAGGACATGAAAACGATATTTATTTTTCTGGGGGGACTTATTTTTTCTTTGGGTCTGCATGCACAGAGTTTCCAAGGTGATTGGAACGGGAAACTGGCAGTTGGATTACAGAAACTGACATTGGTTTTTCATATCAGTGACCAGACTTGCACTTTGGACAGTCCTGACCAAGGAGCCAAAGGTATCCCTGCTACATTGGAATCAGTAACTTCGGATTCTATCTCCATAAAGATAAGCACATTAAGAGCCAGCTACCAAGGGAAGAAAACTGCAACGGGAATAGAAGGAGTTTTTACTCAGGGCGGAATGAAATTCCCGCTAAATCTAAAAGCAGGCGATGGAGCCAAAAACAGGCCACAGACCCCAAAAGCACCTTTCGACTATACCACAAAAGAAGTCAGCTTCACAAATGCTTCCGACGGAGCAGTTCTTTCTGGCACTTTAGTTTTACCCAAAGACTATCATTCAAAAACTCCTGTGATATTGATGGTTAGTGGAAGCGGACTGCAGAACCGGGATGAAGAAATCATGGAGCACAAACCATTTTTAGTCATTGCAGATTACTTGGCAAAGCTTGGTATTGCTTCTTTGCGTTACGACGACCGTTCTTTCGGGAAATCTACAGGCTCTGTTGTGCAAGCTACCACCGAGACATTCAAGCAAGATGCAGAAGCGGGCTTGAACTACCTTCGTCAAAACGAGCATTTCGGGAAAATAGGAATCTTAGGCCATAGCGAAGGCGGAACCATTGCTTACCTGCTTGCAGCAGCAGGAAAAGCAGACTTCGTTGTATCTTTGGCAGGTCCTACTGTTTCCGGAAAAGAGATACTTCTGGAACAAAACAGCTTGCTCTTGAAAGCTGAAGGGCTTCCAGAGCAAGTTGTCAACGACTATGTGAAAGTTTTAGGTCCAGTCTTTGATTTACGAATCCAGAAATTCAATACCAATAAGCCTGATGAAGTCATCAAGGAACTGGTGAAGCAATATCAGGTAAGCCTGCCATCAGGTTTACAGAAGAACCTGGAGGCTGTACTTGCTCCTAACGTATGGAATGATTACTTCCTGGCCCTCTCTGCACAAGATGAGGTACGGGCCATGACCTGTCCTGCTTTCCTGTTGGGAGGAAGTAAGGATCTGCAAGTTCCTGCCATCTTGAATCTATACGGATTAAAACTCAAGAACCGCAAATCCAAAATAAAAGTTTATCCAGCATTGAATCACCTGTTCCAAACCTGCCAGACAGGTGCCGTTTCTGAGTATGGTGAGATAGAAGAAACCATCTCACCTGAAGTACTTTACGACATCTCTAAATTCATTAAAAGTATAAAGTAAGCTTTGCTTTCAATCCTGTTATTCAGGTTTGGTTTTCACCTTATAACCCACAAGTCCATAAAGGAACATACAGAGCTCACCAATCAGTACCAGAGTCCATGACCAGCGCCATGAACCCATCATATCTGCCAGAGATCCTTGCAGCAAAGGAATAATGGCACCACCCACTACACCTATCATAAATACACCTGAGGCGATAGATGTATATTTTCCTAATTGGGCCACGGATAAGGTGAAGATACATCCCCACATAATGCTGTGGAACAGACCTACGGCAACAAGTATCCATGGATTATTGAAAGCCATTCCTAGAATGACCAGAACAGAAGCAGCCGATGTGGTGAAAAGCAACTGGGTGCGAGGAGAGATCTTGCTGATACTACTTCCACAAAGTCGGCCCACAAGCATACCTCCCCAATAAAGGGTAGCCATGAGAGCTGTAGTTTCCAGCGGCAAGTTCAGGTCATGCAGGACATACAGATTCAAATTTCCTCCTATACAGACTTCACATCCCACATAGAAGAAAATTGCGATGACACCCAAGCGCAGATGACTGAACGACCAGATACTACGTTCTAATTTCACATCTTTTTCTGCTGTAATACTCTCTATGGTTGGAAGATGTAACTTCAACAGCAAGCCCAGAATCAAGAAAGCTACTACCGCTAAAGTGAAGAACGGTATTTGCAGCTGGCTCACGTTTATATCTGTCATTTGCAAGCCACCGAACACTACTCCTGTTACAAAATAAGGAGCTATGGTAGTACCAATGGAATTCGCTGTACCTCCCATGGCCATTCTTTGAACAGACTGTGTGCCCTTAATGTGGCAGGCAGATAGATAAGGATTAATGACAACCTGCAATATGGTGGCCGAAGCACCTACAACAAAAGATCCCAGCAGGAAGATGAAGAATCCATAAGGAATAAGGCTATCATTCCATTGAATAAAAGCCTCTGGCCATTTCACTGTAACGAGACTGGACAGGTAGAAAAGGAACAGGCCGACACCCATCACCACTAATCCCCTGATCAGCGTACCCTTGTGTCCATATTTAGTACTCCAGTCGGCACCAAACTTTCCGGCTATAGGATAAGCCAAGAACCAGGAAAAAGTAATTAAGGTTGCCAACGTGTTTTTCATGGATCCCACTTGAGACAGGAAGGTCTCTTGCAATGGTCCCTGAAACTGTGTGTTGGCTGTAGTAAGGAATCCTATCAGCAAGAAGAGGAAGACCATGGTAAGAAATGGTCCCAGGTAATTGGTTTCTTTTTGTGTTGGTTGCATAATAGCCGTTATTATAGTTTTTGTGTTGAATAAAGAGCTGCCGATTCACTATCAAGCAAGTATTCACAAGCAGGATGCAACTGCAAAATACTGGCAGGACAAGCTGTACATATAGGGCCGGTAAGAATTCTTTTGACCACCTCAGCCTTGTTCTTTCCATTAGCCACCAATAGAATCTGTCGGGCATGCATGATATCCACTATTCCCAATGTAGCACCACCCAGAAAATCTGTGGCAGCCATATTCGTTTCTTTTCTGATACGCTCCTCCAACTCTGGATACATGTCACCTAGGCCATTCCGCTTTTCGAATGGTGTACCTGGTTGATTAAATCCTAAATGCCCATTCTCACCTAAGCCCAAAGTCAGCAAATCTATGCCTCCCTTTTCAGCCACCTGTTTCGTAAAAATGGCAAAGGTATCGTCCCAGTTCTCACTACGGGTAGGAAAAATCAGGAAATGATCGTCGTTTACCCCCAGAGAATCCAGCAATTCTGTACGAATCATCTTGTAGCATGCACCGGAATAATCACGGTCCACTCCCACCACTTCATCTACAGCAACAAATGTGACCTTACTGTAATCTACATTTCTTTCCTTCAATAAGGTTGCCAATACCCGATGGATATCTCCAGTTGTACGGCCTGTAGAAAGACCTATCACGCTGTCTGGTTTCTGTAATATCTGCTTTATGATGCGTTCTGCAGCTTCTTGGCAAAACTCAGTTTTGCTATTTGCAATCGTTATCTGGAACATGACATGTAAGGTTTAAGGTTAAATCTTTTTGCAAAAATAGGAAAAGAATAAGGATATTCCAAACTTTTGTTTTTTTATCGCTATTCCTTGTGAAAAGAACAAAAGAAAAAAAGAGTTCCTATGACCTTAGCCATTCAGAACTCTTTTTCTCTAGTTATTTTTACGCCTTAAACGTCTATCTTTATCTTGCTCTCTCTACCAATTCCTTTGGTAGAACAGGCATGGCTCCATTTTGAGTACATACGTAAGCAGATACCTCAACAGCCAACTTGTGAGCATCGGCTACTGATTTTCCATTCAAGATAGCACTACAGAAAGTTGAAGTGAAAGAATCACCAGCACCAACAGTGTCTGCAACAGTTACCTTTGGAGTAGGTTGGAAAGAAACATTACCCTTGGTGAAAGCATAGCTACCTTCTGTGCCACAAGTCAGAATCAAGATATCCAAGTTGTACTTAGCCAGCAAAATCCAGCATTTGTTCTCAGGAAGAAGCTCTGGATAACCAAACATCTCACCTAAAATTTCCAGCTCCTCATCATTAATCTTCAAAATATTGCAACGATTAAGATTGTCTTCAATCAGTGTCTGATTATAGAAATGCTGACGCAGATTGATGTCATAAATCTTCAATCCGTATTCTGGCATAGCCTCAACAAACTTCTGGATAGTTGCACGTGATGCCTCATTGCGCTGAGCCAGCGTACCAAAACAAACAGCACGGGTTTCCTTGGCGATGGCTTCAATTTCAGGAGTCCAAGGGATATTATCGTAAGCTACACCCTCACAGATGTCATACTGCGGAATACCCTCACCAGAAAGGGTTACCTGTACGGTACCTGTTGGATAGTCAACCATTTCCAGACGGGTCTGCAGGTTCTTCTCACCCAGCTGGCTCAGAATTTCATTTCCCAGTTCATCAGGACCGATAGCACTGACAGCAATACCATTCAGGCCAAACTGCGATGCATGGTATGCAAAGTTTGCTGGAGCACCACCTAACTTCTTGCCTTCAGGAAGGCAATCGAACAGAATTTCGCCCAAACCGACGATGTATTCCTTGCTTAATTTTTGAATATTGTTCATAGTTGTAAGGTAGTATTAATTTTTGATTTTAGTAATGCAGAACATGAGGTAGCATACACCTACCGACATGACAAGGACAGCACCCAGCTGACCCATGGCATCGCTGGCATAGCCCATGGCCAATGGGAAGATGGTACCACCGAACAAGCCCATGATCATGAGGCCTGAAACCTCGTTCTGCTTCTCTGGTACAGACTCCAGCGCATTGGCAAAGCACATGGAGAAGATGTTGGAGTTACCGTAACCCACCAGTGCAATGGCTGCATAGAGCATCACCTTGGTATCACCCATGAACATGCCTGCCATAGACAGTGCCATGAAGACAACAGAAATGATGAAGAAGGTACGAGTCTTAAGTACACGCAAGAAGAAGGAACCGGTAAGGCAACCGATAGTACGGAAGATGAAGTACAGGGAGGTTGCGAAAGCCGCATCGTTCAGGCTCATGCCCAGACGCTCCATCAACAGCTTTGGTGCGGTAGTGTTGGTACCTACATCAATACCTACGTGGCACATGATGCCCAGGAAGGAAATCAGTACGATAGGCTTGCCCAGCAGGGCAAAGCTGTTGGCAAACTGCTTGCCGATGCCGTCTGTCATCTGCTGCGCCTTCTCCTCATGGATAGGAGTAGCGAAGAGTAGCAATGTAGCAAGCAGACCTACTACAAAGTAGATGGCAAACAGCACGCGCCAATCCAAGCCGAAAGTAGGAATGGCAGCAATAGCACCCCATGTAGCAAAATAAGGAGCCAGGAAAGAAGCAATGGCCTTGACAAACTGACCAAAGGTCAGGGTAGAAGCCAGGTTTCCGCCACCCATGACAGAGGTTACCAATGGGTTCAGGGAGGTCTGCATCAGTGCATTACCAATTCCCAGGAATGAGAATGACAGGAGCATGATCTCAAAGGTCTCTCCGAAGATAGGCAACAGCAATGACAGGATGGTCACTACCAAAGAGAGCAACACGGTCT
>JAKSLR010000012.1 GCA_024401095.1 Bacteroidaceae bacterium
GAAGGCCTCGGTCAGATGAGCTCCCATTTCAATGATCTTAGAAGGAGAATAGCCACAGAGCTGGGTAAAGTCATTGGTCATGTGAGCCAAATCATAGTAGCCACATTGCCACGCAATTTCTGTGAGTGAACTTTCCTGTGCCGATTTCTGAAGTTCCAGCATGGCCTTATTGAAACGCAGCAGTCTTAGATAAGTTTTCGGAGACAAGCCTACATATTTATTGAAAACACGCGTAAACTGCTTCTGCCCTAAGCAGGCTGCCGATGCAAGATCGCCCGAAGAAAGTGACTCATAATTACGGATAGCAGTAGGATCTCCTTCAACGGGAACAATGTCCTTGAACACTGTAGTCAGTCGATCCATATTCAGGTCATCGATAGGAATGGTTTCCAGACGCTTGCAGAAAAACTCATCCAATAGATTCTTCTGTTCCTCTATCTCTGTGGAGGCAATGATCTGTTCTTCCAAAGCCTTCAGTTCCTGGTCATTCATGTCTTCAGGGCTGGCATGTGACACGGAGATGTGCGGGAAAAACAGATGGGCACAGAACGGGACAAACTCTATACCTAAGATATTGAACAAACCGGTATTTGAATAGATTTCCATGGAACTCAAATCATGACGATTGAATGCCGTACGGAAAAGTCGGTCATCACCATCAAGCCTGCATTCCTGCGTCAAATAGAAATGCATGCTGGCAGCACCATTGGAGAATATACGCTGAGTACCCGGAGCTGTGCAGCGGGCTGTAAGCAACCAGTAATTACGGATAAACGGTTGCAAATCCGGATGACAAGGGATAGTCTTAAATTCCATGGCATTTACTATTTAAAAACAAAATTACATGAAATGTCCATTATTTACAAGAAAAAAAGGAAGAAAAATTCTATCTTTGCCAATAAATAGTAACGAAAACAGAAAAACTATGAGAAAAATATACTCCATCTTTATCTTGCTGACATTATCTTTGTCACTGTCGGCACAGAACAATATCCCTACAGCCTTTGATGAGTGTGTAGATTTAATGAGCCTGATTTGGCGATTAGCAGGAGCACGTGAATACAATACGTGCCCTATCACCCCATACGCCCAGGAGGCAGATACCTACTTTGCCGATTTCAAGGATCACAATACAGTAAAACTGGCACGCAAGTATATCCAGGAGAAAGGTGTGGCCTATGATGCCGTGGCATCCATGGGCATTCATCTGGATGTTACTTCAGACGGTAAGGTAGTCATGGATACCAAACTGCAGAACACCATAGAAAAAAGATGGACAGAAGAAATGCAGAAAGAGTTTCTTGTGGCTGTGAACGACTTCTATACCCAGACCAACTTCCATAAATGGTACACTTCTACCCTACCCGTCCAGGAAGCATGCCTAAAGGCCTTTCAGACACAGAGCAGCAAGATAGACCTGAGCTGGTTTGGCAAGTTCTTCCAGGAAAGCGATGCCAATTTCAGGATCATTCTCTGTCCTCTGGCAGGCAATAACAATTACGGCATGGATTGCTTCCTGAAAGACGGCAGCCAACAGCTATGCCCTGTCATCAGCAGCACTACCTACAAGGATGGACAGATAAGCTATGAGAACTCTGCCTTCCCTATCATCATCCATGAGTTTTGCCATGCCTACTGCAACCCACTCATCGACAAGTTCTGGAATCAGATGGCAGAAACAGCAGAAAACATTTATAAAGAAAGACAAGAACTGCTAAGTGCACAAGCTTATACCAGAGCAAAGATCATGATGTATGAATCCCTGGTGAGAGCATCGGTTATCCAATACATGCAGGAACACTATACCCCACAGCAAGTGAACTTTGAGGAACTCATTGCTGATGAAGAAAGCAAGGGTTTCCTGCTCACACGTACCTTACTGAATGCCTTTGCCAAGGACAAAGGTACGCTGAAAATGGAAGCCTTCATGCCTACCCTTCTACAGGAAATAAACAGTTTCACCCTGGAGAAGTACATGGCTCAGCAAATAGAAGCCGACAAGAATAAAATACACTATAAGGTAAACATAGAGAACGGTTCAACACAAGTTGCCCCAGGCGATTTCACCCTGACCATTACCTTTGATGAGCCTCTTTTTGAACCGGGTATCTCCATGAACATGGTAGATGTTGATTTCCCACAGTTCAAGGGCTATTCCTGGAGTGAAGACAAAAAAGTACTTTCTGTAAACTTCTTCATGGAACCCGATCATGAATACGGTTTCCAGATAAACGGAAGCAGCTACAGAAACAAAGAGGGAAAAGTAGCCGTAGAATCAGTGTTTAAGTTCAAGACCAAGAAATAACAGGCACCTCCCGAAGATTTACAAATACCCTGATTATTAACAAAATACATCTCTTCTCAAAAAAAAGTAAAAATAATAGCATTTTTCTGTAATAAACAGGACAAGCTTTGCGTCAAATGAGTGTAATTAGAAAACAAAAAAACAATGGAACAAAGAGACAAAGAATTTGAACAACTCGTAAGAGAGCACAAGAGCACCATCTACACGGTGTGCTACATGTTCTCAAGCGACGAAGACGAAGTGAACGATCTGTTCCAGGAAACACTCATCAACCTATGGAAAGGATTTGCTTCTTTCCGAGGTGAAAGCAAGGTAGATACCTGGATTTATAGAGTAGCACTGAACACCTGCATCTCCGGTGAACGCAAGAAAAAGAAAAAGGCAGAAACCGTATCCCTGGAAATGGACGTGAACCTGTACGAGGATACCGATGCAGAAGCCAGACAGGTACAGATGCTCTATAGCCGAATCAACAAGCTGGGACTGGTAGACAGAGCCATCATCCTGATGTGGCTGGAGAACATGACCTACGAAGAAATAGGAAGTGTAATAGGCATCTCTGCCCAGAACGTGGGCGTGAAACTCTACCGGATCAAGGAACAATTAAAGAAAAACTAACCCTCTAAATTACAGAATTATGGAAGAAATGGATTTTGATGAAATGCGTAACCAGATTGCTATCCTCAAGAATAAACTGGACAAGCAGGAAATAGTAAGCCAGAAACTGCTGGAAGGTGTCATGCAGACAAAGGTTGACAAGCTGAAGAGAAAAAGACTCATTCAGGCTATCTGTGCACTCTATGTCATGATTGTAGCCCCTTGGACATTTCATACCATTATGGGAGGATCCTGGACATTTGTCGTTATTACCGAACTGTTCATGATGTTGTGTCTGGTCATTAACTACTTCGTGTTCAAGCCTGTAGTGGGCAATGACCTTATGAACGGAAATGTGCTCGATGTAACCACTACCCTGCTTACATTCAAGAGGAACTATAAACGCTGGATCTGGACAGGCGCTATCCTTTTAATAGTTTGGATAAGCTGGCTTATTCTGGAAACCATGCATTCAGACCAATACATGACAATTGGCGTGATTGTAGGTGGAATCGGAGGCGCCCTTGCCGGTTGGAGAGTAAACAGAACTACACTCAAGACAGCCGATGAAATGATAGAACAGATGAATCAATAAACACAGAAAGTCCTGACTTACCAGTCGGGACTTTACACTTTATAGAAATGAAAGAAGAAATAAGAAAAAGGCTCTTTGCCCTTCAGGACCTGAAGTATAGAGACTTCAATGTATCGCTCATTCCAGGAATAAACCCCGAATTCAGCATTGGCGTAAGAACACCACAAATGCGAAAACTAGCCAAGGAACTGGCTAAACATGAACAAATTGGGGAATTTATCCATGAATTGCCTCACCAGTATTACGAAGAAACTAACCTGCACGGATTCCTGATCTGTGAAATCAAAGATTACGAAGAATGCGTGAGAGAGCTAGACCGTTTCCTTCCTTACGTAGACAATTGGGCCACCTGCGACCTTCTGTCTCCAAAAGCATTTAAGGCAAGCAAGAATCATGAAAAGCTGTTGACCGACATTCAGCGCTGGATGGCATCGCCCGAACCTTATACCATACGGTTTGGCATAGAAATACTCATGACTTACTTCCTAAACGAAGAATTCAAGCCAGAATATCTGGAATGGGTAGCCGCAAAGACCCAAGACCATTATTACATCAAGATGATGGTGGCCTGGTATTTTGCCACTGCACTGGCCAAGCAATGGGAAGCCACCATTCCTGTCATTGAGAAAAGATTATTGCCTAAGTGGACACATAACAAAGCCATCCAAAAGGCTATAGAAAGCTATCGTATCACCCCAGAACAAAAAGACTACCTCAGAACATTAAAAGAAAAATAATTCATTTTTTCTGTAGTAAAACACAGAGTCATCTTGTCTTATAAGTGAAAACAGTTTTCATTTAAAAAGATATGGAATTAAACGAACGCGATTTTAGCATGCTTGTAAAGAAACATAAGGAGAGCATCTACTCGGTATGCCTTATGTTTGCAGATGACCAGGACGAAGCCAACGACCTGATGCAAGAGGCCCTTATCAACCTCTGGAAAGGACTCAGCTCATTCAGAGGCGAAAGCGATATTAAAAGCTGGATATGGCGAATTACCATGAACACCTGCATTACTCAAGAGGGAAAGAAGAAAAGACACAATGAAATAAAAGCCCAGGTGGCCGACCTTCTTACCCCACACAACGAGGACAACAAGCAAATCAAGATGCTGCACGACCGTATTCATAGACTTCAGCCTTTCGACAGAGCCATTGTCATGCTCTGGCTGGAAGATTTGAGCTACGAAGAGATTGGACAGATCATAGGAATTACCGCTAAGAACGTATCGGTCAGACTAGTCCGTATCAAGGAAGAATTAAAGAAAATGAGTAACTAACCCCAAAAGAAGACTATTATGATTGACAATAGACAAGATGAACTGGAATTACTGAAAGCGCAAATGCAAGTCCTTACCAGTAAACTGCAGAAAAGTGAGATAATCTCGGAAGAAATGATCAGAGTGAGTGCCTCTGCGCATGGAAAATCCTTGCTGGGAAACAAGCGCTGGGCATACTTCCACTTTTTCCTTTCCGGAATTTTCCTGCCAGGCCTGTTCCTCTACCAATATTTTGTATTGGGACAATTTAGCCTGATGATACTCATCCTAAGCCTTATCTTCTTCTATTTCAATGTATACCGGAGCTGGAAAGCCATGAAACGAAGCAGCATGAAAGAAACATTCCAGTATGGCAGCCTCACAGAAATAGCAGCAGCCACAGCGCAATGGAAGAAAGAAATGAGCAGAGAAAGATGGATGACATTTACCATAGCCGGAATATGGCTTGCCGGATTGTTCTATGAAATCTCTGACGAGTTGATAGGAAATCTCGAAGAATCCGTTTGCGTATTCCTTATTGTGGCCTTCCCACTTTTAGGCGTCTATCATTATTTCCGCCAGGTATCAAAAGCCACAGATTCTATCTTAAACCAGATAAAAGCACTGAAAGAAGACTAATCTATTTTCAAACAAAGAGATAACGCATCATTCCAGTCTTGCCGAGTTCTAGATTCTCGGCAAGAATCTGGTCGGCAATTTATCTTTTAACGAATACAAAGTTACAACTATATTCAGGAGTAGATAATTACCATATACGTATAAAGAAAAAGAACTGCTTTATTTTAGGCAATTATATACTTTTTGACACCAAGCGAAAAATGACGCTGTGAGGGGCAACCCTTGCAGCGTTTTGCATTTTTTAACACCCTATTTCTGGGGTTCTTCACTTTTTATCTATATGTTTGAGATCACAATCAGTCTTGTTAGACCAAACTCTGTGTTTGTGATGTGTGAAAAGAAGGTGGGTTAATCAACATAAGATTCTGCTTGGTCAACGAAAGAAGATAAGAAATGACAAAGTTCTTCTAAACATTGTATTTGATGCTTGACATTTCCACTTTCATCATAATACTCATCATCAGTATTTTTGTATTCATCCCTCAATCTCAATGCTTCATCCCAACATTTGCGATGTAATTGAACTGCCAAATCTACAATCTCCTTGTGTTTATAACTCCACAAACTTCCTTCAGGACCTGAGCCTCCATGACCATTTAGTATAGAGGTTCCATCTACAAATTTGTGTCTTTGTGAATCCATCCAATGTTCGTTAAGTACTCTCTTCATTGATTCCCTAATTACTCTATGTAATTGTGATTCTGTTAATCTAATTCTATTCTTATTCATATTTTTGTTGCAATTTATATTTTGTTTATTATGTTTCTTGTTTTCTTCTATTGGTTCTAACGTAACGGGAATTGCTTCCTTTCCTTCTACACCCTTAAATGGGTCAACGTACTCACCATTAATGCTAGCGTTCTTAATCGCATTAACAAACGTTTCTATCTCACTACCATCAAAATTTTGGCAATTATACACATATTGTGTTACACTAAAAGGTCTTTTCTTTTGGTTGTAGTTAGGAACTTTTCTTGGCTTACATGGATTACCAATTACTTCTTGACTAGACAAACAAGGGCGGCAATCTTTGTAAGGTTCATTTGTTGGTTTATCAATATGACAGTCATTTGTGGGTGTACCATTCTCAGTGAATGCAATGCTTATATTAATTCCAAATGCTGGGTCGTATTCTTTCTCAATCCAAAACTTTAAATATGTTCCATGGCTTGAAAAACGAATTTGTCTATTCTTTTCCCCATTGAACATCTTGAAAGTTTTATAGAAGGAATTGTCTTTTTTGTTAGGTTGGTATTTTAATCTGTAATTTAATTCTCTTACGAAAACAATATTATCTATCATATTATGTATTATTTACAATAAATATCATTATCTTTGCAAAAAAAGAAATATGATAATTTATAAGATAAATACAACTACTTTTAACAGAAACACTACTTGCAGTTATAATTTTGAATCAGTTGATGGTGACAGAATAGCATTAAATCATATTCCATTGCACATTTGTGAACTATATTATTCAAGTAATGCAGATGATATGCTTTCTTTCGTAATCTATGACATGAATACGTTAGAAGATTATTCCTTTATATTATTAAAGGAATCTAATTTGGATGACAGAGAAGGTGGGGTTGAAATCTTAGCAATAGGCTATAACTGTAGTGAATCATATAGAGATTTATTGTCACAATTAAAATTTCATGTGTTTTGTATTACAGAAAATGATGAATATAAATATCAATATATTTGGACAAGGGATGCAATTCTTACAGAAGATGAAGCAATCACATCAGAGGGTAGAACTTCCGTAATGGAAAGAGGAGAATAGTGCCCCCCCTACCTCAAAAAAGAAATGCTACAAGGGTTCTTGCAGCATTTAAAAAAGTTGGTGTCAAATAGTATATAATTGCCAAATCAAATGTCATACAGAGGTTTGAATAGGTCATCCAGACAGACCTTACTTTGTAAAGCATCTGCATACTCTCCTTTTGCAACACCGAAGGTCGAGATGATGTGTGTACGAACTCCATGGCGTTTGCTTTTAAGTTCGCTGATAAAGCTCTGTTCGCGAAGAATGATCTTCTGGTACTCGGATTTATTGAGTCGATAAATGTCCTTGCTATACTTGATCTCGAAGAGCGTGATCATATCTGTTCGTTCGATGATCAGGTCAATCTGGACGGCAGGATTGGATTCCTTGCTTCGCCACGCATAATACTCATGTGGAACTGCGTCCAGACGCAAGGCTTGAACAATCTGACGAACGTGCCACATACAAACTCGTTCGAAAGCCAAGCCATAGAAAGTATTCTGAACGGGCAGACCTTCCAGGTTCCGCCAGAAGTGCGGATCGGTGACACGTTTGCGGCAGAAGTTATAATGAAACAGCGTGAACATATCCATCAACTGGTAGATACTTCCCTTCTGTTTACCGCCATCACTGTACTCTCGCAGGAAGTCGCAGCTGACCAGATCCTCAAGCATGACTGTAAGATGTCCATTGTTCGCAATCTTCAGTTTGTCTGCAATCTCCTCGCGAGTGTACCCTTCCTTGTGCGCAGCTAATGTTTCGACAATGCGCATATAGGCTTCTGGTGTTTTGTAAAGCGAGGCAAAGAGGCGGCGGTACTCACCCTTCAATTCCGAGTTTTCTGCAAAGAAAAGGTTGTCCAGATTTTCGGGCACCTGCATGTCTGGTTCAAGCAATCCAAGATAATACGGCACACCACCCAATGCCATATATGCCTGAAGTATGGAAAGACGTGACCAACGGAACTTGCGACTGCGCAGGTAACGCTCTGTCTCTTCGAGCGTGAACTGACGGACGTGCATCTGATGAGTCAAACGGTTGTGCAGGCCGCCCTTGTTGTTGATGAGGTTTCGCATCATCCATGAGGTTGCCGATCCGCATACGACGAACATTACATTGTCCATCCACGCACCTTTGCTATTCCAGAAATAGTCAAGAGCATGGATGAAGCCCGATCGTTTGGTATCGAAACATGGCAACTCGTCGATAAAGACAACCAGACGCTTCTTAGTTCGCTGCGACTTCTTCTGCAACAGTTCGGACAAAGCTGAAAACATTGCCATCCACGTCTTTGGTTGGTCACCTTCATAACCGTATTCCTTCAATCCGTTGTAGAAAGCCTCCATTTCCTCCTTACGCGTTCCCTCAATGATACCAGTTGCATAAAATGCAAACTTGTCTTTGAAGAATGAACGCACGAGAAACGTCTTACCTACGCGACGACGTCCATAGATTGCAATGAACTCACCCCGTTCACTCTGCATGTATTTTGTCAGCTTCTGCTGCTCAATCTCACGGCCTATCAGTTTTTCCATAATAACCTATTTTAGTGGCGCAAAGATACAAAGGAAACGGCATTTTGCAAAATTATAATGGGCTAAATCTGCAAATTTCTCGCGCATTTAGCCCATTATAAATCGATTTTGAAAGATCAATAGAACAATTATCGGGATTCTAAAACAAAATTTATATTGGGCTAAATGCAGTTGCTTTTGTCTGATTTAGCCCAATATATGCTATCATAAGCTAGCATCTCCAATACTAAATAATCATAGGATTGATAACTTCCAAGGAACCGATTCCCTGTGTAGCCGTTGAAATCATAGGGATAGTGATAGGTTCTGGCAAATACTTCTGACCTATAAGCCTAGAAGGTAAAATATCTTCGTTCTTGACAAGGCAACTGCAATATCTTATAAAGTAATAGGCATTTGGTCTAAAGTATATGTTTACGAAAGAAGGAGGAGAGTCATGATGGAATAGACCATCTTTTTCTTTGAGGCATTTAATCTCTTTATAACATACCAATATCTTCATAAAATCACGTAATCGACAAAATATAATATATTCTATTTCGCCATTTGGCATGTTATTGTTACCTTTGCACTATCATGAAAAAAAGAGATCCAAGAGTCTATCTTCGTCAGCTACAGATCATGCAGAGCAACGGAACTCACATGAAGGAGATGGATGCCCTTCATGAAGAGGAACACATCTGCCTGAACTGTAAGACTAGCTATGTGGGAAACTTTTGTCCGCACTGCGGGCAGAAGTCAAACATCAAGCGCCTTACTTTCAGAGAGGCATTTGAAAACCTGATTGGCATCTTTACGAATTTTGAAAAGGGTTTCCTGCATACCTGCCTGGATCTGTGCTACAGACCTGGACACATGATACGCGATTACATTAAAGGACACCGTGTAGAATATGTGAAGCCTGTCCAACTGATATTCCTGCTGGGTACTATCTATCTGGCAGAGCATTACCTGCTGTTCATGGAATGGATGAATTCTCCAACCACACATGATGACACACTGACAGAAAAGTATCCAGAGCTCACCAATTTCATGCATCATGTGATAGATTATCTGGATACCCCTCCTATTCTGGCACTCATGGCCATTCTGTTCCTGATGCTCCCAAACAAGTTCTTTTTCCGGAAATCTCCATTCGGACAAAATATGAACTTGGCAGAGCATTTCTATGCCATGGTGTTTGTGGGTTGCCAGATCTTTATTCTGGCCATACTGATCATGCCTATCAATTTCTTTATAGGATATGACAGCATCAGCATAACTAAATACGCCTCTGTTCTTATTATCTGGGATTTCTACCAACTCATGGGATTCAAGTTCTGGAAAACGGTAAGACAATGCCTGAAATCTATTCTTCTGGGATTCTTGCTCATGCTCATCTGCGTCATAATCTTTGCCAGTATAACAGTGGGATTATATGTGTTAATTTCAGGGGATTATGATATCTTCAGCTGATATGAAACTTGCCTATTATCATTCTCCCCTTGGGCTGATTACCCTGGCAAGCGATGGAGTGGCACTTACGGGCCTCTGGCTGGAAGGACAGAAGTATTTTGCTGCTACCCTATCAGAAAAAGCGGAAGTCTGCGACTTACCCGTCTTTCAGGAAACATGCAAATGGCTAGATCTTTATTTCAGTGGCTGTGAACCTGACTTCACTCCCCTTTTAAAACCGGAAGGCACGGCATTCAGACAAAGAGTCTGGCAGTCACTATTAAGAATTCCTTATGGCAAAACCATCTGCTATAAGGATATAGCCCAGGAAATAGCGCATGAAAGAGGATTGAAGACCCTATCTGCCCAAGCTGTGGGTGGAGCTGTGGGACACAATCCCATAAGCATTATCATACCCTGCCACAGAGTGGTAGGAGCAAACGGAAATCTAACAGGTTATGCCGGAGGGATTGACAAGAAAATCTTTCTGCTGAAAACAGAAAAAGCAGAAATGGATAAACTCTTCATTCCTTAAATCCTCTTTCTTTTTGGTCATCTTTATTATATTTTGTATTTTTGCAGAAATATATGTCAAGATGAAATACACAACCCTTTTTGCTGCATCATTTCTTGCATTCTGTCTTACCTCTTGCAATGAATCCTCTACCTCGGAAAACAAGGAGGTGAAAGAGGCTGTTCTGGAGTATGCCCAAAGAAACTTCAAAGACGATGTGCTGGAAATTGAAAGCGTGGTCTTGAAAGATACAACCTCAAATATAAGGGTTGCCACTCTTGCTCAGCGTGAAGTGGAAGAACTGGACCAGCTTAGTATCCTTCTGCAGGATTCGCTCTCATCGGCCTATGTCAATGCGCTGGAGCAAATCCAGAATCTTACATCCAGTCACAAAGAACTGCTTCAGCTTGAGCTGGACAAGGTTACAGAAAAGATTCACAATGAATCTTCTAACCCACAGCATATTCTTGATGTCCAGGACTTTGCAGTAGATTATGGCAATTTATTTGATGCCATAGAGGCCATACTGGATAAATATGAAGGAGAATCTACGCAATATAAGTACCAGATTAAGGCCAAGAAAAACGGACAAGAAATCAAGCTGTCTGCTTTCCAAGATGCACAGACAAAAAAGATCATGGTCAACCAGGATGATCTATCCGTAGGCGACCTAAGCAAGGAGGCACGCATGATAGCTGTTTCACTGCCTAAGGTAAAAGCTTACTACATGACCAAGAACACCAATAACCAGCAGACACTGGAGATGGTGAATCACATTCTCAATGAACTGAAATCAATATCTAAATAAATATGGCAAAAGTAAAAATTGAAACATCCATGGGTGATATCATCGTAAAACTCTACGATGAAACCCCACTCCACAGAGATAATTTCCTGAAGTTGGCCGGTGAAGGATTCTTCGACGGAACCCTTTTCCACCGTGTCATCAAGAATTTCATGATTCAGGGTGGTGACCCAGAGAGCAAGGGTGCGCCTGCCGGAAAGTCACTGGGTACTGGCGGTACAGGATATACCATTCCTGCAGAAATCAAGCCAGAACTGATTCACAAGCGTGGAGCACTGGCTGCAGCACGTCTTGGTGATGAGATGAACCCAAAACGTGAAAGCAGCGGATGCCAGTTCTACATTGTCTGGGGTGAAGTCTATAACCCTGGAAAGATGGCTCAGCTGGGAAAGCAGATGCAAATGCAGGCAGAACAGGGTGTTTTCAATGAGTTAGTCCAGCAGCACCGGAAGGAAATCATGGACTTGCGCAAGAACCGTGACCAGGCTGGCCTCATGGCTCTCCAAGACAAACTGATAGCTGAGACAAAAGCCATTATGAAAGAAAAAGGCGAGATTGGTCTCTCCGACATTCAAAAAGAAACCTATACAACTGTTGGTGGCACTCCTTTCCTGGACGGACAGTACACTGTTTTCGGCGAAGTGGAAGAAGGCCTTGACATTGTAGGCAAGATTCAGGAAGTAGCAACAGCTCGTGGTGACCGCCCTAAAGAGGATGTTACCATGAAAGTAACCGTAATCTAAAGAAACACAAAATACCATGAGAAAAGCATTTCTATTTGCAGCCTTTATCTGTTCTCTGACTTCTCAGGCACAGATAAAGGCACCACAGACTAAAGGCACCCCTGCACAACGTGCAGAACAGATGCTGAAGCAGATGACCTTGGAGGAAAAACTGGGTTTGATGGAAAACTCATCCAAACCTATCGAGCGATTAGGCATCAAGCCTTACAACTGGTGGAACGAGACACTTCACGGTGTAGGACGTAATGGTCTTGCCACCGTTTTCCCACAGTGTGTAGGCTTAGCTTCAACATTCGATAACGATCTAGTTTATAATGTATTCTATGCAGCCAGTGATGAAGCTCGTGCCAAGTATTTCAAGGCCCGTCAGGAAGGCAACTACGCCATCTATACCGGTCTGACATTCTGGACACCAAACGTAAACATCTTCCGTGACCCACGTTGGGGACGTGGTCAGGAAACCTATGGTGAGGATCCATATCTGACTTCTGTCATGGGACTAGCTGTAGTAAATGGCCTGCAGGGTAACTTTGCCAATCTGGGTGTAGACAAGCTGCATGCCTGTGCCAAGCATTTTGCCGTTCATAGCGGTCCTGAATGGAACAGACATACCTACGATGTAGAAACCATTGATCCTCGTGATCTCTGGGAGACCTATATGCCTGCTTTCAAGACTTTGGTCCAGAAAGGTAATGTAAAAGAGGTAATGTGTGCCTACAACCGTCTGGATGGCGATCCTTGCTGTGGAAGCAGCAAGCTGCTGAACCAGATTCTGAGAAACGAATGGGGATTCACCGGTGTAGTAACAAGTGACTGTGGTGCTGTAACCGATTTCTACCTGAAAGGCCATCACGAGACTCACCCTGATGAATCTACTGCCAGTGCTGCCGCCCTACTGAGTGGTACAGACGTAGAATGTGGATCCATTTACGCAAAGGGCTTGAAGAAGGCCATAGAAGACGGCATCATGGATGAAGAAACGGTCAATACCAGTGTCCGCCGCCTTTTGACTGCCCGTTTTGAATTAGGTGAAATGGACGATGTTACCCCTTGGGACTCTATTCCTTATAGTGTAGTAAGCAGCAAGGAACACCAGGCACTTAACCTGAAGGCTGCTCTGGAAAGTATTGTCCTCCTGCAGAACAAGAACAACATCTTGCCACTAAGTTCAAAGATGAAGGTTGCCCTGATAGGTCCTAATGCTGCAGACAGCGTGATGATGTGGGGTAACTACAACGGAACACCAGACCATACCTATACAATATTAGAGGGTGTGAAGAAATATGCCAAGAAACTCATTTATGATCCTGCATGTAATCTGGTGAGCGACCAACTGTTCACCAGTCTCTTTGGTCAGCTGAAGAGCAAGAGCGGTAAAGGACTTGCTGCCACATACTGGAACAACAACAAAATGGAAGGCCCTTCTGTAATCCAGACACAAATGACCGCTCCTTTCAGCCTGACTACTGAAGGAAACACTCACTTTGCACAGAATGTAAACCTTGAAAACTTCAGTGCAAGCTATAAGGGAACCTTTACTCCTACCAAGAATGGCAGTGTAGAATTCCTTTCAAAGTATATCGGCCAGGTAGAACTTCTGGTAAACGGAGAGTCTGTTGCAAAAGTAACAGGTTATGCACCAGCAGAAAAGAGCCTTTATAAGCTGAACGCAACCGCAGGAAAGAATTATGAGATAGAAGTCCGTTATGCATGGACCGGATATCAGGGATTATTCAGCTTTAACATAGGCACCTATTCCACTATTCAATATCAGAATGTAGTAAATAAAGTGAAGGGAGCCGACGTGGTAATCTTTGCCGGAGGTATTTCTCCACAACTTGAAGGCGAAGAGATGCCTGTACAAGTGGAAGGATTCAAGGGAGGTGACCGCACTGATATTCAGCTTCCTAAGGTACAGCGTGAACTGTTGAAAGCCCTCAAGAAGGCTGGCAAGAAAGTCATTTTCGTGAACTGTTCCGGTTCTGCCATCGGTTTGGATCCAGAGACAGAGAACTGCGATGCCATCATTCAGTTGTTCTACCCTGGACAGCAAGGTGGTAAAGCTTTGGCTCAGGTTCTGTATGGAGAATATAACCCTGCAGGCCGTCTGCCTCTCACATTCTACAAAGATACCCTCCAGATACCAGACTTTGAGGATTACAGCATGAAGGGAAGAACCTACAGATACATGAAGGAAGATCCTACCTTTAGCTTTGGTTATGGTCTAAGCTACACCACTTTCAACTATGGTGAGGCAAAAGTCCTGAAGGACAAGATCATTATTCCTGTAACTAACGCAGGTTCAAAGAAGGGTGAAGAAGTAGTTCAGCTTTATGTGAACAGACCTGCCGACAAGGAAGGCCCTATCAAGGCGCTTCGTGGTTTCAAGCGTGTAGAAATTGCTGCTGGCGAAACCGTAAATGTAGAACTTCCTCTAAACGATGAGACCTTCACATGGTGGGATACATTTACAAACACCATGATTCCACAAAGTGGAGATTATAAACTGATGTATGGAGGTTCTAGCAGAAACCAGGATCTGAAGACTGTCTCTATTACAAGACCTTAATTACTTACAAGAAGTATCACTTATAGAACAAGGGAGCCCGAATAATCGGACTCCCTTGTTTGTTATAGCTTTTCTTTTCGATACAAAGTTGGAGAGATTCCCACCTTTTTATGGAAAAGACGTGTGAAATGGTTTGGATAGGAAAATCCCAAGGATTTAGCAATATCCGTCACACTTAGATTGGAATCTTTCAGCATATTCTTTGCCGTGGTGATTATCTTTTCCTGTATATATTCCTGAGCGGTTACCTGAAGCTCTCTCTTGATTAAATCTCCAAAATAATTAGGAGACAGATGAAACTGTTCTGCACACCATGCCACTGTAGGCTGTCCCTTCTGGATAGGCTGACCGCTGGAGAGATATTCGTCGAGCAAGGAATTCAAGCGAATCAGTAAATCTGAGTTTATCTGTCGGTCTGACACAAACTGCCGGTCATAGAATCTTTTAAAGTAAGAGAGCAGATGACCAATACAAAGTCGGATCATATGGTCGGTCAGATGATCACTTGGAGTCTGCAGTTCTGCAACCAGCGTATCAAATGCACGAAGCATAATGGTTCTCTCTTCTGAAGACAACTCTAGAGCCTCTAGGGTATCATAAGTAAAGAAGTTAAACATGTAGAAATCACGTCCTAAACCAGCCTTGACCAATAATTCCGGACGGAATGCCAACATATAACCTTTGGGGCGTACAGAAGGATCCAGGTCCATGGAGACAACCTGACCAGGTCTTATAGAAAATAAAGAACCTGCCTTATAAATAATGGATTTATTAGCTTTGGTCAGCTCTCCAAATTCGGCATCCATGAGGATGACACAATACATGCCAAAATCTGTTGGATCAAAAAGGCTTAAATCTGCCCACTCTAAGCGTCCTACACCTACATAAGGATGTAAAGTCTTCTGATGGAAGTAGGCATTGAACTCGTCTATATTTTGAATTTGTGTAAACATATAATAAAATTTGACTGTACAAAAATACCACTTTATTTTATTTTAAAGTAATTATGGTCGGTAAAAATGGTACTTTGTGAAAATAAAGGTAAAAGTGGTATAAATCTCCGTAATATGGTTCACAATAATAACAGCCAGATGTTCTATCTTTGTCGAGCTAATTTAAACATTAAAAAATCAATAATACTATGGCCGTTAAATTTTATCAGAGCGAGAATCAGGTGCCATTGGAAATGCACAAGGTTCGTATGATCCAGAAGCTGAGCCTTCTTCCAGTAGAAGAGCGCTTGAAAAGAATTCAAGAAGCAGGTAATAACACTTTCCTTCTTCAGAATAAGGATGTATATCTCGATATGCTGACCGATTCTGGTGTTAACTGTATGTCAGATAATCAGTTTGCTGCTTCTTTCCAGGCAGATGATTCTTATGCAGGTTCTGCAACATTCCTCCGTGTAAAGAAAGCAATCAAAGATGTTTTCGGTTGTGACTATGCACTTCCTGTACACCAGGGTCGTGCTGCAGAAAACATTCTGGCAGAGGCATTCTGTGCACCTGGTAAGGTAGCTCTCATGAACTTCCACTTTACCACTACAAAAGCACATGCAACCCGTTGTGGTGCTACTGTAGAAGAGCTTATTCAGCCAAAGGGTCTTGTACCACAGAGTAACGAACCTTTCAAGGGTGACTATGACTTGGAATTGCTGAAGAAGCGCATCGATGAAATCGGTAAAGACAATGTAGCTTATGTACGTGTAGAGGCAGGTACAAACCTGATTGGTGGTCAGCCTGTTTCTTTGGAAAACATGCTTGCTGTAACCGACATCTGTCATGAAAAGCAGGTTCTTTCTGTTCTTGACGCATCACTTCTTCAGGATAATATCTACTTCATGAAGACTCGTGAGGCACGTTGCAAGTACATGGAAGTTGGTGATATCTACCGTTTGCTGGCAGACCGTTTCGATATTATCTATTTCTCTGCTCGTAAGTTAAGTTTCTCTAAGGGTGGTATCATCTGTTCTAAGGATGAGAAATGGTACAAGCAACTGATGTCATTTATTCCATTGTATGAAGGCTTCTTGACCTATGGTGGTATTGACGTACGTACCATGGAATCAATGGCTGTAGGTTTGTATGAGTCTCTGGATATGGAATACATCAGCCAAGGTCCAGAATTCATTAACTATCTGGCTAAGGAACTCGATGCTTATGGTGTTCCTGTAATTCTTCCTCCAGGTGGTCTGGGATGTCACTTGAATGCAGGTGCTTTTGTTCCTAATATGCCTCATAATCAATATCCTGCTGCTGCAGTAGGTGCAGCACTTTACATTGCCGGTGGTATTCGTGGTATGGAGCGTGGTACTGTTTCTGAGCAGCGTGAACCAGATGGTACAGAGCGTTATGCAGAACTGGAGCTCCAGCGTCTGGCTGTACCTCGCCGTGTATTCACTCTTTCTCAGCTCAAGTATGTGGCAGACCGTGTGAAGTGGTTGTGGGATAACCGCGAACTTATCGGTGGTTTGGAATGGACAGAAGAGCCAGAGGTACTTCGTTTCTTCTTCGGCCGCATGAAGCAGATTGGTCACTGGCAGGAGGCTTTGGCAGAAAAGTTCCGCAAAGACTTCGGCGACAGCTTATAAAAAACACATCAAATAATTTCACCAATCCCCAGCTTTTCAAAAGAAAGTTGGGGATTTCTTTTTTCTTTTAGTATATTTGCACAACTAAAAAATCTATACCTATGAAAAGAAGAACATTCCTTAAAAATATGATGGCAGCAGGTGCTGTGGGGTCATTACAAACCAGTGGTTTAATATCACTTGTGAGTTGCTCAAGCGAAAAGGAATCCTCTACCCTCCCCTCTTCTTCTGACTACAATTTTGACGAAGTAATAGACAGAACGGGTACATGGAGTATCAAATACTCACGCGTGGAGAAAATGGGAAACGATATAATACCTATGGGTATTGCCGATATGGATTTCAAGACAGCTCCATTCATGACAGATGCTTACAAGGCAAGAATAGAACGAGATGTCTTTGGATATACACACACACCACAAGAGTTTTATGACTGTATTGCCAACTGGGAAAGCAAACAGCACGACTGGAATGTAACCCCTGATGATATAACCTATATCCCAGGAGTCATTACTGGTATAAATCTTGCCATTCAGTGCTTTACCGAAAAAGGAGATAAGATAATCATACAACCCCCTGTGTATAACCCTTTTAAGAGTTATATCAACAAACTTGGACGTGAGGCTGTGGATAATCCTCTTAAACTTGTAGATGGCAAATATGAGATGGATTTTGAACATCTGGAAAGCATCATCGATGACAAGACAAAAGGACTGATACTCTGTAACCCACAAAATCCAGGCGGTATTACATGGAACAAAGAAACCCTCAGTCAACTTGCATCTATCTGTGCCAAACACAATGTGATGGTTTTTTCAGATGAAATACACGGTGATCTTACCTTATTTGGAAAGAAACATATACCATTCCTATCTGTAAATGAAGATGCAGCAAAGGTAGGTATTATCTTCTCCTCCCCTACCAAAGCTTTCAATATTGCCGGTATAATTACTGCTCACACAGTGATTAAGAGTGAATCCATCAGAAAGCAATATGTAGAATACCTGGAAAGTGGAAAATTCAATGAAGCTCCTATTTTCAGCCTTATATCTACCATTACAGCATACACGAATCCTACTGATTGGCTGGAAGCACTCAAAGCATACATTGAAAAGAATGTGGAATTTGTCATGGACTATTTCAAGACCAATATTCCACAGATAAAGCCATACAAACCTGGAGCATCATTCCTTATCTGGCTGGATTGCAGCGAGTTAAACCTTGAACAAAAGGAACTGGCAGATCTTTTCAGCGAAAAAGCGAAGCTAGTAGTTAACAATGGAGCTATCTATGGTCCTGGCGGCGAAGGCCACATTAGAATCAATATAGGTTGCCCGCTTAGCGTTTTGAAAAAAGCATTAGATCATTTAAAAGAAGCTGTTTCTACATAATGAAAAAATTCTTCATATCTGTTTCATTTCTTCTGTTTCACTCCCCTACCCTACTCTTTTCCCAAGGGTATCCCATCACACCAGTGTCCTTTACTCAGGTAAAAGTAACCGATAGTTTTTGGGGAAAACGATTAAAAGCCAGTAGAGAGGTCACCATTCCACTGGCATTCAGCAAATGCGAGGAAACTGGCAGGTATGAGAATTTCATAAAGGCCGCTCACCCAAGTGAGAGCTATAAAGTAGAAGGTTTCTCCTTTGATGATACCGATGTATACAAAACCATAGAAGGAGCCAGCTATAGCATGCAGACCTATCCTGACAAAAAACTAGAGAAATACATTGATAGTGTGTTAGTTATAGTTGCAGGAGGTCAAGAACCTGACGGCTATCTGAATACCGCACGTACCATGAATCCTAAGCATCCACATCAATGGGTAGGTATGGAAAGATGGTCACAGGTAGAAGAGTTAAGTCATGAATTCTACAACCTTGGACACATGCTTGAAGGTGCAGTAGCACATTATCAAGCTACAGGAAAACGCAATTTTCTGGATATCGCCATAAAATATGCTGATTGTGTCTGCAGAGAAATAGGACCGAATCCAAATCAGCAAGTAAAAGTTCCAGGACATCAGATTGCTGAAATGGGTTTATGTAAACTATATCTTGTCACTGGAGACAAAAAATACCTTGATCAGGCAAAATTCTTCTTGGATATGCGCGGAAAGACATCGCATAGAGACCCCTATAACCAAAGCAGAAAGCCTGTTACTGAAGAATTTGAAGCTATAGGACATGCAGTACGGGCAGCTTATCAGTACTCTGGTATGGCCGATGTGGCAGCATTGACCGGTGATCAAGCCTATATCACAGCCATTGACAGCATCTGGAACAATATCGTTTCAAAAAAGCTATATATTACAGGTGGTATTGGTGCAAGACATGATGGCGAAGCTTTTGGCGATGCATATGAACTTCCAAATGAAACAGCATACTGTGAAACTTGTGCAGCAATAGGCAACGTATACCTTAATCACAGATTATTCCTACTACACGGAGAATCAAAGTATTATGATATATTAGAGCGTACTCTTTATAATGGCTTAATTTCTGGAGTCAGCATGGATGGCGGCACTTTTTTCTACCCTAACCCGTTAAGTGTTGGAAACGAAGGATATGAACGTCAACCTTGGTTTGGGTGCGCATGCTGTCCTTCAAACATCAGTAGATTCATTCCAAGTATCCCTGGGTATGTCTATGCTGTGAAAGATAGTCAGGTTTTCGTGAATCTATTCATGAGTAACCGAGCTACAGTAAACGTGAATAAAAAGAAGATTGTATTGGAACAAGAAACAAACTATCCATGGAATGGTGATGTTAAGGTTAAAGTTGCCGAAGGTAATGGAGATTTTACTTTAAACATTAGAATTCCAGGATGGGTAAGAAATCAGCCTGTTGCTTCTGATCTCTATAGCTATGTTGATGAACAGACACTACAATATAAGGTTCTTGTAAACGGAGTTCAAGTAGAAAGCCTGCTGAACAATGGCTATTTCCAGATTTCTAAGAAATGGAGAAAGAACGATATAGTAGAAGTTCACTTTGACATGCAGCCACGTTTCGTGAAAGCTAATGAGAAAGTAAAAGCGGACCAAGGTAGAATTGCCATTGAATGTGGGCCTGTTGTCTACTGTGCAGAATGGGTAGATAACCACTCTGATGTAAACAAGACTTTACTTTCCCCTAAGAACAAACTTACTCTTGTTCATAAACCAGAGCTATTAAACGGTGTAAATATCATTCAAAGCTACGGCCAATCTTTAACATATGATTCAAACGGAAAACTAGTTGTACAAGATACACCACTCACATTCATACCTTATTATGCCTATTCACACAGAGGAAAAGGAGCAATGAATGTTTGGTTTCCATACAGAATAGAAGCGTTATAGCCCTACCCTATCATAATTCATATATATGTAATTATCAACAATTTACAAAATTAAATAGTATACTATTTTTATAGAGCTTTATTATTTGCACTATTTAAATAGTATACTATTTTTTTATGCTATATTACGCTTTTACATATTAAAATAGTTCGATATTTTAATAGTCTTATAGTGTGCTATTTCGCTATTTTATTATTTGGATTGTGCACTATTTCGCTACTCTTATAGTTCGCTATTCTTCTATTTAGGTTGTTTACTATTTCTCTATTCTAGTAGTTTTATAGTTCGCTATTTATGTAGTTATATAGTTACGTAGCGTAATAGTCTTATAGTTGTATAGCTTTCTATTTTACTATTTTGATAGTAAACTATTTCACCTGTTAGAATAATTTATATAGGACACTATTTACATAGTAAGCTATTTGTGTAGTTTGCTATTTCACTATAAATTTTGTAACAGAAAAACTATTTAAATAGTCCAATAGTGTAATAGTAACGTTGTCAAATTGTATAAAATAGTAATGACAGAATGAAGGATTATCAATAAAGAGCATTGAATATAAAGATCTGACGAGGAAATAAAAAAAACAAAAGAGAATAATACGATAACTATCCGGCTACTTTAATAGCGAAATAGGTAACAATTCTAATAGGAGGGTAGTCTGATAGCATGATAGTGTACAATTTAAATAGTTAAATAGTTTAAAAAGGTAGTTTATGTGCTAATGAATGACTATATTTGTACCAAAATAGATAGAAAATGGCAAAAATAATCTCAATTTTGAATTACAAGGGTGGTGTAGCAAAGACTACAACTGCCATTAACCTGGGAACTGCACTATGGATTCTAGGGAAAAAGGTATTACTGATAGATACAGATGCACAATGTAACCTGACAGGAACACTTGGCTTTGATGCTACAGAAGGGGATAATACATTGTATGAATGGCTGAAAGAAGATGATATAACACCTCCTGTATATCAAAGATATGAGGGACTAAATTTCATACCTGCAAGTAGAAAACTTCTTGATATTGAGAGTTATCTGATGAATAAAAGAAGCCGTGAAACTGTATTGACAAAGAGGTTAAAAACAATTTCAGACTATTTTGACTATATAATAATAGACTGTTCACCTAAAGAAGGTGTGTTAAATGATAACAGTATGACAGCCAGCGATGGTGTAATTGTGCCTGTAGAATGCAGTAGTTACTCTATGCAGGGTATGCAAGGCATCGTTTATAGCATAGATGATGTAAAGAATAACCTGAATGATGAACTGAATCTGCTGGGATTAGTCATTGTAAAGTATGACAAAGGAACTAAAATTGCACGTGAAGCTGCTAAATATCTGGAAAAAAACTTCCCAGATAAATTATTCAAGACAAGAATCAGAAAGTGCGTAAGATTTGATGAAAGTCCGATGAATCACCAGAGTATTTTTGAATTTGCACCTGAAAGTAATGGGGCAGAGGACTACATAAAATTAGCCGAAGAATTAAGTCAGACAAAACGTAAAAAGAACTGGCAAACCATAGCTACCAAAGCATTTGAGAAAAACCTTGAAGAATAATTTAATACGTTAAAAATATGGCTGGAAATAATAAAAAAGTTGATTTTGGCGGTTTCATGAATACAGTAAAAGTAAATCATGAAGATATAGATCGCTTTAAAAAGGAGGAAGAAGTAAAAGAAACCAAAAATAGTAAAGAAACGGTAGTTGAGGAAAGACACACTCCTGGTAGAAAACCAACAGTAATGGGTAAAAAGAATGGTAAAACAGTCTATTTTGATGATGATACCCAGAATAAATTTCGCAGTATAAAATACTTGCAAAATATAGATGCAACAAGTGTAATCTATTCTGCAGTAGTAGAATTTATGGAAAAAAATTATACTGATGGAAAATTAAAAGATGCAGCAATAGAAAGAATAAAGGAAATCTGTAAACTATAATATTATATATATATAAGGTAAGGGTAGGGGATTATCATTAAAAATGGTAATCCCTTATTTTTTAGGAATATAATATTAAAACATTAATTTTCTGCATTTTAAGCTATTTAACTTGAATCCATGCAAAAAATAAAGTAGTTCACTTTTTGTCCGAGAAAAGAATAAGTTCATATTTTGTCCGAGATAATGAAAATTAAGTTTATAAATTGTCCGAGATAATGAAAGTAATACTTTAAGCAAAAAATGCTAAATAAAAGAAAAACAAGAATTTGAAGAAATAAGAGGTCAAGTAAAAAGGAAGGATAAAAGTAGAAATTAATAGTAATGGATTGAATTTGTTGTAAAAAAAGAAAAGACTGATCGATTTCTTCTTTTTTATATGAAATACTACTGTATATTAATTATATATGTGCAATTAAATGATTGATATACAGACTTATAGACATCCATTTTCGGACAAAATGTAAACTCAGTCGGACAAAATAGATACTCTTCCCGGACAGTTTATATACTTAATTAGACAGGATAATAACCAAACCGGACAAAATAGATATTGTTTCAGACTACATAGGACAATATGTAAACTTCATCCGGACAAAATATGAACTTCTACCTGGCTTATGCTTGTTCCCGGACAAAATATAAACTAAAACCCTATTTTTTCTTTATTTCGTCTTTGCAACTCGGACAAAATATGAACTAACAATAAAATAGGGTTGCAGAAAATGGTCTAGACCTTCGGACAAAAAGTGAATTAAACTCGGACAAAATATGAACTATCTTCGGACAAAAAAGAATTTTACTCGGGAAAGAAAGTTAACTAAGAAAGACAAAAAAGTGAACAGAAATATTGTATAATTGAAAAAACTATCTTATTTTTGCCGCCAGAATCAGTTTCTCCCAATTGAAATGGCAAAAGAAATAAAGAAAAAGAAAGACGGTAAGAAGGATATGGTTGAAAAAGCCGTACTCCGTAATGTACCTGAAATCAGCTATATTAAACAGCCTTATAATCTTACCTTTATGAGAGGTGAGCTTAGTAATATGCAGCTTTCTGCTATTATTGAGGTTATGGATAATATGCAAGATAGGGTAAACCAATGGCTAGGTATGTCTTATGATAACCGTAACCTTCAACCTACACTTTTTACGGAGCAAGAGATGCAGGAGGGTATTCCACCTATTCGTATTCCAATTTCTTCGCTTGGTGTTCTTCCACAGTACTATGATCGTTTGGAAGAAGCTGTCCGTAGTATGACTTCTCAGAGTATTGAATATGAATCTGAGAAAGATGGTATACCTGTCAAGGTATTTGCACCACTTTTCAAGAGTATTGCCATTCCTCGTCGTTCAGTGTTGAGCAAGGAAAAAGCATTAGATGGAAAGACTGAGCAGCCAAATAAGCACACACCTCGCCGTGGATCTTTCATAGAGATCAATTTGAATACCGAAGTTGTTCCTTATTTGTTCGATATGCGTCGATACAATAAGTACATCAAAGAGGTGGCTCGTAATTGCAGTCTTTATACGAGCCGAATTTATATGTGCATCACGGCAAAGAAAATTAATCAGAATAGGGTATGGGAGATTTCTTATCCTGAATTTCGCCAGATTATGGGTGCCGATAAGTATGATAGCGTGAAACGTGAATGGGTTACCCAGAAATATCCTGTCTATACCGATTTCCGTAAACGCGTGCTGAATGGTGCAATGAAGGAACTCATGGAATTAAAGGAGAAAGGTGAGGTAGATTGTTATTTCACTTATGAGGAAGTTTTCCCTGGAGGTATACGTAGGGGTAATCCGGACAGATTACGATTCAATATTCACATCACAGAGATGGGTATGCTGGAACAGGAAAAAAATGACATCACTCGTGACAAGTATGAAGTACAGGATTATCTTCGACAGAATTTCCGTTTCAACATTAATGAATGCAGAAGCTTCCTTCGCATGGTACCAGAGGATAAGTTAGGGGAGATGCTCAAGAAAGCCAAAAGTTTGAAGCAATACCTGGATGAGCATCTGGATAAGATAGAAAATGCCAAAGGATATGCCATACAGGCGCTGAAATCATGGATCAGCGAACAGATTCCATTGGCTGATGAAGTTTCTGAAACAAGAGAAATTGCAGAAAATCAAGAAGATAGAGTGGAAAATGAGCCAAAAAAGTCGTCTGAGATTTCGATATCTGAAAACGATGTGAACCTTTGGTCTAAATTTCTAAAAATTCTGGAGGGTTATGTTGACAAGAGTATATACGATACTTTCATGAAATATTTGGAGTTAGGGTCTTATCAAGACAATAATCTTACCATAAATACGCCTTCTCGATATATAGAGGAAGTGATAGAATCACAGTTTTCTGCTCCATTCTTGAAAGCTATGGCGGAAGTGTATGGAGAACCATTACCGACAATCTATTTTAATGTTATAGATAAGAAATGATTGTTATCATTACAACACTGCTTTATTTTGCTCTTCTGCTGTTTATTTCTCACTTGACTGGTAGGGGAGGCAATGATGCATTTTTTAGAGGAAACAGGCAGTCTCCTTGGCCTTTGGTGGCCTTTGGAATGATAGGAGCCACTCTTTCTGGAGTCACATTCGTAAGTGTCCCTGGTATGGTCTTAGGCTCTAATATGGGCTATATGCAAATGTGCTTCGGGTATTTCTTCGGTTACCTTGCCATAGCCTTTATCTTATTGCCTATTTATTATAGATTGAATCTGACTTCCATTTATACTTATCTGGATTACCGTTTCGGTAGGATAAGCTATAAGACGGGAGCTTCCTTCTTTTTATTATCTAAGCTAACTGGTGCAGCTGCACGTCTTTACCTGGTCTGTCTCATTCTCCAGAATTATGTTTTTGAAGATTTAGGCATTCCGTATCTGGTTACTGTTCTGGCTACACTTCTATTAATCTGGCTATACACCCGAAAGAGTGGCATAAAGACGCTGGTATGGACGGATACACTTCAGACAATCTGTTTCATTGTTACGATTCTTTTAATCCTATGGCGTGCGGCAGATATGCTGAATATGGGTTTTTCAGATACCTGGTCTGCTATCTGGAATGATTCTCATAGCCAAATTATGGATTTTTCTGATTGGACTTCCAAAAATTACTTTTGGAAGCAATTCTTAAGCGGAATTTTTATCGTTATAGTCATGACGGGATTGGACCAAGACATGATGCAGAAAAATCTTACATGTAAGGACTTGAAATCTGCTCAGAAAGATATGTGCTTGTCAGGCTTCCTGTTTGTCATTGTGATAGGCATAATCATGATGTTAGGTGTGCTTATGACTTTACTTTATACACATACAGGAACAGCACTTCCTTCTGCAGGCGATAGTCTTATACCTGATTTCATTGCCAGTGGTGTTATGGGGGATACGGTATTGGTCATTTTTACCATTGGTATTATTGCTTCTGCTTTCTCTAGTGCAGATTCTGCTTTAACAGCATTGACCACCAGTTTCTGTATAGATATGCTGGAAATAGAAAACAGAGAAAGGTGTTTTTCTCCGTTGAAAAAATTCTCTCCAGAATTGATCCGAAAAGTTGTTCATGGTAGCATGATGGCTTTGTTTGTGTTCTTTATTCTTGGTTTCAAAGCGCTAGGAAGTACCAGTGTGATTGATACTTTGCTAACAATGGTTAGTTACACTTACGGTCCTTTGTTGGGAATGTATACTTTTGGCATTTTCTGTAAGCGAATGCCTATGGAAAAGGTTGTTCCTATAATAGCCCTCGCATCGCCTATTACTTGCTTTATCTTAGATTTCTATACTTCTTCAAGTTTTGGCTATAAATTTGGCTATGAATTACTCATTTTAAATGGAACACTTACATTTTTAGGTCTCTATATATCTTCTTTTCGTAAAAAGGAGAATTAATTCTAGAAATAATTTTGAACTATAGAAAAATAAGAATCCCAAACTATTACAAGCAATAATAGTTTGGGATTTCTATTTGTTTTAGTACTGATTCTTATTCTGCAGGAGTAGCTTCTTCTTTAATTTTCAGGTTCATGACAAATGGAGCTTCCTTTGTAGAATTTGCCCATTCTCCAGCTTCTGCACCGTTTGGATTACCGTATTTACAGAAGTTTGTCCAATAGTCAACCATCTTGTCTGATAACTCATAATCTGCAGCGGTAAATGGACGCCAGCAACGGTCCAAAGTGTGGAATGTAAACCAAAGCTCTGAGCTGTGGAATGCGCCTTCCAGTGCTTTTCTTCCGTCTGTAGGAAGAGGACGGTCAAAGTAATACAGGTAAACTGGGTTCTGGCTCAAGCTATCACGAACTTCTGCAAAACGTTGCTCACCATTTCCTAAACCTGGCATATCATTAGAACAGTGTCCCATCATGTATGGAACGTCTGCAATCGTATTGTTGAAACATGCACTGTTGAAGCTTTCTGTTAACAGGACTCCATCCTGGTGAGGGCTGAATCTGATTGCATCAGGATTACCCCATCCACTAGGCATAGCTGCCATAAGCTCTTCATAGCTAGCAGCACGCATTTGCTCCAGGGTTGTTAAACCAGCTGCATCAAGTACCTTCTTTGACTTTGCATCCAACTCTTCCTGAGTAGCAGGTTCTGCCAGTTCCATACCAATTCCACCAATACTCTGGATAATAGCTTTCTTAACCATTCCCTTGCTTAATGGACTGGAAATCATGTTCTTTACACTGGCAGCACCAGCGCTTTGTCCAAATACAGTGATATTTTCAGGATCACCACCAAACTGTGCAATGTTGTTCTTAATCCAAGTCAGAGCTGCAACTTGGTCGTAAGTTCCATAGTTTCCTGAGTGTCCTTCGCCTTCCTCTGTCAGCAATGGGTGATTAAGGAATCCAAATACACCTAATCGATAGTTGACAGTAACCAGGATAACGCCTCTTTCTGCCCATGCTACACCATCCATTTCTTTTTCAAAGCTCCATCCACCAGTGTAGGCTCCACCATGAATCCACATAGCCACAGGAAGTTTTGTTTCTGGTTTTCCGGCAGAATCCTTTGGAGTCCAGATGTTTACGTGCAGACAGTCTTCAGAGAATGGGGCATCAACATCAAAGAATTCTGTACCGTATGCTCCATCGTTAGGATCGTGTGCAGCTTGCCATGCGGCATTACGGAAGTGGTCTGCAATCATGACAGTATCCCAAGGAGTGACTGGCTGTGGCTTTTTCCAGCGTAATTCACCTACTGGAGCTGCAGCAAAAGGTACACCCTTGTAAGCAATTACATTGGTAGAATCTAAGAGAACACCCTGAACTTGACCACCTTCTATGGTCAAGATTGGGTTTTCATTTACAGCAACATTCTGTTCTGAACAGGAAGTTGCAAGCAGTGCAAGTGCACCTGCAAAGAGTAAAGAAAACTTTTTCATATTAATAAGGTTAAATAAATATATTCGTATGACCTTTTATATTATTGTCAGTTTATTGTCTATGCAATCTATTGTTATACTTCCTCCGTTCTTCAGACTTCCAAAAAGGATCTCCCTCATTAAGATTGGATTCAGTTCTTGATGGATGATGCGGTCCATTTCTCTTGCTCCATATTCTTTTGTAAATCCTTTTTGCAGTAAAAGGGTTCTTGCTTTTGATGTAAGTATCAGATTTACAGATTTTTCGTCAAGTTTTTCTTGGAGTTGTTTTAGTTTCTTCTCCAGAATCATATCTGCCATTTTTTCATCCATGTCGTGGAATGTAACTATTCCGGATAGTCTGTTTATGAATTCTGGCTTGAAAATTCTTTTGATTTCTTTTAGCATGTTGGTTCCTTTGGTTGTTGTCGTATTGAAACCAACGTTTTGACCTGCATATTGGGCTCCGGCATTGCTTGTCATGATAAGAATGACTTGGCGGAAGTCGGATTTCTGGCCTTTGTTATCGGTTAGATTTGCATAATCCATTACTTGGAGCAACAGATTAAAGATATCTGTATGAGCTTTTTCTATCTCATCGAGCAATAGCACACAGTTTGGTGTTTTCCGGATGGCATCAGTCAATAAACCTCCATCTTCATAACCCACATAGCCGGCAGGGGAACCAATCAACTTTGCTACAGTATGTTTCTCTGTGTATTCACTCATGTCAAAACGTACCAGACTGATTCCTAATTCTTTGGCAAGGACTTTGGCAACTTCTGTCTTACCAACACCAGTAGGGCCTACAAATAAAAGGCTTGCCATTGGTTTTTGGGTATCAAGAAGGCCGGCTTTACTCATTTGTACAGCTTCCACAACCTGTTTTACTGCTTCATCCTGACCGTAGATTTGACTCAAGATAGTAGGTTCTAGCGTTTCAAGTTCAGAATTGTCTGATTCCTTCAGCGCTTTCGCATCTACACGGCAAACCTTACTAAGAATATCTGAGATAACATTGATGTCCACAGTCATTTCCGGGGTAGGGTGGAGCTCCCGATAAGCTCCGGCTTCGTCAATTAAATCAATGGCTTTGTCTGGCAGATATCGGTCATGGATAAAGCGTGATGTTTGTTCTACAGCATATTCCAGAACGTTATCTTCATAGGTAACTCCGTGAAAATCTTCAAATTGCTGTTTTAATCCTTTCAAAATACATAGAGTCTCTTCAGGACTTGGCTCTGAAATATCAATTTGTTGAAAGCGTCTGACTAACCCTTTGCTCTGAGCAAAATATCTGTTGTACTCCTGATAAGTCGTTGATCCGATAAAACGGATGTCACCAGAAGCAAGGTAAGGCTTTAGCAGATTACTGGCATCAAGAGAACTGTCGTTTGTTGTTCCCGCACCTACCAGATTGTGAATTTCATCAATATATACAATGACTTTCCCTTCTTTTTTCAATCCTTCCATGACAGACTTGATTCGTTTCTCGAAATCTCCTCTGTATTGGGAACCTGCAACCATGCTTCCCAAATCCATTTCATAGATTTTATAGCCAATCAGTCTTTCTGGAACATCTCCTTTTTCCAATAAAGCGGCTAGCCCATAGGCTAAAGCCGTTTTTCCTACACCAGGTTCACCAATGTGTAAGGGGTTGTTTTTTTCTTTCCTGCAGAGAATCTGAATGGTTCTTTCTATTTCTTTTTCTCTGCCTATCAATGGATTATGTTCTTGTATATGATCGTTTAAACAAGTTACAAAAGAGCGCCATGGAGAACTGTGTGGTGCATCTTTTTCTTCCTCCTCATCTTCTTCCTCTTCTTCTGTAAGGGTTTCATATTGCGAAATAAGCTCGCACATAAATGCTTCTTTATTATCGTTAATACAGTTGAGGAGTAAAAACTTTGCTATGGATTCTTTTAAAGAGAATATGCCTTCAATGATGTGGGGGATATCAAGTTCCCGTGCACTACTGCTTTCCACTTGGATACAGGCAAATTCGATAACCCGTTGTAATTGGAAGGAGGCCTCTGGAAGTTGATTTTTTTGATCTGGAGGAAGTTGCTCCATCTGATCAATGAAATCCGAAAGCTCTGTTCGTAATGGCTCTGCTTCTTGAAAAACCAGATGAAGTGCCATTAAAAAAGGCTCTTGATCTAGTATTGCCATTAGGACATGCTCCGGTGTAATGAACTCTTGATGCTTCTCTAGCGCTAAGTTCATTGCTTTTGTAAATGCGTCTTCTGTATATGTACTTTGTTCCATTTTATTCTATAGGAGAGTAGGTGAATCTTAAAGGAAAACCAGCTTCTCGTGCCAGACGTGTTGCTTTGTTAATCTTGCTAATGGCAATGTCCAGGGAATAGATGCCCACAATAGCTTGTCCCTTAACATGAACGGTTTGTGCCAGTAATTCTGCATCTTGCTGACTCTTGAAAAATACATCCATAAGCACTTTTACCACAAAATCAAATGTGGTGAAATCGTCATTGTGAAGAATCACTTGATACTGTCTGGGTTCTCTTAAATCCGATTTGTTTCTTTCTTTAATGGAGTAGCTGGTATTTCCCATAATACTATTTTTCTGTTTACAAAGATAATATTTATTATCTTATTCTTCTTTCTTTTGCAAAAGAAATAGCTATCTTTGCGGAAATTTTACATTTTGATACAATGAAAAGATTTATTTTTACAGCAAGTCTGCTTTTAGCTTTTTGCTCAGTTTATGCGCAGAAAAAAGACTTAAAAGAGAAGGTTCCAGTCCAGAAAAATCCGGCAGAATTCATAACTCATGCAGAAAAAACGAATTTTGCCAAGACTCCTCGTTTTGAAGAAACTATGGAATTCTTTCATAAGTTGGAAGGAATCTCTCCAATGGTCAACTGTACATCCTTTGGAACCAGTCCTCAAGGTCGTGAATTGTCTTTGGTTATTGTTGACAAGGACGGATTGAAAACCCCTGAATCTATACGTGCGAAGGGTCGTATTATTATTTTGGTTGAGTCATGTATTCACAGTGGTGAACCAGATGGTAAGGATGCCTGTATGATCTGGTTACGTGACATGATACTTCACAAGAAGGATATAGGTCTTTTAGACGATGTTAGTTTTGTATTTGACCCTGTATTTAATGTGGATGGACATGAGGATTTCCGTGCTACTAATCGTATAAATCAAAACGGTCCGGATGAATTAGGTACGCGTTACAATGCTCAGTTACTAAACCTTAATCGTGACTTCCTGAAAGCCGATGCTCCAGAGATGAAAGATTGGCATAGAATGTATAATTATTGGGATCCAGAATTATTCATCGACTGTCATGTAACGAATGGTGCAGATTTCCAGTATGTGATGACTTACGATGTGGAAACTCATGGTAAGGCGATGGCTGAACCTTTACATTCATTCTCTAAGAAAATCTATGAGAAAGAATTAAATGACCGAATGACAAAGGTTGGTTTCCCAATGTTCCCATATTGTAATTACAAGAGAACCTATGCTCCAGAGTTAGGTGCCAGCTTAGATGTCTTTGACCCTCGTTATTCTACTAGTTATGTTGCTTATAGAAATCGTCTGGGTCTTCTTTTGGAGACTCACATTTACAAACCTTATAAGGAACGTGTAGAAAGTACCATTGAATCTATTCGTCAAAGTGCCTACATTCTTCAGGCTCATAAGAAAGAATTAGTCAATGCCATTCATGAAGCCGATGCATTTACCGCTTCTCCAGAGTTCCGTAAGGAGCTGTATCCACTAGAATATAAGATAGACGTTACTGACAGTATCTATGTTGATTACCTGGGTTGGGAGAGAGATACTATAGTCAGTGATCTTTCTGGAGGAAAGTGGGTCCGCCATAATTATAAAAAGCCAATGACTTATAAGGTACCTCTTTATAATAAGCATGTTCCAACCAAAAGTGTAAAGGTTCCTGAGGCTTATATCCTTATGCCGCAGTATGCGAATGTTGCAGAACTGTTAACTTTGAATGGAATATCTTACAAGGTTCTGGATGATTCTAAAGAAGTAGAAGTAGAAACATACCGCTACACTGGTGGAAGGTTCTCTCCTCGTCAAAGCGAAGGACGCGTTCCTGTCATTGAAGCTAAATATACTACTCAGATAGAGAAGCTGACTTATCCTAAGGGAAGCTATTACATTGACATGAATCAGCCAAATGCTAAGTTGGCAATATTCTTGTTGGAACCTGATGCTCCGGGATCACTTACTTATTGGGGCTTTTTTAACAGCCATGTGCAGACAGTAAACGAGTTCTGGGTCAATTTAGCTTATATGGAGGTGAAAGGACGTGAAATGTTAGCGGCAGATCCAGAATTGAAAAAGCGATTTGAGGAAAAGAAGAAGAATGATCCTGCTTTTGCAAAAGATCCAAATGCCATTTTGAATTATTTCTATGATATTGTGAAGAAGCAGTCGCATCAGGATAATGACATCCATCCTGCATGGCGAGTGCTAAAGTAAAAATAAAAGGCTGCTGAGATTTCAGCAGCCTTTATTCTTTACATATAATTAAATTTTAATTACTTAACTTCCTTGTTGATTCCTGCCAAAGAAAGGATTGTGTTCAAATCTTCGGTAGTTCTTACGTCAGTTAAAGTGGCACGCTTAACGATTGTACCTTTAACGTCACATACCTGAATGTCGCAGTTGAATGTAAATACATTCTTCAATGGCAAATACTCAGATGTAACCATGATTCTCCAATCTGCATCATTCTTTGGTGAATAGCAGTAGAAAGTAGGAAGTACTCTGTCTTCGTGGTTTGTTTTAAAACCGTTGCTGATTAAGATTTCTTTTGTTAATTCCATATTTCTTAAATTTTTAGTATTCAGTTAATTAATAAGTATCATACAGATAACCTATTCCCATTCTTTACTGTTTAAAGACTAGTTTATAGTATCTGATGGAGGCTATCCAACTGCAAAAATAAAAAAAAATCTCAACAATCCAACATTATCTACTATTTTTTCTTTTGCATAGATTGGTAGATGCTGTCTATTAATGCAGCATGCCTCAGGCTGTCAGCTATTTGCGAAGCCTCCAGCTTTTCTGCATTTATTTCTTCTGTCAGTCTCTGTTCTGCCTGAAGTGTCTGGCGTTCACGTCCTCCCCATGTTACTTCATAATAGCATCGGTTGGTCTGTTTTTGGAACTTGTCATAAATGAATGCGAAGATATAGAGATGACCTTGTTTCTCATCTCCTACAAATTCAGAATACTTGTGGCTAGGGTAGAGGGCAGCATAAGCAGATTCACCAGGATTTGCAGCAGGATTGATATGTACAAAGAAGTACTCTCCGTTCTGTTCTGCGTACGCATTTGTGATTTGTATGGTACTGTCCTTTTCTTCTATGCGGAAACTCATGTCTGTACCCTTTACCAGGTACCAGTCTTTAATGGTGTAAGTTCCATCGTCATAGGCAGTCAGTGTCACAGGTATGCTCTCATTGCTGGTATCGTTCCAGGCTTCTGCCTGTACGCTCCAGATTTCCTGAGGTGCAGTCAGAGAGGATAGAAATGCAAATCCGAAATAGGTCCAATGGGCAATGATTCCTGCACCTATGCCTCCCAGGAAAGTACTTAAAAAGGCACGAGGAACCAATGGTCTGTAACCAAGAGAATCTAATGTGGCTGCATCGGTAGATAGATAGCCACTCCAACACATACCCATGGCTGTGCATACGGCTATGGCATTTCCGTCTATGATGCCCTTGGCTGCAAATTCCGGTATAAGTCCCAGTGCTGCACCTACAGCTCCCAATGCGGTGATAGGGAAGGCTACCAGCTCTGGTGCATTGAATCCGAAGAGCCATTCAAATACGAAGCTGATCTTGCTTGCCAGCCAAGGCAGCAACTGAGTTCCTTGATAGGCTTTACCGGTATAGACGATGATGTCATTTCCGTTGGCATCTACACCTTCTACAGTTCCACCGAAAGTCAGCATCATGACAAAGGTAGAGATGATTAATACGCCAGGAATAATGGCAAGACCAATCTGTACGCCTTCTTTTCCTCCATCAAGCAGTGCATTTAAGATACGGATGAAGAGATTGTTCTTCTTGTTATCTTCCTGGATTATTTCTGTGGAATCTTCAGAACTTAATTCTACAGCATCCTGTGTCTTGTATTCTGGAAAGTCTTTGCAAGTAAAGTATTGCATGAGGCGGGTGGCTATAATGCAACCGCAGATAGCTCCGAACAATCCTACGAATGGCGCTCCAAAGTAACCTTGTCCTACCATGAAGATGATAACCAGCAAGCCCATACCAAAAGCTGTTCCGAAGTTTACCAGTGACACATGCTGGTATTTTTTGAAATAGCGAGCAAACCCTTTGTCTTGTGATAGTGCTATGATGGCAGGATTGTCGCTCAGGAAGGTAAGTACAGCTCCCAGCGATGCTACACCTGGCATGTTGAACAGTGGTTTCATGACAGGACGAAGCAGTTTCTGCAACAAATCTACGGCTCCAAATTCCACTAAGATTTTGCCTAGGGCACTGGTTATCACACACATGCCCATCAGATAGAAAACGGTATTCAGCAGCAGGTCATGGGCAGTGTACATCATGGTATTCAGCATGTTAGACATGCCCATGACACTGGCCAGATAGCCAAAGATCAGCACTACCACTACAATGCAGGTCACACCTGCTGGTATCTTGGAAAAAAGGTTTCTCATAAAGCTTAGCCAAATTTTGCGCAAATTTAGCCTATTTTTATGAAATAATTAAGGTATAAAGTCAGAAATTCATGCAAAAGAAAGAAGGAATCATTGTCCAAAATACCGGACAATGATTCCTCTTGCTGATTTGTATTGTGAATCTATGCGTTTACTTAAAAGTCGAAAGAAACAGCAGCTGCAATTACTCGGTTCTTGCGGGTAAAGCTATCCTTGCCACCGAATGGAGCAGAAACGTGGTTCATCAGTTCGTTGGTACGCTCTTCTCCCAGTACCAGCTTAGCCAGACTGCTCACGCCATTGTAGTCTATGCTGGTCTTGTCGTAGTTACCGTAGAAGGTCTGGAAGTAACACAGATCCATGTGGCATTTCTCTGACAGCTTCACGCGAACACCACCACCCAGACAGTTGCTGTTTGTCACGAAGCTCAGATCCTTCATGTATGCATCGGTCAAGCCATAGTTGGTGTTCTGCCATCCTGCACTAACGGTCCATTTGTCATTGATGTCATATTCTACACCAGCCAGAATTTCCTTGGTACCACCGCTCAGCAGTTTCTGGCTGTTGCCATATTTCTTGGCATGCTTGTCGTCATAGTAGTGGAAACCGGCACTCAGGCGAAGGCGCTCTACTGGAGTGAACTGCACACCTAAGGTAAGCAGTGATGGGATATCTTCGTCAACCTTCTTGCCATCGCGAAACTGATCCAGCTGCTGCAGGTTGTTTGCACTCTCGCTGTTAGAAGAGGTGTTCTTCAGCTCCATGCGGGTCTTGAACTCATACTTGGCTGCTACGTTCCATTTATCGTTTATTTTCCAGTCTACGCCAATGATAGGGGTGAAGCCCCATCCGTTCTGGTTACAGTTCAGTGAAACATCTTCAGTAGCTACTGACAAGGTCTTCATTTCTACAGCTTTGTCGGCATATTGCTGTGCAGCTGCAGCATACTGCTGAGCCTGACCTTTATATTGGTTTGCCATTTCTGCGTATTGTGCAGCACTTGCCAGATCTCCTGCAGCCTGGAACTGAGCAGCAGCAGTAGCAGCCTGTTGTGCAGCAGCTGAAGCTTGTTCTGCTCCACTCTTATATTGTGTTGCAGCACCTACAGCTTGTTCAAAGATACCTTCAAAATAGTCTGTTGCCAGTTGTGTTCCACCATTTTGCAAGCCTACTGTAATGTCTTTAACATAACCATAGTAGTTGGTTGTTGCATAGACTACACGCATACCGCCATAAACGCTCAGGTTTTGGTTCAGCTTATAGGCTGCACCCATTTGGAAGCCATAATAATACTGGCGTCCACGCATGTAAGTATTGATGTCATAGCTGTTGATTCCCAACTGCTCTGCACCCAGTACAGGCAACATGGAAGCTGCACTCTCGAAAGAGGCCAGACCATCATTGAACTCACACTTTCCACCACCACCGATGATGCCGAAACTTGCACTCAGTGCCCAGTTGCCGGTATTGTAACCAGCCTGGAAAGAAGGGATGACAGGTGCATAAGCCTTACCTGTGAACTTCTTCTCTGGTGAATTGTTCTGGATTCCATTTACAAATGGAGCAAATGTGCTGGTGATAATACGTTCCTGACGAGCATTTTGAAGACTCATGCTCAGGTGAAAGCCTTTACCCAGGAATGCAGTACCTGCTGGATTATGATAGGCTGCCTCAATGCTCTTGTAATATGCATCAATGGCAGGATTACGCATGAATAGTGAACTCTGGTTTGTGTTTGTGAGGAAACCTCCTGCAAAAACTGGCATTACTGCACCGAGTAATGCACCAAAAAGTAATCTTTTGTTGTTCATATAGCCTTAAAACTTGTTCAAAACGTCGGCAAAGATAGGCTCTTTTGCGCAACAGGACAAATTTTGTGCAATAAAAATAATGTATATCATAAAAACTTGAGCTATGTCAAGAGACAAGAGAAATTCTTTGTCTGTTTGAAAAATATCAGTGTCTGAAACTAAAATTCATGAAAAAGTGCTATTTTTACATTCGAATAGATTTTTCGAACTCTAACTATGAAAAAAAAGGAAGATATTTCCCATAAAATCCATTTTTGGTATAGAGCCTTTAAGCACCTACAGAAACATGGACCTCAGGTTAAACTGTACAAAGGAGAGGAACGTATCTGTGCGAATTGTGGCAGGGCATTTACAGGAAACTACTGTCCTGCGTGTGGACAGAATGCCGTGATTGGAAAGTTTACCTGGAAGAATCTGTTCAGCAATGTGGTACTGAGTTTCTTCAGTATTGATACGGGTTTCTGGAGAACAACCTTGGATCTTATGTATAGACCTGGATATATGATCCGGGATTATCTGGCCGGCCATCGGACACCCTACTTTAAGCCTTTTCAGTATCTGTTTGTTGTAGCGGCCTTCATTTTAGTTATTTCGCAGATATTTTATGGAGATCTTCAAAATGCTCAGGAACAATTCACACAGATGGGTATAGACAGTTTCATGAGTGCCTTTTCTCCTGATAAAGAGATAACATCTTCCAATGAACTGGACCAGTTTGTTTTTAGTAAAATTCAGCAGGCTGTGGCCATGTTCATGGCTATAGAATGGCCAGAGACGGTTAAGCGTATTGGTGGACTTGTCTATGACTGGTATATGGGTAATCTGTCTTCCTTTGTGGTTATATTGCTACCTTTTCTTTATCTGGCACAGAGCCGTACGTTCCGAAAAACTGAAGTTGGAATGCAAATGTCCGGTCCAGAGCTGGTGATAGCCATGGTGTACATTTGTGATCATTGGCTACTGTTAGGCTTGTTTGTACTTCTTGTGGGAACTGTATTCCAGACCATCTATTCTTTGGTAGGACTTTTCATGTTTGCTTTCTGGGCCTATGACTTGCATCAACTTTACATGCTATCTTATAGACAGACAATAAGATACACTGTTTTGCTTCTTCTGAGGCTCTGGTTCTACATGTGGCTTTTTGCACTTCTTACAGGTATGATAGTTCTAAGTGTTGTGCTTGTAAGTTAATGATTTCCACTTCCCGCTTTAACGATATTCAGAAGGAGTCATGCCTGTTTTCTTCTTGAAGATACGGGTAAAGTGATTGGTATAGTCAAATCCCAGCATATCTGCAGTTTCATTGACATTATATCCATTCATGAGAAGACTCTTGGCTTGGTTAATGATATAGTCGTGGATATAGCTTATGGCCGTCTGTCCTGTCAATTTCCGTATCATGTCTCCGAAATAAGGAGGTGAATAAGCCAGTTCTTTGGCACAATAGGTAACACTAGGAACGCCCATCTTTTGTTGCAGACCTTGCTCGTAATACTGCTCTAGTATGTTCTGAAAACGCAGTAATAGGTCAGAAGAATTCGTTTCCTTCTCTTCCTTTTGCCGGTAATAAATGCGGTTACAGTATTCCAGCATTACCTTCAGATAGGAAACTATGACTTTTCTTAATATAGATGAGTCTTCTTGTTGCTCAAGTTCCTTCCGCATGAGATTGAGCAGTTGGGTAATAGCATCCCATTCAGCAGGTTCCATGACCAATGGCGTGTTAAAGAAATAGCTGAAGAAGGGGTATTTGCGAGCTAGTGATTGCTCTTCTGAGATCAGTTCAGGAGACCACAGAATGACCCATCCGTTCAGGCTGAAAAGTTCACCATTGTCTTCTACACCTCCCATTTGTCCTGGAGCTACAGAGAGAATGGAATCATTGGCAACTAAAACCTGCTTATTTCCATATGATAATTCATTACAGAATTTGCGCTGGATAAAAAGTCCATAGACCCCATAATTGTTCAGGCTATGTCGGAAAGGCGCCAGTTCATCATAGTGTATGATGCTTACTAATGGATGCAGTACTGGGGCATTTACAAACTTTGCATAAACATTTGGATTATCTACTTTCAGGATCTTCTTCATGGTTACAAATATAGGTATTCTTGAAGAAAATCAAAAGAATAGGCCGTAAAATCTTAAAATATATCATCATTTCAAAAGAATTGGTAGGTTTTTCGCATCAAGCATAATATTATTTCTGACGAAATAGATATAATTTTGCAAAAAATTAATTGTGAGCTTTTTATGTCAAGATTCCTTATTAACTGCATGTTTGCGATGTTACTTATGCAAAACGTTCGAGCCCAAGGTGTGATAGATGTTCATTCCCATCTCATTCCACAGTCTTATCTGGATTATCTGGCACAGCATGATGCTCTGCTTGACGAGGATTTCCCGATTCCTGCATGGAACCTGAAGTCTCATCTTTCATTCATGGATGAAGCAGGAGTGGCATGTTCCGTGCTTTCTCTTCCTGCTCCTCAGCCTTATTTCGGTGATTCTGCTGAGAGTGCGGCCATCATTCGAAAGGCCAATGAAGAAATGGCGCGTGTGAAAGCAGAGAATCCAGAGAGGTTCCTGTTCTGTGCTGCATTGCCTCTTCCCGATGTAGATGCTGCTGTACAGGAAGCCATATATGCACTGGATACCCTTCATGCCGATGGTGTGAAACTTGCTTCGAATAGTAGGGGGTTGTATCTGGGTGATCCCTTGCTGGAGCCTCTCATGAAGGTATTGAATGACAGAAATGCAGTCATTATTACCCATCCTCATAAGCCTTCTCCTGTAAATCCATCGCTCACCTCGGTTGTTCCGTTGGCATCGTATGAATACTTGGCTGAAACAACCCGTGCTATATTAAATATGGTGGGACACAATGTGATGTTACGTTATCCTAACCTGAAGGTTGTTGTTCCTCACTGTGGATCATTCATGCCACTGGCCTATCCTCGCATGAAAAGCCTCATGCCTGTCATGAACAATGTGGGCTACTTGCAGGGAGTAGATATCGACAAGAACCTGGCTTCACTTTATTATGATCTGGCAGGTGCACCAACTCCCGATACCGTAAAAGAGCTTCTCACCATAACTACCCCTGACCATCTGCTTTACGGTACTGATTATCCTTATGTAGCAGCTCCTGTACTGCAGAAAAATCTGGGAGTACTACGTAATACACTGCAGGCTATTGTGCCAGATGATGTAGAGAATATTCTTACCAACAATGCATTGAATCTATTTAAAAAATAAAAATATGAAGAAAATCTTAGTTCTTTTCCTTTTCTTGTCTTCACTGGCTTGTCAGGCTCAGATTACCATCAACATCCGTTACAATGCACCTGACGGTGGTGCCTTGAAATACATGAAAGAGATGGAGGCAACAGGCTTAGCCGATTCTATCCGTGCCATTAAGGGTTGTATGCGTTACGATTATTTCATTCCTCAGGATGATCCAGAAAGTGTACTTCTCATAGATCAGTGGGAAGATCAGGTGGCTTTAAACCGTTACCACAGCTCACCTGTCATGAAGCAGGCAGAAGCCCTTCGTGCAAAATACAAGCTGGAGCGTAATGCACAGATGTTTACCCCTATGCGTCCAGGTGGCCCACGTCCAGGTGCTGCCCCAGGTCAAGTAGCTCCATCAACAGTTAAACCAGATAATACCATGATAGTAAGAATTAGTGAAATAGAGGTCTATCCAGAGTACCTGAAAGAATATCTGGAATTTGCAAGTAAAATCGGTTTGGAGTCAGATAGGGTAGAGCCAGGTGTAATCTGTATCTATCCAATGCAGCAGATCAAGAATCCATGCCAGATTCGCATCCTGGAAATCTATGCTTCCAAGGAAGCTTATGAACACCATATCACTACAGATCATTTCAAGACTTACAAGCAAGGTACCCTTCACATGGTGAAGAGCCTGGATCTTGTAGATATGATTCAGATGGCTCCAGAAGCACTTCCAATAGTTTTCCGTAAGGTACAGCAGTAAGTAATCTTAATATTATAATAAGGATAGGGAATTGTAGGGTTGATTCTATAATTCCCTATTTTTATTTATTTTAGAAACCTTCGTTTCTGCGTGATTTTTGGGATCCCGCCCCTTGAGCTAGGAACGGAGCCTCTTTCACTCCATAGCTCACCATGGCTTTTCTTTGCTGCTCCTTGGAAGAGTAGCTTTCCAGTAATTCATTTTTTACTAGCAGCTTCTGAGTGGATATGGCTACATTCTTATCTGTTCTTTTTCGGCTATGTACCAAAGCGATGCCATAGTTTCCGCTTAATCCTTTGATAGTTAGGAATCCCTCTTGATTTTCAACTGTTACTAATGAAATACAGGAAGACAACGGAGTAGAGTCATACAAATCCAGCTTTATGCTCTCTTTTTCACAAGATGCAGTTGGCACATTGAGGCATTCGTTCCACTCTTGTGTATAAAGAATCATGCTTAGTCCATCGTCCTGAAGGAAAGCCGGGTTATTCATCAAGATAGCATTGGCCAGTTCACCGACCTCAGTTTGTGGGGTGATCAGAAAATCACCCAGGCAAATATCTGTCTGTAGTTGATCATCATTCAGTTTCATTTGAATGCTTGGCAGCATGCCTCTTGAAATCTGATACGGAGCTACCACGCAGGCATTGTTTTGTTTTTCCTGCTTGGTCAGGTAGACTTCTTGTTCCAGATATAGATTAGCGCTTAGGAATAGGTTATAGTCGTTTAAGTTACCACTTTTCCCTTCAAAGGCATTATACAATGCCCCATCGGCAGCACGATACATAGACGGAATGTTTGAAAATTTAACCCGATGTGCCATCTGCCTTTCTGTCTTGGGATTATGATAGCTTGTTTGTTTTGCAGCTACAATCTGCTTTCCATTTACTTCTCTGTATTGGAGACCTCCAATGACGCCTCTCATTCCCGATTTGCTGCTTTTGATGATTGCCATATTTATTCTATTTATTTATTTATTTATTATGCAAATATACTATATTTTCCTTCGTTTTCCAAATCTTTTACATCTAAAGTACTTTTATCATAACATTTACGTACCTCTATCATTTTGATAGAGGTACGATAGAGGAACGATAGACCATCGCTAGACCTTCGCTAGAGGATCTAGCGTTTACTAAGCGCTCAAATACGAAAAAAGGAGCTACACAAATGCTCTGTAACTCCTATAGTTAATAATGTCTGAATAATCTCTTAATCTTGTGTGATTTCTTCTGGAGAAATACAAAGGAAATGGGCTGTTTCTTTTAGTGTCCAGCCTTTTTCTGAAATCAGTTTCCGGGCGGTTTCAAGTTTACCTCTGGCTTCCCCTTCAGCACGTCCTTCTTCACGTCCTTTTGCTTCTCCTTTCTCTTCCGCTTTCTTGATCTTGAAATCCTCATTCAATTGCCTGATCAAGCGGTTTCTCTGCAGATATTCATACTCTTCCTGCTCGGTGAGGGGCATGTTGGAAAATCTGGCTGCTTCATCCAGATCCTTAAAAACGGATTGTCTGTAAATGGCATGGTTTCCATAAATCTACTGTTGTTTCAAATACTATAATACTTCCACTTGCATAGAAACAGAATTCCAAGCCGTTTTCCTAATTTTCTTCATTGAATTCCTTTAGAGATTTTCTGCAACTTTATCTATTTCATCGTTATAATCTACATTGTAAGGTTTAGGTGTAGATATCTGATACAGGAATTCTGGCGCAAAGCCAATCTCATTGTTCCAATCTACTGTGTATGGATCTAAACTGAAATTCTTAAAATAAGAAGGGTCTTTCAATTTCCTGCAAACACCCTTTTCTGACAATGGCTCAAAATCACAGATTCTCCTGGCACCGTTACTGAATACCAGCTCCAGCACCATATCATGCAGATAGGTTGCATTTATGATTTTGAGTAATTTCGGTGTTTCCATTTTTATTGTAAAGGTTCAATTTTAAACGGGGATTCGCAGTTTTGCAATCTCTTCCAGTTTTCCATTAGTTCTGCTTGATGTAAATCTAGCCATTCATAAACAAGCTTGGCTGCTCTACGGGGCATAGTTCCTGTTAGAACTCCGTCTTCTATAGTAATCCAACATTCGAACTCATTGTAGATTACATGGAAGTGTGGTGGTTGATGATCGCTAATGTACATATATATAATGATACCATAAAAGCGACTGATTTCTGGCATAACTATATAATTTTATATTCACTTGCAAAGTAAGAGAATTTCTGGGAGCTTTCCAAATTTTGTGGAGAAAAAAGAAAAACGTGTTTTTTCTTCATTCTAACAGATTATTCATTATCTTTGCATCGGAACGTAAAACACAACTATATTTTATTTGCCATGAAAAAGATCATGTTAGTTTTCGGAACCCGTCCAGAGGCTATTAAGATGTGCCCGCTGGTCAAGGAGTTCCAGCATCGTACAGAAGAATTTGAAACTATAGTCTGCGTGACAGGCCAGCATCGCGAAATGCTGGATCAGGTACTTAAGATATTCGAGGTGACTCCAGATTTTGACTTGAATATCATGAAGCAGGGTCAGGACTTGACCGATGTGACTGCAAGAGTTCTCACCGGCATGCGTGATGTGTTTAAAGAATGCAGGCCCGATGTCGTTCTTGTTCATGGTGACACAACTACTAGTACAGCTGCAGCCCTAGCTGCTTTCTATGCGCAAATTCCTGTCGGTCATGTAGAAGCTGGTCTTCGTACTCATAACCTTTATAGTCCTTGGCCTGAGGAGATGAACCGACAGGTTACCGGTCGCATTGCCACCTATAATTTTTCTCCTACGCCACTTTCAGAGTCAAACCTGAAGGCTGAATCTGCCATTGGTCAGATCTTTGTCACAGGGAATACGGTTATTGATGCCCTTCACATGGTGGTAGACAAATTGAAGAATGATGTAGCACTGGCAGCAGAACAAGATAAGATACTGGCCGAAGCAGGATACGATGTCACCCGTCTTGCCGATGGAAAGAAACTGGTACTCATTACAGGCCATAGAAGAGAAAACTTTGGCGATGGTTTCATACGTATGGTGACCGCCATGAAAGACCTCTCTGAGAAATATCCAGAAGTTGATTTTGTCTACCCAATGCACCTTAACCCTAATGTACGAAAGCCTATTCATGAGGTATTCGGTGAGAACCTTACTCGTCAGAACTTCTTCTTTATTGAACCTTTGCAGTATCTGGAATTCGTACATCTCATGAGCAAAGCTAACATAGTCCTTACAGATTCTGGCGGCATACAGGAAGAAGCACCAGGTTTGGGCAAACCGGTTTTGGTGATGCGTGATACAACAGAGCGTCCAGAAGCCTTGGCTAGTGGTACTGTTCACTTGGTGGGCACAGATTATGACAAGATCATGAATGAAGTAAGTACCCTCTTGGACGATGCCGAAGCCTATGCTAGAATGTCTCATGCTGTGAATCCTTATGGTGATGGATTAGCTTGCCGGCGCATTGCCGATGCCCTTCTAAACTAGAGAAAAACGATGAAGATTTTTTTGAGCCAATCTGCTGACCTACAGCTTATTTCTAAATATAGAGGTGCCCTTATGGGCTTTGCCATCGTTGTGGTTGTACTCTACCATTTTTTTAATAATGGGGGGGAAACCCAAATAGATATTATACTCCAGAAATGTTTCTCTCAAGGTTATATGGGTGTAGATATCTTTATGGTTGTGTCAGGCTTGGGATTAACTTTTTCTATGAGCAAAAGCGAAAATTTGAGACATTATTACCTGAAACGTTGGGTGAAAATATTCCCGTTCTACTTTTTTATAACTTTTGTTGATAGTTTTCTTTTAAGGGGTGAATCTTTAGGATTGACTTTGTTCCGCACGACAACAATTGGCTATTGGACAGGACTACCCTTCATGGATTGGTATATACCTGCCATTGTAGGCTTATATGTAGTTTTTCCTGTGCTTTATTATTATGTAGTAAAACCTGAGAGATACGGAATAGCTTTGGCAATTGGTATCATGTTTCTTTTAGTTTCTATAGTCCTTAATTACATTCCATTATTGGATTGGAAACATTATGCCTTGGTGTATAGAGTCCCTGATTTTGTATTGGGCAGCATGATAGGAATTGCCTTAAAGAAAGGATATCAACCTGTATATGCCAATAGATTTATGTGGTTGTCTGCTTTGACAGGAATTGTTCTTTTCTTGATTATGCGAGGATATCCCTATAGATTTTGGCTGTTTAACCTTTGCTTTACGCCACTTTATCTGTATTTGCTCTGCCATCTGTTCGATATTATTTTAAAATCAAGTTTACAGCTGATGAAGCTTGTACCCAAAGCTTTTACTTTTGTGGGGGTGTTCACGCTTGAAGAATACAGGATATCGTCGTGTTTTGAGCGTTTGTTGTCAAACGAGAGTTGTCCAGCTTATCACTATCTGTATGTTATTTTTTATTTTGTGTTAAGCATGGTGCTGGCTTATTTCTGTCATAGACTATTCTGTTATATTAATGAGTCTTTGTATCGCAAATTGAAAACTTGAGTCAAAATATTTTATTGTACAGCCTTCAAAACGTCAAAAAGAAACGAATTTGTAGTTTTGGTAAAGCCTTTACGCGTGTTAAAATCTATATTTGCATGGATTTTACAAGCAAGAAACTAAAAACTACAAAACATAATGAAGGACTATCATCGTATCAGCTGGCTCATAGCCCTAATCTTTCTTTTTGTATTGGGAATGAGTAGTTGCTCAACACCAACGAACATTGCTTACTTTCAGGATGCGGAGTCTATCCGTGGAATGGCTCTTCAGACGGAGCAGCTTTTCCGTCTTCGTCCAGAAGATAAAATCAACATTGTGGTCAACAGTGCAGACCCTATGCTTGTACAGCAGTTCAATCTTATAACTCGTACTCATAGCAATCAGACTTTGGGAGCAAGTGTTTCTCCGCTTACTTCTTCGGGAGGTAATACCACCAATGGCCAGACCGTAGCCTATACGGTAGATGATCAGGGGGACATCAATTTCCCTGTTTTGGGAAAAGTCTCTGTTTTGGGAAAGACCCGTAAGGAAGTGGCTGAGTATATTCAGGATAGACTTATAGCCCGTGACCTGGTCAAGGATCCGATAGTGACCGTAGAATACGTGAACATGGGTGTAGATGTATTAGGTGAAGTGAGCAAGCCTGGCCATATTGATATCCTGAAGGACCACTTTACCATCATCGATGCAATTTCCCGTGCCGGTGACCTGACTATCAACGGTCGTCGTGACTATGTCATGGTGAGCCGTGAAGTAGAAGGAGAGGATCAGACCTTCATCATTGACTTGACCAATCGCCGTGAAATGCTTTCCTCACCAGCCTATTACCTCCAGCAGAACGATGTTGTCTATGTATCTCCGAACAACAAGCGCATGCGTGAGGCAAAATCTACAGGCAATACCTTCAATCAGCCAACCGTTTGGATTTCGTTAGCTTCCTTGCTGACCACCATCACAGCCTTAATCTTACGATAATGGATAATCAGAGTTTACCAAGACGTAATCAGACCGATAATTTCATGACTATCACAGACTTGTGGAGGCTCTGCCTGACCAATTGGAGATGGTTCGTGACCTCGCTCTTGCTATGTGTAGGAGCTGCTTCCTATTATTTGGTCGTCACTCCAAATATGTATACACGTGAGGCCTCTGTCCTTGTGAGGGAAGATACCAAAGGTAACAATTCTACCACCAAGAATGGTGATGAATTTAATGATTTAGGTCTTGTGAAGCAGACCACGAATCTGAACAATGTGGTGCGTCACATGACTTCCCTGGACGTACTCATGGAAGTTGCTATACGTATGGAGAAGGGTTATAATCAAAAAGAAATCTTGGCTCAGGCTCAACGTTATCAGAAACGGCTGAAGGCAGAAATTGACAACGATAAGTCTACCATTATTAATCTGACATTCGTTGACTACAGTCCTGAAGATGCAGAGAAGGTTCTTTATTCCATTGTTCAAGTATACAACGAAAAATGGTTGAACGACAAGCAGTCTATCACGGAAAGCACATCAAAATTCATTGATGCCCGTTTGGCTGTCCTGGAACGAGACCTAAACGGAGTGGATGATAGCATTTCTATTTTCAAAAGTGTAAACAAGATTACGGATCTTAGTAGTGTAAGTGATATGTACCTGCAGCAGCAGAGCCAGGCTGATGCTGAAATACTACGTATAAGTAACGAGAAATCCATGGCGCAGTATATCCGTGGAATGTTGGAAGATAAATCTGCTCAACATCAGTTACTTCCAGCGAATTCTGGAATCAATAATTCTGTAGCAGAGGCACAGATCTCATCATATAATGAAATGCTGATGCAGTTGAATAGCCATTTGATTTATACTTCTGATCAGAATCCTCTTATCGTGAATCAGGAGAAGGAACTCGGCATTTTGCGGAAGAATATCATGAGCACTATTGACAACCAGATTCAGACCCTGAATATCCAGTTAGGTGCTCTGAGAGGCTACAGTGGTGCTGCCTCTTCTAAAATTGCTTCCAATCCTGCCCAGGAGAAACATCTAACTGCAGTAGAACGTGAGCAGAAAGTTAAGGAAAGTCTTTATCTCTACCTTTTACAGAAGCGTGAAGAAAATGAGATTAACATGACCTACAATGCTTCTATTACCCAAATGATTGATATTCCTCATGGCAATGATAGTCCAAGCTCACCAGGAAAGCGAAATATCGTTCTAGCTGCGCTCATGATTTCGCTCATGATTCCTGTCATTATTATTTTCTTGCATGAGACACTTGATGATACCGTACAGGAAAGGGGTGATATAGAACGTGCTACAACACTGTCGCTTATCGGTGATGTTCCATTGTATGACTATCACGACAGAAAATGGTTTGGAAAGCAACCAAAACACAATGGCATTGTTGTGGAACGAGGCCGTCAGGACATTACAAATGAAGCCTTCCGTGTAATTCGTACGAACCTTGAGTTCATGACTGGAAAGAGTGTGGGGGAGAACAATGTCTATATGGTAACCTCCAGTTATGTAGGCTCTGGTAAGACTTTTGTATCTACCAATCTGGCCTTATCTTTGGCCATCCGTGAAAGAAAGGTGCTGTTCATCGATGGCGACTTGCGTTTGGCTGTTGCTTCTTCACAGTTTGAGATTAAAGGGAAGGGACTCTCAGATTTTCTGAGTGGACAAGAAACCGATTGGACATCGCTCGTTCAGACACACCAGAAATACTCTTCGTTGGATATTCTTCCTGTTGGAACCCGTCCGCCAAACCCTACCGAACTGCTATCAGGCTCGCTTTTCTCAGAGCTGATGGAACAGGCTCGCAAGCAGTATGAGTTTGTCATCATTGACTGCCCACCGTCTGAAACACTAGCCGATGCCGATATCATTGAGCGCTATGCTGACCGTACCCTGTTCGTAGTCCGTGCAGGATTGTTCGAACGAAAGCGTCTGGGTGACTTAGAATACGCTAGCCAGACAGGAAAGTACAAGCACATGTCAGTCATCTTGAATGGAACTAAGAAAAGTGGCCGTTATGCCAACGATTACAAATATCGCTACGGACACTACTACGGAAAGTAAAAAGAAGACTCATCATAATTTACCATGAATACAGCCAATAAGCGCATTGCCAAGAATACCCTGTACATGTATGTTCGACTGTTCACTACAATGGTGATCGGATTGTACACTTCACGTCTGGTACTGGAAATCTTGGGCGTGTCCGACTTCGGTCTCTTTGCCGTAGTAGGAGGCATTTTGGCCATGTTCACTTTCATTAGCAATTCTCTGGGTAGTGCCACATCCCGTTTCTTCAATACAGAGATGGGCAAACCTGATGGTAATCTGAACCAAAGTTTCAACATCAATCTTTTGTTGCACGTCTGTCTGGCCTTCATTATTCTAGTGCTGGCTGAGGTCATTGGTTTGTGGTATATTCACAACAAACTGAATATAGAGACAGGTAAACTGGACGACGCAGTCTTTGTGTATCATATCAGTATCCTTACAGCATGTCTGGGTATCATAAATGGCCCTTACCAAAGCTTGTTTGTATCGCATGAACGATTTGGATTCTTGGCAGTCCTGGATATTGTGAACAGTATTGTCCGCCTGTTTGCTATTCTGCTTCTCAGTCAGTATCAGGGTGTATATGCTCTACGCATCTATGCTGCCATCATGAGTCTTACGACAGTAAACACTTTCGTGGTTTTCCATTACGTTGCAAACAGAGATTGGTCAGAAATAATCAGATTAAGGATAGTGAAAGGGTGGAAACTCTATCAAGATGTGCTGGTTTTCAGTAATTGGAATCTGCTGGCTACCATGTCGTACATGGCTCGTTCCTCCGGTTCTGATCTCATCTTGAATTCATTCTTTGGCACAACAATGAATGGAGCCTTTGCTATCAGCAGGAACGTGAATCAGGTCATTTCCAGTTTTACGGGAAATTTCGACAATGCTTCGGCTCCTCAGATTATCCAGTCTTATGCTGCAGACGATAAGGAACGCTATACTTTTCTGGTTAATAAATTGGGTAGAATCAACATTCTTTTGTTTGAATTTTTTGCTTTTCCACTACTTATAGAATTGGATTTCCTGTTGCATCTTTGGTTAGGAAAAGTGCCTCAGGGTGCTTTGGTCTTTACTTATTTGAACATTTTGGTTGCCGGGATGTCGCTTACGGCAGGAGGTATCTTCAATCTCATCAATGCATCGGGAAAGATTAAGTGGTTCAAGATAGAGACTAGTTTCTTTTTCTTGCTCTGTTTGCCGGTAGGCTACGTTCTGTTCTTGAAGGGATTTCCTGCCTACACCATGCTGGTGTTGTTTTTGGTTGCAGATGTCATTCAGCGTGCAGTGCAGCTTTTTCTCATGAAATACATCCTGCAGTTCGATTCTTGGTGCTATGTACGTGAAGCCTATCTTCGTCCGGCAATCATTGCCTTGATTATGGCTGGTGTGTTATACGTCTATCACCAGTTGGAAATAGAAGCTATAGTAGTGAAATTATTGGCTATAGCAGGTTGTGGAGTGTTAACCCTGGTGCTGATTTTCTTCGTGGGTTTGAAATCATCTGAAAGAAGTCAGGTTATTAAAAAAATAAGAAGCGTATGAATATAGCAGTTGTATCAGGTTTTAATCCAACAGAATTCTTGGACTATCTGGATTATCCGGAACAAGTTAAAAGTACTGGTAGACTGGCATCTTCTGTTCATGCTATTGTTCGTGGTTTTTTGAACCAAGGTCATAATGTAACAGTTATCTCATCGAATCCTGGTTGTTCTGATGAGCTCATCTGTTATGCAGGAAAGCAATTGCGCATCATTCTAGTTCAATATAAGCATGGATTTATGGGGATACGTGTGATACCCAAAATGCGTCGGTATATTCGAGAACATCTGGATGAATTTGATGTAATACATGCACATTGGACTTATAGCTATGCCTACACCATACTTCCTTTTGTTGGCAAAAAACCGTGTTTCTGTTCGGTTAGAGACTGGTGTCCATATTTGATGACTCTGCCTACTCCATGGTCAGGTAAACTGAACCAGTGGGTAAATTACTATTTCTTCAGATCCGTCATGGCATCAAAAAAAATGTTCAAGTTAGCCAACTCTTACTACACGGCAGAAAAAATAGCTGAATGGTATCATACTAGGTCATCTCAGATCATTATACCAAATCCGCTTAATGCAGACATCATTCTTGAAAAGCATAAATATCAACCAGAGACCCCTGTTTTTATTTCTATCGCTTCTCTGTTGACAGATCCAAGAAAAAACATAGGAACTCTATTAAAAGCTTTCAATCTTTTCCGAAAAGTGTATCCTCATGCTGTTCTTCATCTTGTTGGTACAGGTAGTCAGCAGGATTTTGAATATTTGTCAGATTCTATAGATTTCTTTCAAGGAGTTACTTTCTGGGGAAAAAGAACTCATAAGGAAGTCTTAGATTTAATAGACCATTCTTCCGTTTTAGTACATCCAGCCTTGGAAGAAACTTTCGGGAACATCTTTTTGGAAGCGGCAGCCCGATGCATTCCTTCCATCGGTGGGGAACAAGCTGGGGCCGTACCGTATGTGCTGGGAAAAGGAGAAGCCGGTTGTCTGTGCGATGTGACCAGCGTAGAGAGCCTCTATCAAGCCATGAAGAAACTGATAGAAGATTCCCATTATGCTGATAGGTTGGTTAAAAAGTCTATGCAGAACATCCGTCAAAAATATGCTCAGGATGTAGTTTGTAACCAGCATATAGAAATGTATAAAAGTAAGAGTCGCCTATGAAATTATTTTTTGCGTGTAAATGGATTTATCTGCAGCTTTCTCATCTATGGAACCTGTTTTTCTTCAGAATGGCAGGTGTAAAACTTGGAAAGCATGCTCAATTAAAAGGCCGAATAGGAATCTATAATAACGGCCAGATCAGTATTGGCGATTATTTCGATTGCTATGGGGGGTCTATGGTAAATACGATTGGCAAAAATATCAATTCGTTCCTTGTCTCAGGAAAAGGTGCCACTTTACAGATTGGAAATCATGTGGGAATTTCATCTTCTACCATCAAGGCCGATAATAAAATCATCATTGAGGACTATGTAATGATAGGAGCTGATTCTGTAGTCATAGATACAGACTCCCATCCTGTCGATGCGTCATTGCGGCATTCTGCAAATCCAGCTAATGCTATAGTAACGAAACCTATTATAATTCGTAAGAATGCTTTCATTGGTGCGCGGTGCTATATCTGCAAAGGTGTAGAAATAGGTGAGAATGCCGTCATTGGTGCCTGTAGTGTAGTTACCAAAAATGTGCCAGCCAACGAAATCTGGGCAGGAAATCCTGCACACTTCATTAAAAAGATTGAAACCGAAAAATAAAACACATGAAAACACCAAAAATATCAGTCATCACTGTTACTTACAACTGTAAGGATACTATTGAGCTGACCATTCAGAATGTGTTGAATCAAACCTATTCTAATGTAGAATACATTATTATAGACGGAAACAGCACAGATGGAACTCGTGAAATTATAGAACGATATGCAGACCGATTGGGCTATTGGATCTCAGAACCAGACAAAGGTATCTACGATGCAATGAACAAGGGCCTGAAAGTGGCTACAGGAGAGTGGGTGCTGTTCCGTAATTCTGGTGATTATTTCTTTGAACCAACTACCATTCAGCAGGTCTTTGAGTGGTATGAGGACAATGGAGAAGACCTGATTACCGGTGGAACAAGGAATTTCTATCACGATGGTTATTTTGATTCTGTTTATCGGGCTGTATCAGAAAGTGTATGGGACAAGGCCCTATTCTCTCACCCATCCACATTCATCCGATTAAAAACACACCTAAAGATTCTCTTCCCAGACAATCTGAAGATTGCAGGAGATTATTATTTTTTTCAAAAGCTGCTCGTGAAGAGAGAACATTTTGCCATTTACTCAGGGCTTATTTCCCTATATGATTGTGAAACCGGTGTCTCAAGCAGGAACGTCATTAAAGGATGGAAAGAAAAACAGATAGCTTTGAGTATGTTAAACGCACCAGAAGACGTGCACCAGAAAATGAAAAAGAACATCAGATACATAAAGTGTGTTTCACCTTTCTTGGCATTTGTGAGACGCTATTCTTGGAGTTCTCGTATCTATCGCTCATTTCTTTATCCTGATTGGGTAGGACAGGATATAGGTAAGACATTGGAAAACATTTAACCAGAGTTAAACAAGTACTGGTCTATGCCATTAAGATTAAAAACATATATATTGCTTTTTATACCATTCTTTCTGTTGTTCTATTCTGAAGGAATGGCATTGGGCAGCCTGACTGTATCCCAATTATGGAAAATGCCATTGATAGGAGCTATCATTTATTACTTGTTTCAGTACAGGAAGAAAGCAACTCCATCCTGGTCACAGGCATATTATTGGCTTGCCGTAAAGAATCTTCTAAATGCAGGTTTGTTCCAAAATATTATGGGAAACATTCAGGAAGGTATGAGGTTCCTTTTTCTCCCTTTGCTCTATAATTTCTTTGCTAACACTGCTCTCTTGAAGACTGTAAGGAAAATAATCTTAGTTATAGCTCAGTACTTTATTCTGACCAATATTCCTTTTCTTTTGGGAATGAAACCCCTGAAATCAGGATTAGACTATGGAGAACTGGTGGCTTATTCTGGTATTTTCCAAAATCAGCACGCCATGTCAACCATCATGAGTATCTGCATTGTTATTGTCTTGCACTTCATGAAACATGAGTGGATTTCAGGGAGGTGGAGCAAACTTTATAACATGTTGCTTATTATTCTTGCATCTTATTGTATGTACATGGGTTTTGCTCGCACAGGTTGGCTCATGTGTCTTCTGGGTGTATTCATCATCTTCATTCCAAAAGACCTCAGTGTAAAACAATGGATAGGTATCGCAACCATGAGTTGTTGTCTTTTGGGTGGATTTGTCTATATGATGAATACAAACAAAACTTTTTATAATCGAATTGTGGGCATTGACTCTCGTACCAATAAAAAGATTAGTCTTTCTTCTGGCCGAGATGTATTCATCCGCAATGCTTGGGATTTGTATTGTTCAGGAAATACCCTAGAATTAGTTTTCGGTAAATCTATGGACGAGCTGAAGGATTATGAGAAGGAGAAGACAGGAATGAGAATTTATGCGCATAACGGATTTGCCAATATGTTAGCTACAAACGGGGCTTTGGGCATCCTTTTCATGTTTATTTGTGGAATAACCTTATTGGCTTTTGTCTATCAATGTAGAGATTGCCCTTCGTACAGGCTTGCCCTGACCATGTGGATCATGAACGTTTCTTTTCAGCTGACACAGGGTGGACATATATTTCATGTGGATATTTTGTATGCGTTGGCCTATTGTATATTACAGATGGAGTTTGAAAAAGACAACAAATAAATAAAGTAGATGAATACCATGAAGCATATATTAATCGTAGCACCTAGTTTTAAGGTTTTGGGTGGTGTGTCTAATCATTATATGGGTCTACATCCTTATTGGGAAAGTAAAGTTACTTATTCTACTTACGGAAAGAGACCTGGGATACCTGCTATTTATTGCTTAATACCAGATTTAATTCTTTATGTATTGAAACTTATTTTTTGTGGGGTAGATATAGTGATTGTCAATCCTACCTTCTGGTCTTATCAGATTAAGCGTGATGGCGTTTATGCCTGGATTGCAAAGTTGTTTGGAAAAAAAGTAGTAACTATGGTACATGGGTGGGACTGGAAGATGGCAGAATATTATGAAAAGAACCCCAAATGGGTTCTGAAAACTTTTGGTAAAAGTGACGGTATTTTTGTTCTCTATAGTGCTTTTAAGGATTCTTTGAGAAGGATGGGGGTTACTTCTCCTATCCTCATGACTACAACAAAGGTCAGTGATAAACTATTGCAAGATACTCAAATCTCCAGAGATGGTAAAATAAAGGAGATTCTATATCTGGCACGTGTCGAAAAGGAAAAGGGTATCATAGAGACGCTAGATTGTTTTCAGATACTACAGGAAAAATATCCATACTTGAAGCTTAATATATGTGGTGATGGTGCATACATAAAGGAAGCCAAATCTCATGCAGATGAGAAAATGTTGAAAAATGTTTTCTTTCATGGAATAGTTGAAGGCGAAAGACTGAAAGAACAATTACGTTCTAATGACATTTATATTTTAGCTTCTTATCAAGAGGGAATGCCGACATCTGTTTTGGAAGCAATGGCCTTCGGTTTGCCTGTAGTGACTCGTCCTGTTGGAGGATTACAGGATTTCTTTGAAAACGGAAAGATGGGTCAGATGATAGAATCTTTAGATCCAAAAGATTTTGCTAGCGTCATAGAAACATACATACAAGACAAAACTTTAACGATAAATACCGGAATATATAATCAAGAGTATGCATTAAATCATTTTCTTGCTTCAGCAGTTACAAAAAGATTTGAGCATGATATATTGAGCTTGTAATATCTCCATTTAGATTTATGTACTCCAAAACGACAATAAATAAGAGCAATTGGATAATATTGACGTTTTGATCTACATGTTTTCAACTATAATTCCGAATATTGCACTGGGAATTATGCTAAGAGCGGATTTCAGAAAGAAAAATGGATCCAGCTCTATTATGAAAACTAGACTTAGAAAACTAAAATGGAGAAAGTATTTGTGAAGGGTGTGGGAATTTTTCCATTCACTTCGTTTGACCAACTGTCAGATTATGCTATTGAAAACCCTGCAATCTATACATCTGTCAATGCAGAGATTATTCTGAACGCAGATGATAGAATGCGAAAGTTGATCAACAAGAATGTAGGCTACTGTGACGGTGCCGGCCCTTTGGCAGCCTTGCGGTCCATGGGATGTGAGGATGCCGTGAAATTGGCAGGTTGTGAATTCTGGCTTCATTTAGTTAAGAAATTTTATCGTCAGAAGACTTTTTACCTTGTTGGGGCTAAACAGGAAGTAATAGATAATACCATAACTAAACTGAAGCGAGAATTTAAAGGTATTGACATCGTGGGATACAGAAATGGCTATATTCTTTCCCCTGCGGAAGAACAGGCACTTCTGGATGACATAGAGGAGAAGAAACCAGATTTCGTCTTCGTGGCCATGGGAGCTCCAAGACAGGAACTGCTGATGGAGAAGATTCAGAAAAGACACCAGTGCGTGAGCCTCGGATTAGGTGGAAGTTTCGATGTTTATGCCGGCAATGTGAAGCGTGCTCCTAAATGGTGGATCAACCACAATGTGGAATGGCTATACAGACTGCTGAATGATCCACAGCGTATCAGCCGCCAACTTGTCTTGCTACAGTTTGCCTGGTGGATATTATCGGGTGAATTCAGACAAGGGACTGTGACTATATAAAATGAAAAACTATTTACTGACTAGTATTTTATTGTTGCCGTTTTGCTTTACGGCAGCTCAGACTAACGATATAACTGAAGGTAGGAAGGAGAAAGATCCTTTCTACCTGCAAGTGTTTATAGGTGTAAACAAGAGTGCCAATGAGAATCTTCCGTGGTCTGAAATGTCTCGTTACCCGTGGGCCATGGGCATGTTCACTGCTGTTGGACAGGAAATGACCGACTTATGGGGCTGGCGTGCAGCCTTACGGTATAACCACAACAAGAGCCGCAATGTCCCTGCCTGTGAGAATCCTGCTACCTGGGGATGGGATAACCTGGGACTTTTTGGTGACGCGACCTTTGACGTAAGCGATGCTCTGGCCAAGAAACCTCATAAACTGAACATGAAGGCTTTTGCCGGACTGGGTGCTGCCTACACATGGGGATACGATGACGTTCCGCTTTCTTATGTAAATCCATTCGAGCGCAGCAAGATGCTCCTATTGGGTGTCCGACTGGGTTTGAATGCTTCGTTGAAACTCTCTGATAACGTGCGTCTGGGTGCAGAACTGAGTCACTCTTTCTATGGTGACAAGTTCAATGGTGTAACCTTCAGCGCACCTTACGACAGCCGCTCTAACCTGAAGGTTGGAATCACCTATCTGATTCGTGAAAAGAAGCCTAGAAGAGTGGTGACTCCACAGGAAGTGGAGCGTGTAAACCGATTGAGAGAATGTCCTGAGCTTCCTATGGTTGTTCCTGTGGCAGAACAGGTGAAGAACCGCCGCATTGTAGGCCGTGCCTTCCTAGATTTCCCGGTAAATGAGACTGTCATCTATCCAGATTACCGCAAGAACCCAGAAGAACTGGCTAAGATGTGTGCTTCGGTAGACAGTGCATTGTTCGATAAGTCTGTTCAGATTACATCGATTTCTTTGCAGGGCTTTGCGTCGCCAGAGAGTTCTTATGCAAATAATACCCGTCTAGCTAAGGGCCGTACTGATGCCCTCAAGAGCTACCTCATCAAAAAGTACAAGTTTGATCAGCAGATTTTCAAGACCAGCTATACTTCGGAAGACTGGGAAAACCTGCGTAGCTTTGTGGCTGACAGTGAGCGTCGCAAGGTAAAGAGCGACGTGTGGTATGACAATGAAACTTTCGTGGAAACGCCAGAAGCACCGGAAATCCTCGTTCGTCATAAGGATGAGCTGCTGAAGGTCATCGGACGTGAAATGGATCCCGATGCCCGTGAAGAAGCTTTGAAGCAGGTGGCAGGAGGAGAACCTTATCGTTGGCTGCTCCAGCATGTTTATCCGGGCCTTCGCCATACAGATTATATCATTGATTATGTCATTAGACAGTTTCCGCTAGAGCAAGGACGCCGGCTCATCTATACACATCCGGAAGCACTGAGCGCCGAAGAAATGTATCAGGTTGCACAGCATTACAAGAAAGGATCTGAGGCATGGTACGATGCGTTTGTCATTGCTGCCAAGCAATTTCCTGACGATGAAACTGCCAACCTGAATGCAGCTTGTGCTTCAGCTTACGTAAAGCGCCTAAGAGATGCCCGCAAGTACTTGCAAAAAGCAGGAAATACGCCCGAAGCTCAGTATGTGCAGGTGGTCATAGATGCTATGGAGGGTCGTTGTAATTGGAGGATGGAAAATGGAAAAGTAGTGTTGTATTAACAAATTAGGATATGAATGTAAAACAAACTCTATATGGACTCTCGGTTCTAGCTGTTAGCCTGCTAGCCATGACTGCCTGTGACAAGGACGATGTGGCCGGACAGTATGAACGTGTGGAAGCCTCTTTCTTGGATCAGCTGGAGGGAAATATCAGTATGATTCAGTGGTGGAAGACCAGTGTGACGCTACGGGTAAATGTCCTCACGGGAAAGCCTGTAAAGGTCTGGGCCATGTCTGACGAGAAGAACGGCATGCTGTATGACTACAAGGAACTGGACTGTTCCAATACCATCACCATGACAGTTCCCCAGAATAGCAAGACCGATGTGTGGTTGGTTGGAGTCTGCGGAAACGAAGTGGTGAGCCAGCAGGTCAGCCTCTCCGGTAGAGATGAAGAACAAGTCACTTTGAACATGACTGGGATTTCTACACGTGCTTTGGAACCTGAGACTCGTACCAGCTATTCTCTATATGGCAGCAGTATCAAGGGCAATGCCGAATACTATCAGTTTACTTCAGACCAAATGGAAGACTATTTCCGTATCATGGAAAAAGTAGTCAGGGAAAGTGCCGATGCAAAATATCAGATGGGACTGAACTGCAATTATGAGCTGGAATCCCGTGGACCATTCAGCATTACCTGGATTGCAGGCAACTGCATGTCCTCCACACCACATGTCCTAGGCTATTATTACCATAGTCCTGGTACCTACGGGGATATCAAGTACGTTGACCTTTCTGAGACAGAGGTCTTCGATGTTATTGATGGCCTGCCAAAAGTACAGTATCAGGTTAACGAATCTGCAGCAAACCGTTACGATGTTCTGGCTAATCAATGGTACGATGCTAATTTTGATATGCGTGACCGATGGGGCATGACACCTTGCCTTTATGTGAGATCCAATGATGATGCCTGGAACACCATGGGGGTCTATGAACGTTATCGCAGGAACATTACTGCCTTGCGTGGAATATCCTTTGTCATTGATGTCCCTGTAGGTATGCGCCTTGGTTTCTACGATCGTGCCGAAAATACCCCTTCGCCAGAACAACATGATAAATTGACAAAATTAGGCCTCAAACCACAGTTTTCCAAATCTCTTTTCAAGGGAACCAGTTTTTCTGCCGAGGCATTGAACATAGATAACCTGAAAGGAACTCATCGCAGCTTTATAGAGAAGGATGCTCACGTTATGTGGATGGGTATGGAGAATGTGGTTGAAGGTGGTGACTTGGACTGTAATGACGTAATCTTTGGCGTGACTGCAGAACTGCCTATTTACGTTCCGGAAATCGTTAATCCTGATGTGACTCCTATCGGTGAATATGATCAAGTCATGCCGTGGACTATTGCATATGAAGATATTGCTCGAGATGATGACTTTGACTTTAATGATGCTGTGATTCAGCTGATTCCAGACTACAAGAATGAAAAATGCTGTGTGAAAGTTATGGCTGCAGGATCTACTCACAAGATGTATCTTCATTACGATGGTCCGGAAGGTGATGTAAACTTAGGAGAAATACATGAGATTCTGGGTGAGAGCACTTCACAGAAGGTTAATACTGCTACCGAAGTTCCACTGGTTCCGTTCGTAGAGATTGACTGCGTGAAATGGCCTAAGGAATACACCATGAACGATGATGGCAAGCGTTTTTACATAGAGATTCAACGTGGAACTTGTGAAGGCTGTACAGACATGATTACCTTGGCCACACAGCCGGGAAAGATTCCGCAGGCACTGCTGGTGGCAGGACAGTGGAAATGGCCGCTTGAAGGCATACATGTGCTTACTGCTTACAACACGTTTGCCAACTGGGCTAGGGACAATACCCAGACCTCTTATTGGGGATGGCATCAGAACCAGAGCCGTAGGAACTGCGTGAATTATTGAAATTGAAAGAATTAGGACTATATATTTTATGATAATAAACAACATGTGGGGATTCCTGCTTTCAGCAATGGTTTCCTTTCTGGGCGTGGGCTGGTTGTATTACAAGGAACTGAAGTTGGCCAAGGACAAGCTTCTCGTAGATAATCCCGATGCCCGCAAGTTGCAGAGGATACCCGTGCCGGTACGAGGTGGCATAGCCGTTTTTTTTGGAGTGGCTTGCGGTGTTCTAGTGGCCGATGGTTTTTTCAATGGTGTTGAGAATCTACTTCCTGTCTTTTGTGCTATGCTAGTTATGATGTACGTAGGTGGTCTGGATGATATGTTGAGTCTTTCCCCTCGTGTACGTTTATTTATTCAAATCCTAGTCATCTTGGGTATGATCTGGAGTACTAGAGGGTGTGTTGACAGTTTTCATGGTCTCTTTGGTATTCAGGAATACAGTTGGTGGATAGGTGTTCCGCTCACCGTTTTTGCTGGTGTTGGAATCATTAATGCAATCAACATGATTGATGGTGTGAACGGTCTCTCCAGTGGTCTCTGTATGGTTTACAACATGAGTTTCGGATATGCTTTCATGATGCATGGTGATGTGGCAAATGCAGTCTTGGCTTTCTGTATGGTGGGTGCGCTGTTGGTATTTTGGCTACATAATGTATTCGGTGCCTCCAGTAAGATGTTCATTGGTGATGCCGGAACCATGATGATGGGTGTGCTCATGACTTGGTTCGTTATCCAGCTTTTGCGTCAGGATAGTATTCTGATGACAGGCTATAATACCTCGCTCTGTCTCATAGCCATGAGCTTGGCTACTTTGGTCGTCCCTGTATTCGATGCAGTACGTGTTATGCTGAATCGCATGCGCAAGGGACTCAATCCTTTTCATCCTGACAAGACCCACATACATCATATTTTTATCATATTTGGCTTGAGTCACAGCCTTACCATGATTACCATCATTCTCATGGATGTTTTAACCATGCTGGTCTGGCTAGTAAGTTATAAGATGGGAGCCAGTCAGGAACAGCAGTTCACAGTGGTTATGATTGTGGGATTGGTTCTGGTTTGGGGTTCTCACATCGGGCTCCGCCACATTAAGCATGCCTATAAACCTCTCATGGAACGGATGCGTTCTATCAGCTTGAGCGGTGACCCGGAAAAGAAACACTGGTGGGGTGCCATACGCACCTGGCTGGATAGCCATGAAATTCAGGATTTTTCAGAAAAGGAAAAATTAGAAACCCGTTTGGACCGCAAGTTCAATTATCGTAAGGATGATTAGTAATTTTTAATCTTAAATTAGTAAGCCATGGGAATTCCCATGGCTCTTTAGGATAACTAATACCTGTATTTTAGTCAATGTTGATTAGGTTATAGGTGCAATGACCTAAACCTATTTTTTCACCCCATTCCATAATGTGGGTTCCATGGCGGGAAGCAATGCGATCCAGCAGGGGCTGAGTGTTGTTATGCTCGTCATTATGAATCTTGGTTACAATGTCGTAACATGCCTGATCTAGTGCAACTGGGTCTGTAGAGGCAAGAATTCCATAGTCGGCAATCAGTGGTTCCTGTGGGTGAGCATTGCAGTCACAGTCAATACTCATTCTGTACATGACACAGATATAGAGAATGTTCTGGCCATTGTTGAAGTAGTTGTGTACACCTTGTGCGGCTGCAGCCATAGCTTCAACGAAACCGTCCTGATCATCAACGTGCTGCCAGAGTTCGTTCACATTTTCTGTTACACCTGCAGTATGGATGTATGCCTTACCGCTGCTTGATGCTACACCGATAGATGCATTTTTCAGAGCTCCACCCATACCTGCCATCTGATGACCTTTAAAGTGAGCCAGGTTCACCATGAAATCATAATTCTGGAGGTGTGTTCCTACAATGTCATATTTAATGCGTGAAGTATCGGTTACAGGAATGTGCATGTCACCTTCGGCGTCCATGATATCTACTGGTGCTACATCCATGAAACCACGTTTTTCAATTTCTTTCCAGTGTGATGCTGTGGTGTTTCGGGTGCCGGCATAAGCTGTGTTACACTCTACGATAGTCACTTTGTTGCCTTCTTTGCTGTTGATCTCATCGATGATAGGTTTCAGCATGGCTGGACGTATATATCCGGTTTCCTCTGATTCTCCGGTAGAGATTTTAAGGGCTACACGGCCTTTTGCTTCTCTGCCCAATGCCTTGTATAACTTTACGATGGCTTCTGCAGATAAATCTCTGGTAACAAAGACATCAGAAGTCTGTGCTTGCAATGTTGTAGCAGCAAATACTGCAATAATACCTAATAATAACTTTTTCATATTTAATATGTTTATCATTTCATGATGCAAATTTACAGTGTTATTTGCTTGTAGTAGTTATCTTTTTTTACGTATTTGATAACTTTTTTTTTGTTTTTCGTGATGAAAAAAAGAATACTACCAGCAGACCTCACTGTCTAGACTGGTAGTATTCTCTATAATCTATTATTAAGATCGGTTAGAAATTCATCTTGATACCGAAATTAATCTTTCTTCCATAATACTCTACCTGTGTGGTAGTATCCTGATTCTGACCAATGTAATAGCGCAATGGCTGGTTCATCAGGTTGGTAGCTTCTGCATAGAAAGTGGTCTTGAACTTCTTGCCATAGGTATAGCTGAGGTTCAGATCCAGATAGTTGGTTTCATCGTAGTAGCGACGAAGACGGCGGTCACTTACAAACTGCTCATCATCCTGGAAGGAAGAGGTATAGTTGTATGAGAGGCGAGTCTTGAATCCCCACTTATTGAAGAACAGGGAAGCATTGAGCATGTTCTTTGGTGAACCAGGCATAATCTGGTTCTCCTTGTCGCCTACATAGCAACTGATTACCTTGGTATCGGTATAGGTGTAGTTTCCGTCAAAACCGAAGCACTTCAGGCTTGGATGAATGAATCCGAAATCACGCTGGAGACCCAGTTCCACGCCAAACAAGTTACCGTCAAAGCCATTGACTGGCTTGGTAATCTGGCAATTACTATAGGTCTTATAATCACCATAAGTCACTTCGTTTACCACAAAGTTATTGATACGCTTCATGAAGATACCAGCAGAGATGATACCCAAATCCTTGAAGTAATACTCGGTGGCAAGATCGAAGTTTAGAGAAGTGGCAGGCTTCAAGTCAGGATTACCAATAGTAATAGAGGTACGCGCGCCACTCTTGGTATCAATAGCCACACTTGGAATAAGGTAAGTGTAGCGAGGACGGGAAAGTGTTTCGGTAAATGAAGCACGGATCTTCCATTGGCTGGTTACATCCCACTTCCACAGGATACTTGGCAAGAGATTGATGTAGTTGTTTCTGACTACCTCCGAAGGAGTCAAGGTTTCTTCTTCAGTATCCTCATCTACATTCCATACCAAACCACTGTATTTCATGTGAGTAGCCTCCAGACGAAGACCTGCAATAAGAGCCATGTGATGGCCCAGCTGCTGATCCAGACGGAAGTATGCTGCAGAGATATTCTCAATGGCATCGTAATCGGTAGAAGAATCTTCCTTAATAAAAGTACCGTTTGCAGGATTGAATTTTATGCTTCCCAGATATTCTCTGTCAACAAAATTGGTCTTTGGGTACTGGCTGCCAGCCATGAAACCGTCACGACCGGCCAAGAAATAATGACTGGTGTATTCGTTTCCATAAGTATCCTCATACCAGTCGGTATAATCGTATGCCTCTGTCTTTCTGGTCTTGTCAAGGTGAGAGTGCTTTGCTCCGAACTTCAGCTTGTTGCCATAAAGGCCGGAAGCCATAGGAAGTTCAAAGTTCACCTTCAGCTTGTAGACATTCTCAGCTACTTTTCTATTTGAATTGGTAACCTCCTTAATGCCCCATTTTCCGCCATCGGTAGGGTCTACCGAGGTAGTTGAATAGGGCTGGCGACCGAAAATATCATGCATATCGAAAGTCTGTTTTTTCAGCTGAATATCAAAGAAACGCTCGTTTGGCCTATCCTCGGTAGCACGGGAATAAGAAGCATCCCAGTCGGCTTTCAGTTTACCCCTCTGATGCTCTCCACCAAAAGAAAAGTCCATGGTCTGCTGCAATTCAAAACGTGCATTGCCGTGATCACTCGACTTGGTCTGCAAACGGGCAGACATGGATCCTGGGCCTTTGGCTATATCCTTGTAGGTCAAGCGATAACGAGCTTCCCAATCGTTATGACGGTTGTAGATACTCTTGAAATAGAAGCGGTTGTTAGGATTCAAATCATAGTCCATGGAAAGCGAATAGCTCTGGCGCTCACGTGTCACCATGTAATGACGTACCTGTGCATTGTCCATCACTACGTTTCCATTGTCATCTACCACATACTCAAACTGTGTATTGTCGGAACCAGCAGGAGAACGTTGGTAAGAAACAGATCCCATGACACCCAACTTCTTGTTGAAGAAGCGATCTCCGTAGGTAATGCCGGCATTCAGCTGTGGCTTCTCGCTTACCCAGTTGTAGCCGCTTCCCAAAGTGGCATTGAACACTCTCTTGTAGGGTGAGTTCTTGGTAATCAGGTTCACTGCACCACCTATGGCGTCACCATCCATATCGGAAGTAATCACCTTGTTTACCTCTATGGTCTGAATCATATCAGCAGGAATTAAGTCCAGCTGAACCTGACGGACATCACCATCGGAAGAAGCCATGCGGTTACCATTTACAGTAACGCTGGAAAGTTCTGGAGAAGTACCACGAACCTGTCCGAAACGGGCTTCGCCCTGGTCGTACTGCATATTGATACCGTTGATACGCTTCAGTGCGTCACCGATATTGTAATCTGGGAACTTTCCTACCTGATCAGCACTTACCACATTGCTCACACCCATGTTGTTCTTCTGGGAGTTCAGTGCCTTACGTTGGCCGCTCAATGCACCGACCACATTTACCTGATCGAGCAACTGGCCTTCATTCATGACAATGTTCACTACCTGTGTCTTGCCGTTGGTGATAGTCACTTCAATATCTTGATCCTGATAACCCACATAAGTGACACGAAGGGTATGCTTTCCTGGTTTGATTCCTGTGAGGGTGTAGTAGCCATTGACATCACTTACCGTACCAATCTCAGTCTTGAGAACCTGAATGGTAGCCCATGGCAAAACCTCGTTGTTTTCATTCACGATTCGGCCCTTTATCACAGCGTTGCCTGGGACATCATCGTGCACGCCTCGGTCAAACTCTACACTTGCATAGGCAGAATGAGTTCCTGCCATGAAAAGACAAATGGCCGATAGTATAAGTAACTTTTTCATTGTTTCTTAACGTTTTACCTGATAAATAACCTTACCTTCATAATTTATCATACTCAAAACCAGTTCCTTATCGGAAGCAGAGAGAACAGAGAATCCTTCATCAGGAGAACAGAATTTTGTTCCTTCAATAGGATTAACCTCTCTTGCCAGTGACTCAGATGAGTTTACCACATAATCAATTTTTGAGTCCTTTACACGTATATGCTGGAAATTGTGTACATGACCACAGACATACATATCTACATGGTATTTCTTTAAGATTTTATCCACATGTTCCTGCATGTTTGTCTGTTCTTCCATGGATTTATCTGTTTCTGCATGGATTGGATGGTGGCCGATGACTACTACCCATTTTTCCTTCGCATTTTTCAGGGTGTTCTCTAGCCATTCCATCTGAGTCTGGATATCCTGCTTTACAGCATCGGGATATTTCTCTGTATTCTCTCTGTATCGGTTTATAAGTGGGGTAGTATCAATCCACACAAGGCGAACAGACAGATTTTTTTTCGTGAACACTTTTGTATAATACTTTGATGGCATCATCCAGCGACGGCTTACATCGGAATAGTCTATGACTGCCTGAGTGTTGCCTCTGTACTCATGATTACCACAGATAGGATACCAAGGTAACATGAGGTTTGGATGAGAAAAGATCTGTTCGTAGTTGGTCATCCAAAGCGGATCTGATGTACTCTGTACTCCCCAGAAATGATGGGTATCACCAGCTGCTATCACGCATTCTGGTTTTACTATCTCTGCCATTTCACCCATGAGTTCAGCTACAGGTTTCTGCTTATAGTAGCCATTTCTTCCCATGTCATTGGTGATATAGAAAGTGAGAGGTGCCTTTAAATCCTCTACAGTTTGTGCAATGCCATTTATGGCTAAGAACAGAAAGAGTACTGTGTAAAGATATTTCTTATGTAGCATAGTAATATGAATAAATGGAATTATATTCACTGAATTTTGTTTGTTTGTGTTCGGTGCAAATAACGTGAACATTATTGGAATATGCAAGATTTTTTCATGCGAAATACATTTTGTAATCGGATTTTAATATCTTTAGACGAATGAATCTGTATTTTTAACATTAAAAGTGGTACAATTTACCATATAATTATTAGCATTTAATAGAATTAGTTTTTTTAACTTTGCCACAGAATAGAGGAAAAAATATAAAAAAAAATGATTATGAAAAAGTTTATTCTATCACTTTGTGCCTTATGCCTTACTCTAGGTATTCAGGCACAGAATCAGAAAAAGGCCCTTGTAGCTTATTTTTCTGCTACTGGAACTACTGAGACTGTGGCTAAGCAAGTAGCCGAAGCAGCAAAAGCAGATCTCTATGTCATTACTCCCGTAAAGCCTTATTCTTCTGCTGATTTGGATTGGAGAAACAAGCAGAGCCGCTCTTCTGTGGAAATGGAAAATAAGAAATCTCGTCCAGCCATGAAGGGTAACGTTAAGAATATGGCCCAGTATGATGTGGTTTATATCGGGTTTCCTATCTGGTGGGGAGTAGCACCTCGTATTATCAATACTTTTATTGAGTCTAACCAGTTAAAGGGTAAGACAATCATTCCATTTGCTACTTCTGGAGGTAGTACCATGCCAGCAGCAACAAAAGATTTGCGTATCACCTATCCATCACTTACCATTAAAGATGGTAAGTTGTTGAATAGCCCAAGTAAGAGCGATATTAATGCATTGGTTAAGTAATCTTGCTTAATCATAAACAGAAACTCCCCCTAAAGACAGTTCTTTAGGGGGAGTTTCTTATAAAATATGTTTTTACTTCAATTCTTTTCCACAAGAGAAAGCATCTCCGATGACCTTGCCCATCTGGATGTATTTGTGATTCACTGGTTCGTAGCTGATGATGTTCATCTTCTCTACATCTGGGTTACCTTGCTCGTTCAAGTATTGCTCATCACAAAGCACATTAACAACCTCTGCTACAAGATAATAACCTGTTTCACTTTCATCAATCTTCTCCTTGATGCGGCACTCCATTGTCATAGGGAATTCTTTGAAGACAGGAGCATTTACGTTTGGAGCCTTCTCTATAGTCCAACCTGTCTTTGCCATTTTCTCTGGGTCGTTTTTAGCCGAAACAATACCCACAAAGTCTGAGGCAACCATTGTCTCTGCCGTAGCAAAAGCAACGGTAAATTCACCATTGTTCAGTTTTAGGTTATCTGTAGTGGTATGGCTACCCATGCTGATGATTATTTCATGCATGTCCCAGGTTCCACCCCAAGCAGCATTCATAGCGTTAGCAACTCCGTTTTCGTTGTAAGTACCAATAATCAGTACTGGTTGTGGAAGCATCCACGGTTTTGATCCAAATGATTTCATATTTCTATTCTATTTGATTTTGTTATCCAATTACAGACCATGATGTTTTGCTGAAAGTAGCTGATTGACTACTATCAGCAATAGTGTGATGAGTTCTGCTGCAGGAATGGCGAGCCACATACCCATATTGCCAATCTGTTCTGGCAAGGTTGCTAAGCATTAATCCGCAGATGACAACTGTAAAACCTAACGCACCGATTAACGCTTGAGTGATGTTTATGCTTGCAGCCTTGGTCTTACCTTGTGCCAGATGTATGCTTGCCACTACTGAACAACCGATACCGAACATGATGCCCACTCCGGCAAGCAGATTGAAAATAGGGGCTGCAATGTTTATTGCTGCCAGTGCATCGCTACCTGCTCCATGCCCTATGAAAGCGCCATCCGTGAGATTGAGAATCACCATGGAAATCATGCTTATCAAAGTAGGCACAAGCATCTTGCGGAACAATCGTCCAACAGGTTCGTTAGCAAAGTCAATTGCATCACGGTTATCGTCTGATCGTTTTGATGTGGATGTATTTTTTATAGATGCACTTTTATTCATTTCTGATGTCCCTATATGCGGGTAATATGATGCAAAGATAAAAAATAAGTCGTAAAAAGTATCTTTTATCAAAAATTTTGAATACTTTTGTACCCAATAATTACATTCACATTACTATACTACTTAATTTTTGTCGCGATGAAGAAGTTTTTGTATTATTTGGTAGCCATCTTTGGTGGTACTACTTTGTTGTCTGACGACAACTTTAATAATTAGAATTAACTCCTTACTGAAAAGAAAAAAGAATACCCCACGAGATTTTCCCGTGGGGTATTTTCATGTTGTTTACTTAGGTTTATTCTACTCGTTTTAAAACGTTGTTTACTTTCCAGTTTTGCGCATTCTTGTGAACATAGCTGGCAGTCTGGCGAACATCTTCAATGTTTGCGGCAAACATTAATTTATATTCGCCAGAAGCGGTTTCCCACTGACTAGCTTTTTCATTGAAGCTTGCCAATGAATAAGAATCTACCTTAAATGTCAGTGTCTGGCTTTCTCCAGGTTTCAGTTCCTTGGTCTTGCCAAAGCTCTTCAGCTCACATTTTGGCTTATCCAAGCCACCTGCTGGAGCACTTACGTAAAGCTGAACTGCTTCCTTTCCAGTTACATTACCAGTATTCTTTACGGTAATGGTTGCAGTAAATCCGTCTTTCTCTGCCTTTACGGTAGGGTTAGAGTAACTGAAAGTGGTGTAGCTCAGTCCATAGCCAAATGGATAGCTCAGCTTTACATTATTGGTGTTATAGTAGCGGTATCCTACATAAATACCTTCTTCGTATTCTGTAAAGTGAACATTTTTACGTTTAGGATAAGGAGTCATGGCATACTTACCCATTGCAGATGGACCTGTATAGTCGTATGCGAAGTTGTCGTGTGTATTGGCATCGAAATAGTTTACAGGGATACTCATGCTTAATTTTCCAGAAGGATTCTGACGTCCACTAAGTACATCCATTACGGTATTACCACCTTCCTGACCAGGTAGCCAGCAGCAGACTACAGCATCTGCCATTTCTTTTAATGGCTCAAGTTCTGTAGCACCACTGATATTCAGGATGACAATCACTTTTTTACCTTGTTTGTGGAATGCATTAGAAACCTGCATGAGCAAATTCTTTTCAACAGATTTCAGCAAGTAATCTTCGAAAGCATGACGGTCCAGACCTTCACCGTTACTGCGTCCTATTGTTACTACTGCTAAATCATCTTGCTGAGCACTCTGTTCTATCATCTTAGCATTGATAGAAACCTCAGGAAGTGCAGTACGGCCAAGGTATGCTGCATAAGGATTAGTCAATGAAGCAACCTCCAGTTGTTTTTTAATGGCATCCTGGTAAAAGGCAGTAAGCTCTGAATTAACGGTATATCCATCATTTTTGAAACCGTCTAACAGATTAATGGTATATGCTTTATTTACAGAACCAGAGCCAGTACCACCAGCAATGAAATCATAGGAAGAAATACCGAACAGACCTACGTTTTTGCCTGTATTCTTTAGAGGAAGCGCGTTATTCTTGTTTTCTAACAGGACAATACACTCTGTTGCAGCCTGTCGTGCCACTTCTGCATGTGCTTTCAAGTCTGGCTTATCGCTATATTTGTAGCCATGGAAACGTGGAGACTTTACTACAATTCCAAGAATTCTTTCTACGTTCAGATCCAAGTCACTTTCTTTCAGTTTTCCGCTTTTAACAGCAGCAAGTACTTCCTCGTATTGCTGGTCTGAACCAGGAGTCAGAAGGTCGTTACCTGCCCAAAGTTCTTTGTCTGTTACACGAAGACCTGCATAAGCCCAGTCGCACATTACATAGCCGTCAAATCCCCATTCGTTACGTAGAATGTCTGTAAGCAGCTCACGGCTTTCCATGCTCTGCTGACCATTGATGGCATTGTAAGCAGTCATAACTGTCCATGGATTACTTTCTTTCACTGCAATTTCAAAGCCTTTCAGATAAAGTTCACGCAATGGGCGCTGGTCCAAACGGCTATCGTTATCCTTTCGGTTTGTCTCGGCATTGTTTACAGCGAAGTGCTTTACACTAGTTCCAACGCCTTGGCTCTGTACACCACGTACATAAGCAGCAGCCATTTTTCCGCTTAATATAGGGTCTTCACTATAGTATTCAAAGTTTCGTCCACACAAAGGATCACGGTGAAGGTTCTGTCCAGGTGCCAGTAACACGTCAACACCATATTCCAAAACTTCATTACCGATGGTAGCTCCTACATTTTCAACCAGTTCGCTGTTCCAGCTGCATGCCAATGCTGTACCTATAGGAAAAGCAGTACAGTAATAGGTTTGATCGGTTCCTTCTCTTGTAGGACTGATACGCAATCCTGCAGGTCCGTCGGCTAATACGGTAGGTGGGATGCCCAGTCTTTCAATCATGGCTGTACTTGCTGCACTTCCGGGTACATACAAGGTGGAATTACCATATCCAGTAAAAGCACTTGCTGAGCAGCCGATTACCATTTTGGCTTTTTCTTCCAGCGTCATGGCTTTTACAATTTCTTTCACATTTTTTTCTGTGAGTTTCTGGGCATTCAGCGTGCTGGTTAGGCAAAGCATTCCCAGTAAAACTAGGCTCTTTTTCATAGTTGTCGTATTTATGATTTTGTGCAAATGTAATAAAAAAAGTATATTCTTTGTTAGTTTTTCACAAAATTATTAACTTCGTGCCCAAAACTTAATGATTATGTCTGCAAACATCAAGAAGATAGTACTGACCGGTGGTCCTTGTGCTGGAAAAACCACTGCATTGGTGCGAATCATCGACCGATTCTCTAATTTAGGATATAAGGTCTTTACTGTTCCTGAAGTTCCAACCATGGTAAGCCAGGGAGGATGGAATTACATGACCTCAAATCATGATTTCTACTATGAAGGGGAGAGAATGATTCTTGACATGCAGCTTCGTCTGGAAGACTGGTTCTTCCATTTGGCGGAGACTATCACAGACCAACCTTGTGTGGTGGTTTGTGACCGTGGCGCATTTGATATCAGTGCTTATATTTCTCCTGAAATGTGGCAGGAGCTGGTAGAGAGTGTAGGGGAAACCCAGCAAAGTCTTCGCGAGCGCTATGATGCTGTGCTTCATTTGGTTAGTGCTGCCGATGGAGCAGAGCAGTTTTATACCACAGCTACCAATGCTCAGCGTTATGAACAGGCCGATGAAGCAGGTCTCCAGCTTGCACGTGATTTAGACAAGAAGGTCATTAATGCATGGAGAGGGCATAGTCATCTGCGTGTTATCAATAACGGTGAGGATTTTGAACGTAAGATGCAGCGCGTCTTGCGTGAAATCAGTGAGGTATTAGGCTTGCCTAATACGATAGAAGAGGAACGTAAATACCTTGTAAAGGTTACTGGTCCGGTTGAAGGAGCCATTGAGAGTGAGATCAGTCAGACTTACCTAGTGGCTGAACCTGGTTGCGAGGTTCGTGTCCGTCGCCGCTGTTGGGAAGATGGGAAGCAAGTAAATGTTCATACTACGCGTAAGAAAATAAGTGCAACGGAAGAAGTCTTTGTTGAACGTCAGGTAGAGAATTCGCTCTATGAGAGCTTGCTGCAACAAGCAGATCCATACAGAAAGACCATTACCAAGAGCAGACAGAGTTTCATTTATAAAGGCCAGTTCTTCGAATTGGATACTTATCATGGTGCACTCGATGGCCTTGTCCTGTTGGAGACCAAGGGAATGGCCAGTCATCAGGAAGTAAAGTTCCCTCCATTTATTCAGGTTGTGGAAGATATTACTGGTAAGACCGATTATTATAATTATACGTTGAGTTTGAAGTAAGCAGGTTTCTAACCTGTCAAACATGAGATAACCCTTTAATTTTTAACCCTTTAAATTATTAACTAAAAAAACAGAAAAAAGAATTAAGTAGAATTACATGAAGAACCCTTTCATGGTCGGCGCTTTATTTGTTTCCATGCTGACCGCATCCTGTTCTTCCACAATGACTGAAGAGATTGACAGTCTTAAGGGAAACGAGACTGCAAATCTTACGTTCTCAGTCTTAGGTGATGAATTTCAAAGTTCATTCACCCGTGCAGATGCTTCAGAAGTCTTGAAGAAATTAGATCTTGCACTATTTACAGAAAAAGACGGTGTATATACTCCATTTGCTTCTGCTCAGTCAGAAGTCAGTGATGAGAATTTTGGAACTTTCTCTATTTCTAATGTTCCTTATGGTACATACACGGTAGTTTCTATCGGAAATGCCAGTAATTCTGGTGGACATGCCGATCTTACAAATCCACTTCAAATTTCTTTTGAAGATGGTGTGATTCCAGTCACATATTATGTTTGCCAAACCATTACAGTCAATGCTTCCGTTGACAACATTGTCCTGACATTAAAGCCTGCTGTGGCTACTTTCAAGTTGGCCATGAATGGTGCAGTACCTTCTAATGCATCTAAATTAAGGTTTGAGGTCCAGAACATTTCTAATTATTTCAATGCGATTACAGGATTAGCTTCTGTCGACAAAATCGGTGATTGGTCCACAGACATTTCATTCCCTGCTTCTTATATTGGGCAGCAAGGAAAAACCGCCCGTATCAATATGTTTTTGTCGGCTGAAGACTTATCCACAAACTCTGATGTGAATATTAAGGCTACTGCCTTTACTGCAGAGAATGATGTGATTGTCTCCTATGATTTAGTGAATGTACCGTTACGTAGGGGTTTTGTAACCACTTATACGGGTAACTTCTTCCAAAATGATGCCCAAGGATTTGAAATAGTCGTGGATAATACCTGGGGAGAATTAACAGGCTCTTATTAATCAAAACAATAGGACTGGGTAGGGTAATAGGGTTTAAAAGCCCAGTCTTGTTTTTAATCTTTATAAGTATGAATAAAATAAATGTATGCAGACTCTTTCTGCATGTCATATTGTTGGCTATAGGTTTGAATAGTTGTATCTCAGTAGAATTTGAGGATGAAGAAACGAATACCAGTTTAAGTAATATTAAGGTAATAACCCGTTCTTCTGCAGAAAGCCATATCGATTATCCAATATCGGTCTATGCTTTTGCTGAAGATGGAACCATGAAAGGATATAAAAAAATAGAATCAGCTGATGAAAGCTTATCATTTGCATTACCTGAAGGAAAATATAATCTGGTTGCATTCTCAAACTATTCTGACTACACTTTCAGTAGTACACCTAACTATGGGGATTTGGTGTCAATGCCAGAATCTAATTATAGTGATTATCCGCTGATGCGAGGTTCGGCTTTTGTGAATTTGGGTAGTTCTAGCCAGTCAGTAAATATCTTGCTGAGTTATATTGTGAGCGATGTTATTTTCAATTTGTCGAATGTGCCGGCTTCAGTGAATCAGGTTCAACTTACCCTTTCATCCCTCTATAACAAGCTAGGCTTCAATGGCGACTATAGCGGTTCTGAAACTGTCCATGTAAATTGTACTAAAAAGGACAATCTGTGGACTTCTGATCATTTTTATGTCTTTGGCTCCAGCTCACCAAACCTTTCGGTCAGCATTTCATTGGTTGGTTCCGATGCGACAAATACCTATGGCTATGTATATAATGAAAAACTATTGCCGGGAATCCCATACCAGATGAATGGTTCCTATCAGGATGGCCTTGCCATAAACGGTGCCTTCCATTCTGGAGAATGGGCAGAAAATATCGTTGCCAATTTTACTTTTGGCCCTGGGAATGAAGAACATCTACCGGAATATGAGGTCAGCACGATTCCTTTCTCTAACAGTGTATGGAATGGTCATGTGGTGGTAAAAACGGCTTATACATCTAATACTGAAGCAGATCTGACGCTGATTAGCCTGAACGAATGGAGTGGGCTGACTTCTGCGTATCATGCTACAAAGCCAAACGATGCGGCTAATGCAGCAATGAACTATTCAGAAGCCGGTTTGACTGATTGGCATATTCCTTCTAAGGAAGAAGCCTCTTATTTAAAAAGTATTTATTCAGGAGATCAGTTGTCTGCTTTATCTAATACGCTGGAGAGTGCTGGGGGTGTTCCTGTTATGGATGAAGATGATTCGGGTACAAACATCAGATATCTTTGCGAAAATGCTACCCAGACATTTGTATTTAAGTCTGGGAGCTCTTTGTCAAAGGCGGGTGCTACAGTATCATCTTATCGTCTACGTCTGGTTAAGACAGTTCATGTAAAAGAGAAATAGGGTTATTTTTGGTGCTTCTTTTTTGGTAGAAAGCTGTGAAAATGCTACTTTTGCACAAAACATAAAAAACGGATTTATGAAAGTGAATGTCAAATTTTTCCTTATGGTTATGCTGGCAGGACTGATGCTTTCTTCTTGTGGTACAACTTCTACAGTACCTTTGACTGGCAGAAAGCACTCTCTTTTGGTAGATGACCAGCAAGTTTTGAGTTTAAGTACTCAACAGTACACACAGTTAATGAGCAAGTCAAAGCTGTCTACTAATGCCCAGAATACAGCACTGGTTAAGCGTGTTGGACAACGTCTGGCAACTGCTGTTGAGAATTACTTGAAAAATAATGGCGCAGCAAATGAACTGCAGTTCTTTAAGTGGGAATTTAATCTGATTAGTGAGAATCAGGTAAATGCGTTCTGTATGCCTGGTGGTAAGATTGCTGTTTATGAGGGCCTTTTGCCTGTAACTAAAGACGAAGCTTCATTGGCTATCGTTGTAGGTCATGAAATTGCTCATGCAGTGGCAAAGCATTCTGCAGAACAAATGAGCAAACAGTTGCGTCAGCAATATGGTAGCCAGATTTTAGGCTCTGTCTTAGGTTCTGTGGTTGGCCAGGGCGCTGGTGACTTGGCAGCTCAGGTTGCAGCTACTGGTTTTTCATTTGCTAACTTGAAATACAGTAGAGAGAATGAGTATGAGGCAGATTACATGGGCTTAATCTTTGCGGCAATGGCAGGCTATGACCCTCAGGTTGCAATACCATTCTGGCAGCGTATGAGTTCAAATAAATCTGCGCAGAGCAGTGAGTTCTTCAGTGATCATCCAAGTGACGCAAATAGAATAGCAAAACTGCAGGCAGCTCTACCAGAAGCCATGAAATACTATAAGGCTGCAAAGAAATAGAGACTGCATCAAAATAGTATGATAAAATAAGAATCCCAACCTATATGCTTTCTGGCAAGGTTGGGATTCTTATTTTTCTTAATCGTTTATAGAAAAATTATAATGTCTTCAGAACAATAGTATTGCCGCAATAAGGGCACTTTGCTTTTGGTGCGTTTTTAATGCTTTCAATAGATTCTGGAGTCTGATAACCCTCGAAAAGGGCGCCAACAGGAACATTCAAGGCGTCTGCAATGCGAACAAGAGTTTCCAAAGAAGGATTCTTTCTTTCATTGACAATGGCACTGATGTATTGTGGGCTTACTTCCATCTTTTCGGCAACTTTTCGGATAGTTGTCTTTTTTTCCTTGACGAGTGACTTAATTCTTAACATATTTAATTTGGTTTTTTGGGTTTAATAGTACGCAAAATTAAGCATTTTCACGGAAAAATTCAAGAGAAGATACAATTTTTCTGTCTTTTTCCTATTTTGTTTTATGGATTATTCTATATATTTGCACAGATAATCAATATATAAATTGCTAATATGAAAAAAATGAGATTGGCTCTCAGTGCTTTGGCACTTATGGCATCGGCATGGTTCATGCCTGTTTTTGCACAGAATTTTGTTGGAAAATGGAATACTGTAGTAAAGAATGATATGATGGGAGATATGAAAAGCGTCATGACTATCACTAAGGATGAAGAGGATAACTATAAGGCATCTATGGGAGATATGGCAGAGATTAAGGCTGTGTATGTCAACAAGGATGTTATCACTTTTCAAGTAAGTGCTATGGGCTTTGATTTGTCTTTTAGCTTGACCATGACCGATGATAATACACTAGAAGGTGATATTGATGTAATGGGCAATAGCTTGTTTGTTAAGGCAGAGCGAGTTATTGAAGAAGAGGAGAAGAAAGAAGAATAATTTATACTTTGATATAAAAAGAAGAATCCCCCCGAATTCGGAGGGATTCTTTATTTTTGTCAGTATTCAAATTACTTAACGGTAATTTCCTGTACTGGCTTAGCAGGGATTAGTGCCTTGTGAGCTGGGTAGCTCTGGCCCTTGATAGCAACGCTACCAGTGCAACGGATATCCTCAATGCTAGCACCAATCATTACATTGTACTTACCTGCTGCAGTTTCGTATGCAGAAGTAGCCTCATTGAATGAAGACAGGTAGTAGTTGTTTACAGACATAGTCAGAGTCTCGCTCTCACCTGGCT
>JAKSLR010000013.1 GCA_024401095.1 Bacteroidaceae bacterium
GAAGTGGTCGATTCTAATTGATGGTTCTGCACCTGTGCAGTCTTGCCATCGGTATCTTTTTCAAATACCATAGTACTTCCACTTGCAAAGTAAGAGAATTTCAGGGAACTTTCCAAATTTTGTGGAGAAAAAAGAAAAATAACAGAATTCTTGGTATGTGCAAAAAATGCACACCCCACTTCAGTGCGTAATTTTTGATTTCGTATTACAATATTCAAAATATTATCTTACCTTTGTGGCAGAATAAGTTTTACCCACCACATGGAAGAGAAGAAACCAGAAAGAAGAGGCGGTAGACGCCAGGGAGCCGGAAGACCCTCAAAGGCGGTAGACAGCAAGCTTTATACCTTCAGGGCAGGAGGCAGTACTGCAGAATTTATAGACAGGCAGGAGAACAAGACAGATTTCATCAAGGAATGCATCAACCTCCGCATGCTGGGAGAATTCATTCCTGCTACTTCAGTAAAAGACATCACGCTACCATTCTTTGATTTAGGAGTGGTGGCCGGTTTCCCCATCCCTCTGGACAATAATGAGAAAGCCCAGGATATCGAAATCCTGAAACTGCTTTGCCCACATCCGGAATCCTGCTACCTCATCCGTGTGGAAGGAAATTCCATGATAGATGCTGGCATCTTCTCCGGAGATCTGGTCATTGTAGACAAGAGCAAGCGCTATCCCAGTGAGTCCGAAGTGGCGGTATGCGAATTGAATGGAGAGTACACTTTGAAACGTTTTGAGAAGAGAGGTGCCGAAGGATGGCTCATTCCAGCAAACCCAGATTTTCCCGAAATCAAGATTAACCCTAGAGACAGCTTTTCCATCTGGGGAACAGTTATTTACATCATCCATAAACCCAGAGAATAATGTGGGCACTGATAGACTGCAACAGCTTCTTCTGTTCCGTGGAAAAAGTCTTTCACCCGGGATTGGAAGGCCAGCCGGTGTGTGTGCTCAGTAATAACGATGGCTGCATTGTAGCACTCACGCCCGAAGCTAAGGCTATCGGTCTTCACAGAGGTGACCCCATCTTCAAGGTAAAGGATATAGTAGACCGGTATAAGGTAGAAGTCTTCTCTACCAACATGTATCTCTATGCTGCCATGTCCAAACGTGTGAACAGCATCATGCGCAAGGCGGTAATGCATGTGGAGCAGAACAGCATAGATGAAAGTTTCCTGGATCTTAAAGGGTATGAGCGCACGTATCCTCTGGAGGAATTCATGCGTGAACTGGCAGAGAGAATCAGGCTCTATACAGACATTCCCGTGAGTGTGGGTGTAGCTCCCAGCAAGACCTTGGCCAAGATGGGCAGCAAGTTTGCCAAGAAATACCGGGGATACCGGGGAGTCTGCATGATAGATACGGAAGAGAAACGAAGGAAAGCCCTGGAACTTTTCGACCTTTCCGATGTGTGGGGCATCGGTAGCCGAACCTTTGAGAAACTGCATTATCTGGGAATCGATTCACCCCTCCAGTTTGCAGACAAGAGCGAATCCTGGGTAAGGGCCCATTTCCATAAACCTGGGCATCAGACATGGCTGGAGCTGAATGGCATTCCCTGTATAGACACCTCAGAAATCATACAGAACAAGAACATCTGTACCAGCCGAAGTTTTGGTGAAATGGTCAGTGATCTCCCTTCCTTGAAAGCCTCCATAGCCACATTTGCAAGCAGTTGTGCCAACAAGCTCAGAGGCCAGAATACCGGAGCACAAGCCGTAACTGTATTCCTCATGAGCAACCGTTTCCGCGAAGATCTGGAGCAGTACGGTAACAGTGTCACCACCACATTCGTGGTTCCCACATCGGATACCCTTGAAATAACGAATGCTGCACTAAGAATACTGGAACACATTTACAAACCCGGAATCCTCTACAAGAAATCCGGAGTCATCGTGAGCCAGATCGTCAGCATGAACCAGATTCAGGGAGACCTCTTCGACAGCATTCCAAACCGCCCCCAACGCCAGCAGCTCATGAAGACCATTGATGCCTTGAACCACCGATACGGGCTCAAGACCATTCAGCTGGGAGTGGAAGGCGATTCCCAGCAGCCCTGGAAAGTAAAATGCGAACACAGAAGTCCAAACTATCTCACAGACTTGAACGAGATACTCACTGTGAGGTGCTGATAAAAAATCTTTATTCCTCCTCTACCTTATTCTTCCTCGCTTCTCTTGCAGCTGCTCTAAGTTGGTCAATTGCTGCAAGCAGAAAAAACTTCTTGCGGTGAAGTTTATAAATCTTATACGCATCTGCTTCAAAATCAATCTGTAGTATACTCCTGCATATAAAATCATCCTCAGCTTTCATTTTTTCTAATATCTGGTTACATGAAATTCCCAGCTTATCTATTTTCTCTCTTGTCTCTCGCAATTCCTTTCTCAGCTGAGCTCTTGTTTTCCCCCCATGCTTTTTTTCTACCTGTTTCATCCACTTGCAATTCTTTTCTAGCATTTTTAATAATTGCTTTTCGTATTCATTAAATTCTTTAAAAAAGTCTATCATTTTTTTTAGTTTAAAGTTAGTGATTCATTTTAAAGTTTCTACTGTAAAGGTAGGAAGCATAAAATTACTACACAGAAAACACGAAGAGTTATGAACCAAACACGAAGACTTATGCCCAATATTTAACATTTTTTAATGCAACTGCGATAAAAATAAGTTAAAATGGGGCGGGAGTAACTTGTTTTAATGATTTTATGACTTCATAACCAAGTACATAGGTACAAATAATATATTATAAATTTTTTACATGATTTTGAATAAATATGAGAGAAAGGATTAAATTTGCAAACCATAGTATGTTATCTATAATCTGTTATAGAAATAAAAGTATTTCAAAGTGTCAGTCCTAAAATATAAATATGCTTTAAACTCATGTAATGAAATAGTTGACATTAATACTATTTCTGAAGATTGTCGTAACAATGAGTATTTGTGCCCTGGTTGTGGTAGACCCATGTCATTTGTTATTCAAAAAAAACACATTAACTGGAGTAATTATTTTAGACATAAGGAAGATGGTGTTTCTTGCCATCCTAATGCTTATCTTCATAGACTTGCTGAAATTAAGATTAAAGAGAGATTTGATGATAGAACAAGACCTTTCAAGATTGGATTAAAAAGTATAATTACATGTTCTGCAGATTGCGAAATCTGCGATAAAGCAAAGTGTTCTTTAGAAGCAGAAGAAGATGTATTAGATTTACACGATTGGTATGATACATGTACATTGGAGAAAAGAGTAAATCCTGAAAACATTAATGGTTCAAAATATTATGTAGCGGATTTACTACTATCTCAATCAAAAAATCCTGAAAATAAACCTATTTTGATTGAGGTTTGGGTGACACATGAAAACTCTATCTCGAAGAAAAATTCTGGTTTACGAATTATAGAAGTAAAAATACCTAATAATTTATCTGAAGGCGAAAAAACTATAAAGAGATTATGTGAGGACGAGATTTTTGCCGCTGGAGAAATTTCTACTATAAAAAACTTCAATCCCATTAAGAAAAAAGGTATTCTTAATTGTAAAAATGTTCTTCGTGTTGATGTTTTTGCGAGTGGTAAATTAAATGCAGATTGGATAAATTGTAACGAAATACATAATAAAACAAAAAAATGGACAGTTGTTTATTCTGTAAACGTTCTCTTTAATAGAGATTTAATAAATACTAATGATGTAAAGAATTGTATCAGTCATATTTTGCAAAAAAAAGGAGTTGCTTTAGAAAAATATTGCAGTAATTGCTTTTTTTGCATGCAAGATTATTCAGGCATTCTTAATATCTGTAAACGGTATAAAACTAAAGGAACGCCTCATTATCCTAATGGTAATGAAGCAACTTTTTGTCCTTTTTTCTCTGAAGACAAAGATTACTCTAATAGGATGGAGAGCTTGAAACCTCATTTGAAATTTATTAAAGTTGCAGATTTTCCTAAAGAAGTAAAGACAGTTTTTACAAATATGACTGAGGATGATAAAAGAAAAAAATGGGAAGAGATTCTGCAAAACAATATGGAAGAAAATAGCACTGAAAATGTAGTTGAAGTTATTGATGAGGAAGAATTAAAAGAAAGGGAAGACTTCGAACAAGCAGACATGACAAAAAGAATAGCATATGAAAATTATAAAACAATGTATGAATATATATACGATAAGCGAGCCAAACCTTTTACAGAATGGGAAAAAGATTCTGATGCAAGAGAGAAGTAAATTGAATTAGAAGGTAATTATTAAAAATAGTTGTCTGAGAAATAGAATTTTGAAATCCATTATTTTTTTTCATTGTGTGACATAAATTGGCAAAATGTTTCTTTATTTTTGCAAAAGAAAATTAAAATTTAATCAGTAAATATTAAAACTTTTGCAAAAAAGGTGCAAAGGAAGTTGCATTTATTATTATGAGAGCTAAGCAAAACGTATACACAGAAAAAGCAATTGAATTAATTAAAGAAGGAAATAGCTTGTTTATTACTGGTAAGGCCGGTACAGGTAAGACATTTCTTCTCAAGAATTTTCTGATTCCTTTATTTGAAAAACAGAAAAAGGAATATGCGATTGTTGCACCTACGGGAGTAGCTGCAAATAATGCAGGAGGTGTTACTATTCATTCTTTTCTTCACGTTCCGCTATCTCCATATATTCCAGGGTTAAAGATAGATGAACTCTATTCATTGAAACCAGAGCAGATTGCTATTATTAAGAGAATCAATGTCCTTGTTGTTGATGAGGTGAGTATGGTTCGTTGTGACGTAATGGATGCAATGGATGACATCCTTCGCCACTATCGTGGTATTAATGCTCCATTTGGCGGTTTGCAAGTTCTCCTTTTTGGTGACCTGTATCAGCTGATGCCTGTAGCTGAAGAAGATATATGGACTAAACTGAAAAACGAAGGAAAATATAAGACACCTTATTTTTTCAGTAGCAAAGTTATGGAGAACAGTATGTTCAAGATGCTTGAATTAAAGAAGGTCTACAGACAAGAAAACGATATGTTTGTGAATATGCTAAATGCTATTCGTATAAATAATATCACAGATGGTATTATGAAAAAACTTAATAGCCGTTATGATGAAAATTATACCATTAGGAAATATCCAAATCATATAAAGATAGTCGCACTTAATAGAACTGCCAAAGGACTTAATTTTGCAATGCTGAATGAGCTCCATGGTGACATGTATGAAATAAAAGGACGTACTGAAGGCTTTTTCCCAAAACATGAATATCCAACTGATCTTTACATGAGATTAAAGAAAGATGCTAGGGTTATGATTATCAGAAATGAAAATCAGAATCATAGCTATTTCAATGGAACCATAGGTTCTGTAATAGACATAGAAGATGAGTATATAACTATTAGAAAAGATTCAGATACCCCAGGGAGAAAAGGAGATATAATAAGTGTAAAAAAAGAAAGATGGGACTTTTATAGATATATTATCGATAAAAAAACAAAGAAAATTGAGAGAGAACTGGTAGGTTCTTTTTATCAATTTCCTCTTAAATTGGCATGGGCTATTACAGTACATAAAAGCCAAGGACTGTCTTTTGATCAAGCCGTCATAGATGTTAGTCGTGCTTTTGCTGCAGGACAGGTGTATGTAGCATTAAGCCGCTGCAGAAGGTTTTATAATATGGTATTGGCTTCAAAAATTAATGAGCGTATCATTAAGGTAGATCCAGAGGTTAAACTTTTCATGAAACGTGTAGATAGGGTAGAGGTAGATGATGAAGATTATCTGAAACAGGAAAAGAATGAGGATTTTGTAGATCTAGCACGTAGAGAAACGTATTGGATGGCACGAGAAGGGCTGACAATAGATGAAATGGTAAAAGCCAGTGGCAAAAGAATTGAATTTATTTATAAAGATCTAGCAGAACTTATCCAGCAAGGGAAATTTACTGCAGAACGATTTATTCCTCATAGAAAGTATTTGGAAATTCATCATGCCATTCATAAAAGTAATGAGGATCTTAAGAAAGCAAAATCTTTCTGTTCTTCGGACGTGAAATTCGGAGAAATAAATATGTGTATAGCTGAATTACATGCACATATCCCTGAAAAACAAGTATCTAAAGATATATCTGCTAATGAGAGAGAAAGTAAAGTTGAAGTAAAGAAAGCACCTGTTAAATCTAAAATACTAAAAGCAGAACCGAGGAAAGATAAGCTTCAAACTGTACAACCTATAAACAATAAAAAGAAATTAACTACAGAATACATTCCTATCATTACAATAACAGAGGACTTATATAGTTATATGTTAGAAACAAATTGTAGAGTTATAAAGAAAGCATTGATAAATAAGGAGATAGCAAGTGTATTTACGAAAAATCCTGAAAAGTATAACTACACATTTTTATCTTCATGCCCTTTAGATTTGAAAGACTTTAGCAAGATAAATATCAGGGTAGCAAATAGAACAATTAAAGCAACAGTTTTGAAAACGGACTTTATAAAGTTAAAGGGAAAAAATGATACTTATTGGACTTTGGTTTTAACTTTAGGTTTTACTGGGTGAACAGAAGAATAGCTCTAGCTTTTTTAAAAGACTTAATAATAATTTTTTGTTTGGTTAGTAATATTAAATGCCCTCTTGTTGTGAAACAAGTGGGCATTAAATTTCCTGTATGTGAATAGTATTTTATATTGTACCTTCGTCTTTTAATTTTCTTAGTCGATATTTTATGGATGTTGTGCTTCTCCCCATTTTTTCAGCTATATATGAAATGCTTTTACCTTCTTTGTAAAGTATAGCAAGAAAATTATCTGCTTTTCTTGTCCAAATCTTATCTTTGTTTCTTGGTCCATTGTTTCTTGAAATAAGGACATCTTCTTTATACTTATCCAGATTAAGCATTTCATTTACAAATGCAGAAGGGTGGTACTCATCATAAAGAACCATGGTTTTTATTTTTGCTCTAGTAATTGCTACATAGAATAATCTTCTTTCCTCACCATAAAGGAATTGATCTGCTTCTCTTAAAGTATATTTAATAACAGGATCATCTTCTATGGTAGACGGAAAGCCAAAAGTTCCACTGTTACAATTCAAAAGAATAACATAATCTGCTTCAAGACCTTTTGATTTATGTGCGGTAAGGAATTCTACTTCACGATCATTTATAACGTAATACACATTTCCCCCACGTTTAATGCAAGGATAAATACCATTTAGCAGCATGTCATCAAATGAATATCTTCCTATAAGGAACACTGATTTGTCTGCCGGAATAAATCCTACCAAGCTCTTTACAGCATTTGCAAAAGTATATTTTCTGTAGGAGTAGAACTGGATAGTTGTGTTAAGCTGTGTATTGAAGGGATGTATGTTTTTCTTGATTTGGATAGGGTTTTGCATGATGAATCTAGAAGACAAACTTACCATTGGTTCACCAAACCTGTATGTAGATTCTATTCTGTTCGTTTCTGTTTTTCCAAAGTATTTCTCAAAATTACAGAAAAGTGAAAGGTCACTACCAGAAAATCTATAGATTGATTGCCAATCATCACCCACACAGAACAGTTTTGCTTTATGCTTACCATTTCTTAGAGCGGACAAGAATTTATACCTATCCATAGATATATCTTGGAACTCATCTACTATGATATAATCATAATCACGTTTTTTCTCTTCACATATTGCAGTAGCATTGATTATAAGGTCTGTAAAATCCATTTCTCCTGCTTTAGCCATCATATTACGGTAGCCTTCATATATAGGAGTTATAAGGTTCTTAATTATAAATTCACTTCTGCTATCATGAGCATTATTTGCGCTTTTAATGATGTCATTTATTGAACAGCAATTTGATTTTACCAAGGAAATGAATGTGACAATTAATTTTAGAAATACTTTATCCTTACCACTTTCTCGAGGTAAAATCTGTTCCATCAGCTCAGAATCAGTCAGCTCTGTATATGGAACACCTGCTTTTTTCAATATTTTTTTAAGGTGACTTTTAAGGTCATAGAATTTTAAATCTGCACTTTTTGTTTCAAGTAACAAGGTATTCTTTTCCTTATGTAGTTCCCGCTTCCAGGTTATACCGTCATTATATTTCTTATTAGCCTCTTCCAGAGTGATACCTTTCTTTTCAGCAAACCATGTAGGAACCTGATCATGTTCATCTACACCAAAATGCTCCAGATATGCTCTTTTCTCTTTACCATCTTTATTATAATATATAGAGAAATCAGGTCTGTATTGAGAATGATTTTCATCGGCTACTTTATGCTCATAAGGTTCTTCGTATCGGAATCTTAATCCTAAGGATGATAGGGCATAGCAAAGTTTTTTTTCCTCTTGGCTTCTAACATAGATAGATTTGTTATCCATATCTGGTAGTAATGCCCGAAATTTATTCTCTTTTTCTTCCGAAAGCTGCTCTCTTTTTTGCTCATCGGCAAGATCATCTTCTGTCTGGAACTCTTCAAAATCAATGAAGTATTCCACTATACTTTTTATGAATTTTGGATTTTCCTGTTGTTTCAAGAAAACATCAAGAAATAGTTTAGATGTATTCTCACAAATGCTTGGTTTTATCTTGGTTTCGTAACTGATGATATCTAAAGCAAGTTTGTGAAAAGTATAACCTCTAAGACCGGGAATCTGCAACCTGTTTGTTAGTTCTGCAGCAGCTTTATTAGTATAGCTTATGAGCAGGATTTTATTTGGGTCAACACCTTTTACTTTAATGAGGTATTGAACCTTGCCCATAATAGACGAAGTCTTTCCACTTCCAGCACTGCTAATTACAAGACAGTTATCTTCTTCGGAAACTATTGCTCTTCTTTGTTGTTTATCAAGTGGGTATTTTAAAATGCTATCAAAGAATGTTTCTTGTTTAGTTAAAATATCGTTAAGGTATTTAGTATTATGCTCTTCTATGTATTTGTTAAGGTTTTCATAGCCCCAGATAAAGCCTTGGAGTACGCCTTCATCTTTTACCAGAAGAGATTTTTCTTTTGCTAATATGCTATTTGCTTTTTTGTAGATTGGGGAATATTTTACGCTCAATTTTTCTGTTTCATCAAACGTAATATAGGACTCATCATAAATTTCGTTTAAGATTTTCTTAAAATTAAAATCACTGGTATTTATTTTTTGTTTAGATGAAGATTCTTTAAAAGTCATCTTAATAATTATATCCGATGACTCCTTAGCTTTTTTTATTACGTATTTTCTATACCATAAAAGTATGGCAAGTAAGGAAACAACTATGAGTATTATAAATATTACACTCATTCAGATATACTATTTTATATTTTTAATCTTTTCAATAATCCCTCTGTCAGCCGGTAACCAATCTATTGCATCCAGATTCTCTTTCTCCACCCATTTGGCAGCTTCGTGCTCCAATAGTACCAGATTACCTTTTACCACTTGACAGAAGTAGCAATGCATTGTCAGGTGAAAAGTAGGGTAGTTATGTTCCACGGTTTCTATGAAATCACCCACAGAGATTTCTGTATCCAGTTCCTCTTTTATCTCACGCACCAAAGCTTGTTCTGGCGTTTCTCCAGCTTCCATCTTTCCCCCAGGGAATTCCCACATATCCTTAAAATCTCCATACCCACGTTGGGTACAGAATACCTTGTTTCCAGACGTTATAACTGCTGCTACTACTTCTATGTTTTTCATAATTTTTAAGGATTTTTACTTTAAATGCAAAGATACATTTTCTTTATTATCACTCCAAAAAAGTAAGTAAATTTTGTTTATCAATGTGCTAGCCATTGTGGTTTTATAGCCTGCATTATTTTCTCAAAATTAAACGTTTATTTAGTCACTATTTCAATATTTATTTTTTTGCCATTTCTTCATACTCTCAAAATGTGAGCATACTCATAAACATAGAGTAAAAAATAAGGTTCAAATATTTATATTTGCCTTCAAATCTAAATACTATACAGAAATGGCAGTTCAAAAGACTGAAAAACAGCTGCTCGTTATTAACAGAGTAAAGAAACTGAGGGTCGACAATAATGTAAGCCAACAGCAGTTAGCTCTCATCTTAGGTGCAACAAACGGGCATATAGGAAACATAGAGAGCTTAAAATATGCAAACAAATATACGCTAAACCAACTCAATCAAATAGCACATCATTTTAAGATACCTATTGAATCTTTCTTCATGACGGAGATTGAGAAAGTAATTTCTTTAGAGGAATACACCAACAGAGTGTGTGAGTATCTGGAAGGGGAGTGAATAAAATTGTTAAAAAGAATGTTTTAATGAATAAAGATAAAATAACATTATTTGATTTTTGCAAAAAAAAATATGCAAAGAATTTTCAAGGTGTATATGACGAGTCATGTCTTAATGAAGATGGTACTATCATTTCACCTTTAGATCAGGCTGCAATTATTTCACATCATCTACAATTAAAGAATACGAAAGATGATGATACCTACAAGGAAAGAGGTGAGAAATTAATTGAGCTCTGGCAAGATTTTATATATCCACAAACTAAATTGTCTGAAAGTTCTCTAAAAGATGGTTCTCACTTTTATGGTTCTTTTTTTGATGATGTATACAAAGCACCATTCCAAGGTCCAAAAGACCATAAATTTACATTTATTGATTTATTTGCTGGCATTGGAGGTTTTAGACTTGCAATGCAAGCGCAAGGAGGCAAATGTGTTTTTTCATCTGAATGGAATGAATATGCTCAAAAAACATATTATGCCAATTATGGTGAGGTCCCATTTGGAGATATTACTAAAGAGAGTACAAAACAGCTTATTCCAAAGAATTTTGATGTGTTATGTGCAGGATTTCCATGTCAACCTTTTTCTATTGCTGGAGTTTCTAAAAAGAAAAGTCTTGGTAGAGAAACTGGATTTAGAGATAAGACACAAGGTACCTTATTTTTTGATGTAGCAGACATAATTAGCCGATATAGACCAAAAGCATTTTATTTGGAAAATGTGAAGAATTTATGTTCTCATGACAAGGGAAATACGTTTAAGGTTATATGTGAAACACTTAAGGAATTAGAGTATTCTATTCATACTGAAGTTATGGATGGAAAGGCATTTGTTCCACAACATCGTGAAAGAATTTTTATCGTTGGTTTTGATAAAAGAATTTATAATGAAAATGAAACTTTTTCATTTCCAACATTAGGTGATCCACAAAAAACTATTAAGGACATTTTGGATGCTAAGGTTGAAGAAAAATACACGTTGTCTGATAAGTTGTGGAAATATCTTCAGGATTATGCTGTTACTCAGAAAAAGAAAGGAAATGGGTTTGGTTACGGTCTCGTTGACCTGAATGGAATCTCAAGAACTTTGAGTGCTCGTTACTATAAAGATGGTGCAGAAATTTTAATTCCACAAGGGGAAGGAAGAAATCCTAGACGTTTAACTCCTAGAGAATGTTCTCGACTAATGGGTTATCCTGAGAATTTTATAATCGATAAGGTTTCTGAAATACAAGCTTATAAACAATGTGGTAATTCTGTCATTGTTCCTCTTGTGACAGCTGTAGCGGAACAATTGGTTAAATCAATGTTGAAGAAATAATTATGGAACAGGAAATACTACAAGATGCAATTAAGTTGGTTGAGGAATCAACTTATGCATATTGCCATTATATTACTCCAAATGATGTAGGTGAAACCGGAGGACATCAATGCGGATTTCACGTTCCAAAACACTGTTATGGAATGTTCTTTGATTCTCCTGGTAAAAAAGGTGAGAATAAAGATTGTAATATCGTTATCACTTGGCAAAAAGACTTTTCAACAGACAGCAGAGCAATCTATTATGGGGTAAGGACTCGTAATGAATATCGATTAACTCGATTTGGAAGAGGATTTGAGTTTTTGCAAGATAAATACGTTGGTAGTCTATTAATAATGACAAAAAACACTGACGGTGAATATAATGCATATGTCCTTGCAAATCAAGATAATATCGAGGATTTCATGGCAATATTTAATTTAGATGTATCAGTTAGTAATCATTTAATTAAAGGCAATGTATATGAGGTTCCTGAAGATTATATTGCTAAGGAATTTGATATTTTTATTAAAAATCATGCTTCTTTTCCTGATACAATTGAGATGGCCAATTTTGCAAGGGAAAGTATTATTAAGGCCAATAAATATTCTGAATCGGCTATTGTTAAATATGCCGATCAAGTGATATTAAAATGGGTGGCAGCAGAATATAGATTATTTGGTGGTTTGGAAGAAAAAATATATAAACCTATATATTCACAACCATTTCAAAACTGCCAATCTCTAATAGACTTTTCAAATTCAATTTTAAATAGAAGAAAATCACGTGCAGGTAAATCATTAGAACACCACCTTGCTTATATTTTTACTTGTGCTGGGTTAAAGTTTGAAGAGCAAGTTGTAACAGAGGGAAATAAGAAACCTGATTTTATTTTTCCTGATGGGAATAGTTATCATGACTTTTTATTTCCGGCTGATAAATTAACTATGCTTGGCTCAAAAACCACATGTAAAGATAGGTGGAGGCAGGTGCTTAATGAAGCAAATCGAATTGATAACAAGCATCTTTTTACTCTTCAGCAAGGAGTTTCTAAAAACCAATTAGAAGAGATGAAAGCCGAACATTTAACTCTAGTTGTACCAAAAAGCAACATTTCTTTGTTTCATCCTGAATTTCATGATTGTATTATGGACTTGGGATCATTTATAAAAATGGTTAACGAAAAACAAAGTGACTATTCAAAATTCTATAATATTCAGTTATGAATACATCTCAGGAATCATTCATTTCTATATATCTAGGTAATGAACTAGTAAAATAGATGAAATGATTGCCATAGATTGGTTACCTGCAGACAGGGGATTGATTGAGAAGATTAAGCAGTAATTTTGTCCAACTTATGAACCACAAAATATACGTTGCCAGCAGCTGGAGAAACGAATATTTCCCACAGATAGTAGAGGCTCTCAGGAAAGTAGGTCATTCTGTATATGACTTCCGTAATCCTCCTAAGGGTGGTGCATTTAAGTGGTCTATGGTTTCTCCTGACTATATGGAATGGTCACCAGAGGAATATAAAGTAAAGCTTGAACATCCACTAGCTAAAGCTCAGTTTCAGAATGATATAGAGGCTATGGAATCGTGCGATACCTGTGTGCTGGTTCTTCCTTGTGGAAGGTCTGCTCATACAGAAGCGGGATGGTTTGCAGGTAAGGGGAAAAAAGTAATTGTTTATATACCCGAAAAGCAAGAACCTGAATTAATGTATAAGCTTTTCGATGGAGTTGCTTGTTCTTTGGATGAGTTAATAGAACAGCTAAATGAAAAGGAATAAGTTAATCGTCAGAACTTTCTATCTTGCGTTGGCATGGGGTGTGTCACAGTTGGTTATGGATGGAGAGGACGGCAATTTGCTGGTGCGTATTGTCATCATTGTTGGTGTATTTGCTGTCCTGAAATTATTAAACTGGCTGTATCTTTACATCCGAACCAAACTATGAGATGAAGATAGCGCTGTCGCGGTTCCAAGCGTAGTGGAACCGATTCTGCGATACTATCAAATTATAGCCTAACAGAACATGTTGATCGGGATAATGGCAGTGGCTACGCACTTCGAGGAACTGTCTTTACTCCAGACAATCGTTATCTTTTAGTGAGCTGTATGGGAGGTGGAGGCGGTATAGCTGTCATTGATTTGCAGAGTGAGAAATATTTGGGCAGAATAATGGGGATGATGAGTAATGTGCGTCATTTGGTTATAGATGGCGGTTACCTATATTTAAGCATCAATTCTGCCGGCTATATTCAGCGAATCCCTCTGAAAAGAATAATTGAAGCCATTACCACAATGCATAATAAACGGGTCGTTGTGTCTGGTTGGGAGAATTGCAAAGTCGGAAAAGGTGCACGTACCATAAAGCCATCACCTTCGGGCAAATATATCTTTGCAGCCTGTAATACAAGCAGTGCTCTGTATATCGTTGACACCAGAAAGATGCAAACCGTGGTTAATATTGCTGCAGATAGTTATCCTGTTGGTTTGGATGTTTCTAAAGACGGAGAGTACGTGTTTGTTACCTCTCAAGGGCACTCAAAGCAGGGTGGTAATGCCGTAGATATCTATAAGGTCGTTTATAAATAGCTTTATGCCCAAGTTTTCTTTTTTGCTGTACTAATGTATATGACTTTACAATTCTGTTTTCACAATATTTTGTGATTATATCTGTTCTTCCCTCGACAATAGGGTGTTTTTGCATTGCAATTGCCAATATATTGTGAATTGCTATGCCTTTGACGTTATGATTTTCTTTTTAGTTTTCTTTTCCGACAATAAATGATTAGATAAAACAGGTTCGTATGGAGAAAATAGGAATGATAATATAACGAAGAAGGTCGGGGCAGAGAATCAATCAGCAGACGTTAGGCCTTACAATAGATGTAAAGCTAACGATATGCTAATTGACCTCATGATATAGTTAAACCATATATCTGTCGTTTTTTTTATTCTGTTCTGTAAACTCCAAACTCACAGAGGCCGGCTTTGCCGTTGTGCTTGGTTATGTTCAGTCGCACAGCTTCGGCCTTCACTGTAGGAAAACGCTCTGCCTTGAAACGAGGGAATGTGGTTCCGCTAGCCAGGAAATGCCACTCTCCGTCGGCTAGATATTCTAGGGTGTATTCTTGAATGCCTCCGGCAGTATGCTCTAGCATGGTCACCATGTTGATAGATTGAGGACCGTCGAGCGTTACTTCAAAATATGGTTTTTCAATGAGTGGATGTGAAATCCATGCTGTAGTAAAGTCATCGTCGTTTGCTAAATCCATGATGTTACAGTCATAGCCCCATGACGATTCTACTGGCCGGAACTTGGCTATGTTGTGCTGAATTACGGGAGCATCTGCGGCAGGGACTTCTGCTACTCGTCCGTCGTTCTTCCACATCTTACCTATCTTCTTTAGGGCTGCTACAGCATTGTCGTCCATCAGGCCGTCTCGGTTTGGTGCCACGTTAAGTATAAAGTTGCAGTATGCCTTGTTGTATGGAATAATGTTCTCCTTCACTAGCCACTCCACATTCTGTAGCTCATCGGTAGGCATAGATTCCTTCCAGAACCAGGTGCGCTGAATAGGAAGGCATGCCAGGGCAGGCAGTGAGTTTTCTGTGGTAGAGATTTTTTGTCCTGCTCCCTGCTCGTAGCTCTTGATGTCTGTGTAGAAAAGTGCTTCACGAGGGTATTTGGCGGCATTCAGGTCCATCACCAGACAGTTTGGCTGTAGTGATTTCACATATTCATAGATTTCCTGGAAAGGTACTTCGTCGTAGCTGATGCGCGACCATGGTGCATCCCATCCGTCTATAATAAGAGCTGCCACCTCGCCGTATCCGGTGAGCAGTTCCTTGAGTTGAGCCTTCAGCATTTGCACCTTGTCGCGAGTTACGAATCCTGGACGAAGTTTGTGGTGTGTATCCAGAATGCTGTAATAAAGCATTACCTTGAGTCCCTCGGCGCGAAAAGCATCAACATACTCACGCACTACATCGCGGTGTGCCGGAGAATTCATGGAGTTATAGTCGGTAGTCTTCGTATCCCAGATGCAGAATCCGCTATGGTGCTTGGTGGTAAGACAACCGTAAGACATGTTGGCTGCCTTTGCGGCACGTGCCCACTGGCGGCAGTCTAGTCGGGTAGGCTTAAATACCGATGCCGGCAGATCAGGATCGGGCCAGTCTTCAGGTGAATAGGTTGGGATATTGTAATGAATGAACATGCCAAAACGCAAGTCCACAAAGTCTTGCTGCAGTTCTTGAAGTGTTTTCTGCTGAGCAGCTACAGGGAGTACAGCCAGAGCCAGAAGGATTATAAGATTCAGGCGTTTCATGGTAATTAGGTTTAAAGTGTTTGCTGCAGCAAATATACTATCTTTTTCAATCCTTACCAAAAAACACCTTATTTTGGGGATGTTTTTTTATTTTCCTATTGTCCAACGTAGACCGACGTGCAGGTCGCTCATCCACTTATGTGTGGTAATATAGGTGTGAAACTTTTCCGAAGAAGGCAGGTTGTATTGTAGGGCGGGTTCTGCAGTTTGACTCTTATTCACGAAGAAAGGAACTCTTTCTATAACGATGGAGTTCCTTTCTTGTTTTATTTGTTTATTGTTATTCCCCAGGTATGGCTGAAATTTGTCAAACCATGATTAAACGGAACAAGAGGCTTTCCATCAAACGTTAATTTAGTACATTTATAAAAATGAATATTTTCTACACTGCTTTTAAGATTGATAATAATTTCGTGTGTTTTCTCATCTCCAAATATAGGTAAACACTTTATTGTCACTCTATAAACATGTTCCTTTACATCTTCACCATCCATATCCAGAGCATTACCATATGCGGTTAACAAGTGGAGGAGAATGTATTTTTCACCCTCATGATGGAGACTTAAAGACTCAAAATCTACTACTCTCAGTTCCTTTCCCATGGTATTATAGAAAGGAAGTTCCTTTGAATCACCATCCAGATACTGATGGATTTCAACTAAATTATGCACAATATAACAAGGTTCTGATTGAAAGCCAGAATGTTCCACATTCCATTCTGTCAACGGAAGATTGTTTTCTGTTATATTCTTGCCTTCAGAGTCATACATGAATATGCAGAGGGGAAAAGTAGGTAGTAGCTCACCACTACCCGCCATGTCTCCGTCATAAGTAAGAGCAAAATGGTCTTTCAGCAATTCTTCATAGTCAATGCTAGAGCATCCTGTTAATAACAGTAGTGTGAATAAAAAGAATATATTTTTCATAGTATCATATATATTGTTTCTATCTTTTACTTCCCTAAAGACCACCTTAGACCTATGTGCAGGTCACCCATCCACTTATGTGTGGTAAAGTAGGTATGATATTTTCCCGATGAAGGTAGATTGTATTGCAGGGCTGGTTCTGCATAAAGACTCAGTCCGTTCCTTAGCTGGTACTGGATGCCTGGAGTAGCCGACAGGGAGAAGTATACCGTCTTTCCCATATCCATTCTACCACCGGCTCCAGCGTAGATGTGCCACTTCTCGTCTTTGTAAAGGCTATAGTTCAAGGATGCAGGAATGCCTACAAAGTGCAGCTCCTGCATGCTGGTTTTGCCCGACCTGTGCCTGATCTCGCTCTTCATATTGGTGTAGCTGAGGCCTGTGGTAAGCCACCATTTTGCTGATACTGGAATTCCAACCTGAAGCCCTATTGTTATAGGACGACGATGGTTTTCTTCTACCACAGGATCTTCTTTACTTAGCCCTGCTCGGGTAAGTGGTTGATTCTTATCAAGAATAGGGGCTGATATCCCTTGATTCTGGTTTTTGTCTTTATCCTTATCCTTATCTTTGTCTTTATCGCCAGGGTTTCCTGCCATTTGATCTGACCATTGATCACCTGGATTAATGGATTCTTGCAAATTATCAAAATCTCCACCACGTAAATCTATAGTAGGAGGATTGATTCCTGAAGCAGTAAATGCCAGCGTAATCTTTTTAGAATTTCTGGATTTTCCTGTAGGCTGCTGTTTCCTGTAATTGTCTGTTGGAGGAAAGACGTGGGATTCTTCCTGTTTTTTGGAAGGAGCTGTTTCTTCTGTCACAGCATTTTCTTTCTCTTGTGACTCTGTCTCGTCCGGTTCGGCTTCTGTCAAAGGCTCCTGTGGCTCTGTTTCAGGTGCTGCAGTTTCCTCTTCGTATTTACTTTGAACCAAGGTGAGCTGCGTCTTCTTTGTGGCCTTGGCTGGAGCCTGGGTCGGCAGAGCTTTGACAGGCACAGGCTCATCTTTCTGCACGATTTCCAGTTCTGGAGTTTCCTGCTGGAGAATTTCTGTGGTCTCTGCTACCAGCTTAGAAGTGTCTTTCTGCAGGTAGAGTGCTGCACTTCCACCCAAAATGAGCAGCAAGACTACGGCAGCTGCACTCCAGGTGTATTTTTTCTTGTAGAATGGCACAGTTTGCTCTGCGGCATTCAGTTCCTTCTCAATGCCTGCCCAGAGATCTTCGGGAATCTGCTCAACCTCGTGTCCTTGCAGTTTCTCTTTCAGTTTTTCTGCCCAAAGTTCCTTCATTCTGTACCTCCTTCCTGTTCTTGTAGAATTTTCTTTAATAGTGCCTTGGCCCGGTTAAGCTGCGATGCCGATGTGTTTTCTTTTATTCCCAGTAGCTGGGCAATTTCTTTGTGGCTCTTCTCTTCAAACACGTAAAGGTTGAGCACGGTTCTGTAACCTGTTGGAAGTTGCCTGATGGCCCGGTGTATTTCCTCGGGAGAGAAGCGTTCCACCGGCAGTTCGTCTTCCACATCGGGCAAGGTGTCTGTAGTCTCTATATACTGAAGGCGTTTCTGGTTTCTGAGGAACATCAGCGACTCGTTTGTGACTATCTGTACCATCCAGGAAACTAGTGCTCCTTCTCCCGTGGGTGTAAAATCCTTCAAGCCCCTGAATATCTTGATGTAGCTATCCTGAAGTACGTCCTTTACATCTTCATCTTGTGCTATATACCTCTGGCAGAGGGATGTAAGGCATCTAACCGTAAGGGCATACAGTTCTTGCATGGCCTTGCGGTTACCTTTTTTTGCCTCAGCTAAAAGGGTGTGACTGATGATGATTTTCATGTTTCCGGTTCCAGTCTCTATCTATAGAATGCAGAATTTTGCAGAATCTTGCACGGGGGGTCAGTTTTTTTTTATTTGCGGCAGAGATTCTTGTAGTCGCAGAACTCGCAATGATGGCCGTCACATTGGGTGAATGGGGTGGTAGTACTGAAGAGTTCTTCTATCTTTTCTCTAAGCAACTGCCGGTAGTCTGTACCAATCTGTTCTTCAAAGTTATTAATGGCTTCGGTCTTCTTGTCTCCAGTGCTGAGCTCCACGGTAGGACGGTAATCATCGGCTGCTGCTTTCTGGATGTAGAAGAGTGAAGGACTGATGCACAGGTGCTGCGGGTTAAGGCCGTTGCTGTTTACCTGCATGGCATAGTAGAAGGCTTGGAGGGCATGGTACTGTCTGCCGTTCACTCCGTTCTGGAAAAGAGCTTCCAAGGTACCTGCCTTTTGCGGACTTCCGCTTGTCTTGTAATCAATGATGCGAAGGATACGTTCTGTACCCTCGGTGTACTCGTCTATACGGTCAATGTCTCCACCAATATACACCCATTCTTCCTTGTCCTGGAAGCGGAATGGGAGTTTATCGAGTATTGGTTTCTCCAGTCCTCGTATGGTAAACGGACAGAGGGAGAGATCTCTTTCCAGCAATTGTCTGACATACCTGAGCATGACGCGCTGAATGATGATCTGGATACCGTTCAAGGTAGGCATGTCCTCGCTCTTGTTGATCTTGAAGACTTCTTCCTTGATGGTGTCATTGACCACGGTACGCAGGAAATTTTCGTTTTTCAAAATGGTTTCAAGGCTGGATGCCACTATGTCTCCATTTCCTGTATCATGGGTTAAGTGCAGGTAGATCTTTTCACTGCACCGGTGGAAGATGGTTCCAAAAAGTGCATTGTCTATATCGTCGCTAACTTCTTCTGGAACACGTATATGTGCCACGTACTTAAAGTAAAACTCTAATGGACAGTTGATGTAAGTGTTCAAGGCAGAAGGCGAAAGGAAGGAGTATTTTTCCTTGCCGTCTTTGTGGAATTTACTCTGATAATGACGCAACAGCTTCTGCATCATCTGAGGTGTCTTCTGTATGATAATGTCCTGCGAAAGGATAGGCATCTGGTCGGTTGTAAGGGTCTGCAAGCTAAGCTTGTGATGTGCCGGATGCTCGATGAGATATTGCAGCAGGAAGCGACTCATTTCACCCTTCTGGAGGCCTTCGGTATTGTTGTTGTAGATGAAGGTGACTTTCTCTGCCCGTTGGATGAGGCGGTAGAAATAGTAAGCATAGACAGCAATCTTCTGCTCAATAAGTGTCATGCCGAACGCTTTGCGCAGATTGTATGGAATGAAGCTGGCATTGTTTCCGCCCTTAGGTAGCATACCCTCGTTCAGTGAGAGAAGGATAAGGTGCTTGAAATCCAGACAGCGTGTTTCCAAGACTCCCATGACCTGAAGACCGATGACGGGCTCTCCGTGGAACGGTATGCTGGAACTTCCCATCAGTTGGTTAATGAAGCGGAGTAGGGTTTTGGCGTTCACGGTTAGAATCTTGTCTTCCACCAGTTTGATGAGACGATTCAGAAGAGTAAAGGCATTGAAAAGAGCTTCGCGGTAAAGCGGAGCAAAGGTGGCGTTCAGGTCTTCCTTATGGCTGTTCAGACAGTGTGCCGCGGTTTCTGCCTGCTTCTGCAGATTCATCAGGAAATTCAGCGGACTATCCATGAGACATTGGGCAGGGAAGAGGCTTGCCAAGGCTTCATCTGCACCCAGTTCCAAAGGGGTAGCCAAGAAGCGGCTGTCGGCAGTAAGTTGGGCCAGCAAGCTCTGTGCCTGATCAGAAATCATCTGCGTATACGGATGCAGCAGAACGCTGCGTACCTGTGCGTAACGGTAGCAGCCTTTTTCCTTGTTGTAACCCGTGAGATGCAGGTCACACAAGGTCTTGATGAAGCTGTAGATAGGCGTACTGCTGAGTGGGAAACCCATGGTGATGTTCAGGTTTTCCACTTTAGAGGACAAGCCATGCAGCACGGGTTCCAGCAAGGTTTCATTGCACAGCACCACAGCCGTCTCACTTTCTTTCTGTGTGAGGTTCTGGTCCAGCCAAGGAGAAACGTGACAAACCTGAGCATTCTCTGTAGCCGCAGAGATGATTTCTACTTCCTTAGGCTGGCTCATGCTCTGGAAACAGGATTCATCCAGACAGTTGCCAAACTCCTGAATGTTTTTCCGAAGGAAGAATCCTGCCTCCATGTTTCCCTGTGTGGCATTCAGGTAAAACTGGTCGTAATCCCAGTAAAACAATGCCTTTCCGGCTTCCTGAATCTTGCGGAAGAGCGTTTGTTCGGCCTTGTCAAGGACATTGAATCCCACAAACACATATTGCTTGGCTTTCAGCTGTGCTGGCGTAAGCTCTTCTGCAACCTTACGGAACAATGCGCCTTCATAGAGCAGGTTCTGTGCTGCCAGGTGTTCTTTGTATCGGGTATAGAGTTCCAGCAGAATGTCCCATACGCGGATGAATTCCTGCTGGATTTCTGTTTCACGGAACTGGAAATCGTTGAAGAACAGACTTAATGCTTCCTTCTGCTCGTCGGAAAGGAAACCAGTATTGTCCATTTCCTTCAATTCCTTCAGGTTCTGGTACAGCTTGTCGGCTGGTACCATGTTCTTGTCTAGGTCATCAAAGTCGGCCAGGAGTAGTTCTCCCCACGAATAGAAGCGGTCCAGCGGCATCTCCTCTTCGGTTTGGTGACGTAGTTCTCTGTAGATAGGGTAGAGTTCACATACCAGACGTATCTTGTCGGGTACCTCGAAGGTGCTGAACTGGCGGAACAGTTCAGAAATGGAAATATAGGAGGGTGCCCAGACCGGTTTGTCTGAAGCCTGTGCCAGAAACTCGTTCATGAAGAGGCTGGCACGCTTGTTTGGAAAGACCAGGACGATGTCCTGCAGTCGGTTCTGGAATTTGCGGATGAGGTCTTTGGCTATATGGTTGAGAAATGTTTCCATGTGTTACAATGTTACGGGTTCAATTTTATTCTTGTAGACATACCACAGGCAGCCTTCCACGTTTTGGTATCCCATGCGTAGAAGCAGTTCCATGTAGCCTCTTACCTGTTTCTGATGTTCTGGTTTTGGCTTACCGAACTTGAAATCTACTACCATGACCTTGTCGTCTTTGATCATGACACGGTCAGGGCGCTGCGCCTTCATGCCTTGAGGTGTATGCTGCAGGATGTCGCACTCATTGATGACAGTCCACGATCCTGAGAACCAGTCTTTTGCGGTTTTGTTCTCCAAGGCATTGTGCACGAGTTGTGCGATGCGTTTTTGAGTGAGATTGCTGCCAATGACACCATCGAACTCATATTTCTGGAGCTGTGCATCCACGTCATCAGCCGTCTTGATGGACGAGAAGAGGCTGTGCAGGATAAGTCCCTGTTGAATGTATTCCTGATTTTCCGGAAGGTCTTCGCTCTCAATGAACTGCTGGCTCTTGTTACTCTGGCGGAATTCTACATGAGTGATGTTGCTCTGCAGCTTGACCTGCGTTTCTGTCGGTACTGCCAGCAGCGGGTTCTCTGATGTGTCTTTCTGCTCCTTATTGAAAGAGAGTTCACCGAAACTACGGGTAAAGTCTTCGTCTTCTTTCTGTTGTTTTTCTTCTTCCGTTCCTTTTTCCTTGAGTACGTTGAAGAGGAGAGCAGAAACCGAAGAGTTGGGATAGGTACCGTTTTTGTTTTTCTTCGGACGTCTGCCTAGAATGAAAAGGTTAGCTTTAGGGCGGGTGAAAGCCACGTACAGTAGGTTGATGTTATCAATCCACTGTTGCTGGAGCTCCTTGTTATATTCTTCTTGAAAATCACTTTCCTTCATTTCCTTGCCAAAGTCTACCGGAGCTACAGGCAATTCCTGAGGATCATCGGAGTGTGTTTCTGTCCAGAGCGTTACGTTGCGGTAACGTACCATGTCCCAGTCGCAGTATGGAATGATGACGTGTTGGAATTCCAATCCCTTGGACGCGTGAATGGAATGTACCTGTACGCCGTTTATCTTTCCGGCAGGGATTTTCTTATCCTTCAGGGTTTCTTCCCAATAGGAAAGAAAGGCCAGAATATCACCGGGTTCCTTGCTGAGGAATTCCATAACTTGATCCAGGAAGTAGAACATGTAAGCCTCTTGTTTTTCTAGTTTCTGGATCTGGAAGAGCTGGATGATGTTCTCAATCAGTTCATATAACGGAAGTAATTTTAATACTTTTAGGTTTGCGGTGAATCCTTCTGGTAGAAGCGCTGCTTTATCGGCAGTTTCGCAGAGCTGGTCCAAGGAGAATGGATTACCCAGAATTTTGTTCTGGTAGACTCGAGCCAGCTGGGTTACAGCCAGTGTGTCTGTCTGGTCGTTCAGGTAGCTCAGGGCATCAATGACGGTACAAACAGCTTCAGAGGCATTCAGTAAGAAAGCCTCGGCTGAGACAATAGGAATATCTTTCAGGTTCTTGGCAAAATAAGAGGCGATTTCTGGGATAGGGGCCTTGGCACGTACCAGAATGGCAATGTCGTTCAACTCTGCTCCGTTTTCCCGGAGCATTTGTATGGTGTTTGCCACCTCCTTGATGGTTTCTGTCTTGTATTCTTCGGGGCGGTTCGGGTTGTTCTCGTTGATCAATGTGATGTGTACATAACCTTGTCCCTGGTTCTCTGGCTTGATGTCTTGTATTACATCCTTGTATACGTTTCCGATGAGGGCTGGCAGGTTTTCCTTCCCTTCCTCTTTTTTCATGAGCTCGAGGAGATCGGTAAAGAAGCAATTGTTGAAACCTATGATATTTCCTAAACTTCGACGGTTAATGTATAGCGGAGTTGACTCTATCTCTCCCAAATGTGGAAGTTCTGCTCTGATGTTTCCCAAGATGCTCCAATCACCGTTTCTCCATCGGTAAATGCTTTGCTTGATGTCGCCCACAATCAAGCTACTGTTTCCTTTGGAAAGACATTCGATGAGTAAGGACTTGAAGTTGTTCCACTGCATGCGTGAGGTGTCCTGGAATTCGTCTATCATGATGTGTTCCAGGCGTGTACCTATTTTTTCAAAGATGAAAGGCGCATCGCTATCATCGATGAGCTTGTTCAGCAATAATGGTGTTTCGGCCAGCAGTAAGCGGTTATTTCTGGTGTTCTCTTCACGAAGTTGACGGTGAATGCTGGAGAGCAACTGGAGGTCATTGAAATGCCGGCGTAAACAGCGTTTGGTGTTAATTAACCGGTTAGCTTTGCAACGTGCCTTTTCCGTTTCGTTCATTAAAGGAATCCATTGAGTTTCTGCCAGTTGCAGAATCAGTGATTTCTTGGTCTTGTCACTTCCTGGCCAGGCATTGGCATCTTCCATGAATTGCAGAGTTCTGGAGGTTACGATATCATCGCCGAACTGTCCGTTCAGGATTTTCTGGAAGTATATGGCACCCGACTTGTCCTTGTATTTGAAATCATCCATTTCAAGCTGGTTCTCAGCTACCAGATCCATAAAGGTGCTGGCATAGGATTTTAACCGGTCTTCCTCTGCATCAATGGCTTTCTGCAGGTTGTGTTTGTAGTTCTTGTAAAGGCCTGCGTTGAAATTTTCTTCCAACTTTCCGGCATAATTCTGGTATGTATCGTTGTAGACATCCTTTCCAAACTGTTTCAGTTTTCTGGTGATGTTCCAGCTGCTGTTTTCGTCAATCCTCTCTTGGATATATTCCAGAATCCATGAGATGATGGGGGAGTCTAGTGTCAGGTTTTCAATGAGGTTGTCAACTGCTTCATCGATAGCCGATTGCTGGTCCAGATCAAGGTTAATGTTGTTTGAAAGCTGTAATTCATGTGCCAGGTTTCGTATGATCATCTGGAAGAATGAGTCAATGGTTTCTACGTGGAAAAACGAGAAGTCGTGCAAGATGTTATGTAAAGCTATCTTACATCTCTCTCTGATGACTTTTTCCTCCAGGTTCAAATCTTTCTTTATGCATTGGAAATAGCTGTCCGAATCGCTCAACGAGAAAGCAATCCCATAAAGTTGCGACAGTATGCGTTCTTTCATCTCTGCAGTGGCCTTGTTTGTGAAGGTTACAGCTAAGATAGAACGGTACTTCTGTGGAGAGTTAACCAGCAGTTTAATGTACTCCAGTGCTAGTGTGAAAGTTTTTCCGGAACCTGCTGATGCATTGTATATTTGTAATCTTTGCATTTCAATTCATGTTTTTTCGATGTCAAAAGTAGGAAATATTTTCTATTTCTTGGCTCTTGTAACAGAAAAAAGCTGTTGACTCTTTTATAATTAAGGGATTTTTACTAATTTTGCACCCGATTTATAAAATGATGTGATTTCCGATAATAATGGTATTAGAAAAAGTTAACCCTGATTACATCTTCGAATCAAGTTGGGAAGTATGTAACAAGGTCGGTGGCATTTATACAGTTTTGTCCACAAGAGCAAAGACACTTCAGGATGCAAAGAAAGACAAGGTAATCTTTATCGGTCCTGATTTCTGGAAGGACAAGGAAAATCCACTTTTCAAAGAAGATAATAAGATTTACGCTAAATGGCGTAAACATGCAATAGAGAATGATCAGTTGCAGATTCGCGTGGGACGTTGGAACATTCCAGGTGAACCTGTTGTTGTTCTTGTAGATTTCAATCCATTTTTTGAACAGCAGAACGATATCTTTGCTTGGGGATGGAACAATTTCCAGGTAGATTCACTTCATGCCTATGGTGATTATGCCGAAGCTACCATGTTTTCTTGGGCAGCCGGCAAGGTGGTAGAAAGTTTCTACAACTTCCAGCTGAAAGACAAGAAGCAGCAGGTAGTTTATCAGGCTCACGAATGGATGACCTGCTTAGGTGCTCTTTATATTCAAAAGAATGTTCCTGAGATTGGTACTATCTTTACAACTCATGCAACTTCAATAGGCCGAAGCATTGCTGGTAATTACAAGCCTCTCTATGATTATCTGTTTGCCTACAATGGTGACCAGATGGCACAGGAGTTGAACATGGAGAGCAAACATTCTATTGAAAAGAGAACCGCTCATAATGTGGATTGCTTTACAACAGTAAGTGACATTACCGATAACGAATGCAAGGAGCTCCTTGACAAGCCTGCAGATGTTGTATTGCCAAATGGCTTTGAAAATGATTTTGTACCTACTGGTGCGAAATTCACTGCAGCAAGAAAGAAGGCAAGAGCAAAATTGCTGGAGGTTGCAAACAAGCTGATGGGTACCCAGTTGGACGATGATACCTTGATTTTGGCTACTAGTGGTCGATATGAGTTTAAAAACAAGGGTATTGATGTTTATCTGGAAGCTCTGGCTCGTTTGAATGCAGTAGAAGGCTTGAAACGTAATGTGCTGGCATTTGTCAATGTGCCAGGATGGGTAGGTGAGGCTCGTCAGGACCTGAAGGAAAGAATGGAAAGTAAGGAACAGTTTACTACTCCGTTGGATTTCCCAATGCTTACTCATGAGTTGCATGACCGAAATAATGACAATGTCTTAAGAACATTGGCTGCATGTGGTATGTGGAATACTTCAGATCATAAGGTCAAAGTTATTTTCATTCCTCATTACCAGGATGGTCAGGACGGTATCTTAAACATGCACTATTATGATTTGATTTTAGGAAACGATCTTAGTGTCTATCCTTCCTATTATGAGCCATGGGGATACACTCCATTGGAGAGTGTTGCATTCAAGGTGCCAACCATTACCACTGATCTGGCAGGTTTTGGCCTGTGGGCAAACTCTGAATTTGGACATGTGGGTCAAATAGAAGATGGTGTGAATGTTATTCATCGTACTGATTACAATAATTCTGAGGTAGCTGACGCTATTGTGGAAACAGTTGTGAAGTATGCTGCAATGACAGACAAGGAAGTTCAGAATATCCGCCGCAAAGCTGGCAATCTGGCAAAGAAGGCTTTGTGGTCAAACTTCATTACCTATTATTATAATGCGTATGAAGTAGCATTGAAGAATGCTGCATTGCGTATGGAGAAACAAAAGAAATAAATATTAAAAGAATATCCCTTCAATAATTTTTAAGAGAAATATGAAAATTAAAGCAAGTAATGCTAATGCTGCTAACTGGAGATCAGAGAATGTGAATTCTACTCTCCCTGTAGAGCTGGAGAAGCTCAATGAGTTAGCACACAACATGTGGTGGTCATGGAATCACGAGTGTCGTGATTTGTTCTCAAACATCGATGAGGATGCATGGAAGGCATGTGGTAAGAACCCTGTACTTCTTCTTTCTCACTTGAGCTATGAGAAGATGGAGGCAATGACCAAGGATAAGGCCCTGATGGGTAAGATGGAGGCTGTATATGACAAGTTCCGTAAGTATATGGATGTCAAGCCAGACAGCAAGCGCCCTTCAGTAGCTTACCTTTGTATGGAGTATGGTTTGAATCAGGTATTGAAGATCTATTCAGGAGGTCTAGGTGTTCTTGCCGGTGACTATTTGAAAGAGGCATCTGACTCTAATGTAAATATGTGTGCAGTAGGTTTCTTGTATCGTTATGGCTATTTTACTCAGACTTTGTCTATGGACGGTCAGCAGATAGCAAATTACGAGGCACAGGATTTCAACTCTCTGCCAATTGAGCGTGTTGTAGACGAGAACGGTGTTCCTGTAGTAGTTGATGTCCCATATATCAATTATCAGGTTCACGCATATGTATGGCGTGTAAATGTAGGTCGTATTCCATTGTATCTGTTGGATACAGACAATGAAATGAATTCAGAATTCGACCGTCCTATCACTCACTCACTTTATGGTGGTGACTGGGAAAACCGTATGAAGCAGGAGATCCTGCTGGGTATTGGTGGTGTATTGACTTTGAAGAAGCTGGGTATCAAGAAGGATATCTATCACTGCAACGAGGGTCATGCTGCTCTTTGCAACGTACAGCGTCTGTTGGATTTCATCAATGAGGGTAAGACATTCAATGAGGCTATGGAGTTGGTACGTGTATCTTCTTTGTACACTGTTCATACTCCAGTACCTGCAGGTCACGATTACTTTGATGTTCAGTTGTTCAGCAAGTACCTGAGCGTCTATGCAGAAAAGCTGGGTATTTCTTTTGATGAGTTCATTGGTATGGGTCGTATGAACCCTAACGATGCAGGTGAGCGTTTCTGTATGTCTACATTCGCTTGCAACACTTGTCAGGAGGTTAACGGTGTTAGCTGGTTGCACGGTGAGGTTTCTAAGGATATGTTTGCAGGTATCTGGAATGGTTACTTCCCAGAGGAAAGCCATGTAGGTTACGTAACTAACGGTGTTCACTTCCCAACTTGGTCTGCAACTGAGTGGAAGACTCTGTACGGCAAGTTCTTCAGTAAGAAGTACTATTCTGATCAGAGCAACGCAGAATTATGGGAGGCTATCTACAATGTTCCTGATGAGGAAATTTGGGCTACCCGTGTAGGTTTGAAGAATAAGTTGATTGACTATATTAAGAATGAGTTCACAGGTAACTGGTTGAAGAACCAGGGTGATCCTGCTCGTATCGTTCAGGTTGTAAACCAGATCAATCCTAATGCATTGATTATCGGTTTCGGTCGTCGTTTCGCTACATACAAGCGTGCACACCTGTTGTTTACTGATTTGGATCGTTTGGCTAAGATTGTCAACAACCCTAAGTACCCAGTACAGTTCTTGTATACAGGTAAGGCTCACCCACATGATGGCGCTGGTCAGGGTCTGATCAAGAAGATCTATGAGATTTCTCGCCGTCCAGAATTCCTGGGTAAGATTATTTTCTTGGAGAACTACGACATGCAGTTGGCTCGTCGCTTGGTTTCTGGTGTTGATATCTGGATGAATACTCCAACTCGTCCTTTGGAGGCATCTGGTACATCAGGTGAGAAGGCTTTGATGAACGGTGTTGTAAACTTGTCTGTACTTGACGGTTGGTGGTACGAAGGTTATCGTGAAGGCGCAGGTTGGGCATTGACCGACAAGCGTACTTATCAGAACCAGGAGCATCAGGATCAGCTGGATGCAGCAACTATTTACAACTTGTTAGAGAACGAGATCCTTCCATTATATTATAATAAGAATGAGAAGGGTTATTCTGAGGGTTGGGTTCGCACTATCAAGAACTCTATTGCTCAGATTGCTCCTCACTACACCATGAAGCGTCAGCTTGACGATTACTTCACCAAGTTCTATTGTCCAATGGCAGACCGTGCAAAGAAGCTTTACGCTAATGATGCTAAGTTGGCTAAGGAAATTGCTGCTTGGAAGGAAGCTGTTGCAGAGCGTTGGGATGCTATCCACGTAGTTTCAACTTCTAAGGAAGAGGCTTTGATCAATGGTTTGGTTGAGACTGGTAAGTCTTACAAGGTTCAGCATGTCATTGATGAGGCTGGCTTGAACGATGCTATCGGCGTTGAATTGGTAACAACATACGTTGATGAGAAGGGCCGTGACCGCATCAAGTCTATTGAGCCAATGAAGGTCGTTAAGGTTGAAGGAAATCTTTATACCTTCGAGTTGGATCACAAGATGGAGCAGGCTGGTTCTTACAAGGTTGCATACCGTATGTTCCCTAAGAACGAGAATCTGCCTCACCGTCAGGACTTCTGCTACGTAAAGTGGTTCCTTTAATTTGAATTGAAATATACACAATAAGAAGGGGTACACGATCTGTGTATCCCTTTTTTTATCTTAAAAATTGCGTAATTATTGCATTCATTCCAAAATTTAACAGTAAATTTGTGAGCCTTAATAGATATATATGACACAAGACATTCAGAGAGTCAAGCTTAGGTATGGAATTGTGGGAAACTCTGAGGAGTTAAACCGTGCTTTAGATGTTGCTTTGCAAGTGGCACCTACCGATCTGTCTGTTTTGATTGTCGGAGAAAGTGGTGTCGGTAAGGAGCACTTTCCTAGACTGATCCATGACAATAGTTTAAGAAAGCATGGAAAGTACTTCGCCGTGAATTGTGGTTCAATCCCAGAAGGTACAATTGACTCAGAACTCTTTGGACATATGAAGGGTTCTTTTACAGGTGCTGTAAGCGATCATAAGGGTTACTTTGAAGAGGCAGATGGAGGAACCTTATTTCTGGATGAAGTAGGGGAACTTCCTCTTTCTACACAGGCTCGTTTGCTTCGTGTCTTGGAAACAGGAGAATTTATTCGTGTGGGATCAAGTGATGTGCGCAAGACGAACGTCAGAATAGTGGCTGCTACCAATGTAAATATGCAACAGGCTATTGTAAACCGCCGTTTTCGTGAGGATTTGTATTACCGATTGAATACTATTCCTATTTCTGTACCTCCATTGCGTGACAGAAAAGAAGATATCTGTAAGTTGTTTGCTAAGTTTGCGGGAGAAATTTCTGAGAAATATAACATGCCACCGGTTCGGCTGATTGATGATGCCGCACGTCAGGTACTCATGAATTATAAATGGCCGGGAAATATCCGCCAATTAAAGAATATTACAGAGCAGATCTCCATTCTGGAACACACACGCGAGTTAACTGCAGAGGTGTTATTTCATTATATTCCAAATGATCCTGACGAGACATTGCCTGCAATTGTTCCACATGCAAATCGTGAACAAAGTATTAATAACGAGGTGCTGCTGAATATGATTTCTGTCCTCAAATCGGAGATTGACAATCTGAAAAAGGATATGGAAGATTTGAAAAAGGGAACTCCTTCTTCAAGGGATTCTGTTGTTGGCATCCCACATACGATATCTGTAACAGGAGGTAAACATCAATCTATGTTTCAGCCAGAAGACATTGATGAAGTGGAAGAGTATAGAGACGAGGTTCTTCCTATTTCAGACCCCCCTTCATTTACGGTGAAAGATAGTGAGAAAATGCTGATTGTAAATACATTGAAAAAATGTAATGGTAAGCGTAAGGATGCTGCTCAGATTCTGGGAATTTCAGAAAGGACGCTATATCGAAAAATAAAAGATTATGGATTGGAGTAAGAAATTATATATTTTCTGTTGTTTTTTCTGTTGTTTGCTCTTGTCATCTTGTAGTATAAAATTTGCTTTCAATGGTGCATCTATTGACTACAATGAGACCAAGACAATAACGATTGAACAGTTCCCAATCCGTTCTTCTTACGTGTGGGGACCTATGGCCTCTATGTTTAACAATGAACTGACAGATGTTTTTGCCAAGTCAACAAGACTACAACAGGTTAGACGTAATGGAGATCTTGTTATATCTGGTGAGATAACAGATTATAGCCAGATGAACCAGGCTGTAGGTGCCGATGGCTATTCTGCACAGGTTTCTTTGAAAATGACAGTCAATGTAAGATTTACAAACAATAAAAGACACGAGCAGGATTTTGAACAATCTTTTTCTGCAACTACACAATATGATTCTACCCAGCAACTTACTGCTGTGCAAGAGCAATTAGTGCAGGAAATGTGTGAAAATATTGTAGACCAAATATTTAATGCTACAGTAGCAAACTGGTAAAATGGATTTGTATCAGTACATCGGACATCCAGAACTTTTAGATCACGACTCGTTATACGAGTTGCGAAGTCTTCTTGCACGCTTTCCTTACTACCAGTCAGCTCGTTTGTTGTATCTTCAGAATCTCTATCTTTTGCATGACTCTTCTTTTGGAGAGGAACTTCGGAAGGCTGCAATTTATGTTGCAGATTGCAGAGCTTTATTTGACATGATTGAGGGTAAGAATTATGTTATAGCTCCTCATGAACGCTCTTTAGCAGAAGAGTCTGCGTTGCAGAATTCAGACCGAACACTCTCTTTGATTAATGATTTCTTAAGTACTCTCCCTGCAGAAGGAACAGAACATATGAAAGTTCCTGTAAATCCTGCGACGGATTATGTGGCTTACCTAATGCAGATGGATGATGTAGCATCTGAGGAAAAGCTCACCAATGAGTCAAATCGAACAGATGATCTGATCAGTCAGTTTATTAGCTCTCATCCTTCAGCAGAAAGAGTGGAATTGCCGGATAATCCTGCGCTGGCTCCAGAAGTCAATGAAACAGCAGGTTCAATGAATAATAGAGAAGAAACAGACACGGAAATCCTCGAAGAATCCTGCTTGACAGAAACCTTAGCAAAAATCTACATTCGCCAGCGTAGATATTCAAAGGCATTGGAAATTATTCGACGATTAAATTTGAAAAATCCAAAAAAAAGTGCTTACTTTGCAGACCAAATGAGATTTTTGGAAAAATTGATTATAAACAATAAAAACAATAAAGAATAAAATGTACATCTTATTTGTAATTTTAGTAGTTCTTGCATCTATTTTGATGGTCCTGATTGTTTTGATTCAGAACTCAAAGGGAGGTGGTTTGGCTTCTAGCTTTGCTGCATCTAACCAGATTATGGGTGTTCGTAAGACCACCGATGTCTTGGAGAAAGGTACTTGGATTTTGGCTGGTGCTATTGTAGCCTTGAGTGTTGTTTCTGCATTCTTTGTTCCATCAAGTATTAGTGAGTCTTCTGTTATTCTGAAGGAAGCTACTCAGCAGAATGCAACAAATCCTGGAACAATTCCTGGTTTCGGCGCATCTAATACTGAAGAGGCTGCTCCTGTAGCTGCTCCAGCTGCTGATGCAAGTGCAACTGAAACTCCTGCTCCTGCAGCTGAGTAATTCAGTTAGAGTCTGATATTAAAAACTCAGAAATAAAAAGGCTCCTCATTTGAGGGGCCTTTTTTATTGGATAGATAATTCATCCCCATAGAGCACAATGCTCATGAGGAGAATCGATTTATAATGCTTTTATGTCTTCTATAAGGGCATCAACGTTCTCTTCCTTGGTTGCCCAACTGGTACAGAAGCGGACAGCTGTGTAGTTTTCATCAACCTTCTGCCAAGGAGAATATAAGTATTTTTTACTTAGCTTCTGCATCATTTCGTTAGATAGGATAGGGAACTGTTGATTGGTTGGACTATCAACAAGAAATTCACAACCCTTGGCAGAGAATGCTTCCCGGATTTTCATTGCCATTTTATTGGCATGTTCTGAAATTTGCATGTAGAGATTATCAGTGAAGAGGGTCAGGAACTGAACACCCAAAAGTCTTCCCTTGGCTAACATGCCTCCTCTTTGTTTTATATGATAGCGGAAATCTTTGTTTAACTTTGGACAGTTAATGACGACAGCTTCACCGAACATGGCTCCTACTTTTGTTCCACCAATATAAAATACATCGGCAAGCTTGCAAAGTTCTGGTAGAGTTATGTCGCAGGAAGGACTTGTCAATCCATAGCCTAGACGTGCTCCGTCAACAAATAAAGGCATTTCATATTTGTGGCATACCGAACTGAGGTCAGTTAATTCTTGCTTGGTATAGATAGTTCCAATTTCTGTAGGGAATGAAATGTACACCATGCCAGGTTGTACAATGTGTTCAGCATCTCCATCCTCGAAATGATCTTTGATGGCTTTCTCAACTTGTTCTGCTGTGATTTTTCCATCCTTTCCGGGTAGTGCCAGAACTTTATGGCCTGTGTTCTCTATTGCACCGGTCTCATGAACATTAATGTGGCCTGTATGGGCACAAATGACACCTTGATAAGCTTTTAAAGCAGCTTGAATGACTGTGGTGTTTGTTTGGGTTCCACCTACTAGAAAATGTACATTTGCATTGGGAGCCTCGCATGCCTTCTTTATGGCTTCACGGGCTTGTTCGCAGTAAGGATCCATTCCGTAGCCTACGGTTTGTTCCATGTTGGTTTCCATAAGACGCTTCATGATTGCAGGATGTGCGCCTTCGTTGTAATCGCATTGAAATTGTATCATGTTTATTTTATAAAAAGTCGAATATAGGTTCTGTCATCAAAGCTGACATTCTCGGACATAACGCCTTTAGTCATCTTGTGTCTACGGATGCACAAAGGGTCTTCTTCCAACAATTGATTGTTATATTGTTCGCTTTGTGCAAGAGTAGGAAACAAGTGCAGGTATCCGTCGCTGCTCAAAATGATTTGGCGAGCCCCTGCGGCTTGAAATTTTCGCAAGAAACGATTGGCTATAGGGAATCCGTCAATAACTCCATAGCCGTATATAGGTTCTGTTTCATTATTCTGGTATGCAATGGCATAACGTAATAACGGAAGGATGTATTCTCTTCCTGTATCCTGCTTCTGGAGGTCTTGTACACGTTTCCCTTCAGATAATTCTTTCTCCAGAAAGAGAGCTCTGGCTTGAGCAATAGGTTGTTCCCAATACTTTGGGTTTTCGTAAACGGCATTGTCTATCATGCATGGGCAGTCTCCGATTTGCCATACTTCCTGACGGTTTACACTATAAATGACAACACTGGCTGTAAGACGGTTTTCTGGGTGTTCTTGTACTTCCTTTACTATATCATGGCTCAAGTAAAAGGCATCGATCTTAGCTGACAGCTCATTTGCTGCATCTCGAATGGTACAGTTTGGGCGAAGTCCTTTAATGGCTTCACGGATAATTTCCATAGCTAGTTGCCCAGACCTTTTGTCTCCATAATCGTAGGTTCCTTTACTTGTTGAACCATCAATGACAGCTACGTAATCTGAGGTCGCTATCCAACCATCTTCGTTGTGTGCTTCATCTCTTTTTCCGATGCAGCTTTGCTCTATGATCTGATATGCCATGTTCTTTTCCTCCAGAATTTGTAGGGATTGTTTGTCTGAATGGTTTATCATATAAACGATTGATTAAATCCGGACGACCAATTCTTCTTAGCTCTTTCAAAATATCTTGTTGTTCTTCTGGTTTATACCAGAAAAAGAATTGACGTTGTGCCAACTTTTCCTTTGGGGATTTAGCACTGAATACTTCTTCCAAGGTATAAGGATGGAATCCTGTATACCAAGCTTCTGTACTTACGGTCATTGGAGTGGGGGTGAAATCCTGCACCTGTTCCAAATGGAAATCCATTTGCTTGGTTAATACAGCTAGTTCCGCCATGTCTTCTTCCTTGCATCCTGGATGGCTGCTGATGAAGTATGGTATAATCTGTTGCTTTAGATTATGTTGTTTGTTTATTTGGTCAAAAATCTTCTTGAACTCTCCAAATTGAGAGAATGAAGGTTTTCGCATTAGTCGCAACACATTGTCACTAGTATGTTCTGGGGCTACCTTAAGTCGCCCACTGACATGATTCATGATTAGCTCTCGTGTGTATTCTCTTGCAGCTTTATTGAGCTTTTCATCTTTATAGTCATGAAGTAGAAGGTCGTAACGAACACCACTGCCAATAAAACTCTTTTTGATTCCAGGGATACTATCTACAGTCTTATAAATATCTATCAGAGCAGAATGGTCTCCATTTAAATTAGGGCAAATACCAGGATGTATACATGACGGACGTTTGCATTTACTGCAGAGCTTCAGGTCTTTTCCATGCATGCCATACATATTGGCAGATGGCCCTCCAAGGTCACTAAGATATCCTTTAAAATCAGGAAGTTCCATAACCTTCTTGACTTCTCGCAAGATGCTTTCCTTACTGCGGTTCATGATGAACTTCCCTTGATGAGCCGAGATTGTACAGAAGGCACATCCTCCAAAGCAACCTCTGTGAATATTCACAGAATGTTTGATCATTTCATAGGCTGGTATTCGTTTGCCTTTGTATTTCGGATGAGGTAGTCGTGTATAAGGCAAGTCGAAAGAATGATCTAACTCTTCGGTTGTGAGAGGAGGGAAAGGTGGATTTACTACTGCGTATTGGCGTCCAACTTTCTGGAGAATTCGCTGAGCATGAAGCTTGTTGCTTTCTTCTTCTATGTGCTTGAAATTCTGCGCCTGTTTCTTTTTGTCAATTAAACATTCCTCATGAGAAAAAAGCTCTATATCATCTGCTTTCCTGCCTCCTGGGATATTATCTTCTCGATGTAAAAGAACTGTCTGTGGACATTCTGCAACAACTTCTCTAAAGCGTTCAATGCTACATTGCTCCTCATCTTTCAGTGCAAGAGCTATTTGAGTTAATGGCTTTTCTCCCATTCCATACACAATGCAATCTGCACCAGAATCACATAAAATGCATTTTCTCAAACAATCCTGCCAGTAGTCATAATGTGTCAGGCGTCGAAGGCTGGCTTCAATGCCGCCGAGTAGAACCGGAACATCGGGAAATAGCTTTTTTAAAGCTTTAGAATAGACAATCGTCGGGTATTCCGGACGTTTATCATGACGGCCATCTGGTGTGTAAGCATCTTCACTTCGCAGACGTTTGTTCGCAGTGTACTTGTTTACCATGGAATCCATGCATCCTGGGCTTATGCCAAAGAATAAACGTGGCCGTCCAAGTTTTTTAAAGTCGCGTAGGTCATCTTGCCAGTTGGGCTGGGGGATAATAGCGACTCTGAGCCCTAAATCCTCCAGAATACGTCCAATAACGGCAGCACCAAAAGATGGGTGGTCTACATAAGCATCTGCACTGAATAGTATAATATCCAGTGTATCCCATCCTCTTAATTCACATTCTTTCTTGGTGGTGGGGAGAAAGTCTGTAAGCTTATATTCCAAATCTTATTCTGCTGTAGGCTCTTCTGCTACTGTTTTTTTCTTAGTCTCTCTCCAGTTGATGAAAAGCATGATAAGTTGGTGAAGGCCAAAAGCTTTCATGTTGTCATGAAAAATTACGTCAATGCACAATCCTACCAGATCTTTATCTGGAGTATCTTGTGAATGGATAATGCTGCGCACATTTAGTTTCAGTTTTTCCAAAACACCTTCGTCCACAATTCCATTACTGTCTACCAAATCTTGTAATAGATTATACTGTTCCAAAGTTTGAAGATGTTCTTCAGAAACTTCTATGCTACGTGTCCCGGAAGGATTACTCTGTATTCTGTACATGTTTTTCTTTTTTTATTTTCTATTAGCAAAGATACTTGGATTTCGGGATATGGCCAACTTATTTCACCAAAAACTGAAGTATTGCTGCCATAATCTTTGTCCGGTCTTGTTCTTGCGTGATGCTCTCAAAAGGAAATCCCATGGCCATAAGATGGTAATCTTTTCCTTGGTAGGCTATACCTGCACATCTATTATCTTCCACATAAGCAAAAGCTGGGAATGCAGCTCCTACAGGACGAAGACAATCTGGAGTCTGAACAGCATATTGTTTTTCATTTACAGTTCTTGGGATACTTATCTTCATTCCACAGCCATTAATATATGACAAATTTGAGTTTGTTGGCTGCATAGGTTCATCAATGGCATATTTCAAGTAATTAGTGGTGAAGTCTTGTTCTTCAGGACTTTGCATGTCACTAGCAATAAAAGATCCTGTAACCAGTAGGTTTCCGTGTTGCTGAAGATACCCTTGTAGCTTTTTCATTAACGCAGGTGTGAATGTCTTGTAAGGCTTTAGGCTCCATCCGTCATTTTTTTGAAGACCCAATATGAGATCAACCATAGCATATTCTTTTAGGCTTATGTAGTCTTTCTCAATGGCCTCTTTGCTGCATGACACAAAAGAATAGTTTCCATTTCCTGCAATGGCTTTACCGTGGATGTAAGGATAATCGAACGTATTCCCGGCAATTAACATTCCTTCCAGTTCTTGTCCGCTATATCCACAGCCATTTGAACTTTCATTTCCTAATTTTTTACGGTTAAATCCTATTTGCTCTCCGCAAAATGCAGGAGTACAAAGATAAGGTACGCCTATATCTGTGTGCAAGTCAAACCCAAGATCAGTTTCTGTGTCAACAGGTTTAGGACCACTTAGTCTTTCAAATCCGTTAACAATGAGAATTCTTCTTTCAGGATTATCTTTTGGGGATATATAGGCACTGAGGATTTCGCTATCCATACTTTCCCCACCATCGTTTACGGCTGTAACTTTAAAGCTATATAACTGGCCAGGAATAAGTTTTAATGAAACTGTGGTCTGATTAACAAGTTGTCCATTGTCAAAACCACCATCTCCTGTTCGAGTATATATTACATATCCTGTAGGAATTGCACTCGTTTCACTTCCGTCAGGTGATGGTTTCCAAGAAAGTGTTATTTCACTGGAAGCATGGCCAAAACGCATACTCAAAGCATGGACTGGGAGAGGAGCAATGACGGTTTCTTTTCCATGTGTCTTATTTATATATTTAGCGATGGACTTATACATGGAACGTGCAATGTGGAATTTTGCATTTGGGTCATGGCCGAGTTTGATATCTGCGTAATTTTGGTGACTCAGTACTTCATAGATAACAGAAGGAACGTAGGCACGTTTACTCTCGCTATAATTCCGGTCACGGATTTCACGCCCTGTCCAGTTCAGCCTAAATTCATTGTTCAGGTCTCTAGTGAGTCCAAATAATAATTGGGTTGCCAAATCTTTAGAAGCTTGTCTTGAAATACCTCCAGGATAGTTTAGGATGCTATCATTCTCTGTTGAACAGATAGTCATGGAACCTACCCATGAATAATCTTCTGTGTAGCCAGCGTCGCTGTGGACAGAGAACTGTAATTCAAGAGGAACACGCATTCCTATGGAGTCTGGACAAAAAACAGATCCTCCTATCAAATGATTCGTGTCAAAAGATCGGACGTTAATGTCGTCGTTGTAATCTTTCTGGCCTTCATACATACTATAGACACGATATGGAAATCCATACCATTGACTTGCGTATCTAGCACCTTCAAGATATCTGGGTAAGCCACTGAGAACTTGATTGTCACCGCGGGCAATGTTGCCCATTCCTCCACCGAATCTTACAGCATCAGCAACAACAACTCCTTTGCTTTCACTGTAATTTGTAAGTGTGACTTTGGAGTTTGGTGACTGTCCTTCGTTAAATTCAAAAGTTCCTAAATAGACCCATGTTCCTCCACCCATTTTTTGATTAACATGGAATTCTGTGACACCTCCAGCATGATATACAGTGTAAAGTGCATCATCTACACTTTCCATGAAACTTTGGTAACTGACATATACTGCATATTTCCCTTTGGCAGGGATGTGGGGGTCCCAAATGGCTAGTGATTCGTGTTTCTTGTTTGATACGGTCCCTGTCACTCGGGCGGTTCCCATGGTAAAAGGATTTTCTTCGTCTAAATAAATCTTTCGTGGGTTTGCAAATCCAGCATAGTCTCCTGTTTGCCAAGATTGCTGTCCCTCTGTTTCCAGATATCCAGAACCTTTTGTGTCATTGTCAACAATGATTTCGTTTTTCTGCCAATCTCTTTCTCTTAGGGAGAAAATTGTTGCTCCTGCACGTTCGAGCATTGGCATGAGGTATGGGACAACTATAGTCTGAGTAAAAAGGTCTTCTGTGGTGCAATAAAGGTTTGGACGTTGCCAGCCCCATTCGTTTTTGTCATTCTTGAAATATCTGCCATGGCTAGCAGCAATACTAAGGTGCTTGTTTTGCAACCCTTTTTCTACATTATAAGGAGTAGAGATGTTTTTCACCCAAGGTTGTCCGCTGTATTCAACGCCCCAGGTTTCTTGTGCTTGTGAAAAAATAGAAATTCCTAGCAAGATGTAGCTTGCCAGGAACTTGTGTAGTGTATGTTTCATTTAAATAATTTCGCTAATCGAAAAGTTCTCTGGATGATATCCTTTGAAGTCCTTAAAAAACATTTTTATTTCTCGCATATCTGCTTCAATGTCATCTGATGGAATAAAGACCTTTTCGGAACGGATTTCCTTTTTCTCATAATCAATTCCACAGAGTACAATCGGTAGATTTGCTCCTTTTGCAATGAACCAGAATCCTCTTTTCCATTTTGGATTAGCCTTGCGTGTTCCTTCTGGGGTAATGGTCAAAATAAAACGGTCAGATGTCTTTGCTAATTCAATAACACGTTGCGTAAGTGACGTGTTTTTGCTTCGGTTTACAGGAATTCCACCCATCCAGCGGAAGATAGGACCTAACGGCCAAAAGAACCAATCACTTTTCATTAAGAAACCTGACTCGCGTCCTACAGCTCCAATAAAGAGCTTTCCTATAAACAAATCCCAGTTTGTGGTATGTGGGGCAGTGCAAATGATACACTTATTAAAGTCGGGTGTGTTTACAACCGACTTCCATCCCAGTACTTTGTAATAGATAAAACCAAAAACTTTTTGTTTTAATCCCATGATTAGTGTAAGTTACAGATCTGGTCAATGATTTCTGTTGCGGTGGCATTGAAATCTTCACGGAGCTTTTTATAAAATCCCTTAACATTACCAGGCTGTGTATGGCTAATACGGCTGATGATATCAGACTGGAGATTCAAGATTGCACCTGTGATGTCATTTGCTGCTTCCCGATCTGCATTTGCATAAATTACTGCAGCTATAACTTCTGCGAAAAGCTCACCGCAAATGTTATTGATAGTTTTTTTTAAAGCTCTTCTCTTTGCCATAAGGTTATCCAGTTTATTGTGAAACAAAAATATTCTGTGTCAAAGATAATGTTTTTTTAGAAATGACAAGCTATAAATGAAGTTTTTTTTCTTTGGTTTTATTTTTAATTCTTTTCATGTAGATATTTTAGAAGATTTTCATTAAATTTGTTCCGTGAAAGAGTATGTATTTCCCACGATATCTTTTTAACATATTAAATATTAAAGCGAAATGAATAAAAGTGCATTGCAAATTGCTAGAGCTGCTTATCAGCCAAAGCTTCCAAAGGCTCTTCAGGGTCCTGTTGTTGCTGTAGAGGGTGCACCTACTCAGTCAGTAGGTAACCAGGAAGAAATCAAGGCTATGTTCCCTAACACTTATGGTATGCCAGTCATCACTTTCGAGGCAGGCGAACAGAAGGCTTTGGAACCATTCAACGTAGGTATTATCCTGTCTGGTGGACAGGCTCCTGGTGGTCACAACGTAATCTCTGGTCTTTATGACGGCGTAAAATCACTGAATAAGGATTGTAAACTGTATGGTTTCTTGATGGGTCCTGGTGGCTTGGTAGATCACAAATATGTAGAGTTTACTGATGAGTTCATCGATGAGTACCGCAATACTGGCGGTTTTGATATCATTGGTTCTGGTCGTACAAAGTTGGAGAAAGAAGCTCAGTTTGAGAGCGGTATCGAAATCTTGCGTGAGCTGGGAATCAAGGCATTGGTAATTATCGGTGGTGATGACTCAAACACTAATGCTTGTGTATTGGCTGAGTATTATGCAGCTAAGCAGTACGGAGTTCAGGTAATCGGTTGTCCTAAGACTATTGACGGTGACTTGAAGAATGAGCAGATTGAGACATCTTTCGGTTTCGATACAGCATGTAAGACTTATTCTGAGTTGATTGGTAACATTCAGCGTGACTGTAACTCAGCTCGTAAGTACTGGCACTTCATCAAGCTGATGGGTCGTTCTGCATCTCACATCGCATTGGAGTGTGCTTTGGAGACTCAGCCAAATGCATGTTTGATTTCTGAGGAGGTTGAGCAGAAGGCTATGTCTTTGGACGATGTTGTAACTTACATTGCTCAGATTGTTGCTGATCGTGCTGCTGAGGGTAATAACTTCGGTACTGTATTGATTCCAGAAGGTCTTATTGAGTTCATCCCTGCTATCAAGAAGCTGATTGCTGAATTGAATGAGGTTTTGACTGATCCTGCTACTGGTGAATCTCGTGAATTCGCTTCTAAGGACGAGCAGGTTGCATTTGTTAAGGGTAACATTGCTCCAGAAAACTTGGCTGTTCTGGAGTCTCTTCCAAAGGATGTTGAGCGTCAGCTCTGTTTGGATCGTGACCCTCATGGAAACGTACAGGTATCTCTTATCGAGACAGAAAAGTTGTTGTCTGCTATGGTTGCAACAAAGTTGGCTGCTTGGAAGGAAGAAGGCAAGTACAATGGTAAGTTCTCTGCACAGCACCATTTCTTTGGTTATGAAGGACGTTGTGCTGCTCCATCAAACTATGACGCAGACTACTGCTATAGCCTTGGTTTCAATGCATCTCGCCTGATTGCAAATGGCAAGACTGGTTATATGTCTGTAATCAAGAATACTACTGCACCTGCAGCTGAGTGGATTGCTGGTGGTGTGCCTATCACAATGATGATGAACATGGAGCGTCGTAATGGTGCAATGAAGCCAGTTATCCGCAAGGCTCTCGTTGAGCTGGATGGTGCTCCTTACAAATTCTTTGCTGCACATCGTGAGGAATGGGCTAAGACAACTTCTTATATCTACCCAGGTCCTATCCAGTATTGGGGTCCTACAGAGGTTTGCGACCAGTGCACTAAGACATTAGCACTTGAGCAGGCTAAGTAATAACTGATATTTGTCATTCCAGATGTCCTTTTTTCTAATAAGGCATCTGGAATGATTTCTTTTATTTTTATATGGCTACAGGGAAGAATAATAGTGGTAAAGATGACGATGGACCATCATTCTTGGATTTGGTCAAGGATGCACTTGATGTCCCATCTTCTCAGAAAACAGTTTCTTCCAATGGTCGCCAACGTATAGCATCTTCTTCTCCCAAAAGTGTGAAAAAGAAAAAGAATAAACGCAAGAAAGGGACAAAAGGGGTTGTCTTTTACCTAAATCCTCGTAATTGGAAAGCATGGGCTGTATGGACTATTTTAGGTTCTCTGGCAGCAATTTATGTATTCTTTTTCTATTTTTGGTTTGTTGGTCCATATTCATTCAAATGGAAAGCTCTTTATGGCGATGTAAAGTATCCAGAAGGATATGAGATACATGGAATAGATATCTCACATTATCAGGGTGAGATTAAATGGGAGAGCGTTCGTAATGCAACCATCAATGAGTGTCCTATTCGTTTTATTTTCATTAAGGCAACAGAAGGGGCAAATGTGATGGATAGCTATTTTAACGAGAATTTCTATCAGGCAAAGGCTAACGGTTTTATTCGTGGTGCGTATCATTTCTTCAGCCCAAAATCTTCAGGAAAAGAACAAGCACAGTATTTTCTACGTCAAGTTCACTTAGAAGATGGAGATTTACCTCCTGTTTTAGATATAGAAACGGTAGGTAATCTAAAGCCTTTGCAAATAAAAAAAGAAGTACTTGACTGGCTTAATGTGGTAGAGGCTCGTTATGGAGTAAAACCTATTATTTATACTAATTATCGTTTTAAACTAGATTACTTGAATGATGAGATCTTTGATCCATATCCATATTGGATTGCTCATTATTATGTAGAAAAAGTTAGGTACGAAGGTCCTTGGCGTTTTTGGCAGCATACAGATCTAGGCCGCATAGACGGTATAAAAGAACACGTAGATCTTAATATCTACAATGGATCAATGTATGATTTGATGAAATTTACAATTGGTAGCGATATGGAGCAAAAGCTCCATGAGTAGAGGTCCTTTATTCAAAATCTTTTAAGGCGTTTGGATTAAACTGGAGTGGCATCAAGGCATTAATACCTTGAGGTATAATATATATACCACTTTTCCCATAAAGAAGTATTCGGATTGGTTGGCCGAATCGTGCTTCTGTTTCTATTAATACTTGTCTGCAAGCCCCGCAAGGAGACACTGGTGAGATTGTATATTCACCATCGCAGAAAGCGGCTATCGCTAATGATACGACCGGCTGTTCTGGGTATAGGTTACTAGCTGTGAAGATTGCATTGCGTTCTGCACAGATGCCATTTGTATAGGCTGCATTCTCTTGATTATTCCCTGTAATGATATTCCCGTTCTTAAGTCTTAAAGCTGCACCTACATGAAAATTTGAATATGGAGCATAGGCTCTATGGGTTGCTTCTTTAGCTTGCTCGACCAGTTTTTTGTCCTGCTCATCTAGCTCATGAAACTGTGCTAGTAAAATAGTGCTCTTCAGTTCAATTTCTTTCATTCTTGGGGTAGATAAAGGTTTTCCAATGGCAAAAATACAGCTTTTTTTTGTACTTTTGCAACTGTAAAACGTTAAAAGAATGAATTTGAGAAAATGTTTGTTTCTGTTGGCATTGAGTAGCGGATTTACTAATCTTTGTGCCCAGACAAATCCTGCATATCTTAGGTATATAGAGCAGTATAAAGATATAGCAATTGAGCAGATGGAGCTTTATAATATTCCTGCAAGCATTACTCTGGCTCAAGGATTGTTTGAGTCGGCTGCAGGTCAAAGCCAATTGTCTCTTCGTAGCAACAATCATTTTGGAATAAAGTGTGGAACAGGCTGGTCGGGTAGGGTTACTTATCATGATGACGACGCAAGAGGTGAATGTTTTCGTGCCTATTCTACTGTGCGTGAAAGTTATGAGGACCATTCCAAATTTCTTAAAAACAGAAGTCGTTACGCATCGTTATTTCTGTTACGAAAAACGGATTATAAAGGTTGGGCAACAGGACTGAAAAAAGCTGGTTATGCAACTAATCCTCAATATGCAAATCGTCTTATTGATATTATTGAAAAATATCGCTTGTTTGACTTTGATACTCAATCAGGACGTTATCATCATCATCCTGATACTCCAAAACTTTTAGTAGAGAAAAAATGGGCTTCCATTGGGATTTCCGGTACAATGCGTGAAGTTAAGCTTGTCAATGGAATACTTGCTGTTCAAGCTCGTTCGGGTGAAACAATATCTACAATAGCAAAAGAATACCACATAAAAACAAAAAGAATATGTAAGTATAATGACGTTTATGATGGTTACCGTTTGGCAGAAGGTGAATGGGTTTTTCTGCAAGCAAAAAAACGTTATGCATCTAAAGAATATTTCCGCCAGCGTTATGTGATTAAAGAAGGAGACTCAATGCATAGTATTAGTCAGGAATTCGGTATTAAACTAAAGAGTCTTTATAAAATGAATAAATTGAAACCGGAAGATACAATGCCGAAAATAGGAACGCCTATCAGGATCAGATGATCGTGATAGGCGTTTGCCTTTTAAGTTAGTATGTTGTTCGTGTCTGCTTCGTTTTTTTAACTACTTAGCGTTATTGCTCCTGTTGTTATTTCTTCTTTCTCGTAGTTCTCTGGCTTGGAAAAGCATTTCTGCTTTTTTGAATTTAAAGTATTTCTTGTCAGAGATGATTTTTTTGAATTTCTTGTAGTATTCCGGTTCCAGATTTGCCATTGCTGTCTGCAATTGATTCATCTTGGCAACTTTTTCTGATAATTCTTTGTCTGAACTTTGTTCTGTATTTGTTTTTCGAATAATGTCATTGTACTGCCTATAATATAAACGTTCCTTAGCTTTCATTTCGTTGAAAAGTTTAAAGAACTGCTCTGCTTCCTCTTTTGAAAACTCAGCTTTTTCTGCAGTGAATAACTCGAATCTTTGCTGATATACTTTTGGGTCAAAACGTTGGGGTTTTGGTTGTTGCTGCTGTTGCGCGCTAGCTGTCAATGTGACGCAGAATAGCAGCGCAAAAAAAAGTAAATGCTTTTTCATGACTGCTTTTTATTTATTCTTCATCCGACATATATTCGTAATAAATCATGGCATCGCTTATTAGTGCGTAATCCACCATGTCTTCAAGGTAGGAACTATCTTCTAGCTGATTGTTCTCCTGAGCCAATTCCATTGGCATCTCTGAGTCTGTGGTGACCGTTTGACTGATTAGTGTTCCCAAGACTAGGAGACCACAGAATGATGCAGCCACATACATCCAGATCTTGCTTCTGTGCCGTGGAGTCATCACCACTTCGTTTTCTGGAATTTGTGACATAACACGACTAGTCAAGCCCTCAAAATATCCATCTGGGGTCTTGAATGGATTCTTTTTTCCGAAATGTGCTATAATCTGTTCTTCCTTCATACTTATATATGATTGAATGATTATCAAAAGGTTTAATCTTCTTTACTTAAAAAATACTCTATTTTTTCAACCGCTAAATGGTATGATGCTTTTAATCCTCCAACTGTAACTCCTAAGAGTTCTGACATGGTTTCATATTTCATGTCTTCAAAGTATTTCAAATTGAATACCTGCCGTTGTTTTGGGGGAAGCTTTTGAATAGCAGCTTGGAAACGAGCTTCTTCTTCATTCCCGTCAAAGTATTCATCCGCCATTAAGTGATTTACTACTGACGCTTCTGGGTCGTCTAATGGTATATGGTCTTTTTGCTTTCCCAGAAATGCAAGAGTTTCATTGTAGGCTATTCTGTATAGCCAAGTGGAGAGTTTTGAATCTCCACGAAATGTGCTAATGCTAGACCATGCTTTAAGATAAGTGTTCTGCAGAATATCATCAGCATCATCGTGATCTAGTACCATACGGCGAATTTGGGCATAAAGCTGTGGAGAGAAACGGCTTACCATTTCCTCAAATGCCTTTCGCTGGTTTTTTGGATCCATGATGTCACTAACCAGTTTCTCTTCGTCGAATTTATTCATGTTTTTTTGATTAAATCTTTGATGAAAAGTTTAATCCGATTAAAGTTTTATAACATCATTTTCTGAAGTAAGCATTGTATTTTGAAATATACATTGCGCTTCTGATAATAGGACGTTCTCATCTTCATATCGAGCAGAATAATGTCCGATAAGCAGTTTTCCTGCATGGCATTCCTTTGCAAATTGTGCTGCTTGTTCTGCCGTAGAATGATAGGTGGCATATGCAAGTGCTTCTTTGTCTTTTCCAAAGGTGGCCTCATGGTATAAGACATCAACATTTTGAAGATATTTGGCAAGCTGTGGTTGAACAATAGTGTCGGAACAGTATGCGTAACTACGTGACTTTTCTGCGTCTGTTGTTAGTAGCGAGTTTGGTAGTAGAGTTCCATCTGGCAATGTGTAGTCAGCTCCTTCTTTTATGTCGTTGAGCGCATAATTGGGGATGTTAAAGAACTTAATCTTTTCTGGACGAAGATGTCGTTTATACGGCTTTTCCTTAAAAAGAAAACCACTGCAAGGCATTTTGTGATGTAAGGGGAGTGACCAGACTTCAATAGAGCGATCTTCATAGATTAATTGATGAAGTGTTGTGTCTATTTCTACAAGGATAACCTCGTAGTTCATTTCTGGACAGAAAAAATCTAATTGCGGCTTCAAAATTTCTTTTAAAGGGGCAGGGGCATGTATATAGAGTTGTGCGGTGCGACCTAATAGGTTTAGTGTAGAAATTAGGCCGATGAGTCCAAAGAAGTGATCGCCATGTAGGTGGCTTATGAAAATATGTCCTAAACGTCCAAAATGCAGTTTGTTTTTCCGGAATTGAATTTGAGTACCTTCACCACAATCGATGAGAAAATGCTTGCCTCGTGTACTGACCACTTGCGAAGCATTAAAATGTCTGTTTGTTGGTAAAGCACAGCCGCATCCTAAAATCGTTACTTCAAAGTTCTCCATATACTTTTTCAATAAAAAAGGGCTACGCACGTGGCGCAGCCCTTTTAGTTTATAATTTAGTAAAGAAAATTACTTCTTACCTTCCAGCTGAGCCTTCAATGCTGCCAAAGCATCGATGTCACCAAGAGTAGTTGCTGCTGCCTGGTTCTGGATAGCTGGCTGAGCCTCTTCACGACGAGCTGCTGCCTTCTTAGCTGCAGCCTGCTTACGCTCTGCGCGAGCCTCTGCACGTGCGATATCCTCGTGGATACGGCTGTGAGACAAGATAATACGCTTGCTGTCCTTGTTGAACTCGATTACCTTGAAGTCCAAAGTTTCGTTCAGCTGAGCCTGAGCACCATCCTGCTTTACCAAGTGCTTTGGAGTAGCGAAACCTTCGATACCCTCGCCAAGAGAAATAACTGCACCCTTGTCCAATACCTGAACGATAGTACCCTCGTGGATAGAATCTACCTTGAACTCTGCCTCATACTTGTCCCAAGGATTCTCCTCAAGCTGCTTGTGGCCAAGGCTCAAACGACGATTTTCCTTGTCAATCTCCAGAACCTGTACTTCGATAGGAGCGCCAATCTGAGTGAACTCTGATGGGTGCTTTACCTTCTTAGTCCAAGACAAGTCAGAAATGTGGATCAAACCATCAACACCTTCTTCGATCTCAACAAATACACCAAAGTTGGTGAAGTTGCGAACCTTTGCAGTGTGCTTAGAACCTACAGGATACTTCTCCTCGATTGACTCCCATGGATCTGCCTTCAACTGCTTGATACCCAAAGACATCTTGCGCTCTGCACGGTCCAGAGTCAGAACTACTGCCTCGATTTCGTCGCCAACCTTCATGAAGTCCTGAGCAGAACGTAAGTGCTGGCTCCAAGACATTTCTGAAACGTGGATCAAACCTTCTACACCTGGAGCGATTTCGATGAATGCTCCATAGTCAGCCATAACGACAACCTTACCACTTACATGATCACCTACCTTCAGGTCTGCATCCAATGCATCCCATGGGTGTGGAGTCAGCTGCTTCAGACCCAGAGCGATGCGCTTCTTGTCCTCATCGAAGTCGATGATAACAACCTGAATCTTCTGATCCAACTGAACAACCTCTGTAGGATCGCTTACACGGCCCCATGACAAGTCGGTGATGTGAATCAAACCGTCTACGCCACCCAGGTCGATGAATACACCATAAGAGGTAATATTCTTAACGGTACCTTCAAGGATCTGACCCTTTTCGAGCTTACCGATGATTTCCTTCTTCTGTGCTTCCAGTTCTTCCTCAACAAGAGCTTTGTGAGAAACAACAACATTCTTGAACTCCTGATTGATCTTAACAATCTTGAATTCCATAGTCTTACCTACGAATACGTCGTAGTCACGAATAGGCTTAACGTCAATCTGTGAACCTGGCAAGAATGCCTCAATTCCAAATACGTCAACAATCATACCACCCTTAGTGCGGCACTTTACAAAGCCCTTAACAATCTCTTCCTTCTCCAGAGCCTCGTTAACACGATCCCAAGACTTAGCTGCACGAGCCTTCTTGTGAGACAGCAAAAGCTGACCCTTCTTGTCCTCCTGATTCTCGATGTAAACTTCTACTACATCACCAACCTTCAAATCTGGGTTGTAACGGAACTCAGCCATAGGAATGATACCATCTGACTTGTAGCCAATGTTAACTACAGCCTCACGCTTGTTTAATGAGATAACGGTACCCTCAACTACATCGTTGCTGTTTACCTTGTTCAGAGTGGCATCGTATGCCTTCTCCAGTTCCTCCTTGCTAACACCGGTGTTAGCTGCACCAGATTCGTAAGCATCCCAATCGAAGTCTGCAATAGGAGCAATGTTCTTTAAATTTTCCATAAATAATTGATAAATAATAATTTAATACAGTTAGACTTTATGTTGTTAAAAATCCGAGCGCAAAGTTAGTAAAATATGTATTATTAACCTAATAAAAAATTGCTTTTCTAAAGAAAAAGGATAAAAAAAAAAGAGGTAGCTTACTAGCAACCTCTCCTTATGCAATAAATAAATCTTCAAATTGTGGATTACTTCAAAATGAAGGTCATATCATCCTCGGTTTCAACAACTTCAATTTTACCTTCGCGAAGCAACCAACCAAGTGCCAGGAACAGATCCTTGTCTGCTTTAATCTTTGCAGCTTTCTTCAAAGCCTTCTGATTCAAACCTTCCTTGTTCTCGTTCAAAGCTGTCCAGATAGTACCAGCCAACTCACCAGCCTTAGTCTCTAACATAATCTCAAATTTTTTCTAATTAAACAATCTTTATAATACCAATTTCTGTAAACTCTCTTGTTTACGGCTGCAAAGTTACAATTATTTCTGTGTGCGCACAAAATTTTTAGAGAGAAAATGATAAAAGAATTGATTTTTAGCGTTTTTTGCCAACTTAAGTAGACAAAATAGGCCATTTTTTATATCTTTGCATTCAATTGAAATCGGGAATCGTAATGAATAAGCATATTTTACTGTATATATTCTTTTTAATTTCTTGTGTTTCTTATGCTCAAGATTTGACAGCAATAAGAAATAAAGTAAAAGAAGGTTATAATTTTTGGTTGTATCGTCCAACAGGATGGAATGTGGATTCTACATCTAAGCCTCTTATTGTTTTTTTACATGGTGCTAGCCTATGTGGACGCAATTTAGACCGTGTTCGTCGTTATGGCACTCTTGATGCACTTGATAGGGGTAGGAAGATTGATGCTTTTGTAGTGTCACCTCAAAATCCAGGAGGTTCATGGAAGCCGGAGAATATTATGAATGTTGTTAATTGGGTTACGACAAATTATCAGATTGATCTAAATAGAATATATGTCTTAGGAATGAGTCTGGGAGGGTATGGAACCATTGATTTCTGTTTGAAATATCCTGATAAGATTGCAGCTGCAATGGCAATTTGTGGCGGAGGTACCGGAAAGGATTTCGGACCATTGAATAAGATGCCTCTGTGGATTCTTCACGGCACTGCAGATCGGGCTGTCCATATTAGTCAGTCGGATCGTATTGTGGAGAGTATGATGAAGAACAGTGATGCTCCTCGTTTATTGTATACGCGCCTGAAAGGGCTGGATCATGGTGCCCCTGCTCGTATTTTCTATTTAAAAGAAACATACGATTGGCTTTTCTCTCATTCTCTCTTAGATGTTGATCGTCCTGTAAATAAGAATTATAAGATTACTCCGGAGTCAATTCGTGCAGCATACAGTGATTTAAGTAGAAAGGGACATTTGACAATAAGTTCTGCTCAGGAATCATTACGTTCAGAATCAAGCCAGAAAGAAGAATCAGAAGCTATTCGTAATGTTAAAAATGACGTCCTTTATTATAAAGTGAAAAGTGGTGATAACTTGTCAACTATTGCCAAGAGAAATCATACAACAGTGAGTTCAATTAAGAAATTCAATAATTTGAAATCCGACAAATTAAGTATAGGTCAGCGGTTGAGGATTCGCTAATAATGAGCTAAACAAGGCATTTCTACTATTTTTTATAAAAAATAGGGAGAATTTGGAATAAATTTCCTAACTTTGTACCCAAATTGGATTTTACAGAATGAGACAACTTAAAATTAATAGAAGTATTACCAATCGAAATAGTGCTGCACTTGATAAGTATTTGGTTGAGATTGGTAGAGAGGAATTGATTACAGTTGAAGAAGAAGTAGAATTGGCACAGAAGATACGTCAAGGGGATGCAAAAGCCTTGGAACGTCTGACTCGTGCTAATCTTCGTTTCGTGGTTTCCGTCGCAAAACAGTATCAGAATCAAGGACTGACTCTTCCTGACCTTGTCAATGAAGGTAATTTGGGTCTAATCAAAGCTGCTCAGAAATTTGATGAAACTCGTGGTTTCAAGTTTATTTCTTATGCAGTGTGGTGGATTCGTCAGTCTATTTTGCAGGCATTGGCAGAACAGGCTAGAATTGTGCGTTTGCCTCTGAATCAGGTAGGTTCTTTAAATAAGATTAATAAAGCACTGGCTCGTTTTGAACAGGAAAATGGACGTCGTCCTTCTACCGATGAATTAGCTGATCAGTTAGGTGAAGATGAAGATCGTATTCAATTAGCTATGAGATCATCTGGTCGCCATATTTCTATGGATGCTCCATTCCAAGATGGTGATAATGACAACTGTATGATGGATGTCATGGCAAGCGATTCTCCTTCTACTGATAATGAAATGGATAAAGAATCTCTTCGCATTGAGCTTGAACGTTCACTGAAGAAAATTCTTACAGATAAGGAAATCCAAGTTATTAAGATGTCTTTTGGTATTGGAATGCCAGAACGTTCTCTTGAGGAAATTGGTGCACATTTTGACTTGACACGTGAGCGTGTTCGACAAATTAAAGAGAAGTCTTTGAAAAAACTCCGTGAAGATAGTAACAGCAATATCTTAAAGAAATTCTTGGGATAATGATTGTGTTTTTTTCTGGAACAGGAAATACGGAGTGGGTAGCCCAGCAGCTATCCACTTTTGTATGTGATGACCATCTCGTCCAGTTGCCACATAATAGCATAGACATTGATTTCAAGAATATAGATACTTTAGGGATTTGCTTTCCTGTTCATTCATGGGGTATTCCATCTCTAGTACGAGATTTTATTCAATCTTTACCAAAAGATCATTTTATACCTTATATATATATGGTCTGTACTTGTGGAGATGATATAGGGTTCACTATGCAGGAGTTTGTCTCACTTTTAAAAAAACAAAATCAGCAAGCGAGTCTTTTTTATTCGATTCAAATGCCTAATTCTTATGTGAATTTACCAGGTTTTGATGTTGATTCTGTTGAATTACAGCAAAAGAAAGTAAATACAGCAGAAAAGCAAATTAAGGCCTTGTCAAAGATTGTTTTAGAGCGAGGATCTGCAGTTAATGTAGTAAAAGGCTCAATGCCTTGGATAAAATCCAAGGTAATTCGTCCTCTATTTAATAGGTATTTGGTAGATGATTCCTATTTTCATGTTGAAGCTTCCTGCGTGAGTTGTGGATTATGTGCTCAACTGTGCCCTGTGCATAACATCGTTATGGATGGAAAACCTGTATGGTCAAATAGTGGAGTTTGTCTTACTTGTATGGCGTGTTATCATTGCTGTCCTCAGCATGCTATTCGTTTTGGCAAATATACTGATACTAAAGGACAGTATTTATTTAAGAAACTTAAAAGATAATTATATATGGCATTTACAGCAACCCGTCGTGAGTGGTCTGAATTAAGCGCATTTTTCTTCTTGCTTTGTCAGGGATGCGTGAAATTGGGAAATGCAGATGGTAAGCCTTCTGCTCGTGTTCTTCCTATTGCTGTTATACAGCGTGAAGAGCATGATGGCACTAGAAAATACATTATTCAGGATAAAGAAATTCATGTCATAGGTGAAAATTATGACCGTCATTTCATGCGTGAAGATTTTGGAACTGTTGCTGATTTGGTATTGAATGCCATGAAGACTTCTAAAGATGAAGATGTTGCTGCTCCTGATGGTGTTGAGGAGTTTTTAGATGATCTGGCTATCTTTAATCTAGAGGCAAAGACAGAAGATAGAACAGATTTACATTTAGGTTTTTATTCTGAAAATGCACCATTAATTGGATTCCGTATTTATCCAAAGATAGGAGGAATGGATCCTTTGATGGACGGTGGCCGTGCAGCAAATATAAAATATGAACAGGTGGGCGTTCGTTTTCCTAGTCCAACTCAGAATAAGATTAATTCTCTGGAATCTGATAATGAGATTCTTGATCGTATCGGTATGATTGAACGTCTAGGTGGACAATTGAAATTTAATGATGCTGCAGATAAGATTTTTAGAAGTAATCTACATTTGGTTGATTTACATTTCCCTCGTGTGTTGGGTGAGATGGTCCGTTTGCTCTATCTAGAAGATCAGAGCCGTGTTTCAGAGCTTACAGAGCAAATAAAAGTTATTAATCCTTTGAAAATTAAGGATGAGCTTATTCGTAAGCATGGGTTCTATGAGTATAAAATGAAAGAATTCCTATTGTCTCTGGCAAATGGAATGCGTCCCACAAAGTTATATAATGGAGCAGAAAGCGCCATTGGCGGTATGTTGATTATGGATCCAAATGGTGAGGTTATATGCTATTATAAAGGTGAACGTCAAGTATTTGGAGATTTCTTGTTCAATAACACTCGCTTTATGAAAGGTGATCTTAAAAAAGATCATTTTGGCTATCTTGAACGAGAAAATGGTTTGTTTTATTTCAAACTTAATTTTAAGGTAAGTCTTGTTAAGAGATAAAAAAAGAGGAGACTCAAAAATGAGCTCCTCTTTTTTTTATAATGTAAATTTGATGATCGATGCGTTGTATGCTTTCACGTCAACCAAACAGATTTTTTCCGGTTTAAATTGATAGTTTGCTTTAGCGCCTGTTAGAAGTTCTGTACCCTCAATGTTATTTGCTTCATTCATTTGCAGGTATTTGAATGCATGTTCTGGAAGTTTGACTCCTACACGTGCATCTGAATCACTGAAATTGGCTACGATAAGGCAAATTTCATTGTCCTTCTTACGCAGGTAAGCGTAATGCTTTTGATCGTTCAGCATCCAACCTCCGTAATTTACATACATCAGGTCGAACATCTCACCTTCGCGAATGGCTGCTTCTTCGTTGCAGATCTGCAGAAGTTTCTTATAAAAGTTCTGCAAGTCTTTCTCGTTTTCAGATAGGAGAGCATCATTGAATTTGCCCTTGTTTCTCCAACGACGTATACTGTCAACTGTCCAGTAGTCAAAAATTGTTGTACGTCCGTCCCGACCGCTAAATCCTTCAGCGTCAGCGGCTTTTTCACCAAGTTCTTGACCGAAATAAACCATTACAGGATTGCCAAACATGGTAGCGCAAACTGTCATAGCAGCTTTAGCCTTAGTTCCAGAACCTAAAAAGAACTCACTTCCAATACGCTGTTCGTCGTGGTTTTCCAGGAAATTGAGCATGTGACTTTGTATATCCTGAACACTCTGCCATGCACCTGTAAGGCAGCTTGCTGATTGTGTTCCACATGCCACTGCACGTAGACAGTCATAAAGGCCTACCTTATCGTACAGATAATCGAATTTCCCGTTATAGATATAGTTCCGGTATTCGTTAGGATTATAAACCTCGGCAATGAAAATAATATCAGGATTTGTTTCCTTGACTTGAGGAATAACCCATCCCCAGAATTCACATGGAACCATTTCTGCCATATCGCAACGGAAGCCGTCAACCCCCATTTTTGCCCAATAGGTTAGGATATGGAGCATCTTATGCCAAGTATCTGGAACTGGTGTGAAATAGTTTCGTCCACAGCCATAGTCACGACCGTAGTTCAACTTTACAGTTTCATACCAGTCATTACGATTTACCCAGCTTCCAAAAACATCGTTTCCACTAGCTTTGGCAGGAGCTTCTACGTATGGAGTTTCTTGACCTGCATTTAAATCAATGCCGGTAAGCTGCTGCCCAGGATAATAGTAGAAATTATTGGTAGGAAGAAAAGTAAACTCCTTGTTGTCATTTTCGCCCAAATCCTTAACATCGTCAGGCTTTGCATCAGAATGATACTGGCGTGCAACATGATTTGGTACAAAGTCCATGATCATCTTGAGACCAGCCTTGTGGGTTCTATTAACCAGATTTTTGAATTCCTTTAAACGGTCTTCTACCTTGACAGCTAAGTCTGGGTCAATATCGTAGTAATCTTTGACTGCATAAGGTGAACCTGCTTTTCCTTTTACCACGGCAGCATGGTCCTTGAGAATACCGTATGCAGTATAGTCTGTCTGCGTTGCATGCTCCAGTAATCCTGTATACCAAATATGGGTATAGCCCATGCCGCGGATTTCAGCCAAAGCTTTTGTGGTGAAATCGGCCATAGTACCACAACCATTCACCTGTTTGTCTCCATTTTGGATACAGGCAACCTTGTCGTTACCAAATAGACGGGTGAATACTTGATATATGACTATCTTTTCCATGCTTAAGCTAATCCATGTACTGTTACGTCGCGAGAAATCTTAGCAATCATACCCTGCAGTGCCTTACCAGGACCACACTCAGTGAAATCTGTTGCACCTGCAGCAATCATATTCTGAACTTCATATGTCCATTTTACAGGAGCAGTAAGCTGAGCAATCAGGTTCTGCTTGATTTCCTCAGGATTAGTATGAGCCTGTGCATCTACATTCTGGTATACAGGACACTTAGGAGTAGTGAAAGTTGTTGCTTCGATTGCTGCCTGAAGTTCATCCTTTGCAGGCTGCATCAGAGGAGAATGGAATGCACCACCAACAGGAAGTGGGAGAGCACGTTTTGCTCCTGCTGCCTTCAGAGCCTCACATGCTTCTGCAACAGCTTCATTGTTACCAGAAATAACCAACTGACCAGGGTTATTGTAATTTGCACAAACAACTACATGACCAGGCTTGTTGATACTAGCACAGATTTCCTCAATCTTCTCGTCTGGCAAACCGATGATAGCAGCCATGGTAGAAGGAGCTGCCTCACATGCTTTCTGCATAGCTTGAGCACGCTGAGAAACAAGCTTCAAGCCATCTTCGAAAGACATTGCACCTGCAGCAACCAATGCAGAGAATTCGCCTAGAGAGTGACCGCCAACCATTTCTGCATCAAACTTGTCGCCTAAGCAAATAGCTGAGATTACACTATGCAAGAATACTGCTGGCTGAGTTACTTTTGTCTGCTTTAGTTCTTCTGCAGTACCTTCAAACATGATTTTTGTAATCTCAAAACCTAAGATCTCGTTAGCTTTATCGAATAATTCTTTAGCCAGTGGGTTGTTCTCGTAAAGGTCCTTACCCATACCAGAGAACTGTGCACCCTGTCCTGGAAATACAAATGCGTTCATTTTCTTAATGTTTTTAATATTAATTATTATCGTTTTGTTCTTTCATGTCTATCTCTTGACCATTCTCATCATAAAAGATGTATTGTAAAAAGGCAAGAGATTGATTTGGAATAACTCTTACTCCAAAGCCGTATTTCATTTGCCATTGTCGCTTCATTGATACAATGCCTTGATTGATGAAAGCAGCGACATATGGGTGGATATGCAACTTGAACTTTTTGATTTCTAATTTGTTGACTAGATAGTCAATCTTGCTCTCCAAAGTGTCTGTAAACAGGATGGAAGACTTTATAGTACCTTTTCCAAAGCATGTTGGACAGATTTCATCAGTAGTCACGTCCATTGCAGGACGTACACGTTGGCGTGTAATCTGCATCAAACCGAATTTGCTGAGTGGAAGGATATTGTGCTTTGCACGGTCCTTCTGCATATTTTGGCACATCCGTTCATATAGTCTTTGACGGTTCTCTGGCTCATGCATGTCGATGAAATCTACAACGATAATTCCTCCCATATCGCGTAATCTCAACTGGCGAGCCAGTTCGTCTGCAGCCCCTAAATTCACGTCTATGGCATTCATCTCTTGGCCATCGTTGGTCTTTGAACGATTACCACTATTGACATCTACGACGTGTAGAGCCTCGGTGTGCTCAATGATAAGGTAGGCACCATGTTTAAAGGTTATGGTCTTCCCAAAAGAAGATTTTAATTGTTTGGTGACTGCAAAATTATCAAAAATAGGGAGAGTACCTGTATATTGCTTGACAATATGCTCACGCTCTGGTGCAATGAGGGAAACGTAATCTTTCACCTCTTCAAATACGTTCTGGTCGTTAACGTAGATGTTCTCGTATGATGGGTTGAACAAATCTCTTAATAAACCTACGGTACGACTGGTTTCTTCATAGCAAAGTTGTGGAAGCTTTGATGCTTTCTGAGCTTTTGTGATAGTGTCTTCCCAATGCTTGAGCAATACTTTCATTTCTGCATCCAATTCTGCTACTCGTTTACCTTCTGCTACGGTGCGTACAATGACGCCCATATTGTTTGGTTTAATGCTTTGGATGAGTTGTTTGAGTCTGGTACGCTCTTCTCCTGATTTGATTTTGGTAGAGACAGAAACCTTGTTGTTGAAAGGCATGAGAACTAGATAGCGTCCTGCAAAAGATAACTCACTGGTAAGGCGAGGACCTTTTGTGGAGATAGGTTCTTTGACAATTTGAACCAAAACTTCATCTCCTGGTTGAAGAACAGTCTGGACGCTTCCATCTTTTGAAATATCAGGTAAAAGGTTTGCCTTGCTTAATGGAAATAGTTTCTGTCTGTTGCTTAATACCTGTTTCAGATATTTCTGGTATGAACTAAACTGTGGACCTAAGTCAAGATAATGTAGAAATGCATCGCGTTCATAACCGACATCCACGAAACAAGCATTCAATCCAGGCATGATTTTACGGATCTTGCCCAGATAAATATTGCCGACAGAGAAATTTGCAGAACGACCCTCTTTTTGGAACTCAACTAGAGTCTTATCCTCAAGTAGGGCGATGGAAATGTCTTTCGGCTGGACATCAATAATTACTTCGCTTGTCATTAAAAACTACGTTTTAGTTCATTGGTTTATAAACAAAGAACAAACCTGAGTACGGAAATGCGGTCAGGTTTGTTCTTTGATAGAATTGACTAAGCTTATTTGCTCTTATGTCTATTCTTTCTCAGTCTCTTTTTACGCTTGTGAGTCGCCATCTTGTGACGCTTGTGCTTCTTTCCGTTTGGCATAGCTATAAAAATTTATAATGTTATTAATAATTTACTTAGTCTCTTTAACGGCTTCCATGAAAACCTTTGCTGGCTTAAATGCAGGGATGTTGTGTGCTGCAATCTTGATGGTAGTGTTCTTGGAAATGTTGCGAGCTGTCTTTTCCGCACGTTTTTTCAAGATGAAGCTACCAAAGCCGCGGAGGTAAACAGCCTCTTCCTTCTCTAAGGAATCTTTGATGCCTTCCATGAAGGCTTCTACGGTTGCCAGAACTGTTGCCTTGTCAATACCGGTTTTCTTAGAGATTTCTAATACTATATCAGCTTTAGTCATTTTATTGTTAAAATTAGCTTTTAAACTTCCTAATTAAATTTTTGGCTTGCAAATATATAGCTTTTCTGCCACGTGAGAAAATATATTAACGAGATTTTTAGAAAAAAACTTTTTTTCTCAAGTTTTTCATTAAATTTGCAGAAAAAGAAGAAAAGAAATGAGCTGTTTTGTGTCTAATGTCCTAGAAATGTGGTACAAGGAAAATGGTCGCAGTCTTCCGTGGAGAATGACGAAAGACCCTTATGCTGTATGGATTTCAGAAATTATCCTACAACAGACTCGTGTAGCGCAAGGATTGGATTATTATAAAAGGTTTATGAGTCGTTTCCCAACAGTTCAATCTCTAGCAGAAGCTCCATTGGATGAAGTATTATTGTATTGGCAAGGGCTTGGGTATTATTCTAGGGCCCGAAACTTATATACGGCAGCACAACAAATTGTGGCACATGGCGGCTTCCCTGATTCCTATCATGAGGTTTTAGCTTTGAAAGGGGTAGGGGAATATACTGCTGCAGCCATCTGTTCTGTTGCATTTGATTTGCCATATGCTGTCCTTGATGGGAATGTGTACAGAGTTCTCTCACGTATATTTGGCATTGATACTCCAATAGATTCTACAAAAGGTAAGAAAGAATTCTCTTCTTTGGCGCAAGAATTGTTGGATAAAGAGCATCCAGGCTTGTATAATCAAGCTATTATGGATTTTGGTGCATTGAAATGTGTGCCTAAGTCACCTGATTGCTTATCATGTCCATTTGTGGAAAAATGTGAAGCCTTTGCAAATCAGAAAGTTGATTCTTTACCTGTAAAGGCTCATAAAACTAAGGTGACGGATAGGTATTTTCATTATTTGCTTGTTTGTGTTGGCGATGAGCTTATTTTACATCAACGCACCGGCAATGATATATGGCATGGATTGTTTGAACTTCCCATGATGGAGACTCTAACAGATGGGAAAAATGTTCCTTGGTTAACTCCTGATGTTGAAAGATCTACAGTCTGGCATCAGTTTATTCATAATGGGACATTGAGAATGGTGCATGAACATGTAAAGCATGTACTTTCTCATCGTGTTATACATGCCAGCTTATATGAATTACGTCTTGATGCTTGGCCAGAATCGTTACCTGATGGATATTTTAAATTGAAATTCAAATCATTAGACAGGTATGCTGTCCCACGTCTTATTGAAATCCTTTTGCAAGGAATTTAAAAAAGGGGGTATAAAATTGGCAATTTACTAATAAATATGTATCTTTGCCATGTTTAACATATTTAATAATTTATGTCAGTAAACAAAGTGATTTTGATTGGTAACGTGGGCAAAGAACCAGAAATACGTTACACAGACAACCACGTAGCTGTAGCTCAGTTCCCTTTAGCTACAACTGAAAGAGGGTACACTTTACAGAACGGTACCCAAGTGCCAGACCGTACAGAATGGCACAATATTGTCCTTTGGAGAGGGCTTGCAGAGACTGTAGAGAAATATGTCCACAAAGGTGACAAGCTCTACATAGAGGGAAGAATTAGAAGTCGTTCTTATGATGACCAGAACGGCCAGCGTCGCTACATAACTGAGATTGTTGGCGACAATATGGAGATGCTAACCCCAAAAGTCAATGGGGCTACTACACAGAATGCGTCTCAGTCTGTGGCTATTCCTCAGACTGATGAACCTCCATTCTAATTGTTTTACTTAATTATTTTAAATTGGATTCGTCGTTTATAGAAGGTTTTTGTTCCTTCTTTTATGATCAGGTAACAATGACCGCACCTACTACAGGTGCAGTCATTGCTATTATTTTGGCAGTTTTCCTATTGGGTGCATCAGCATTTGTCTCTGGGTCAGAAATTGCTTTTTTTTCATTAGATCCTAATGATTTGAATGAGCTTGAGGACAGTGATAAGCTGGTTGATAAAAAAATCATAAGATTAAGGGAAGATCAGGAAAGGCTTTTAGCTACTATATTGATTTCTAATAATTTTGTTAATGTCACAATCATCATGCTTTGCAACTTCTTCTTTGCAAAGGTGTTTGAGTTCAAGGGCGCTTATGGGAATATTCTGGAATTTGTAGCTGTATCTGTCATTCTTACTTTCTTACTTCTTCTGTTTGGCGAAATAATGCCGAAGATATTTTCTTCCCAAAGCCCTCTTAAATTCTGTCGTGTGACAGCTTCTGGCATTTCTTTTCTCCAGAGATTATTCTGGCCTATAGAGACAATGCTCATGTCTTCAAAAAAACTTACAGATAAGGTTGTCCCAAAAACACATCATGCCATTTCTGTCGATGATCTTGAACAAGCTCTGGAACTCACAGACAAGAATGAGATTAGTGATGAACGCAACATGCTGCAGGGCATTATCCGTTTTGGAGATGAAAATGTAAAGGAGGTTATGACTCCACGAATCGATGTGGTGGATCTTGATATAAAGACTCCATATGATCAAGTTCTGAAGTGTATCGTTGATAATGTTTATAGTCGTATTCCTGTATATCAAGGTTCACATGACAATGTGAAAGGAATCTTATACATCAAGGATTTGCTTCCTCATTTGGAAAAGCCTGCGGGATTTAGATGGCAATCCTTGATCCGCCCTCCATATTTTGTGCCTGAGACGAAGAAAATTGATGATCTGTTGCGTGATTTTCAGTCAAATAAAGTTCATATTGCTATTGTGGTCGATGAGTTTGGCGGAAACTCAGGTATTATTACTCTTGAAGATATCATTGAGGAGATTTTTGGCGAAATTGAAGACGAGTTTGATGAAGAGGAAAAGGATTTTGTCCGTTTAAATCAAAATACATTTGTGTTTGAAGCAAAGACTATGTTGTCTGATTTTACTCGATATCTGAAATTAGATGATGAATTCTTTGAGGATGTTGAAGGTGATGCTGATACTTTAGCAGGTCTTTTACTTGAAATAAAGGGAGAGTTCCCGAAACTTCATGAATGTATAGATTATCGTAACTTTACTTTTGAAGTTCTGGAAATGGATGAAAGACGTATTCTGAAAATCAAGGTTATTGTTCACAAAGAAGAAACATCTTAAGGAGAATAAATGCCTGTTTTTGCATCCATAACGCCAACTTTTCTGGTCTGGGAGGTTAAAGAAAGCTTGCCTGAGCTTTTGTCCTTGCTTCCTGCAGATGTATCCATGCCTTCCTATAAATCAGAATCAAGGCAGATGGAATGGGCCGTAACTCATCTTTTGGTTCAGCATATTCTTGGCCGTTTTGCACTTGTAAGGCATCATGAAAGTGGTGCTCCCTATATAGATGGGATATCACAGCATGTAAGTATTTCTCATACTAAAGGATATGTTGCTGTGTCCATAACAGATGAGCCTTTGGGGATAGATGTTGAACGTAAATCTAATCGTGCACAGCGTGTCCGTTCTCGTTATATGGATGAGAATGAGGGTTTTTCCGAAGCAAAAGAGCCAGAAGTAGAGGCCACACTCATCTGGTCTGCAAAAGAAGCAGTTTTTAAGATTCTTCCCATTCAGGAAGGTATCAATTTCTTGACACAGATACGTACAGAAAAGTTCCCGTATACAGGTGAGGGCAGTTTTATGGCTGTCGGAAAAAATTCTTGTGATGAATGGTTATATATAGTAAGCTATAAAATTTATCCGGAATTTGTGCTTACATTTGCATCACACCGTAATTTCACCTGCCAGTGATGTGTGCATCAGCCTTCTGACCTTAGCTAAATCGTAACCTTCTCCTAACAAGAGCATTAGTTTGGTCAGAGCAGCTTCTACTGTTGTGTCATGGCCGCTTATTACACCTACATCTAGTAAGTGTTTTCCTGTTTCATAACGTTCCATTTCTACAGCACCTGTAGCACATTGAGTAACGTTTACAATCGTTACTCCACGGTCTATGGCTTCTTTGACAGCATCTACAAACCAAGGTAATTGTGGTGCATTACCAGATCCGAATGTGCGGAGTACAACGCCTTTAAGCGTAGGGTCAGAGAGAATGTGTCTCACAATATGCTCTTGAATTCCTGGGAACAATGAAAATACTGCAACATTAGGATCAATGTGGTAGTGAGCTTGCAGCTTGGTACCAGGTTTTGGCTTTAATATATGCTCATCTCCTGCATATTTGATGTGAATGCCGGCATTTGCTAAAATAGGATAATTACGTGAAGTAAAGGCATTGAAATTCTCGGCATTTATCTTGAATGTCCTGTTCCCTCGCATGAGCTGAGAGTCAAAGAAAATGACAACTTCCGGAATTTTTGCTGTGCCGTCTTCGTTCGCATCTGCAGCGATTTCGATTGCGGTGATTAGGTTTTCCTTTCCGTCAGTACGGAGTTTTCCAATAGGTAATTGGCTTCCGGTTAGAACAACAGGCTTTGTTAATCCTTCAAGCATGAAGCTCAATGCAGATGCCGTGAAGGCCATGGTGTCGGTACCATGAAGAATGACAAAGCCATCGTATTTCTCGTAATTATCTTCGATGATATGAGCCATCGTAACCCAATGCTCAGGAACCATATCCGAAGAATCGATAGGGTTTGGAAATTGAATGGTGTCAATGGTATAGTTGAAGCGTTTTAACTCTGGAACAGCCTTGCTGATTTGCTCAAAGTTGAATGCTTCAAGTGCACCTGTTTCCAGATTCTCAATCATACCAATGGTACCACCAGTATATATCATGAGTACAGAGCGATGACCTTCGTACATAATTGTCTTATTTTATGAGTTTTACAACACACCAGTTATTCTTTTCCTTAAAGTATTCGAAGTGTAGTCCCAAACGTTCTCCTTCTTTTTGAATGTATGGGATATCCTGCACATAAAAGCCACTCATGAAAATGATACTGCCAGGATGCATGCATGCCACGTAATGGTGCATGTCGTTTAAAAGAATGTTGCGGTTTATGTTGGCAATGATAACATCAAAATCCATTCCTTTCAAACTGTTTGCGTCTCCTTGGAACACATTAATGTTACTGATGTCATTCAAAAGGAAATTGTCTTTGGAGTTGCTGATGCACCAGTCGTCAATGTCAATTGCGGTAATTGGATCTGCACCACGTTTAGAAGCTAAAATTGCCAAGATAGAAGTACCACATCCCATATCCAGAACCTTCTTTCCTTCAAGGTTAGCTTCCAGAAGTTCCCCTAGAACTAAGCTTGTGGTCTCATGATGTCCAGTTCCAAATGCCATTTGTGGATTGATGATGATGTCGTATTTGGCAGTTGGGACATCCTTGTGAAAAGTAGAGTGGATGACACACTGGTCACCAATAATGATTGGCTGGAAATAGTTCTTTTCCCATTCTTCATTCCAGTCTTTGTCCTCTGCCTCACATACGGTGTATGTAATGGAGGTTTCTGGTATTGGGAACTCTGTGAGGAGTACTTTCAAGATTTCTTCATCAAAAAGACTTTGTTGGGCGTAAGCTGTCATACCGTCCTCTTCAGCAACAAAGCTTTCGCAGCCGGCTTCAGCAGAAAGAGCAGAAAGAACATCACTTATAGTTTCTGTTACAGGTTCTGTCTTGAAATGGATTTCGTAATATTTCATATAATGTGCGATTTCATGTGCAAAAATAAATCTTTTTTAGGGAAATCCCTACTACCTATTAGGAAATTTCCCTCTAGGTGCTGTTTTTTCTGTTGTATCTTTGCAACGTGAAAAAGAATAATAATTAAAAACTAAGGAATATGAAACATTTACTCTATCTGTTAACCGCTTTGCTGTTTGTCCCGGTAAGCGTTAATGCTCAGGATGATATGTATTTTACTCCTAAGAAGCAAAAGAAAACAGAGCAGGTCGTAAAGGAACAGAAGTCTACAACTCCTGTTACAGAATTGAAGACCTATGATAAGGATGATGTGATCTATAATGGTACCGGAAGACTATCTGATGCAAAGGTTGATACCATTTATGCAGGTGAGGCTATGCCAAATGATACTCTTTACATTGATGAGTATGATACTTTTGAAGATGGAAATGGCGGTCGTTGGATCAATGGTTTCAAGGGAAGTGTTGACGATTACAGATATGCGCTTCGCAACATGAACTGGCGTTCCATGCGTTCTGCCATTCCTGTAGGATCTAGTGCATATTGGAATCTTACTTTTGGTGCTGCATCTTTTGATTGGAACATTTATGAGGTAGGTGGACTTGCATATCTATTCCCAACTTGGTCTAACCCTCTTTATTGGGATTATAGAATTTCTCCATCATGGGGCTTCTGGGGAAGACCTTGGAGCTGGTCATATAGTCCTTGGCATTATGGCAGTTATTATGCTTGGGGAATGTACGATCCTTGGTTTGATCCATGGTATGATCCATTCTATGTTTGGTCATCTGGCGGCTGGGGCTGGGGCTACAGTTGGCATGGCATGGGACATTATCATTATGCATTTGACCCTATTCGTAGAAATCCAGGTCGTTCTGCTGCCACATATACCATCGGTGGACGTGGTTATCATATAGGAGATCGTGGAAATGTTGCATCCCGTAATCGTTCAGAGGCAGGCACCCGTGGTCAGGTTCATCGCATTCAGGACCGTGCTGCAGCACGGTCTGCACAAGGCAGTAGAGTAACAGGTCGTAGTGTCCGTTCTACAAATGACGGAAGTCGTTCTGTAAACAGTGTACGTCCTTCTACCGGTTCTCGTAGCCAGATGGATGCTGGTTCTCGTGGCACAGCAACCCGTTCTACATCTTCCTATTCTCGTGGTGCTGATGGTCGTAATAGTACCTATTCTCGTCCAAGTAGCACACGTGTAAGTACAGCTCGTAACTCTGAAAGAGGCAGTATGAATCGTGCATCGTCTGTTCGCAGTGTGAATGGAAGTAGTCGTGGTTCTGTATCAATGGATAGAATGGGCTCTCGTTCTTCAAGTAATTCTGGTGCAAGTACCCGTTCTTCTGGTAGCTACAGTGGAAGCAGCAGCCGTTCATCAGTTGGCAGCTTCTCTTCAGGCGGTGGAAGCCGTGGTGGAGGCAGCTTCTCTGGTGGAGGCAGCAGCAGTGGTGGTTCACGCAGTGGTGGCGGTGGCCGTCGATAAAAGATAAACGAATTCAAAATCTTTAATGGATTGTATAATGATGAAAAGAAATATATTGTTCGCATCTGCATTGGCATTGGTTGCTGTATCTGCCCATGCACAGGATCAGTACGATTTAGCAAGATATACTGCAAATGATCTGAATGGAACGGCACGCTATATTGGTATGGGTGGTGCCTTGGGAGCACTAGGAGCTGATATTACCAGCATGAATACTAATCCTGCAGGCTTGGGTATCTATCGTAGTAATGATATCTCCATTTCGGCAGATTTAAGCATGTTGAATGCTGGAAAGGATTTGAATATAAATGGGACAAACCGTGCCAGCCTGAATCAGTTTGGTGTTGCTTGGGCTTCAAAATATAGTAACTATTCTGATTTGAAGTACATCAACTATGGTTTCAGCTACCGTAGAAGTTCAAATTTCTTTGATGATTTCAGTGTGGCAAACAATTGGGAAGGAGAGTTCTCTCAGACTTTCCAGATGGCAGAAATGACCTATGGACTGAAAACTACTGTTGACATGCCAATTTTGCCAGCCGTAGGTGTTGGAGCAGGAACATTGGTGAAAAACGATGACGGAACATATAGTGGTTCTGGCGCATATAATACAGACTATAGCTCACGTTCTACCGGTGGAATTCATGAATATGACTTCTCTATTGCGTTCAACTGGAATGACAAGTATTTCCTGGGTGCTACTCTGGGTTACAGACATGCAAGTTTTGACAGAGAAACATGGTACACAGAATATGGAAGTGATGATTGCAGCTATGATATGTATAATTACTACAGTACACGTGGTGATGGTATGAATATCAAGCTGGGTGGTATTATCCGTCCTTTTGATGAAAATAATTTCCGTTTCGGGGTAGCCGTGCAGAGTCCTACCTATTTTATGATGACCGATGAAAATGGGGTAGAGATCAATACTTATGACGTTGACGGTAAGACAAACATCGGATCTGCTCATTCTTATGTGGATCCTACTGATTATCGTTTCATGACTCCATGGAAATTCAATTTCAATGTGGGTACAACATGGGAAAATAAGCTTGCAATTGGTGCAGAATATGAGTTGGAAAACTATCATGCTTTCAAATTATATGATGGCACGGAAGGATATGAAAATGCCTTTACTTCTTTGGTAGATTCCAATGTAAAGAACATGCTGAAGACTGTTCATACATTTAAGGTAGGTGCTGAGATTAAATTGAACCCAGAGATTGCATTCCGTGCGGGTTATAATTATAGTACAGCTGCATTCGACAAGGGAGCATACCGTAGCTTGATAGAGTTTACTGATAGCCCTGTTTACGTGGATACATTTACCGAGACAAGCTATAGTAATCAGTTTGATTTGCATCGTTTGACTTGTGGATTTGGCTACCGTACCAGCAGCTTCTATTTTGATCTGGCTTATCAGTACACCATGCAAAAGGCAGATTTCTTTGCTTTCGATGATTATTATGAAGATGGAGGAAAGACTTATTATTTGCCAGCAACAGAGATTTCTAAAGACCGCAGTCGTCTGACAATGACGCTTGGCTATAGATTCTAAGAGTTTTCACTGTCAGGATAGATAAGGGAAAAGGGTCTCGCTTCACAGCGGGACCCTTTAACCTTTTAAAACCTTAACCTATTATAAACCTGTTATAAACTTGCAACAAATGTTGCCTTGTTATCCAATTGCAAATATAATACTATTTGTTTGGTAATCAAAAATTTTTACTATTTATTACAGTTTTTTCTAACAGTTTATTATTATAGTATCATGAAATGTTATAAAACTATCAAGGTGTTTATGTATAAAGTTATAGTGTGTGGGGCATAAAAACATCTCTTTAGACATATTTTTGGCATTCAAAACGTCAATTTTACGTTTTGAATGCTATGCTTGGAACTTTTTCTATATATTTGCAATGTGAATTAAAGTCAATATGTGGTTTTGTAAAAACTGATAAGATATGAAAAAAATATTAAGTGTTGTTCTTTTCGCGTCATGTTTCTGCATGTTTGCAGCATGTACAGCTGATGATGAGCTCCCAGATCGTAGAACTATTGTTATTGAGCCAGAAGATCCACCTTTGGCTCCAACAAACACAAATCTCAATCAGGTTGTGTCTCCAGACGCAGGTATGTTTGAGACTGTTCAGGAATAATAGATCTATTTCTATATCTAGGGATAAGTATATAGTTTGAATGCGATGCATTTGAGCTATGTACTTATTTTGTTGTTTTTATTCTGGTTGAAAAGGATGATGATTTTCTTGTATGCTCTTCTGGCAATGAATGTATTTACATTTATTGTATATGGTTATGACAAATATAAATCACGCCATAAAAAGTGGCGTACACCAGAGTCCACCTTACTGCTTCTGGCTGCCCTTGGAGGCTCTGTCGGTGCATTTTTGGGTATGAAGACATTTCGTCATAAGACAAAGCACAAGAAGTTTGTCTATGGCGTACCTGCCATTATTTTTGCACAGTTAGTCTTGGCTATTTATTATTACTTTAATTAAAAGTCAATCTTTACGCCTAGCTCAATGGTAAATGGCCGGATGAATGTTCCTGCCATCATGTAGTTTTTGTAGCTTGAGGCGTCTTCTACAAGGTCTGCAGAGCTAATCAAACCACTGGCACCTTTCTGGTTCAGCAGATTGATGACATTAACGCTGAATTTGCAGGCATCATTGAGTTTATAATCTATTCCACCGAATGTTTCTATTCTCTCTTTAAAGAAAAGGGAATTGGTCTTGTTGATATATTGCTTGCTAATGTAACGTGCACTCAGCCAGAAACGCCAGTCTTTGTAGGTGTATGATGGATCCAGGCAGAATTCTATCTTGTGCAGGTTGGTCACATTTCGGTTGCTGAAATCATAGGTTTCAGTTACTCCGTCACTAAATGTTGGCGCGAATTTAAAGTTTTTGTACTTAGGATCACGGACAGTGAACTGCATGTGCAGTGCAAAGCCTTCAAATGGAGTAATCATTGCATCTGTTGTCCATCCTAGAGACTCTATGTCGTATGTGAGTGGTAGAGTTACGGACTCAATGAAGCCGATAGGAGAACCGGCAACTTCCTTCTGCAGAGCGTGCTGGAAGAGAGAACGTGTGTTATAGTTGGATTGTCTGATGTAGACCATTTGAGAGACCACGTTAAGCCAGTTGTTTACATACGCAAAACCTCCTTGTGCAAACTTTGTGTCGGTAGGGTTTGTGTTTGGATCATAGAAACCTCCGTAGTCAAAGATGGTATTATGTACACGGGTGAAGATTCCCTGTGCCTTCAAAGACAAGCCTGCGATGAGCTTCTTGTTGAAATCCAATCCGAAGGAACCGTTCAGATAATTTTCACTGAATGTGGTAAACTTACCTTTTGTCAGGTTGAATCCAGGGTAACGGGTATTGCTAGTGTCTCCGTTCAAGTTGTTGGCTGCATCTCCATGTAGATTAAGGTTCTCCAGTCGTAGGAAAGCTGCTAAGGAAGTGCCTTGGCTAATCTGCCATTCATCCTTTATGTAGGCTGCCAGTTTATGTTCGTATCCATCGTAGTACTCTCCACCGGTATTGTAGTTAAAGAACGCTTCTCCGTTCAGGAACAGCTGTTTTGGATTAGCTTTTACCTCGTGTGCAAAGTTTACAGAAGAATTAATGGTTCCTCCATGGTTGAAATGATAATCTAATCCTGTTCTCAAGTCGTGATTTCCACGCTTGAACTGAAGTTCGGCATTGTTCATCCACGATGTTTCAAAAGAATTGAATTGCAGGATATTACGTGCTTGTACATATCCGCTGTATGGTATTCCTCCTGCCAGAGTGTAGCCATTGCTGGCATCTACTTTCTGGATACCAGCCAGACTTCCTGCTCCACTCAGGTAGTCGCCAGTCTTGAAGCGGCTTCTTACATCCAGGTGCATACCATTGTCAAAGGTATAGTCCAGGGTGAAGGTTGCATGGTGAGTCTTATCCACATTCGCATCATCAAAGCTGACGCTCTCCATCTTTCCTGTCATGAAATCCATATATTGATAGGAATTGATTTCAGGACGGTAGGAGTCACGTCCCAACCGGAATCCGTCCATTTCCTTTACGCTGCCGTCACCTACGAAGATGAAAGGACCATAGTTCTCTCTGTAAGTAAGGAACTTTACGTGTTGGTAAACCAGTTTCATTCCACCTTTCCCATTTTCAAAGTCTTTTGACAACACGCCTTTGTAGAACTGGTGACGGTCTTTCAAGGCAGGTGTTATGGTGTGGTTTGATCCTGGGTCAAAGTTCTGATAGGTGCTTAAAGAGTACCCCCAGCCGTTTGCAATAGGTCCGCTTATGTTCAGGTCAAATTTCTGTTGTCCCCATGTGCCATAAGTATACTGTATTGTCCCGCGGAATTTCTCACTTCCCCCGCGGTTTTTGCTGTCCACATAGTTGTTTATCTCTCCGTATCTCATTGCTGTTTCCAGCGGAGCCATACTGCCTGTTGTTGAAGCGCTGGCACCACCGTGCCATGATTTGTAAGGTAGAAGTTCATAGATATAGTAAGAAACAGGCATGCCGTCTTCAAAGATCTGGACAGCCGATAATGAATTTGTAGGAAGTCCCAATGAAATTTCTCTTGGCTTACTGTCCGATTCCGCATTTAAGAAAATGTTACTGATTTGTTTTTGTACGGTGTCTGTTTTTTCTGTTTGTGCAGATAGGGTAGTATGGCACAAGGCAAAAAAGCCTGTTATTACTATGATTTTTTTCATGTTTTCTGTTTTGACTTTTTTTCTGTGTGCAAATTTATAAAAAACCACGAAAACTATCTGAAAGATAACCCATAAAGTTTTTTCAATACATTATAAGTTAAGATATTAACTGATGTGTTTTTTGAAAAATAGAATAAATGTAACTTTTTTGCTTCTTTTTTTTACTAATTGTTTTGATTTATATCAAGAAATGAAGAAAATAGTATATGTTTTCGCACACAATGTTTGCAAATATCATAGAAAGCAGTATCTTTGCACTGTGTTTTTCATAGTATTAGATTTAAGGTTAACGATTAAGGGTCACAGCGGTGACCCATTTTTTTTGTCTAAACTCTAAGGATGGTATGATGCAAGTGCAAAAAACTAGGTTTTTATTTGCTTATTATTGTAAAAAATACTACTTTTGCACTCGTTTTCAAATAATAGTATAAAAGGATGGTCCGGTAGCTCAGCTGGATAGAGCAACAGCCTTCTAAGCTGTGGGTCTTGGGTTCGAATCCCAACCGGATCACGAAAGTAAAAATATCGCCACGATAAACGCTTGAAAATAAGCATTTTATCATGGCGATTATTTTTTTATTGCACAACAAACGCACAACCAAATTAATCATTTCAAGATTTAAACCCTCAAATTATAATAATTTTTTTATCTTTAGCTGCTTAACTTATTTTTATCGCAATTACATTTCTTTAACTGATTATGTGTCATCAAAAATTAATTTTGTTTTAGTAATTTTCAAATTGTTCCTAATGAGCTAAAAATTCTATTGAAGACAGTTTTAATGGCTCTATTTTATTGTTATTTCAATAGATTATAAAGCTATCTATCTTTCTTCTGTCGTACATAAGATTTCTTTATCTCTAGTCCTACAAAATTGTCTATTCGGCTGAGCTTTTCCTTCAGAATAAGCATATGGCTCACTCCTTTATACATTATCATAGAAAAAGTATATTTTTGCTGAAACTAATTGAATTGTTGAACTATTTATAAGTAAAATAAGAAGGTATGAAGAAAATCATATATGAAGACTTTGAAACACAAATAAAAGTTGATGAAGATGGGAACACTATTTTCCCACCATGCAAAAATGGTGAAGAACAAGAGTTTGACATAACAAAAGCCTTAAATCTTATGGAAATTGCCATTAAAACATACCAAGAAAAACAATATGGGGGAACATTATGATTATCAATATAACAACTAGTGTATAGATAAAATTACAAGCATTTTATAGATCAGGCCCAATTACTTTTTTAACCAAATAATTTAAATCTTATTGTCAGATTCGTTGAAATCAATCTTGTTTCTTGATCTTTTGCTTTAACAGTTTTACTCCTTCCACGCCGAGGATGGAAAGCCCGCCATATTGAAAAGTCTTAGCCATGCCAAAGAGGATGAACCACAATACGCCCTTCAGCTCCACAGAGATGGGGAGGGCAATCTGGGCGAAAGAGAGTATGTAGCAGGGGATGCAGCAGAGTAGGACGATCACTCCTGTGCGGAATGAGAGTTTGCTGAGCCATTGTTTGAGATTCGCCATTTTCATTATTCCATGCGTTGCCATTTCATTTCTTCGCCCTGATTGTCATACTGTTTTCGCTTGCCTACGGGTGGTTCGGTCAGGGTAATGCGGACGACTGCGGTTCGGCTGAGACTGCGTTCGATAGAGGCGTCGAAAGCATCCATGTGCTGTGGAAGTAGAAGGTCTTCTCGTCGGTGCGTACGAGAGAGAGGGGCAATCCGTAGGGCATTCCCTCTTTGTCGGCCATGCTGACGGTGATGTATGGAGCTTTGTCGAGCACCTCAAATGCCCATTCTGCGCTCATCTGTCTGCTTTCTTTTCTCATAATGTCTTTTTACTTCATGTTATAGGTATGAACGCTCTTGCCTTGAGCCGCAGGGAGGTAGTTAATGCCCCACCAGCACATCTGCAGACAGGCAAAACTGAAGATAAGGAACCATAGGCAGAAGCGGTTGCGGGCAGGTGTTGGGCGATGCAGACGTGCGTGGACGTACACCAGATAGCAGAGCCATGTGATGGCTGCCCAAGTCTCTTTGGGATCCCATGCCCAATAGGTGCCCCATGCTTCTTTGGCCCAAAGTGCACCGAAGAGCATGCCGATGGTCATGAACGAGAGACCTACGTTGATGAGGTTATCAATCAGGTCAAGAGTTTGAGGGCTTGAGGTCTTGTGCTCTTGAGGAGTATGTTTTTTTACTAATAGGAATAGTGCAACGCAGGTGGCCGCACCAAACAACGCATAACAGAACATATAGACGATGACGTGCGGTGCGAACCAGGGGCTCTGCAAGGCTGGCATCAGTGTAGTGCTGTGAATCTCGGGCTTGAAAAGGTTGATGCATACAAAGACCAAGGCCATCAGAGTTGAGAAGGAGAGGATCCAGCGGTAGCGCCAACGACTCCAGGTGATAAGTCCTGCTACGGGCATGAAGAAAGAGTACCAGAGGCGTGTCTCGCCCATGGTGCGAAGGGGTGGACGATCAAGGCTGATCCACATGCCGATGATGTAGGCAAAGAAGATGAGTATGCCTAATGCCGTCATCGCAAAGGTCTGTGCTTTTCGTTCTTTGATAGAAAACCAAGCACCGGCTATCCAGCATAGAACGGCAGGAAGCGCAAAATATGGGAAGTGTGACCAAGTCATGGGGTTAATTCATAATTGAGAATTCATAATTGCGAAATCTTCTTTTTGCTAGTGAAGAACGTCAACAGTGCACCTGCCAAGAGCATGTAGATACCCGTATAAACCCAGGGGAGCCAAGGGTCGCGGACAAGCTCAAAGACGGAGGTATCTGACCAGCGGCCGAGGGCTTCGTCGTAGGAGAGCTGATAGATCTTCCACCCCTCTATCTCCAGCGGGTGGTTGACTTCGATGACTGCATCGACTTTCTCTCCGCCTTCAGAATATACTGTCACTTCCGATGCATAGCGCTTCGGCTCACGCTCAGGCATGACGGCACTACAGCGTTCGTCAAGGTGTAAGGCACGGTAAGGAAACATAAACGAGCCGCACGATACCCAGCCTTCGACCTTTGAAGCTTCAGAACCTCCTGTAACCCCTGAAACCTCTCGCAAAGCGGTGATGTGCGAAGCCGTACAGGCGCCCATGCTGCGCCACTCCACGTAGCTGTCACTCTCTGGACGGGGAGCAGCGTATTCGAACAACGTATCTTGCACAATCTGCCAGGGAGCATCCTGTATCACCTGACCTGTCTCGTTGTCAATGATGGTGTATTGTGGAGGGTACTCGTCGATGGTGAAGCTATGAAGCTCGATGGCAATAGGCAGGTCCTGTATAAGCCCTTGCCGGTCAGCATCGGCTGCACGCCATTCCGGTTGACCCACTTTGACGGTCATGTGCAGTCGCTGCATATCGGCATTGCCCAAGGTGCCGCAAACCATGGCCATGAAAAGGCCGGCATGATTGAGCACAGAGGTGAAGGTGGCCAGACGTGAAGAGGCGACCTGCGGACCACGGAACAGCCGAAGGATGCGGTCGAAGGCAATCAACCCTACGATGCTCATCAGCCAGATGTAGATCAGTACGAAGGGCCATGCAGAGAGCATCTCGTCCCATCCGGTAAGTCCCATCAGCAGTGTGACAGCCACACCGCAGAGCAGGGCAGGGATGGCCGCATGAAGCGTCATCGACCACGCTATGAAATAAATGTGCTTGCGCATGGCGTAAAATACACCAAGCACAAGCAGATAAGTAACTAAAAGGATAACGTTGATAGGAGCAGAGAGCAGCGACCAGTCGATGGCTCCGATGGTGAGTTGCAGCAAGGTGCCGACCACCAGAAGGCCTCCACCGATGAGCGCACTTTCTTTGAAGCTCCAAGGTTTATTCCACATTTTTATATTATAGTGTCTTTAGAGTGTGACGGTTGTATAGGCATCGTCGCGAACCTTACCCTTGGCACGTGCATCTTCGAGCCACTTTGGACGAATCTCCTGGAGGAATTTCTCTTTGGCAGCTACCTTGCCAGCCATATCAAGGCCGAGGTACTCTTGAGCCTTCTCCTTGGTAGAGATGTCTGGCATTGGCACCTCTTCAAGATGGCCGAGCTTAGCCAAGGTGCGGGTGATCTCAACCTGAGCCTTGAGTGCGTATTCGAGCGAATGGCTGAGGATGCGGGTCATCTCCTGTGGCGCATGGAAGCTGGCACCGTGTGAAGCAACGGCAAAATCCCAGCGCCACTGGCTCTTGCGCAGGAGGGCGAGGGTTTCCTTCATCTGCTCCTCGGTAGCACCATTATCCCAGGCATACTTAGCTTGGATGTGAGCTTTGGCCAATTCCTTTTCTACCTGATTGCGTACATCAAAGACCTTCTCCTGACGCTCATAGACATTCTGGCGGAGGGTCTCTTCGCTCTCACGATGGCAGACAAGGCAGGTGCGATCCATCTTGTTGAGAGGGCTCTGTACGTGGTGGTCGCTGAACTTCACGCCACCTTCGTTCATATAAGGCATGTGGCAATCAGCACAACCCACACCACGCTGACCGTGAATGCCCATCTTACAGGTTTCGAAGCCAGGGTGCTGAGCCTTGAGGATAGGGGTCTTAGAGAGAGCGTGAATGTAGTCGTAGAAGCCTGTCTCATCGTAATAAGCCTCAATGTCTTCGACGGTGAAGCCCTTGTCCCAAGGGAAGGTGAGGTACTGGTCTTTCTCAGGAGTGGCAGGATCATCGCGGAAATAATACTCTACGTGACACTGGGCGCAAACCAGGGTGCGCATCTCCTGAGGAGTAGCCTGTGTGATGTCCTTACCCTGACGCTGGAAGGCCTCGATGAGGGCCGGACGACTGATGCGCAGATCCATCGTCTCAGGATCGTGACAGTCAGAGCATCCCAGAGGATTGACAATTTCATTGCCCCACATGGCCCAGTTGGCCTTGTAGTATTCGGCAATACCCTTCTCCTGCATGATACGTGGCACATCAGGACTCTTACACGTCCAGCAAGTGCCTGGCTGGTTAGAGCCAGTCGTCTCGGTATCAGGTGCACCGGTACGCAGGGTGCGTGTCATATCTTCAATGGTGTGCATGTGTCCGCGTGGAGTGGTGTAATCCCAAGAGAAGGCATAACCTGCCCAGAGAACCACCATTTCAGGGCGCTGAGCCAGCACATCGACTGCCTCCGAGCTGTTGTATTTGCTCTCAAATGAAGTCTCTTCTGTCTTGCGCCAAGTTTGGTACTCACGAGGGAAATCTGAGCGGAAATCCTCATTCTGTGGATGAATCTTCTCGCCAGTCATCGTGTTCTTTCGGTTGTTGAAGAGGCTGGCTACCTCTGCACGACGTTCCATAAGTGCACTGGTCAGCAGACCTAGGCCAAACACAACCACCATAGAACCGCCGAACAAAGCCCAAGCCTTGAAACCAGAGAGTTTGTTGTTGTTTTCCATATTCGATCGTTTATAAATTATATTTCAATCTATTTGTTGTTCATCGTTAACTGTCAACTCTTAACTCTTCACTCCATCATCTTCTGCAGCCACCCAGGCACGGGGCTTGCTGGTAGCGGGACCTTGGTCAATGGAGATTCGGTGAGCGATGAATGACCGCCGTGAGGCACCTGACGGTGACAATCCCAGCAAACCTTGCCCTTGCCGACTTCTGTCATCATATAATCAACTTTGCCCGTATTGACCATGGTCGTATTGAGACTGGTATGGCAACGGATGCAGTTGTTCATGATCACCTGACAGCTCTCTTCGCCAGCACGAGGTGACTGGCCTTCCGAGCGAGTTACCCACATGGCAACGTGCTTCATGCCATCCATGC
>JAKSLR010000014.1 GCA_024401095.1 Bacteroidaceae bacterium
ACTGCTTCTTGGAGAAGATGAACTTGAACGCTGTGTCAATCATCAGATCCAGGAAACCTTCGCAGGTTTTCTCTGAATTTGCCTCTCCGGAGCTTTTTGGAGAGGAAGTGGTAGATTCTAATTGATGGTTCTGCACCTGTGCAGTCTTGCCATCGGTATCTTTTTCAAATACCATAATACTTCCACTTGCAAAGAAAAAGATTTCCTGTGAACTTTCCAAATTTTGTCGGGAAAAAAGAAAAATCAGTACACCTCACCGTATCAGTTACCGTTCATTTACGTATCGTTTGCCGTTCATTCTCCGTTCATCCTCCGTTGTTCCTTCGTTCTACCTTCGTTGATCCTCTAGTTTTTTTGCGGAAACCGATAGGAGATGTATCGAAGGAGCGACAAAGGAACAACAAATGTAGAGCCTTGATCTATAGAAAAATAATTGGACTTCTATGCTATGTGATATGGTGCATGGATTTTTTCACAAAAATATGCCAACACCTCACACAATCGCTATAACGTGTTGAAAACAAAACAGTTAGCTGGGTAGGGTGTTTGTCAAACACCCTACCCAACACCCTACCCAACACCTCACATGACTGCTTACTATCTGTGATAGGTGTATGATAGGTGTTGTGATAGGTGTTGGAACAACACCTATCACGTGTAAGTAATTGATATTCTATGAAATAACACCCATCGTGATAGGTGTTAGGTGTTTTCTTGATAAAAATAGAATAAGTATAGACCGACTGGAATCACAGCTTAAGACCAGCGGGAATCATAACTTAAGATAAAAAAAGTCCGCAAGGGCGGACAAGGCTGTCCGTCCTTACGGACAGACCTGTCCGACCAGACGGACTGTTGCTAAGCTCTAATCTAACAATCCAAAGTGACGCAAGGCATGAAGCACGCCATCCTTATCTACATCATCGGTCACGAAATCTGCATGGGCTTTCACAGCATCCGAAGCATTGCCCATTACCACACTGATGGCTGCATGATCTAACATAGGAATATCGTTTCCTCCATCGCCAAATGCCATGGTTTCTGAAAGGTCTATGCCATAATGGGCTATCATGGTATCTATTCCTGCGCTTTTGCTCACACCCTGTGCCACCAAATCGGCAAAGGATTCATGCCAGCGCATAGGTATACAATGCTTCAGCACATGAGCCTGCAGGTATTTCTCCTCCTCTTCACGGAAGAAACCGATGAGCTGCAGCAAGTCATCGTCTACAGCCTCTTCCATGGGTAGATAATGCACCTGAGGCACATTCAGAAAAGAGGTAATGTACTTCACGTCCTCCCGTTCCAGGTTATTGGCATACATCTTGTCCTTGGCTACAGCCATGAAAGGAGTGGAATCTTCCTGACTCTTCAGATAATCAATAAGTGCCACCACGTCTTCCCTGGGAATAAATCTGCTCCCTATGTTTTTTCCCTGCTCATCGGTACACAATGCGCCGGTCACAGTGACCATGCCATCGTATTCTACCCCTTCCAGGTTATCAATATACTGCAAGGGACGACCGGTACAGATAAACACTTTTACCCCTTTCTGACGGACATCGTGGATGGCCTTGCGGGTGGATTCGGGTACACCGTGACTCTGAAACGGAACCAGCGTTCCATCGACATCAAAAAATATAGCCTTTGTCATCTTTTGTAATTTCTTGTACAAAGATACGCTATTTTATCTTATCTTTGCACATCAAAACAAAGAAAAAGAGATGATAGTCTGTATTGCAGAGAAACCAAGTGTAGCAAAAGACATAGCCAATGTACTGGGAGCCAAGGCCTCTCACGATGGCTACATGGAAGGGAACGGGTATCAGGTTACCTGGACCTTCGGACACTTGTGCGAACTGAAAGAACCACATGAATACTCGCCTAACTGGAAAGCCTGGAGCCTTTCTTCACTGCCCATGATTCCAGAACGCTTCGGAATCAAGCTGAAGAACGACAAGGGCATTGAAAAGCAGTTCAAGACCATTCAGGGACTTATGCAACAGGCAGACATGATCATCAACTGTGGTGATGCCGGCCAGGAAGGAGAACTCATACAGCGCTGGGTCATGCAGAAAGCCGGCGCAAAGTGCCCTGTGAAACGTCTGTGGATCTCCTCACTGACCGAAGAGGCTATCAGGGAGGGATTCAAGACCCTGAAAGACCAGATAGAATACCAGTCGCTCTACGAAGCTGGCCTGAGCCGTGCCATTGGAGACTGGACACTGGGCATGAATGCCACGAGACTATACACCTTGAAATATGGACAGAACCGTCAGGTCCTCTCCATAGGCCGTGTACAGACTCCTACCCTAGCCCTGATAGTAAACAGACAGAAGGAGATAGAGAACTTTGTTCCCAAGCAGAGCTGGGTGCTCTCTACCCTCTATAGAGACACGAAGTTTACCGCCATTGTCCACGATGAGGAGGCAGAGGCTGAAGCGGAAGCCGAAATCAAGGAGGCTGCAGCTCAAGGAAAGACCATCAAGCCTAAAGGTCCTGTGTTCAAGCAACTGGAATACCTGACCGAAGAGGAGGGACTGCAAGTACTGAACTCCATCAAAGAACAGCCTTTTACCGTAACCGATGTACAGAGAAAGAAAGGTACGGAAGCACCGCCTCGTCTTTACGACTTGACCTCACTTCAGGTGGATTGCAACCGTAAGTTCGGATTCAGCGCAGACATGACGCTTCAGCTTATCCAGAGCCTTTACGAGAAGAAGTTTACGACCTACCCTCGTGTGGATACCACTTTCCTTTCGGATGACATCTATCCGAAATGTCCAAGAATCTTAAGCGGATTAAGAGGCTATGAAGCCTATACCCAACCGCTGGCAGGAAAGACACTGCCAAAGTCCAAAAAGGTGTTCGACTCATCGAAGGTAACCGACCACCATGCCATTATTCCTACCGGCGTTCCTGCACAGAACCTGAATGACATGGAAGCCAAGGTATATGACTTGATTGCACGTTCATTCATTGCCGTATTCTATCCCGACTGCAAGTTTGAGACTACCACGGTCATGGGTCAGGTTCCTGTGGGAGAAGGCCAAGTCCTGTTCCGTACCAGCGGAAAGACAATCCTGGAAGAAGGCTGGAAAGTCATCTTCAAGAAGAGAGGAAATGAGACGGATGCGGAAGAAAGAACCGAAGAAGAGCACACGCTGCCTGTCTTCTCAAAGGGGGAGAACGGCCCTCATATTCCAAGCCTGAACGAGAAGTGGACACAGCCGCCAAAACCCTACACAGAGGCTACCCTGCTGCGTGCCATGGAAACTGCAGGAAAGTTTGTGGACAGTGATGAGCTTCGCGATGCCTTGAAAGAAAACGGTATAGGACGCCCGTCAACCCGTGCTGCCATTATAGAGACTCTTTTCAAGCGCCATTATATCCGGAAGGAAAGAAGAACACTCTGGGCTACCCCTACGGGAGTAGAACTGATAGACCTGATTCACGAGGAACTGCTCAAGAGCGCAGAACTGACAGGACGCTGGGAGAAGAAGCTGCGCCAGATAGAGAGCAAGAGCTACAGTGCCCAGACTTTCATTGTAGAACTGAAAGAAATGGTGACAGATATCATCCGTACCGTGCTGGCAGACAGCACAAACCGTCGCGTCTCCGTTACAACAGATGATGCCAAGCCGGCCAGAAAAACCAGAAGTTCTGCAGGAACACCCAGAACACGCAAACCTAAGGACAAGGGAGAGAATGAGGGGACTTCCGTAACACCTACTCGGCCTAAAACTCCTGTGAAACCGGCTGCCGGTACAGCGACCAACCCGGTAGGTCAGACTTGCCCTGTCTGCGGAAAGGGTGTCATCATAAAAGGCCGGACAGCCTATGGATGTTCCAACTGGAAGGAAGGATGCAATTACAGGATTCCTTTTGAAACCGTAAAGACAGAAGGATAAGCTTACAAGACAAGCAGCTCCTCGGGTGTATAGCCAGAACGTATTCTCCACTCCTGAGGATAGAGATTATTGGCTCTGTTGCCAATATTCTTCACGAAGCCTAACGGCATATTCCGATAGGTAAGCAAGACAAAGCCTCTTGGAGCATCAGAATCCAGCAGAATAGCTTCTTTTCGCAAATACGCAACGGCCTGCGCGTAAGTCAACTCGCAACGAGGAAATACATCTTCTGCCACCTGGCTCATGGCCAGACTATGATCTGGAATGATATCCTTTCCCTTCAGGGTAGCCAGAGAGATTCCAGCATGGATGACGTTTACTGCAGAGGAGAGTATTTCCCATTGCTCCTGGAACTGCTTAGGAAAGGCCATCACATGATCTCTATGCCACTGATACAAGTAAGCACTGCCCTCTTTCAACCAGGACTTGCACTCCTTTGGGACAGGAGATACCGCTGGCTGCTTCTTGCCCTGCTTGTTTTTCTTGTCCTTTTTTCTAAGAGGGGCCTCACAAGCTTCATCTCCGTTCTTGCGGAGCACTGCCATGAACAGTCCTTCACCTACTGTCTTATGAGGCAGGAAACGGTAAACAGGCATGGATTCTCCGCCTAAAGCTGACGTGATTTTCCATTCCTCCTGGACAGGAACTTCCAGCACCTCTGCTCCCAGTGTCTCCTTTATCCAGCGGACATTCAGCTCGTCTTCCCACAGGTTGAAGGTACAGGTGGAATAGATGAGAAGGCCACCTGGCTTCAAGCTTGGCCAGACATTCTCCACAATCATGCGCTGGCGCTGCCAGCAAGTATCCACATTCTCCATGCTCCACTCCTTGACAGCCATCTCATCTTTTCGGAACATGCCCTCACCAGAGCAAGGAACATCGGTCAGAATCACATCGAAGAAGTGCTTTAAGGAAGTGAATTCTGCAGAATCGCTGTGCGTGACCACTACCCCCGGATGTCCCCATTTCATCAGGTTTTCGGCCAAGACCTGGGCACGCTGCGGCATGACCTCATTGGCCACCAGCAGGCTTCCTTCTGGCAAGGAATCGCGCAAGAGCGTGCTTTTACCACCGGGTGCAGCACACATATCCAGGGCTATGGAAGGCTCTTTTACGTAGGTCCGGACCACCTGCGAGAGAAACATGGAAGATGCCTCCTGTACATAGTAACATCCGGCATGAAACAAGGGATCAAAAGTAAAGGTAGGACGTTTAGGCAGATAATAGCCATCAGGACACCAAGGTATCTGTGTCCATTCTTCGGTAGAAATGCCGGCATCCTTCCCCGGGTTCAGGCGAACACTGACAGGAGTCTCCTTGGCAAGAGCTTCCAGGAACACTTGGGTTTCTGCTTCACCCAATAGTCTTTTCATATTTTCAATGAAGGATGCAGGTAATTCCATATTATTTCTTTTACGTGCAAAGATAATGGAAAAAATCAGTTATCTTTGCAGAAGAAAGAAAAAAGTAAAGACATGAAACAATATCTCGACCTAGTGAACCGAATCCTTACTGAAGGAGTAGTGAAAGAAGACCGCACAGGCACAGGAACCAAGAGTGTCTTTGGCCATCAGATGCGTTTTAACCTGGAAGACGGATTTCCCCTACTGACCACCAAGAAAGTCTTTCTGAGAGGAATTATAGAGGAGCTACTGTGGTTCATCAGCGGTGATACCAACAAGAAGACCCTTCAGGCAAAGAATGTACACATCTGGGATGGATGGGGCGATGACGAGACCGGAGAATTAGGTCCTATCTATGGCTACCAGTGGCGTTCATGGCCTGACTACAACGGTGGACACATTGACCAGCTGATGCAGGTTATAGAACAGATCAAGAATACCCCTGATTCACGAAGAATGATTGTCTGTTCATGGAATGTGGCACAGATTGACCAGATGGGATTGCCACCTTGTCACTGCTTTTTCCAGTTCTATGTAGCCAACGGGAAACTGAGTCTGCAACTTTACCAGCGCTCCGCAGACACCTTCCTGGGCGTGCCATTCAACATTGCGTCCTACGCCCTACTGGTCATGATGGTGGCTCAGGTAACCGGTCTGAAACCGGGAGAATTCATTCATACCACCGGTGATACACACATTTACCTGAACCACATGGAACAGGTACAGCTGCAGCTTACCCGTGAGCCACGTGCACTGCCTACCATGAAGATTAATCCTGACGTCAAGAGCATCCTGGACTTCAAGTACGAGGATTTCACACTAGAAGGTTATGACCCTTGGCCTGCAATCAAGGGAGCTGTTTCCATTTAAGATTAAGACATGAGCAAGATTTCCATCATAGCTGCCGTGGCAGAGAACAATGCCATAGGTTTTGAGAATAAACTTATCTACTGGCTGCCTAATGACCTGAAAAGATTCAAGCAACTGACTACAGGCCATACCATCATCATGGGCCGCAAGACTTTTGAATCGCTTCCTAAAGGGGCATTGCCTAACAGAAAGAATGTAGTGCTTACCCGCCAGCAGATTCAATTTGAGAATACAGAATGCTACCCTTCTCTTCAGGAGGCACTGAAAGCGTGCGAGAACGACGAGCACATCTACATCATAGGTGGCGACAGTGTATACAAGCAAGCCATTGAGTTTGCCGATGAGCTGTGCCTCACCTTGATCAAAGATACACCAGTACAGGCAGACACCTTTTTCCCACCGTTCCAGGATGAGTGGCAGGAATCGTTCCGTGAGGACCACGGAACCGATGAAAAACATAAATACGAATATAGTTTTGTAGATTATACAAGAAAGGCAGAGTAAAAACTCTGCCTTTTCTTATGCTTAAACTGGAAGCTGACGCTTAAATGCCTCATTGAAAGAAATGATGGTCTCTGATCTGGACAATCCCAATGGCTGCAACTTATCATGAATGATGCTGAGCAGATGGTGATTGTTGTGTGCGTAGATCTTCAAGAACATATCATAGCTGCCGGTGGTGAAATGGCATTCTACCACTTCTGGAATCTCTTCCAGAGCCTTGACAACCTCGTCAAACTGACTTACATCCTTCAGATAAAGGCCTACGTAAGCACAAGTTTCGAAGCCTACCAATTCTGGGTCAAGGACAAACTCTGATCCCTTAATCACCCCCTGGTTCACCAGCTTCTGGATACGCTGATGAACAGCTGCACCGGAAACATTACAGGCTCTGGCAACCTCTAAAAAAGGAATACGAGCATTATTGGCAACAAGACTTAAAATCTGCTGATCCAATTCATCTAATTGAAACTTTCCCATAATAATATTTTTTTCTTATGGCAAAGTTACGCAATTTATCTTAAGAATGAAAGATTTACACGATAATTATTTACATTTTTGCAAAAAAGCAGTAACTTCGTGCAGATACAATATTAAATAGAAAATGAATAACCAAATAATGGCATTCGCTTTTTGCTGCGGATTGACGACCACGGCAAATGCACAGAAATTCGAGGATTTCTTCGAAGACAATACCCTGCGAATCGACTATATCTTTGCAGGAGACCATGATCATCAGGAAATTTATCTTGATGAATTAAACAAAACACCTCAGTGGGCAGGAAGAAAACATAACCTGGGCAAGCTTCCTTTAGAAGGAAATGGCCAGATTATAGTAAAGGACAAAAACAGCAGACAGATTATCTACATGCATTCATTCTCTACCCTATTTCAAGAGTGGCTGGTAGAAGAAGAGGCAACCAAGGTACGCAAGTCCTTTGAAAACGTATTTCAGATTCCGTTCCCAAAGAATAACGTCATTGTGGAAGTAAAACTCATGGATACGCATCGGAAGACAATCTGTGAAATGAGTCATGAAATAGATCCCAAAGATCCACTGATCGTAAAAAGAGGATATGCTTACCAGACCCCTACCAGAAATCTGCTTCAGAACGGTACCTTGGAAGACTGCATAGATGTGGCAATCGTAGCAGAAGGTTATACCAAAGAAGAAATGGAAACCTTCTACAAAGATGCAAATACAGCCATGGAATCCTTATTCAACCATGAACCCTTCAAGAAAAACAAGGAAAAGTTTAATTTTATAGCTGTAGCTTGCGAATCGAAAGATTCCGGAGTAAGCGTACCTCAGAAAGGTGAATGGAAAGAAACAGCAATTGCCTCTCATTTTGATACGTTCTATTCGGACAGATACCTGACTACCCTCCAACTCAAAAACCTAAACAACAAACTGGCGGGAATTCCCTATGAACACATCATTATCCTAGCTAATACCCATGAATACGGTGGTGGAGGAATCTATAACAGCTATACACTCACCACTGCACATCATCCATCATTCAAGCCTGTAGTGGTTCATGAATTCGGACACAGTTTCGGAGGATTGGCTGACGAGTATTATTATGACGATGAATTTGAGCCACAATATCCAGCAGATACAGAACCTTGGGAAAAAAACATAACAACACTGGTAGATTTTGATTCAAAATGGAAAAACCTCATCAAGGAAGGAACACCTATCCCTACCCCTACCAGCAAGTACCCAAAGGATATATTCACCAAAGTAGGCGTCTATGAAGGAGCAGGATACAGTTCAAAGGGAGTCTATAGAGGAACCCAAGAATGCAGAATGAAAATCAATGAAGCTCCTGCATTCTGTCCCGTCTGCCAACAAGCGCTGCAAGATCTGATTGATTTCTATGTAAACAAATAAAAAAAGGGAGTGAAAAAATCACTCCCTTTTTTATATCTGATTTATTAGATTACTCACCACCAGTAGCAGAGTAGTTAATCTTCAAAGCGTAAGCCTTTCTCAAAGCCTGCTTAACATCAGTGATGATACCCATCTGAGTATCCTGATCACACTTCAATGAAACCTTCATGAATGGCTGATCAGCCTCACTCATATTCATACGCTCCTGCTGGATATAATCCTGAACCTCGTCAACTTCAGCGAACTTATCGTTCAACTGAATACGGCTATCAGTACCCATCTTTGCAGCCAAAGCATCTGTTGGAGGGCCAACGTATACGAAAGATACCAATGACTTCTTCTCCAATTTCTCCAATACTGCATTCTGACCATGAGGCAACTTCATCTTAACCTGAAGAGTAACCTCACGCATGGTAGTTACCATCATGAAGAAGAACAAGATGGTGAAAATCAAGTCAGGAAGAGATGAGGTGTTCATCTCTGGCATTTCCTTCTTTCCGTTCTTATTAAATTTTCCCATTTTTATTTTCCTCCATAGTTTTTAGGTTCAGCCTCAGAAATCTTCTGAGGATAGTACTTACGTACTGCATCTGCCTGGTCTTCAGTCAAATCTGCAAAGCTCTTACCAAACTGCTTCTTAGCAATTTCTTCACGAAGTTCATTGTAAGCTGCAATCAGCTCATGCTGAACAGAGAAGTATACCTTATAAGGAGTACCACGGTCATTCTGTACAGAAATTACGTGATTCTTGGTAATCATTACCTCACCAAAATAAGGAATTGTTTCAGCGTGAAGCTCTGGCTTATTGTCAGAGTTATTTGGATTCTGAATAAAGTCCTTCACTATTGCTCGTAAATCATCCAGTTTGATGAACTGCTGACCATCCATGTTTTCGATCATGAGGTTACCAGCAGAGTTCATACGAACATTCATGATATTACGCTCCTTGACTATAATATCCTTCACTTCGGCATTCTCTTCAGGAGGTGGTGGCAACTGACGTGCCAAACCTCTATCGGTGTCCATTGAAGTTGTAACCAAGAAGAAGATGAGCAACATGAAAGAGATATCAGCGGTAGAACTGGTGTTCAATCCCGGTGCTTTTCTTTTCTTTCTTGCCATACTTTCTTACTTTTTTAGATATTATTTCTTAGCAATACCAGTCAAATTAACTACAACACCAACTGCAGCAACTACAAGAAGGATGTAGATTGAGATGATCATTACATCTGACAACAGAGACATAGCGCCTTCTGTTACAGTACCGTCAACAGTAGTTACAGGACCACTTGAACCTAATACTGCACCAAGGACCAAAGAACCTACCAAGCAAATCATAGCAGCCCAAGCAACCTTAGTTCCAGGAACACCAGTCTTAGCGTCATCAACACCACTACCTGCTAGTACACTCTTGATCAAGCTCCATACCATCAAAACGATATTCACTACAACCAAAGCATACATCAGGATGAGCAGAAGCTCAGTCATCTGAGGAGCATTGTATTCTCCTACAGGATTATCATAACCGACCAAGTAGAACACTGCAAATACCACTGCAATCAGGGCAAAGCATGCATACAAGGCGTATGATGAAATTTTCTGAATTTTCATTTTTGTTCTACTTAAAGATTAATTACTTTGCGCTTACCTTAGTAATCATATCCAACAACTGGATAGAAGCATCTTCCATAGTGCTGGTGATAGACTCGATCTTAGCCAAGATGAAGTTGTAGAATACCTGCAGAATCAATGCAACAACGATACCGAAGATAGTAGTAATCAACGCAACCTTCATACCACCTGCAACAACTGTTGGAGAGATATCACCTGCCTGCTGGATCTTATCGAATGCAGCAACCATACCGATTACAGTACCCAAGAATCCCAAAGATGGAGCCATTGCGATGAACAAGGTAATCCAAGAGCAGTTCTGCTCCAAGTAACCTGCCTGAACACCACCGTAAGAAGTAACGGTACGCTCAACAGTGTCAAGACCTTCGTCCATGTGCATCAGACCCTGATAGCAGATAGAAGCAACAGGACCACGAGTGTTCTTAGCAACCTGCTTTGCACCCTCAACATCCTTAGCAGCCAACTTAGCCTCGATGTCCTTCATCAACTTCTTAGCGTTAACCTCAGCCAAAGACAAATAAATGATACGCTCGATACAGAATGCAAGACCCAGTACCAATGCGATAGATACCAAAGACATGAAACCAGCATCACCTTCGATGAACTTAGTCTTCAACTCCTTGTGAAGAGAAGCGTTCTCTTCCTCTACTACTGGAGCAGCCTCTTCAGCTACTGCCTCCTCCTGTGCAGGAGCTTCTTCTACCTGTTCTGTAGCGGTTGAATCTGGAGTAGCCTCCTCAGCCTCCTGAGCCACGATGTTCTGGGTCAGACCGAAAGTCATCATACCCATAACAGCAACAATTGCAAAAAACTTTTTCATTGTGTGTCTAAAATTTTAAGATTAATTAATTAATTGTTTATAAATTGTTTTTCATTTCTTTTTCTTTTCATGCGGAGAGAGGGGGATTCGAACCCCCGAAACGCTTTCGGCGTTTACACGCTTTCCAGGCGTGCCTCTTCAACCACTCGAGCATCTCTCCCTCTAGCAGTTGATTCAACCCAACAAAATCAACCACAAAAACCTTATTACAGTTTTCAACGCACAAATATATCCATTTTTTCTCTTTTAGCCCAATAATCTTTCACAAAAATTTAAGAAGAAACCATTTTTAATAGAGATTTCCTTCATTTTGTTCATATTTGAGGGGTAAAAAAGAGCTTTTCGGCATTTTCTGTCGTCACACGCGCAACCTCTTCTATCGAAACATTTTTAACATCGGCAAGCTTTACAACGGTATCATAGACAAAACTGCTTTCGTTCCGTTTACCCCTATGTGGAACAGGAGCAAGATACGGGGAATCTGTCTCTACCACCAATCTTGACAAAGGAACATCGGCCAAAGCCTGAGGCAAAGTTGATTTTTTAAATGTCAAGACTCCACCTATTCCCAGCAGGAAACCATCGAAACTAAGCAGTTCTTTAGCCTCTTCGGCAGTTCCGCAAAAACAATGGAAAATACCCCTTAGTTTTTCTCCTTTATATTTATATAAGGTAGATACAAGTTCCTGATGGGCAGAACGGGTATGAATCACGAGCGGAAGGCCATATTGGATGGCCCACTCTATCTGAGTTTCAAAAGCTTCTATCTGTTCCTTCCGATAGGTCTGGTCCCAATAAAAATCCAGTCCTACCTCACCGATTCCGATAAAAGGAGAATCTTTTACATTAAGTAAGGCTTTCATCCTGGAAAGAATCTCGTGATAGTCTTCTTTCACTTCTTCGGGATGCAACCCCAGTAGGGGAAAACAGTAACCAGGGTTTTGGCGGCACATGTTCATGAGCCGATCCAACGACTGAAGTTCAATGGCAGGCAAGATTATCTTTCCGACATGATTCTGCTTAGCACGTGCCAACACATCGGCGCGATCCTCATCGAATTCCTCCAGATAAATATGAGAATGTGTATCTATTATGTTCATAGAGTCAAGCCTTCAATCGGGTCTTCATGCCTTCTATAGTAATATACAATGCCATAGGACTGGCACTTCTTATATCTTTCCAGAACAGGCAAGTCTGCAAAGGCTGCTTCCACCTGATTCCAAAGATCAAGTAAAACTTTATCCACCTCTTCGCGCAATGCACCCATGTCATCACCACTTGAGGATGTAAGTTTCTGAAGACGCTTCTGCTTTTTATAAAGATCCCTGAAGATATCAAAATGTACTGAAACTTTTGCGATAGAAGGATTATAGACTGGGACACCTCCCAACTTTAGCCTTTCTTTTTCTCCAGCAATGATATGCTCTCCCCAATACAGTAACTGTTCTGAAGATGTCATATCTGGTACAGTATAATCTCCTTCACTAAGGCCATAAAGAGACTTATGCTTTTCCTTGATTTCGCCTCGCATCATGCATAAGTTCAAGACTTGAATAAAATGAGAGACAAACATACGGGCCTTGCTTTTTGCCTGATCACCGTCACCAGAATGCTTCACCTGGTTGTTCTTGCAACCCCTGTGATACAAATACGCTCCCATGAAGCGATCATACACATTCTGTATTTCTGTCAAAGTTTTCCAGGACACGACACGACTACCAGACACAAAAGCATCCTCTTTATTGAGCAAGGTTTTCATGGCTTTTATCCTTGCAGCATCTGTCTTTGGTAGTCTGCGGTATGGCATAATATCAAAAATCTCGGTTAATCATGGATGCCACATAATCCCAAAGCACTTGCTTTTTCTCTTCAGGGAAAGACATTTCATCCAGTAGGGATTTAGCCTCATCGTAATAGTTCATGATCTGATTCTCACAAAGAGCCTTAATATCCAATTCGTTATAAATAGATGTCACTGCGGCTATTTTCTCTTGTGGATCAGGATCTTCCGCCGAAATCCAACCTTGAAGCTCAGCCTTCAGGTCACCAGATGCACGTTCCAATGCAGACAAGAGCATAAAGGTCTTCTTGTTACACAGAATATCACCTCCAATATTCTTTCCAAAAGTTGCCGTATCACCATATACATCCAGATAATCATCCTGAAGTTGGAACGCCAAGCCAAACTTTTCGCCAAAAGAATAAATCAGCTCACAATCTTTTTCTGAAGCACCTGCCTGTACAGCACCCAGCTTCAAAGCACAAGCCAACAAGACAGAAGTCTTGAGGCGTATCATCTCTATGTATTCAGGGACAGTAACATCGTCACGATCTTCAAATTCAATGTCATACTGCTGTCCTTCACTGATCTCTACTGCTGTTTGAGTGAAAATCTTCAGAACCTCATCTCTAGCCTCCGGGCAAGACTGCATCATACCCTCATACGCATGGAGGACCATTATTTCACTACAAAGTAGAGCAGAAGTCTGATTCCACTTCACGTGAACAGTAGGCATTCCACGACGCATGTCGGCATTATCCATGATGTCGTCGTGTACCAGTGTATAATTGTGATAGGTTTCCAGACCTATAGCAACCGGCAAAATGGACTCTACATTTTCACGAAGCATGTGATATGCCATGAGCATCAAGACAGGTCGGATTCGTTTCCCCCCAAGTCCCAATTCATACTGAACGGGTTCGTAAAGCTTCTTTGGCTCCCGCAAATAAGGCTTATTTGCCAGGAACTCATTGACAAGAGATTGATATTGAATAGGTGAATACATAGTATCTATAGGGAACAAAAGAGGCTGCATAAAGCAGCCTCTCTATAATGAATTTCTAAGAAATTACTGAAGTTTAAATGCAACAGGCAATGTGTAGCGTACACGTACTGGTTTACCACGCTGCATACCTGGCTTCCACTTAGGCATTGAAGAAACCACGCGGATTGCTTCCTTGTCCAAATATGGGTCTACAGAACGAGCAACAACTGGGTCTACGATAGAACCGTCCTTGTTAACGACGAACTGAACAATTACACGACCCTGAACACCATTCTCCTGAGAGATAGTAGGGTACTTAATGTTCTTGCTCAAGTACTGCATCAGAGCACTAGCACCGCCTGGGAACTCAGGCTGATTTTCTACAACCTGGAAAATCTGCTGCTCATCCTCAGCCTCTTCTTCCTCTACCTTTGGCTCTTCCTTCTTTACAGTTACAGGTGGAACCTCAACTGCCTGGTTAGTTTCCTCAGTAGACTGGATTGAAGACTCTTCCATCTGAGTGTCGTTATCAACGACCTTGATTTCCTCTACTACAGATGGTGCCTCTGGTGGTGGAGGTGGCAATTTCTCCTCCTGCTGTGTAATAGGCACGATTTCCTCCTCGACTACGATATCCACAACGGCATCGCTCAAGTCGATCTTCTTGTCACGCTCTGTCCACTCAAAGCAGACAAACATAGCTGCCAAAACCAAGACATAACCAATAAGAAGAGAAGTACCCTTCTTGTTCTCCAAATCTGCAGATTTAGATTTCTTGACTTCAAGCAAGCCTCCCTGCTGTTCTGACTTGTTTTCTTCCATAATTATACTTTATTTTTATATGTTCTTCATTGGTACGGGCAAATGTAGCACTTTTTTTTCTTTCAATGATTGTTTTGAACAGTTTTTTTTTGATTGAGGCCTACTTTTTTTACTTTTTATTCCAAACAACTATCTAATTTGAGTCAAAATGGGCCAAAAATTCAAAATAAGATGTAACTTTGAACCGAGAAACAAACATTCATTTTCTTAAAGTATTTTGACACCTTTATTTATTATTACGATATGAAAAAAATAACAATCGCCATTGACGGTTTCTCCTCTTGCGGGAAAAGTACCATGGCAAAAAGTTTGGCTAAAGAAATAGGATATATCTACGTTGACAGTGGGGCAATGTACCGTGCGATTACACTCTTCGCACTTCGAAATGGCATTTTCAATGGAGAAGAAATAAACGAAAGTCTATTACAAGAGTTGTTACCTAATATTAATATTTCATTTATTCTGGATCCGGCTTCCGGAAAGCCCAATACATGTCTGAACGGGGAAAATGTAGAGGGAGAAATACGTAACATGGAAGTATCCAGTCACGTTAGTCCAATAGCGGCATTGGGCTTTGTACGCGAAGCAATGGTCAAATTACAGCAAGCCATGGGACAACAGAAAGGAATTGTCATGGATGGACGAGACATTGGCACAACAGTTTTCCCCGATGCAGAACTCAAGATTTACGTAACGGCTTCTGCTGAAGTCAGAGCTCAGCGAAGATTCGACGAATTAAAAGCAAAGGGAGAAGAGACCAATTTTGAAGAGATTCTCAAGAACGTCATTGAGCGTGATTATATTGACATGCACCGCGAGGTCAGTCCACTCAAGCAAGCAGAAGATGCCATTTTACTGGACAACAGCAATATGACTATACCAGAACAGCAAGCCTGGCTTCTGGAACAATTCAACAGAGTTATTGAAGCATGATTGACATAGAAATAGACAACGGGTCCGGATTCTGCTTTGGAGTCACTACAGCCATAAAAAAAGCAGAAGAAGAGCTAGAAAAAGGAGGTACACTCTATTGCTTAGGAGATATCGTACACAACGGTCGTGAATGCGATAGGCTTAAGCAACTGGGGCTTATCACCATCAATAGAGAAGAATTCTTAAAGCTAAGAGATGCCAAGGTTCTTCTAAGAGCACATGGAGAGCCGCCAAGCACCTATGAAACCGCTCAAAAAAACAACATTGAAATCATTGATGCGACCTGCCCTGTTGTCCTACGTCTTCAGCAACGAATCAAGCAAGAATTTGACAAGAACGATAACATCAACAAACAAATTGTCATTTTCGGGAAAAATGGTCATGCAGAAGTTTTAGGATTAGTAGGCCAGACACAAGGCAATGCCATTGTGATAGAATCTCCGGAAGAAGTTTCTAAGTTAGATTTTGCAAAAGACATACGTCTATACTCACAAACGACCAAATCCCTGGATGGTTTCCGCAAGATTGTGGAATACATCCAAGAACACATCAGCAAAAGTGCAACTTTCGAGTATTATGACACAATCTGCAGACAAGTTGCCAACCGCATGCCAAACATCCAAAGTTTTGCAAGCAAGCACGACATGATTCTCTTTGTGTGCGGAAAGAAAAGTTCAAACGGGAAAGTGCTCTACAATGAGTGCAAAAGAGTCAATGAAAATTCACACCTCATTGATGATGCCAGTGAAATAGACCTGGAACTGATCAAGAAAGCAAAATCTATTGGCATCTGTGGTGCCACATCGACCCCCAAATGGCTGATGGAAGAATGCAGAGATGCGATTACAAGTAATTTGGATGGGGAAAACTGATAAAATAACAAAAGAAAAAGCAAGTTGTAAGAAGATTTTTCTATATATTTGCAGTCGGAACAAAGAAAAACATTGATAATATGGCAATAAAATGTATCGGTCTTATTACTGCAGGAAGTGACGCCCCTGGCATGAACTGTGTTGTTCGTGCAGTAACACGAGCTGCTATTTATAATGGTTTAAAGGTAAAGGCAGTTTATCGTGGCTTTAAAGGATTGTACACTGGAGAGATTGTAGATTTTCGCACACAGAATGTCAGCAACATTATCCATCAAGGTGGTACCATCCTAAGAACTTCACCATGTCCTGAATTCAAGACACCAGAAGGAAGAGAGCAGGCTTACAAGAACATGAGTGAAGCTGGCATTGATGCTCTTGTCGTTGTAGGTGGTGACGGTACAATGACCGGTATCAGAATCTTCGCTCAAGAGTTTGATATACCTTGTATCGGTATTCCTGCAACCATTGACAACGATATCTTCGGTACAGATACAACAGTAGGATACGACACAGCCTTGAACACCATCATTGATGCTGTGGACAAGATCCGTGACACTGCAACTTCTCACCAGCGCTTGTTCTTCGTAGAAGTTCGTGGTGGTAGTGCAGCAGGTTTCTTAGCACTGAACGGTGCCATTGCATCTGGTTGTGAAGAAGCAATCATTCCACAACTTGCATCTGAAACAGACCAAGTTGGCCAGTACGTTCAGAATGGCTTCAAGAAGTCTAAGAACAGTAGTATCGTATTGGTTGCTGAAACAGAAGAAACTGGTGGTGCCTTGAAGTATGCAGAGCAAGTTAAGCGCGAATACCCTGGCATTGACGTACGTGTATCTATCCTCCGTCACCTGTTGAGAGGTGGTTCTCCATCAGCACTTGACAGAATCATTGCATGTAGAATGGGCGTTGCAAGTATTGATGCTTTAATGGAAGGCCAGCGTAATGTAATGATAGGTTTGGTCAACGATGAAATTGTATATGTTCCATTCTCAAAGGTTATCAAGAATGTCAAGCCTATTGATGAAGACTTGATGAACCTTCTTCACAATCTGTCAATCTAACAAACTAAATATCAAAACGAAAAAGAAAGGGGTGCTTTTTTCAAGCGCCCCTTTCTTTTTATTTTGTTCCAAGAACTTCACTATAATAAATATCAAGCAGCTCTTTAGCAGCCACAAACGATGTCTGTTGTCCTTCCAGAATCTGTTTCTCCTTAATTTCCAGCAATTTACTTATCGTATCATTCTGGTAGAAACTGTTTCTTAAATGCTCATTAATACTTTCATACATCCAGTATTTGTTCTGCTCATTTCTTCGGTACTGGAAATAGCCATTAGCCTTGACAAAATCCATGTACTGATAAATCATGTCCCAGATTTCCTTTATGCCTAATCCATAAAAACCAGAATACGTCAATACCTTTGGAGTCCATCCACTGTCAGGAACAGGGAAAAGATGGAGAGCATTCCGGAAATGACCTGCTGCCAAATTGGAACGTTCTACGTTGTCTCCATCGCACTTGTTGATGACAATACCATCAGCCATCTCCATAATGCCACGTTTAATTCCTTGAAGTTCATCGCCAGTGCCAGCCACCTGCAAGAGGAGGAAGAAATCCACCATGGAATGAACTGCGGTCTCACTCTGGCCTACGCCTACAGTTTCAACAAAGATCTTGTCATATCCTGCAGCTTCGCACAAAACAATTGTTTCACGAGTCTTTCTTGCGACACCACCTAAAGAACCTGCAGACGGACTAGGGCGTATGAATGATTTTGGATGAAGGGTAAGCTTTTCCATTCGTGTCTTATCGCCCAGAATACTACCCTTGGTCTTTTCACTACTAGGATCTATGGCAAGAACAGCCAGTTTTCCACCCTTTTCTTCAAGTACATGCATACCAAAGACATCGATAGATGTACTTTTACCAGCTCCAGGTACACCACTGATTCCTACACGCACAGAATTTCCCGAATATGGCAAGCATTTTTCTATCACCTCCTGAGCTAAGGCATGATGCTGAGGTAAAACACTTTCAACCAGAGTAACTGCACGACTAAGAATCGTCACATCACCCTTTAGGATTCCTTCAACGTAATCATTTGCCGTCAGTTCACGGCGTCGGAACTGGGTTCTGGCTCTTAAATAGGGATTAACAATAGATGGTTGCTCTATACCTGCATTTACAACCAACCCCTTATATGCTTCATCGTTTTCTGGATGTTCCATAATTAATCTGTAGTAATATGAATTATCTGTTCTGCATGCTCTGGATCATTCGTAATCATTAGGATGGCAGGTCTACGGTTCTTCTTGACCATGGAAGAATCATAGGTAACCTTCATATTTATAGACTCACCTGGAGCAACAGACTTCTTTGGAATAGTAACACCGACAGCATTACTTAATACCTGTAGACGACTAATCTGCAAAGCAGACTTTCCTGTATTGGTAACTGTCACAACACCCTTTCCTTTTTTCTTGCCTTTCAAGTAGATTTTCAAATCAGACACAGAAAGCTGCATCTTCGGAGCATTAGCCAGAGAGGCAGACGACAAGTCTGAGAAATCTGGCAGCAAAATGGCAGAAACAGGAATTTCATTGTCACTGCCCACCTTATCTCCGAAACTACGAGTAAAGTAAACCGATGTCTGAGTCAAGCCCATGTCACGTAACTTGTCTGTAAGCAACTTTATTCTAATCCTACCGGTTCTACCGGCAGGAATGCGCTCTGGATAGCAAGAAACCTCCAAGTATTCTGGAACATGCATAAGAATAGGTTCGAAAGAAGCGCGAGATGTATTTAAAACCAGCAATTCCTCCACAGGATCAGTTCCCTTTGACACCTGATCAAACTCAATGGCATCCTTATTGATACGGACATCTCCCATGACAATGTCATAGCCTTCCGTATTTGTAACATCCTCTGCATTTGCAACTACACGTCCTGTGAACTGAAGATAAACAGGATCAGAAGAAGCGTTGCTTTTTATTTCCACCTCTTTGTAAAAGGTTCCCAATGCCTTGGCATCAAACACAGCCTTGATTGATGCCGTCTCTCCCGGCTCTAATCCCTTTTCTGGCCATTCAACAGTAGTACATGCACATGATGCATCTACACTGTTCATTACTAAAAGAGAATTTCCTGTATTTGTAACCTTGAACTCCGCAGTAGTCGGGTTTGCCCAAAGTATCGTTCCCACGTCCATTGACTCCCTGTCGAACCTCATCTGAGGCTGAGCGAATACATCTAAAGAAACGAATATCAAGCAAATAAGTATATATAGATTCTTCATGAACTTTTTTATTTCTGCACAAAATAATTTCTTACCATGCAAAGATAACTTTTTTTCCTAAATAGACATAGAACAAAACGTTAATAAATACTCCACGGAATTATTTACCCCATCATTGTACCTTCATAACGACTGCAGTTCCATGCGCAGAGAATTCTGGAGCATAAGTACACTGAGCAGTAGGAATACCAGAATTATAGGTACCTTCAAGCCCGACGAAAAAGTCCTCAGTAATCTCATAGCTGCCTTTTGGCAAACGATCCATACAAAAACGACTTTCTGTATCTTTAACCATATAATAATAGCCTAAACCATTTCCCCACCGATAACCGGAAAGAGAGGCTGCAGGACTAAGACAAGCTGCACGTGGAAGATTAACCTCAACAAAGTCCATGTCTCTATCTGTCTTTAAGCGAATGAGTACACGAACTTTGTCGCCCACTTTCAATGTATTCAGTGCAACTGTTTCGTACTGCGATTTATTATTCTTCACGACCTCACGCTGATACTCTACTTGCAATTTCAAGCCAGTATGCGGTTCTTCTTCGACCACGTCCTCTTGCTTAACCAACGATTTCACTGCAATGCTGGCCCATGCTACAGGAGAATCAGTAGCATCTTTCTTGAGATTCCAAGTCTTTGGCAATGAAGAGAAATCATCATAATTATAGGTCTGATGTACAGTCTTATCCGTAGCCATGCTCAATGTCTCCTGTCCCGGATTCACGTTCAGAATGGCATACAAAGCATCTAAGGTTGCAGCTGAATTGTCCCATGCCTGTGTTCTTTTCTGATTCAGTATCCAGCGAATGTAATCGCTAAGTAACAACGACTTACGCAAAGGATCAGATTCTGTAGAAACTTGCAAGGAGGCTGGAGCAACCTTGGCCAATCCTTCCACTACCATCGTTTGAGTTGGAATGCGATAATTTCTCCAGGAATACATAGCTTTAGGCGTATCATAATAACGTCCCAACTCCTCGGTATAAACAGAATAGCCCACTACTGAACGAATGAATTTCAACGCATCTTCTTCCTTCTTGTTCGCCTGAAGGACAATAGCTGCCATGGCTTTCTGATAAATGCTCAATGAAGAGATTTCTTTTGGCAAGGCATTCATAAAATACCTGCATACCTCTGCTACCTCCTTAGACCGTTCTTGTCCCCTCAAAGCATGCAAATACAGGTAATGCAGCACATCGGTATTCAAGCCAGAATAATCCTTCTGCTTCTTTACAGATTTGTAATAAGACAACATATCTGTATCTAAATACTGCATGGAACGAGACACAATGCCATCGAAACGTTCTCTCTCAGGAACATGAATTCCAAGAGAAGCCAGACGTACAAAAGACTCCGTGAGCAATCGGGTAATGTAAGTAGAGGAACCCATGCCACAGAACCAAGCAAAGCCTCCATCTTCCTGTTGCAATTTACTCAATTGCTCTAAATATGATTTACATGTCAGAGAATCTGTAACCAACATGCCATTGTTTTCAAGTAAAGGCTGCTGGCTGACAATAGCCATAGAAAGGCACTTCGCATAGAACGACAAGGCCAGATCCACAGCATTCATATTTGACTTCTGCTCTTTCGAGTTTGACAGATCTTTTACGACTTCCCAGATAGGGTTATTCACCACACTGACGGACAAGGAAGAAGTCTTATTCCATAACTTGCCATTACCCATCATATTCTCCAAAGAAACCACTTGCTCTGGATGATTCAAGTAATAGGCACGAGTCTCTTCCAGCCAAATTTCATCGGAGAGCACAGGTAATTCATGCTGTTCACCATCGGAATAATCTGAAGCGCTGGCATATACCTGGCAGATTGTTCCTCCTTCATAATCGGGAGCAGTAAATGGAACCAGAAACGTTTCGCTCTCCTTTACCTTGAACGGCATTTCCTTACGAACCAAGTCTTTTGTCAAGGTACTATCTTTGAGTACAAAAGTAAGCTTTCCAACCTGAGTAGAACCCGAAAAATTACGGATAGTAACAGGAAGGTTTACTTTATCACCCTTACGGATGAAACGCGGCATATTAGGGTGAACCTCAAAAGGTTGAATGATCTTCAAGTGTCTGTCTATGTCTGAGGAATAATCCATATCCTTAGTGTGTGCAAAGCCCATCAAGTGCCACTCGGTAATGCTTTGAGGCAACGTAAAATCCAGGGAGACAACACCGCTTTCATCGGTACGCAACATCGGATAGAAGAAGGCTGTTTCCTGGAATTCTGTACGAAGGTTGACTGGTTCTGCTGATTCTTCAATTCTTCCTGTAGAAATCTGATACACTTCACCCTCAGCAGCATCATTCATCACCATAGGAGCAGCATTCTTTGAGACTCTGGCAGACAACATTTTCACTTCTTGGCGCATGATGTTTGCCGTGAACAACGAGTTGTCAAATCTATCAAACAGACGTTCCAGATATTTGTAATGAGCCAATGCAGGAAATTCCATGTAACGAAATACTCTAGTATTACCGAATGATATGGCAGGAACATGGAAATTTCCGAACTGTCTCTGTATATAATTCCAATGATGACTGTAGATTCTATCCAGCGATGCATCATACAGCACAGCCATGAGGTTAGCATCTGCAGGGAAACCTGAAGGAAGAGTAAGCTTCAACTTCCATTCCTCTTTCATTCCAGGCTGGGAAAAATCACGCACTGAAATCCATTCAGCTTTCAACTTTTTGTCAGGCTTAGGTACACTAAAGAACTTGTTCGCCGTATACACTTTTCCCTCTTGAGCCAGCAACAAAGAAACAGAAACTCCATCTTTGTAATTTTCCTTATATGGTATGTGCAACAAGGCCAGAGAATCACTCAACACGTAAGAGCCTCTCTCTACTCTACCCTTGGCATCATAGATATAATACTGTATGTAAGCATCTGACAGAGAGGATCCCAGTTGCAAGACTGCCTCATGATTACGGTCTATTTTGTCAGATTCTGCAAAGGTCCAAAGGTTGCTCCCTGGCAATGGAGTGCGATCTTCCATAGAAACCAAGGCAAACTCTTTGTCAAGTTTTAATGAATCGTATGCCACTTCCAACACATATCTGCCAGAGGCGAATGTCGCCAAAAAACTTGGAGTGTAAGGTGAACCAGAGGTTATAGTTCCTTCCCACACCTGTTTTTTCTCTCCCACAGTAAGTAATCTGGCACAGACTTCTAGCTTCTGATCCTCCCGTTCCAAATTGGTAAGGTGAATTGTCCAAGGCTGAATATTCTTCTTATTCATTTGGTTTTCAGCATCTATCCAGAACAGATAAGGATTGTCAGCAATGGACAAATTAGTCACAGCCACATGCGTTTCCCCATCTTTCGACGTCACTGTCATCTCTACAGCAAAATCATAAAACAAAGAGTTTTTTTCAAGATTGGCAAAATGCTCAGGAAGGTTCAAAGTTACGGCATAATCTATTTCCCCCTTATCATCTGTATAAAGGGTATCTTGAGAGATGACATGCGAGTTACGATTTCTCCATAGCCACTTCTCAAAACAGGTAGTTTTTAAGACAACCTTAGCTCTCTGTACAGGTGCATCAGTAAAAGTCAGGGCCTTTCCTTTCAAGGTAACAACATCTCCCTTTTTATAGGACACCGTCACAGGCTCCCATCTCACATCATAGGTAGGACGTTTATACTCTTCAACCTTGAAACTGATAGACTTTCCTTCATTTGTCCACAGTTGATATGTTCCTGGTTCACAATCACTTGGTAAGGTAAATTTACCACAAGCCACACCGTAATCATCGGTTTTAAGAGAATCTTTCTTCAAATCCTTCCTGCGACGCATCTCCCTCAAGGAAATTATTACTTCATGCTGAGGTACTACTTTTGAGAAATCTCTGTCGCTCTCACTAACCAAAAGTGAATATTCCACTACTTGACCCGGACGATAGATAGAACGATCTGTAAAAAACTGCACAGACTGTTGCTTTACATTATTAATATCAGAGAAAAATGACTCATTTAGTCTGATTATGCTACTTTTATCACCGTCTTTCTCTACAGCCCAATACTGCTGGAACCTTTTTTCTGGTATCTCATTCAAGAAAATACCTTGTTCATCGGTCTTGAAAGTAGCAATTTTCACATAAGAGTCCCTATTGTTCTTCAATTCATACCGGTGTACTTGAGCAAAGGCAACCGGCTTACCTGTCCAAGAGTCTAAAATCAGAATTTCATTTTTCTTATTGGCAACAGGTATATTTGTAACCATCCATTTAGATACCACTACAGGTAAATAGGCCTTCTTTGCTTTGGCTGCAGGATATTCCGAACAAGCCAACGGAGCTATCTCCACTAGATACACACCCGGAACTGTTGGAGCAACTACAGAGAAAGAGGAGTCTTGACGATCAAAAGCCTTATCGGATATTTTACATGTCAGTTTGTTGACAACTGAAGCTGATTCTTTAATGAGCTTTGCCAAATAAACATCTTCCTGAAAGGACTGCTCATAAAATTTACGCTCCAGATAATGCGCATCGTCTACTTTTCGCCAACTCACCTGCACGGAAGATACATTGAATACAGAGTAGCTTACAGAGAATGATTTGCCCGGATAAGCCGTGGCAGATGCATGAAAGCTAGCATTTGGGCACACCAACCCCTCCAAAGAAGATTTCAACTCATCAATTCTTTCATACTTCGGATACTTAGCGATGGCATTCTTCAATCTAGCCATGGCTTCCAGCAAAGGTTCTTCAGAAGCCAGTCGATTCTCCACCTCCGCGCACAAAGGGAGGTCATTATATTCTTCTACCAAAGCATTTAAGAACTGCTTCCTAAAGGTAGGCAAAGAAAATACGAAACGCTGCTCATCCCATTCCAAAGCTACAGACAATGCTGCTTGTCTGTTTTTCTGAGCTTTATAAAGAGCCATATCACGCACCAGCACGTCTTTTATCCAAGAATAATCACGATATTTCCAAGCATTTGACTCCAATGTGGTACGAAATAACGATAGCAAATCATGATTATACACCCTGCTCGCATTACCCGGAAGAACAAGAGGTTTGTAATTCAATGCAGAAGTAGAAGACAACTGCTGCAACAAAGTCTCGTCTTTTTCCTCCAGAGCAAAAGCTTTCTTCAGATAAAGCTCCGCATCTGTATCTGTTACCAAGCCATACAGGAAATAAATGACCGAGCGATCTACCTTATTTTGGCTTGTTTCTGCCATTTCCAGCAGTTCTTTTTTATCTGCAACAAGACTATCGGGGCTGACATTCTTTCTCCAAGCCATGCGAGTAAGGTATGCCCGAAGCATTTCTGGCACATGCTTTTGCTTTTTGGCCAGTTCATACAACTTGCCAGATTGGAGAATAACTTCCTGCGGATTATCTTCTTGCACCGCACGCTCCACCTTTTTCCACAAGAAATCCAGCGATTGGCCAGACACTGTGACATCGACCAATAATGACATCATCAATAAAAACAGTTTCAATAAGTAGTTAAAGTTTCCGTTATGTTTCATACCTTTCATGTATTTACGTATGCAAAGATAGAAGAAAAGTGTTTGAATGAAGATGAAAAGCGTTCACTTTTAGTTCACAATTAACGTCCATTGACTATCAATAACTTTAAATAATAGTTTACAAAAGATTCACACGATACAAATAAAAAAACATCCCCCACTTCACAGCGAAGGATGCCCACCAATAAAAGGAAACTAACTCTCTCTTGAAACTTATTCTAAGTTTTTGATATACATGTCATACTGACACCATATCATGTGACAAAGATATAATGTTTTCTTTTCCGATACAAGAAAAAAGAACAAAAATAAACGTTCTTTAACATTATAATGACGTTCTCAAATAAAAAACTTATTCCCCAGTTAGAGGAAAAAATCTCACTAACCGGGGAATAAATAGTTCTAAGTATTAGGTCTTATTTTTCTGGGATCTGCTCCAAGGTAGCAGTGAGCAACTTCCAGTACTTCTCAACAGAAGGGATAAAGCAACGCTCCTGTGGGGTGTGAGGACTACGCAATGTAGGACCGAATGACACCATATCAAGGCCAGGCATTACTGCACCAATGATACCACACTCCAAACCTGCATGTACCACAACAATCTTGCAAGGAGTGCCAAACAACTGTTCATAGCTGTCTGCCATAGCCTTTACGATTGGAGATTTTGTATCTGGCTGCCAACCACTGTATGAGCCGCTCATTGTCACCTTCATGCCAGCCATATTGAAACAGCATTCCAAAGATGTAGCCAAATACTCCTTCATGCTTTCACTTGAACTTCTTGCCAGAATCTGGATAGAAGCCTCACCACCCTCAATATTGATAATAGCCAAATTGCTAGATGTTTCAACGATATTTGGAATAGTAGGGATATAGCGGCACACACCATTCTGGCATGCAAAAATTGCGTTTACAAGATTGTCTGCAATCTCCTGTGGTACTTCTTTCTCTGGGAGTGCACATTCTTCTGCAAACATCTCAAATTCAGAAGTCTCAATATCCTTGTATTCTTCCTTGAATTCATTGTAGCAATAAGAAACCAAATCCATCAGATCTGTCTTATTCTCTGCAGGAATAGTTAAGACTACAGCGCACTCACGAGGAATGGCATTACGCATATTTCCACCATGCCAGCTTGCCAGACATGCATCATCATCTGTGATGGCAGCGCGTACAACACGTGCCATAAGCTTATTGGCATTTGCACGACCACAGCTGATTTCCAAACCAGAGTGACCACCAAGCAAACCACGGATTACAATCTTTACTGCAACATCTTCCTTATCTGTATCGACTTCCTTGTATCCCAAAGATGCAGAAATATCAATACCACCAGCACAACCAATGGTAAGTTCACCTTCGTCTTCTGTATCCAAATTCAACAAGATAGAACCACTCAGTTCTCCTGCCTTTAAGCCAAAAGCACCATACATACCGGTTTCTTCATCCGCAGTAATCAAAGCCTCCAATGGACCGTGTTTCAAATCTTTTGATTCCATGATAGCCATGATAGATGCAACACCGATACCATCATCAGCACCCAATGTTGTGCCTTCTGCTTTCAGCCAATCTCCATCAACATAAGTCTTTATTGGATCATTTTCAAAATCATGACCACGGCCTTCTACCTGCTGAGGAACCATATCCATGTGAGCCTGAAGAATAGCAGTCTGCTTGTTCTCCATGCCTGGAGTTGCAGGCTTACGCATGATGATATTACCACTTTCATCCATTTCTGCATCGACACCAGCATCTTTTGCCCATTTCAGCAATGCTGCCTGAACTTTTTCGAGATGACCTGACGGACGAGGTATCTCTGTCAGAAACTCAAAATTCTTGAAAATTACTCTTGGAGATAAATCTTTAATTGTAGCCATTTTTATACTAATTTATTCTATTTTATTTTTATCTAAAGATAATGCGATAAGTCCCCATACTCCCAATACAATAATAAGCAAGGTCTGAATAGAATGTACTAAAAGAGCAAAAATTCCAGCCTCTTCCTCACCTACTCCATATAAAGTCAGCATAGTAATAACCGCAAAGTGCCATGGTCCAGCTCCATTTGGGGTAGGAACAACTACAGCAATGCTACCTACAGCAAACATTACCAGACTTGCAATAAAGCCCAAACCTGACGTAAATTCAAAAGCATATAATGTTAAAGAAAAGTGCAATATATAGCTTACCCAAATAGCCAATGTGTAAAACACAAAAAGAGGCTTGTTCCTGACACTACGCAAAGAAAAAATACCTTCACATAAATTCTGGTACTTTTCTTTGACCATTGCAAAAAAAGACAGTTTCTTAAGCAAATAGACAAAAAGAACTAAGATTGCCAATGCACTAATACCTAATATTATATAGTGAACCGGGTTAAACTTATCCATGATAGAATTCAAATCGGTCCCTGTCTCCTTGAAAAATACATGGAATACACCCATTTGAGATAACAAGGTAATACCCGTTATGACAAGAATACAGAGCGAATCAATGATTCGTTCTGTCACCACAGTTCCAAGAGACTTTGTGAAAGAAACGCCGTCATATCTTTTTAAAATACCACAACGAGAAATCTCGCCTACTCTTGGTACTAACAGATTGGCAGCATAGGACACAAAAATAGAATTTACACAATGACGAACCTTTGGCTTTTCTCCCATTGGCTCCAAAGTCTGTTTCCAACGCCATCCTCTAAACATCTGTGCCAAAACGCCAAATGGAAGAGAAAGTAGCATCCATTTCCAATCCATTTCATGCCAAAAGACACCATTAACTTTAGACCAATCGAATTCACGATAGGTCCAAGACAAAATTACGGCACCTAAAAGCACCGACAACACCACTTTTACAATGTCCTTTAAAAGCGTTTTCAATTTTTTTCGTACCTTTGCGAAGCAAAGATAATTAAAAATAACGAACCATGCAGTCAGTAAAGCCGAAAAAGTTTCTTGGGCAACACTTTTTGAAAGATTTGGGAATAGCAAAAGCTATTGCTGATACAGTGGATTCTGTGCCAGGTTTACCCGTCCTAGAAGTAGGTCCAGGCATGGGTGTCTTGACACAATTCCTTATTCCAAAAGAAAGGAAACTCAAAGTCGTTGAACTTGATTTCGAATCTGTAGAATACCTCAGAAAGAACTATCCTCAATTAGAAGATGACATCATTGAGGATGATTTTTTAAAAATGCATCTGGAAAACCTCTTTGAAGGACAGCCTTTTGTCTTGACTGGCAACTACCCATACAATATTTCCAGCCAGATTTTCTTTAAAATGCTGGAGCACAAAGATCAGATTCCATGCTGTACTGGCATGATCCAAAAAGAAGTTGCAGAAAGACTTGCAGCAAAACCTGGCAACAAGACCTATGGCATTCTCAGCATCTTAATCCAAGCCTGGTACGATGTAGAATACCTTTTTACTGTCCATGAAAATGTCTTTAATCCCCCACCTAAGGTAAAAAGTGCCGTCATCCGTATGAAAAGAAACCAGACTACTGATCTAGGATGCGATGAAGCTTTATTTAAACAAGTGGTAAAGACAACCTTTAACCAACGAAGAAAAACATTAAGAAATTCCATAAAACCTATAATCGGGAAAGACAGTCCTCTCCTGACTTTGGATATCATGAATAAACGTCCGGAGCAGCTATCAGTCCAAGAATTCATAGAGCTTACAAACCAAGTTGCAGAAACTTTATCCTAACATTTTCTACCTGAGAATTAGGATAATCCGACAAAATGATATACCTTTGTCAAGTTAAATAATATTTGGGGACTTTATCCAATTAAAAATATACCATGATGAACTCTACAGAAAACAATGAGTTGACCCAGCAGGAGCCTACAAAGCCTGTTTACAGCACTAAAGCTGCTGTCATTGAGCGTTTGAAGGAAATCGTCCAGGAAGTCGAAGGGGTTAGCAAATCCGAGCTAGACTCTTTGAAACAAATCTTTTACAAGCTTCATGTCGCAGAGCAGGAGAAGTTACACAAGGAGTTTCTTGAGCAAGGAGGTGACCCTGCAGCTTATGTTCCAGCTATCGATGAAAGCGAAGTTACTTTCAAGGCAGAAATGAACCTGATCAAGGAAAAACGCAATGCTTATTTGCAAGAGCAAGAACAGTTGAAAGTCGAAAATCTTCAGAAAAAGCAAGCAATCATTGACCGGATCAAAGGCCTTGCAGAAAACCCTGATGAAGCAAATCAAGCTTATGAAGAGGTAAAGAATCTCCAAACAGAATGGAAAAACATTGGAGTTGTTCCTCCAGAGAATTCCACAGAACTTTGGAAAACCTATCAGCTATATATAGAAAAATACTACGACACCCTAAAAATCAGCAACGAGTTCAGAGAATATGATTTCAAGAAAAACCTTGAAACCAAAGTGGCTCTTTGTGAAGCTGCTGAAAAACTGGCAGAAGAAGAGGATGTCATAGCCGCATTCCACAAACTACAGTCTCTACATCAGGAATTCAGAGATTGCGGACCTGTGGCAAAAGAGCAAAGAGAAGAAATCTGGAAGCGTTTCAAAGATGCCTCAACCACTGTAAACCGTCGTCATCAGCAGCATTTCGAAAACATCAAGAATGAAGAGAGCAAGAATCTAGAAAAGAAAACTGCTATATGCGAAACCATTGAAGGAATTGATGTAGAAAACATTACAAGCGCACCTGTCTGGAACGAGATGACCCAGAAAGTAATTGAGTTACAGACAGAATGGAAGAAGATAGGGTTTGCACCTCAAAAGATGAACGTCAAGATCTTTGAAAGATTCCGCGCTGCTTGTGACAAATTCTTCACAGCAAAAAGTGAGTTCTTCAAAGGATTAAAAGACAATCTTGCTCAAAACCTGGAATTAAAGACTGCCCTGTGCGAAAAAGCAGAGCAGCTTAAAGATAGCACAGACTGGAAAAAAACATCTGATGCGCTCATTCGTCTTCAGAAAGAATGGAAAACCATCGGTCCTGTTGCAAAAAAAGAATCTGATGCTGTTTGGAAACGCTTTGTGGCAGCCTGTGATTATTTCTTTGAGCAGAAAGAGAAGGTTGTATCAACCCTTCACAATGAGGAACACGAAAACCTGAAAAAGAAACAAGAAATCATAGAGAAGCTGAAGACACTTGCCACTGAAAAAGTTGAAAGTTCACGCGAAACTCTTCAGGCATTGACAAAAGAATGGAATGAAGTTGGACACGTACCATTCAAAGAAAAGGATAAGTTGTACGAAGAGTACAAGAATATCCTTGATAACGTTTACAAGCAATTGAACGCAAAGAATGGTAAAAAGCGCTTGAACAAATTCAAAGATTCTATCAAAGAACGTATCCAAGATGGCAACAACCTTCTAAGAGAACGTGATAGACTCTTCAGAATCTATGAAAACATGAAGTCTGAAATCAAGACCTATGAGAACAATCTAGGTTTCTTGAACTCATCTTCAAAATCAGGTAATGGCCTTCTTGCAGAAATCAAACGTAAAGTTGAAAAGCTGAAAGACGATTTAGAGCTGCAGAAGCAAAAGATTCAAACATTAGATGAAGAAATAAACAAAAGTAAAAAAAGTGAATAAAACAGAGAAAGGAGAGCCTTAAAGCTCTCCTTTCTTCTTACATATTAATTTATATTCAAAAAAAGAGTTTCACAAAAGTGAAACTCTCTGTTGGGATACCAGGATTCGAACCTGGAATGACAGGACCAGAATCTGTAGTGTTACCATTACACCATATCCCAATGTCATTCGCTTTATTTTTTAAAAGCGATGCAAAGGTAAGGCTTTTTTGTAAACATGCAAAACTTTTTACCTATTTTTTTGCTTAGTAGCGTATTTTTTTGCTTTTCCACACATTAAAATCTAAAAAATCATGAAAACAAGGGAAAATATGAGGTCTTAATGAGAAAAAGAAAGTATCTTTGCAAAAATATGTACCAAAAAGAAGGAATGACAAAGACTAAAGAACTGGTAAATAAAATAATTGAAGGAATTCAAGAAAAAAAAGGCACAGAAATTGTAGTAGCAGATTTGACAGAGATAGGAGACACAATCTGTGATTATCTGGTAATCTGTCAGGGAAACTCTCCCACTCAGTTGGATGCTATTATAAGATCTATTGCCGAGGTTACCGAAAGAGATCTTAACGAACGGCCTATCGGATTAGATGGCTACAGAAACGCAGAATGGGTTGCCATGGATTACGTTGATGTTGTTGTCCATGTTTTTTTACCTGATTTCAGAGCTTTCTACCAACTTGAGAACCTTTGGGCAGATGCAAAATTAGACAGAATTCCAAATTTGGATTAAATATGAATGAGAATAACAGAGAAAAAGGAAAAAACGGAATGCCAAGTTTTAACTTAACCTGGCTGTATATAATAATACTCATTATTTTGGGCATTTTCTGGTTTGCTGGTTCTGATGACAGTGCCAGCAAAAGTGCGACCTACACAGAATTCAAGAGCTATGTAGAAAAAGGATATGCAAATAAGATTGTAGCCAATAAAGACGAAGGCATGCTGAAAATGTATGTTACGACCGAGCATATACGTGACGTATTCAAGACAGATGCCAAAAACACGGGCTTACAGCCATACATCACAGTCCAATTTGGTTCAATAGACAAACTCGAAGAATTCTTGGATGCCCAAGAAGAAGCCGGCCATTTAAAAGGTGGAATCAGCTATGAAAGAGCTAGTGGCATTTGGCAGTCAATTCTTTTCAATTTAGGACCATTGATTCTTTTTCTTTTCCTAATGTCATTTATGTTCCGCAGAATGGGAAGTGGCATGGGAGGTTCTGCAGGCATTTTCAACGTTGGACGCTCAAAGGCTAAATTAGTTGACAAAGACGACAAGAACAAGATCACATTTAAGGATGTGGCTGGTCAAGAAGGTGCAAAAGAGGAAGTTCAGGAAATTGTCGATTTCTTGAAAAATCCAGAGAAATATACTGAACTTGGTGGTAAGATCCCAAAGGGAGCATTACTTGTTGGCCCTCCGGGAACAGGTAAGACCCTGTTGGCAAAGGCCGTTGCCGGTGAAGCTGATGTACCGTTCTTTTCTCTATCAGGTTCTGATTTTGTGGAAATGTTTGTCGGTGTAGGAGCCTCTCGCGTACGCGACCTATTCCGCCAAGCAAAGGAAAAATCCCCATGTATCATTTTTATTGACGAGATTGATGCCATTGGCCGTGCCCGCAGCAAAAACACCCAGATGGGTGGAAATGATGAAAGGGAAAGCACCCTGAACCAGCTGCTTACTGAGATGGATGGATTCGGGACAAACAGTGGTGTCATCATTATGGCAGCAACCAACCGAGTAGATATCTTGGACAAAGCATTGCTACGTGCTGGCAGATTTGACCGTCAAATTCATGTCGATTTACCTGATTTAAATGAAAGAAAGGATATATTTGGTGTACACCTACGTCCAATAAAGCTAGACAATACCGTTGATGTGGAGATGCTAGCTCGCCAGACCCCAGGATTCTCTGGAGCAGACATAGCAAACGTTTGCAACGAGGCAGCACTGATAGCTGCACGTCATGGAAAATCTTATGTCGGCAAGCAAGATTTCCTGGATGCCGTTGATAGAATCATCGGAGGACTTGAGAAAAAGACCAAGGTTCTGACTACCGAGGAGAAAAAGTCCATTGCACTTCATGAAGCTGGACATGCTACCATCTCCTGGTTTTTGGAATATGCAAATCCATTGGTAAAGGTAACCATTGTACCTCGAGGCAGAGCTCTGGGTGCTGCCTGGTATATGCCAGAAGAAAGACAGATTACCACAAAAGAGCAGATGCTGGATGAAATGTGTGCAACCTTAGGTGGTAGAGCCGCAGAAGAGTTATTCATTGGACGCATATCTACAGGCGCAATGAACGATTTGGAACGCGTCACAAAGCAAGCTTACGGAATGATTGCCTATGCTGGTATGAGTGAGCGTCTGCCAAATCTCTGTTATTACAACAATGAAGAGTATTCTTTCAGTAAGCCATACAGCGAAGCTACAGCTCAGCTAATTGACGAAGAGGTCAAGAAAATGATCGCAGGTCAGTATGAAAGAGCAAAAGAGCTACTTGAAGAGCATAAAGAAGGTCATGCAGCACTCGCCCAATTACTAATTGAAAGAGAAGTTATTTACGCTGAAGACGTTGAAAACATATTCGGAAAACGTCTATGGGCCTCACGTTCAGAAGAAATTCTAGACAAAGATGTACAAGAAAGCCCAACAAGTGAATTAAAGAATATTGAAGATAAGTCTAAAGAATAACATGAAGAATTTTATTGTACGCGCCTTGACTGGTGTTGTTTTTGTAGCGGTCATTCTTGCTGCAATTCTCTGGAATCCTGTACTATTTGCTATTGTATTTGGAGGTATATCAGCATTAGCAATCTGGGAGTTCACTTCCTTAGTAAACCAAAGAGATGATGTACACGTCAACCGTTTCATCTGCACTGTTGGTGGGCTATACCTATTCTTTGCTTTCTTTGGTTATTCCATTAATTACCAGGGTGCAAGTATTTTTATACCCTACCTGATCATCTTACTCTATCTTTTGATCAGTGAACTGTATTTCAAGCACGAGAATCCAATGAATAATTGGGCATTTGCTATGCTGTCACAACTATATGTTGCACTACCATTTGCCCTGTTGAATACACTAGCATTCCAGTTCTCTATGACCAATGCAGCAGTAACATTCACTCCACTGTATCCTTTGTCACTCTTCATTTTCCTTTGGGCTAATGACACAGGAGCTTACTGCTGTGGAATGTTGTTAGGAAAACACAGACTATTCCCTCGCATCTCCCCAAAAAAATCTTGGGAAGGATCAATTGGAGGAGGAATACTGGCAATTCTTGTCAGTGCAGTTATCTGTTATTTTGTAAAAACCAACTATTTGGAATGGGCAGGTTATGCTTTGATTGTTGTAGTATTTGGAACCTGGGGAGACCTTGTAGAATCATTACTGAAACGCCAACTCGGCATTAAAGACTCCGGAAATATTCTCCCAGGCCATGGAGGAATTCTAGACAGAATGGATAGTTCTCTATTAGCTATTCCTGCAGCAGTAATCTATTTATTTACGCTTTCTATTCTGTAAACATTTGATCATTGCTTCAGCCGCATGATCAGAAGCACCAGGAGAGCCAAGGATTTCAATCATGCGCTGATAACCATCCAGCATAAACTGGCGTTTATCTCCCCCCGGGAGAATAGATGCCAGTTCTTTTTTTATTAAAGTTACGCGCATATCGTTTGCCACAAGTTCCTTTACAACCTCTTCATTAGAAATCAAATTTACCAAAGAAATGTATTTAACCTTCAACAGGAACTTACGCAAAAAAGACATGAGTCGGCTCAAAGCCATATCATAACACACAACTTGTGGAACTTTAAACAACGCAGTCTCCAAAGTTGCCGTCCCCGAAGTCACCAATGCAGCAGTTGCATGAGACAACAAGTCAAAGGTCTGTCGATAAACAATACTGACGTTCTTATCCTTTAGATACTTCGCATAATAGTCCGAATGAATAGAAGGTGCTCCAGCAACAACCAACTGATAATTGGAAAATCCCGAGGCAGCTTCTATCATCTTTGGAAGATTATCAGCAATTTCCTGCTTACGACTACCTGCCAGCAAAGCAATGATAGGCTTATCCTCTAACTTATTTTTACTCAGGAAAGCTGTTCTTGTATCAGAATATTTTTTTTGGAAAGCATCTACCGCATCTACAGAAGGATTACCCACATAGTGAATTGGATAATTATGTTTCTTGAAGAAATCTATTTCAAATGGTAATATTGAAAACATTTCATCAACATCTCTTTTGATATTCTTGATGCGATACTCTTTCCACGCCCATATTTTAGGAGAAATATAATAAAAAACAGGTATTGTTGTATTCTTCCTCAAATATGCCGCAATATCAAGATTAAAACCTGGATAATCAACAAGAATGACAACATCTGGATGCCAAGAGACAATGTCTTGCTTGCATAATTTCATATTTCTCAAAATAGTACGAATATGAAAAAGCACAGGGACAAAACCCATATAAGCAAGTTCTTTATAGTGTTTTACACAAGTTCCTCCAACACTCTTCATTAAATCGCCACCGAAAAAGCGAAATTCTGCAGTGTTGTCTTGTGCTTGCAACGACTTCATCAAATTAGATGCATGTAAATCTGCCGAAGCCTCTCCAACTATCAAATAATACCTCATTTTTCTATCCAGTTCCTTAAATCATCCATGAAATGATAAGCCGTAACATCTACTGTGACTGGAGTAATTGCGACATAACCATGTTCCAGTGCCCAACGGTCTGAATCCTCATTTTCTGGTTCATTTGATTCATAATATCCTGAAAGCCAGAAATATTGAGAGCCGTCCCTACGAGAACAACGCTCCCATTCTTGGTGCCAATTTCCCCAATCCTGCTTGCAAACCTTTACCTGCGAAGAAGGCGACAAAGGGAAATTAACATTCAAGCATACATCCTTTGGTAGCCCTTTTTCTAACACGATTGAACAAAGGTTACAAACCAATGACTCATAACATGAGAAATCTGCATTCTTATCCACATTGCAAGAAGAAAAACCTATAGATGGGACAGCTTTCAAACAACCCTCGATTACTACTGCCATCGTACCAGAATAATGAACATTGGAAGATGCGTTATCCCCATGATTAATACCCGAAAGCACCAGATCCGGCTTCACATCCTGAAATAAAGCATGAAAAGCCAACTTCACACAATCAACTGGAGTACCTGAACAAGAATAGACCTCCACATCCTCTTCTTTTCTAACTAATTTATACGTAACAGGCCTATCAGAAGTCATAGCCATAGAGTAACCAGAACGAGCAGAATCTGGTGCCAGGACAACAAGTCGTCCAATAGGACGAAGCATTTCTATCAGCTGATTCAACCCTTTAGCCTGGTAACCATCATCGTTAGAAATAAATATGAGTGGACGGTCTTTTTTCATATCTTTTTGTTATAGTAGTGCAAAAGTATATAAAAATATGGATTTTAGTCTGTTTTTCTTGCATAAAATGAGTATCTTTGCCCCAATTTAGATAGTGTGTTTTCAACATTACTGCTCATTTTTCAACAGTTTTGATGATTAACCACTAAATAATAGCAAAAAGTGTGAATTTAGGCGTTTCTTTGCAACCAAAACATTTTTGATTATGGGAAAAATTATAGCTTTAGCAAACCAGAAAGGTGGTGTAGGAAAAACCACTACATCTATGAATTTGGCTGCTTCACTAGCTACATTTGAGAAGAAAGTTTTGCTGATAGACGCAGATCCACAAGCAAACGCTTCTTCTGGACTTGGTGTTAATATTCAAGAAGTAGATTGTTCTATTTATGAATGCCTGATTAACCACACAGATATTAAGGAAGCTATTTATACAACAGACATTGAAGGTCTTGATATTGTTCCATCACATATTGATTTAGTGGGTGCTGAGATTGAAATGCTTAATCTGGACAACCGTGAGAAAGTATTAAAAAACGTATTAGAAACAGTTAACGACGAATACGACTATATACTCATAGACTGTTCACCTTCTCTAGGGCTCATAACCGTCAATGCCTTAACAGCAGCAAATTCTGTAATCATACCTGTACAATGTGAATATTTTGCACTGGAAGGAATCAGCAAGTTGCTCAATACTATCCGAATCATTAAGTCAAAACTTAATCCTTCCCTTGAAATAGAAGGATTCCTTTTGACTATGTATGACTCACGTTTAAGACTTGCGAACCAAATTTATGATGAAGTAAAACGCCACTTCCAGGAATTAGTTTTCAAGACAGTAATTAAGCGAAACGTGAAATTAAGTGAGGCGCCAAGCCATGGTCTACCTGTTATTCTATACGATGCAGACTCTGCTGGTGCAAAAGATCATCTGGCATTAGCCCAAGAAATCATCAAGAAAAACAAATAAAAGCATGGCTGTACACAAGAAATACTCCGCTTTAGGTCGAGGACTGGACACTCTGGATGCAGGAAAAGGTCTTGATGCTTTGATTTCTACAACAGAAGTTCATACCAATGGATCTTCATCTATCCATGAGATTGAATTAGAGAAGATTATTGTTAACCCCAACCAGCCACGTCATGAATTTGAGCCAGAAGCACTTCAGGAATTAGCTGCTTCCATAGCAGAAATAGGTATAATCCAACCTATTACACTGCGAAAGATGGATGATGGTACCTATCAGATTATTGCGGGAGAAAGACGCTATCGTGCTTCCCAGATTGCAGGTCTGCAGAAAGTTCCAGCTTATATCCGAACTGTTGATGACGAGAACATGATGGAGATGGCATTGATTGAGAATATTCAGCGAGAAGACCTGAATTCACTTGAAATTGCCCTCGCTTATCAGAATCTTCTGGAGCAATATAACATGACACAGGAGCAACTCAGCACAAGAGTTGGAAAGAAACGTGCAACCATTGCAAATTATCTAAGATTGCTTCATCTTCCAGCTCCTATCCAGATGGCGCTACAGAACAAGGAGATAGATATGGGACATGCACGTGCACTTCTGTCCCTGACCAATCCGAAAGATATGATGAAAATCTTCCAAGAAATCATCAAGAACGGCTATTCTGTACGCAAAGTTGAGGAATTGGTAAAAGAGCTGAATGCAGGTAATACAGCCTCTAGCGATAATAAAAAGATTAAGACCAAGACTGCAAGATTACCTGAAGAATATAATGCCTTGAGAATTCATCTTTCGGAGCTTTTCAAGACAAAAGTAGAGATGACCTACTCTTCAAAGGGAAAGGGAAAGATTATACTCCCATTCGAGAATGAAGAAGAATTAGAAAAAGTCATCGATTTATTAGATCAAATAAAAAAGAACTGATTTGGGAAAGACGACATTAGTTTTCAGAATACTACTTTTTATGCTTGCCGGTTTCATGCTAGCAAGCATAACGCCTATCTATGCCCAAGAAATCATTAGTGCAGACACAACACATATCGTTCTTTCTGATTCCATCAAAACTAAGAATACATCTATTCCACACCAAAAGTGGATGCCAGATCCAAACAGAGCATTGTGGCTCGCTCTTGTCATACCAGGAGGAGGACAGATTTACAACAGGAAATACTGGAAACTGCCAATTGTATATGGAGGTTTCGTAGGATGTGCCTATGCACTTTCATGGAACAACATGATGTTCAAGGATTACTCTCAAGCCTATCTGGACATTATGGATAATGATGAAAACACCAAAAGCTATGAGAATTTCCTCCCCTATGGAACCAAAATAACGGAAGCAAACAAAAACCGATACCAAACTATTTTAAAGAAAAAGAAAGATTATTTCAGAAAATACCGTGACATGAGTGTTTTCGCATTTGGAGCAGTATACTTGCTTTCAGTCATAGACGCTTATGTAGATGCAAATCTCTCTTCTTTTGAAATAAATGACGATTTAAGTTTAAGAATAGAACCTGCTGTTTTAACCAATTTGCCGGAAAAGCATTGCTATTTAAACAAAGCAGCTTCTGCCTATGGTCTTCAATGTAGTATAAAATTCTAATTGTAACATGAAAGATATAAGAAAAGGACTCATCCTCACCTGCTTGTCTTTATTTTGTTTCCTCGGCACAAAAGCTCAGGACACAATTACCATCATCAACAATAACGGAGAGAATGATGTTATTGAAATTCCTGAAAATATGACTCAGGATGTGGACAACCTCCTTTCTGAATGGTTTTCCAAGACATATCTTGATAAAGACGAGGATTGTCAAATGAAGGATGAAAATCCAATCTTTGACACTGAGACATACATCAATCGTTTGCAAAGAATGCCAACAGTTATTGAGATGCCTCATAATGAAATCGTACAGAAGTTTATTGACATGTACAGTGGACGTTTACGTCGTTCTGTTTCTTATATGCTGGCCGCATCCAACTTCTATATGCCAATTTTTGAAGAAGCATTGGAATCATGCGGAGTACCACTGGAATTAAAGTATTTGCCAGTCATTGAATCTGCATTAAATCCTAATGCTGTTTCCAGAGCCGGTGCTGTGGGATTGTGGCAGTTTATGCTAACTACAGGTAAAGGCTATGATCTTCAAGTGAATAGTTTGATTGATGACCGTAGAGATCCTATAAAGGCTTCCTATGCAGCAGCAAGATACCTAAAAGACCTATATAATATCTTTGGTGACTGGACATTGGTTATTGCAGCCTACAATTGTGGTCCAGGAAACATCAACAAAGCCATCCACCGAGCTGGTGAAGTTAAGGACTATTGGAAGATTTATAATTATCTTCCTAAGGAGACAAAAGGTTATGTCCCATCCTTTATTGCTGCAAATTATATTATGAATTACTATTGCGACCATAATATTTGTCCTCTAGAGTCAAGATTACCGGCTCAGACTGATACAATTATGGTAAGCAAAGATCTTTATCTAGAACAGATTTCAGAACTTTGCGACCTAAGCATCAGTGAATTGGAAGCACTTAATCCACAATATAGAACTCATCTTATTCCTGGTAACAGTGGCTTATGTACCCTTAGATTGCCTTCCACCCATATGGGGGCATTCATTAGCAAACAGGATACAATTTATAACCACAGACTGGATGAATTACAAAGCAAACGACGTGTAGTTGCAGTTGAGACAACAGTTGCGCAAGGTCGTCAAACTGGGCAAAGCAGCAAGAAAACAAGAAATAAACGAGGTACTTCAAATAGTGGAGGTGGTGCTACCCACAAGATTCAAAAAGGTGAAACCCTTTCCACTATTGCGAAGAGAAATGGCACAACTGTCAAGAAACTACAACAGCTGAACGGTATTAAAGGTACTAGCATTAGAGCAGGACAGTCCATTAGGGTAAAATAATAAAAAGCATAATTATGGACGATCAGATTTCTGACAAGGAACTTCTTGAGAGTCAAGAGGTAGAAGAAGCCTACCAACGACTGATAGATACATATCTGAGCACAAAGCACAGAAAGAAAATTGACCTAATCAATAAGGCTTTCAACTTTGCCAGACAAGCTCACAAAGGTATCCGACGTCGTTCCGGAGAGCCATATATCATGCATCCAATTGCTGTTGCACAGATTTCTTGTGAAGAAATAGGACTTGGGTCAACATCTATCTGTGCAGCCCTTCTTCACGATGTTGTAGAAGACACAGACTATACCGTAGAAGACATTCGCAATATCTTCGGCGACAAGATTGCATTGATTGTCGATGGCCTTACAAAGATCTCAGGAGGAATCTTTGGTGACCATGCTTCCGCCCAGGCGGAAAACTTCAAAAAGCTTTTGCTCACCATGAGTGAAGATATACGCGTCATTCTCATCAAGATAGCCGACCGTCTTCACAATATGCGCACGCTAGGCTCTATGATTCCTAGCAAGCAATATAAAATTGCAGGAGAAACTCTCTATATATATGCTCCACTGGCCCATCGATTGGGACTGAATAAAATAAAGACAGAACTAGAGGACCTGAGTTTTAAACACGAACACCCAGAAGAATACAGAGAAATACAAGCAAAAATAGAGCGTACTCAAGCAGAACGTGACCTTGTATTCGATGAATTTACTGCACCTATTCGTGAGAGACTAGACAAACTAGGTTTCCAATACGAAATAAAAGAACGTGTAAAGTCACCGTATTCCATTTGGAATAAAATGCAGACTAAGCACGTTTCTTTTGAGGAGATTTATGATATTCTGGCCGTACGAATTATTTTTTCGCCAAAAGAGCCAGACACGGAATTGACAGACTGTTTTAACATTTACGTTCAGCTTTCTCAAATCTACAAGGCACATCCAGAACGTCTCCGAGATTGGCTTAACCATCCAAAAGCTAATGGATATCAAGCACTTCATGTAACCCTCATGAGTCATAAAGGCGAATGGATTGAAGTTCAGATCCGCAGCCAGCGTATGCATGAAATTGCAGAGCAAGGTTTTGCCGCTCATTGGAAATACAAAGAAAAAACAGGCCACGAAGATGATGGAGAAAGAGAATTGGAAAAATGGATGAGAACCATTAAGGAGATTCTTGATGATCCACAGCCAAATGCATTGGACTTTCTGGAAACCATTAAGTTGAATCTCTATGCTCAAGAGATATTCGTCTTCACCCCAAAAGGCGAGCTCAAAACCATGCCTCAAAATTGTACGGCACTGGATTTTGCCTTTTCCATCCATACATTCCTCGGCAGCCACTGCATTGGAGCTAAAGTAAACCATAAACTAGTTCCTATAAGCCACAAATTACAGAGCGGCGACCAGATTGAAATACTGACATCTAAATCACAACATGTTCAACCTAATTGGATTGAATTTGCTGCCACAGCTAAGGCAAAAGGGAAAATTATGGCCATTCTTCGCCGAGAACAGCGTGAACAGCAGAAAGTTGGAGAAGATATCTTAGCTCAATTCTTTACATCTCATGAACTTGATTACGATCTTGTCTACCTTGACAAATTAGTAGAATACCATCAACTCAATACAAGAGAAGATCTCTTACAAAGTATCGGGAAAAAAGAAATTGAGCTCTCCGATAACGACTACAATGTCATTCGAGGGAAAAACCCAGGGAAATGGCGTAGAATGTTTTCTTTTGGAAAGAAAAACAAGGATAAAAAAGTAGAAGAGGAAGGAAATACTGGAAGCAATGAAATAATAGATTTCAAGAAAACCATTCAGTTGAATGAAGAAACCCTTAGAAATCATTATACCATTGCTGATTGCTGCTGTCCAATTCCTGGCGACGACGTACTTGGATACTTAGACAGCAACAATAAAGTCATCATCCACAAACGCCAGTGCCCGGTTGCAAACAAACTGAAAGCAAGCTTTGGCCCAAGAATTCTATCAGCACAGTGGGACACACATAAGCAACTATACTTCCTAGCCAATATTAATATTAAAGGTATAGACAGAATTGGGTTGTTGAATGAAGTAACAGAAATCCTTTCAAGGAAACTAGATGTGAACATCCACAAACTTACAATAGAAGTCAACGATGGAATTTTTGAAGGACAAATCCAACTCTACGTGCATGACGTTGAAGACGTCCAGACGATTATCAGCAACCTGAAAAATGTAAAGAATATAAAATCTGTAAACAGAATCAATTAATAAACAGGAGAGTTAGACCATAAAGTCTAACTCTTTTTTTATAGCAACTAATTCGGATCGAATCTGTTTTAAACGGTCTGACACCTCAGAAATCTTAGAGGTTCCATCCTTACTAGCCTTGAGAACCCTTCGAGCTCCTTCTAGAGTCATTCCTTTTTCTTTAACTAAATGATAGACACTACGAACTTCCTCTATATCCTCTTTTGTATATTGGCGTATGTTTCTATTCGCCTTCTTAGGATGAATATTCTTAAATTCTTTTTCCCAATAACGCAGCAAAGTCTCAGTTACACCAAACATTTCAGCAACTTCGCTAATTGAATAATACAACTTTAACTCTTTGTCGGGATTATATGCCATAACTTTCTTTTTTACGAAATATTTTTATCACTTAATGGGGCAAAAGTAATGAAAACTCAGTATCTTTGCAAAGTTTTTTGCTGAATATTAACTCATAACATAAAAATTCATGATGACTGCAAAGGAAATCAGAGACTCTTACAAGAGTTTTTTTGCATCTAAGGGACACCTTATTGTGCCATCAGCTCCAATGGTGGTAAAAGATGACCCTACCTTGATGTTTACCAATGCTGGTATGAACCAGTTCAAGGACATCATCTTGGGTAACCGACCTGCTCAAAGCAAACGTGTTGCAGACTCACAGAAATGTCTTCGTGTCAGCGGTAAGCACAATGACTTGGAAGAAGTTGGTCACGATACTTATCACCACACCATGTTTGAAATGCTTGGAAACTGGTCTTTCGGTGACTATTTCAAGAAAGAAGCTATCAGCTGGGCATGGGAATATCTGGTAGACGTGTTAAAACTAGACCCAAAAGATTTGTATGCTACTGTATTTGAAGGATCTGCAGAAGAAGGATTGGAACGCGACAATGAAGCAGCTTCTATTTGGGAGCAGTTCCTTCCAAAAGATCATATCATAAATGGTAACAAGCATGACAACTTCTGGGAAATGGGTGATACAGGACCATGTGGACCTTGTTCTGAGATTCACGTAGACTCTCGAAGTGCAGAAGAAAAGGCACAGATTCCTGGTGCACAACTAGTAAACAAGGATCACCCTCAGGTAATTGAAATCTGGAACCTGGTGTTCATGCAGTATAACCGTAAAGCAGACCACAGCTTGGAATCACTTCCTGCAAAGGTAATTGATACAGGTATGGGCTTCGAGCGTTTGGTTCGTACACTCCAGGGCAAAACATCAAATTATGACACAGACGTATTCCAGCCACTGTTGACCACTATCGGTCAGTTAGCAGGTACTCAGTATGGCAAGGATGAAAAAGCAGATATCGCTATGCGTGTAATTGCAGACCACGTCCGCACCATTGCTTTCGCCATTACCGATGGTCAGTTACCAAGCAATGCAAAGGCTGGTTATGTGATCCGTCGTATTCTTCGCCGTGCCGTTCGCTACGGCTATACTTTCCTGGGACAGAAGAGCGCATTTATGTACAAATTGCTGCCTACTCTGATTGCCAGCATGGGCGATGCTTATCCTGAGCTGGAGGCACAGAAAGAGCTCATTACCAAGGTAATGAAGGAAGAAGAGGAGTCTTTCCTGCGCACTCTAGAGACAGGTATCCGTTTGCTGGACAAGGTTATTGCCGACACAAAGGCTGCCGGAAAGGAAGAGATTTCTGGTGTTGATGCATTTACATTGTATGACACCTACGGATTCCCTCTGGACCTGACAGAGCTGATCTGTAGAGAAAATGGTTTGAATGTCAACGAGAAGGACTTTGATGTAGAAATGCAGAAGCAGAAGGCTCGCGCCCGCAACGCAGCAGCAGTAGAAACTGGCGACTGGGTAGTACTGAATGAAGGAGAGACTCAGTTCGTAGGCTACGACTACACCGAATACACCACTCACATTCTTCGCTATCGTCAAGTTACTCAGAAGAACAAGACCATGTACCAGATTGTACTTGATGTAACTCCTTTCTATGCAGAAAGTGGTGGTCAGGTAGGTGATAGCGGTGTAATATGCAGTGAGTTTGAAACTATTGACATCATCGACACTAAGAAGGAGAACAACCTCCCTATCCACATTGCTAAGAAGTTGCCAGAACATCCAGAAGCAGAGTTCATGGCTTGTGTAGATGTTGATCGTCGTCGCGCAAGCGAGTGCAACCACTCTTGTACTCACTTGTTGGATCAGGCTTTGCGTGCAGTCTTAGGTAGCCACGTAGAACAGAAGGGTTCTCTTGTCACTCCAGATAGCCTGCGTTTCGACTTCTCTCACTTCCAGAAGGTTACCGATGAAGAAATTCGTCAGGTAGAACACTACGTAAATGAAAAGATTCGCGAGAACATTCCTTTGACGGAGTACCGTGACTACCCTATCGAGAAGGCCAAAGAACTTGGAGCCATTGCTCTTTTCGGTGAGAAATATGGTGACAAGGTACGTGTCGTTCAATTCGGCGATTCTGTTGAGTTCTGCGGTGGCTGTCATACTTCACGCACAGGTAATATTGGTATGGTACGCATCATCTCTGAAAGTTCTGTAGCTGCAGGTGTTCGTCGTATAGAAGCTGTTACTGGCACAGAAATGGAAAACATGGTAGATCTTATGCAGGATACTATCCGTGAAATATCTGCATTCTTCAATAATGCACCAGACTTAAAAGCTGCAATCCGCAAAGCTATAGAAGAGAACAACGATTTGAAAAAGAAAGTTGAAGATGCTGCAAAGGAAAAAACCATACAGCTGAAGCAGTCTTTAGCAAGTCAGGCTAAGGAGACTAACGGTGTAAAGGTAATTTCTGGCGTATTCCAAGTTCCTGCCGGCATAATGAAAGACATTGCCTTCCAATTACGTGGAGAGATTGGTGAAAACCTTGTTTTTGCATGTGGTAGTGTTGAAAACAACAAGCCAACCCTAACCGTTATGTTGAGTGAAAATTTGGTAAAAGAAAAGGGATTAAATGCAGGGCAAATGATTCGCGAAGCAGCCAAGTTCATTCAAGGTGGTGGTGGCGGACAGCCTCATTTTGCTACAGCAGGTGGTAAAAATCCAGATGGTGTGAACGATGCTGTTAATAAGCTTATTGAATTAGCAAACCTTTAATACATAATTCTCATGGAAACAACAATAACCAAAATTGAAGGCAAAACCGTTGTTGCAATAGAAGGACGTGTTGATACAGCGACTTCAAATGAACTAAATGAAGTATTAGCACCACTAGCACAGGAGAGGAATACCAATCTTGTACTGGATTGCGAAGAAATGGAATACATCAGCAGTTCTGGATTACGCGTAATTTTAGGTATCCAGAAAACTATTGACGCAAACGCTGGCACATTAGAATTAATTAATGTTCAAGAGGCTGTTAAGTCTGTATTTAACATAACAGGCTTTAGTAATTTTCTTGACATCAAATAAAAAATTATCCTTTCATTATATAAAAGAGGCCTACCATATGGTAGACCTCTTTTTATTTTAATTGATTTTGTGGCCAATTTACAAGAAATAACTTTTCTGTTGCACGGGTAAATGCAGTGTAAAGCCAATGTAAATATTCTATGGTTATATTTTCCGCTGGCATATAACCTTGATCCAAATAAACATGAGACCATTGACCTCCCTGAGATTTATGACAAGTTACTGCATAAGCATATTTAATCTGCAATGCATTAAAATACTCATTTGATTTCAGCAGTTTATATCTTTCTTTCTGAGGCTCATCCAGAAAATCCTCCACTATGTTTGAATAAAGCATCTCCTGCTGCTCTCGTGTCAAAGAAGAAGATTCACTGCGCAAAGTATCAAGAAGGACTGTTGCATCAAGTTCAAAATCATCATAATCCGGAAATTGTAAGGTTACATCTGCAAATTGGAAACCATACATTTCTCTTTGCCTTCGAACTTTTCTTACTATTGCGATATCACCATTGGCTATAAAATCTATTTCCTTAATCTTCTCAGTCCAGAAATAATTATTCTTGGCTATCATGATACGGTCTCCGGATGTCAGTTCATCCTCCCTTCCTAAAGCCATATTACGAATTCCATTATTATAGATATTGGCACGCTTGTTAGAACGGCAAATGACCATAGTATCATCTATACCTATACGGCTATAACTGGTATTCAAGGATTCAATCAATTCTTCACCAGTAATACGACAGACATCGGAAAACCCTGATATTGTAATTTTAGGTAATTCACCCAATCCACCTCTTATAAAATTTCGCAATTGAGTAGCATTGAATAAAATACCAGACCCAACTGCCTGACGAACAACCTGAGTAAGCTCTACAGAAACAACTTCTTGACCATATTTTTCCAAAACAGATAATGACAAAGCAGGACTATCAATTTCACCAACAGGAGGCAACTGAGCATCATCTCCCAGCAATAATAATCTACAGTTCTGTCCTGAAAAAACAAATTCCATTAAATCATCAAGCAACCTTCCTGAGCCGAATGTCAATCCTGATAATCCTTCATTCGCTATCATCGAAGCCTCATCCACAATAAACAAGGCACGATTATATTTATTAAAGCCAAGAGTAAAGCCACTATTCAAATCATTTACCGTATTTTCTCGATAAATCCGTCGATGAATAGTATATGCAGGATGTTCTGCATATTGCGAAAAAACTTTAGCAGCACGACCTGTAGGCGCCAGAAGAACCACTGGTAACTTTAGTTGATCAAGCGTTTTTACCAATGCTCCAATTAAAGAGGTTTTACCCGTACCTGCATAGCCCTTTAGTAAGAAAATTCCCCCTTGATTGCCCGAAAACAGATAATTTGATAAACTTTTTATTGCATTTTCTTGCTCGAAAGTTGGAGGCAAGCAAAAATTTTCTTTAATTTGTAGCTTGAAATAAGAATTTATCATAGTAATCGAATAAAAAAATAGACAAAACGTTCGGTTATTCCGTATAATTGTCTTATTTTTGCGGTACGAATATAAACAAATAAATTTAAAATACTATCATGAAAAAAGTAATTAACGCAATTTTAGTACTTTGCGCACTTGGATTGTTATGGGTTTGCTACAGCAGCATCATGGGTCCTATCAACTTCGATGCTGAGAAGACAGCAAGAGAGAAGGCAGTTATTGCTAGTCTGATCAACATTCGTAAGGCACAGTCTGAGTACCGTACTCAGCATATGGGTAAGTACACAGACAATTTCGATTCATTGATTGATTTCGTTAAGAATGGCAAGCTTCCATTCATCATGAAGGTAGGTGTTCTTTCTGACGAGCAGCTTGAGAAGGGTATGACTGAGGCTAAGGCAGCAGCTATCGTTCGTAGTGGTGACGCAGCAGCTATCGCAGCAAACGGTCTTCAGAACTTCCGTCGTGATACTGTATGGGTAAGTGTAATTGATACTATTTTCGGTGGTAATTTCAATGCAGACTCTTTGAAGTACATCCCATTCTCTGGTGGTAAGATTTTCGAGATGGCAGTACGTAGCGATACTACTGACAAGGGTCAGCCATTGAACCTTTTCGAGGCAAAAGCTTCATACGATACTTATTTGTCAGATCTTGACAAGCAGGAGTTGATCAACTTGAAGGATACTCAGACTAAGTTGTTCAAGTACTGTGGTTTGAAGGTTGGTGATATCGAATCTCCAAACAACAATGCAGGTAACTGGGAGTAATCAAAACCTATATAAAAGTCTATCCATCCGTCTTTGTACGGATGGATTTTCTTTTTTTGTATCTTCGCCAGAAGGTACAAATACATATATACCTTATTTTATAAACCCTACTATTTCCCTTTCGGCTAACTTAAAAGAAGCAATAGCTCAGCTGCCAGAACTGCAGGAATCCTACAAGAAAGTTCAAGTCCTGATAACAGGTCCAAGCAGCATGGTGCCATTTGAGCTCTTTGAAGAAGAAAGAATCAACGATTTGTACAATTTCAACTTTCCTCATCGTAAGGGAGGAACTGTTTTGTACAACATATTACCTAAGAGCAATACAACCATTCTTTTCTCACTGGACAAGAGTGCTTTCCAGTTGATAAATGAAACTTACCCTCATGCAAAATATTACTCGGTAGAAAGTCCAGTAATAGAATATCTTACAGAAAAATCCAAGTTGCGGGAAACACAAAAGTTATACGTTTATTTCCACGAGCGCACTTTAAACATATACATCTTCAATAATGGCAAATTATATTTTGCCAACAACTTCACTTATACAGAACTTAATGACGCCATATACTTCGTTTTACAAATATGGAAGTCACAAGGTCTGAACCAGTTTACAGATGAATTACACCTAATGGGTGTTCTGCCAGACGAAGAAAGCACACGCAAAGAACTTCGACGTTACATTAAACAAGTTTACCAGAATAATCCTGTCGCAGAGTTTGGACTGAAAGCAGAAGAAGCACAGTTACAAATCCCCTACGATTTACAGATATTAATACATCGCGGCATATAACGGCGCGAATAATCTAGCCCATGAGAGTAATCAGCGGTATCTACAAACACAGACGTTTCGACGTCCCTAAGAGTTTCAAAGCACGTCCTACTACCGACTTTGCAAAAGAAAATCTTTTCAATGTCCTATACAATTATCTGGATTTTGAAGGCATTTCTGCATTAGACCTTTTTGCAGGAACAGGAAGCATCAGTATTGAACTGGTAAGTAGAGGTTGTGAAAAGGTAATATCTGTAGAAAAAGACCGCCAACACTTTGCCTTTATAAAAAAGGTCATGAGCGAAGTAAAAACAGAAAAATGTATGCCTGTTTGCGGCGATGTATTTAAGTTCATTAGTCGCAGCACAGAGCATTTCGACTTCATCTTTGCCGACCCCCCTTATGCCTTAACAGAGCTCGCTAAAATCCCTGATTTGATCTTTGAGCATAATCTACTTAATGAAGATGGATTATTCGTTCTAGAGCACGGAAAAGACTATGATTTCAGTCAACATGCTCACTTCTTGGAGCATAGAGAATATGGGAGTGTAAACTTCTCCTTCTTCCACTAATTATTCTGCTTTTCTACTTTGGGAAATTCCCCTTTCAACAAATTAAAAGAAGATTTGTTACCTATTGACAGAAGTCTGCCAATAGCATGACAGAGTCTAATTGGTTTATAAATAATAAGTAAAATAACAGGCGGAAACACTAAAATGTTTCCGCCTGTTTTTATGTTTTTATTCTGGACGACCAAATCCACCACGGCCACCGCCGCCGAAGCCTCCTCGGCCACCACCAAAACCACCCATACCAGGGCCGCCGAAACCACCAGGACCACCCATTCCACGCATTCTATCACGCATATCTTTGCTACCCATGATGTTCAAGCGATAAGTGAACTTCAACATAGCATAACTGTTGATGGCATAATTCTCACTATCTGACTGCATGGCAGCAGTAATGCTACGGCTAATGTTGCTCTGGTTTTGCAAGATATCATAGAACTGCAGAGTAAGAGTTGCCTTTCTCTTAAAGAGGCTCTGAGCTATCTGAGCATTCCAGATAAGTTCGTTAGTGTTGAATGAAGCATCAGAGTAACCACGACGACTACTGTTAGTCAAGTCTGTAGAAATCTGCATATTCCAAGGCAAATTGATATTACCGTTGATACCGTATGAAAAGTTGTAGGTCTTCAGATTTGCAGTTGGTTGAAGCTTATTCTTTGCATCGCTGAACTGGATACTACCATTCAAACCAATATCAAACAAGTCTGTACGGAAAGCAAAATTCAAACGTTCGCTCAAACTTAAGTTCTTGGTCTGGTTCATAATGAAACCACCGTTTTTCTCAAGGTTCTTGAAACTTTTGAAGAACTCATCAAAACCCTTGTCCAAAACAATCTCACCCTGTACCTTATTATCTTTATCATTATAATAAGAAGACATATTGTTGAAAGAGACATTTGAGAAAGAGCCAATGGTGAAACGCTTATCCTTCAATGCTGTATTGAAAACAAACATACCCATGGTATTCCAGTTACCACCATCAATGTTCTTTGGCATAGATACAGAAGCACCAGTTACATTGTCATAAACCACAACATTACTTACATTGTTAGAGGTATTACGATAACTCAAATTAGTCATGAAGCTAGTCTGTGTATCAATCAGGAACGTGTTGAACATCAAACTGATATTGTTGCTGTATGAAGGTTCCAACTCAGGGTTACCACCAGAAATACTCAGAGGGTTTGAGTTGTTAACAACAGGAATCATATTATTGATACTTGGCTGTGAAGCATTGTTACGCCACTGCAAACGCAAACGAGTCTGCTTGTTGAAGTTGTAACGGTAATCAATAGAAGGAGCCAAGTTATAATAATTGTGAGAGAATTCACCCATTGAACCATACTGCTCATAAAAGGTCTGAGTATGCTGTGGACGCCAAGTTGCACCTGCATTCAACTGCCACTTAGAGCGATTGACACGCAAGGTCATACCAAGGTTCTGGTCATCAAACTTGTTTTCAACCATCTTACTTAAGTCACCGTCACGGTAGTGTTCATACCCTACAGGTAATGTTCCAATCACGCTATTCGAACTCAGAAGATTTGACAAATCATAAATATTCTGGTCATTCTTGCTGTAACGATGATTGAACTGGTAACTAAACTGAAGGAAACCACCAGTAAAGATTGGTTCACTATAAGTCAAACGAGTTGAATAATTGTAATTCTTGGTAGGAGTATTTGTATAGCGACGAATCATGTTATCCATATTTGTCTGGAATAACCATTGATCGTTATTTGTATAGCTATCACTTTCTCCGTGAGTATATCCAGCAGTAGCACGTACAGTCAAGTTACGGCCATTATCACCAAACTTATGGTTGTACTGTAACTCACCAGATACATTCTTGCTATTGCTTCCAGAAAGAGAAGAAGAATTCTGTGCATTACGTAAAGCCAACTTCTGCGCATCAGACAATGCAGAAAAGACATCAACTTTAGCGTCCTTCAGGAAACTCTGGATAGAATTCCATAAAGACTGGTCCTCACCTGGGTTTGTAGCAACAGAAGTAGAAAGGCTGGTATTAGAACCTTCACCCTCACTATAAGAAGCACGAGGACGGAAAATCAAGTTATCATGAGTTGTTGGCTTCCACTCCAAACGATAGTCAAAATTCACGCTCTTGTTCTTATTTTCTCTTGAAGAGGTGCTATTTCCAAACAAGCCAGACTGGAAATTATGGTTAGAACTCTTACTAGCGCTGAAACTATCAGAATAGCTGTAGCGAATGTTACCACCCATCTCAATCTTCTTATTCTCCATAGCAAAGTTAGCACCCAGAGTCTGACGCTTGGTAACACCGTTACCGCCACCCATACGGAAGCCACCGCCACCACCAGGGAAGCCCATGTCATTCGTGTTATTCAAGTTTGCCATGACAGAATACTGATAAGAATCAGAGAAACGGTTCACATTTCCTTGGCCCTGCCAACGTCCCTTAGTACCAATTCCACCTGTGATATTTGCAAAAGTACCCTGGTTCTGACCTTTCTTCATTGTCAAGTCAATAACAGCTTCTTCTTCGCCATCATCAATACCTGTAACACGAGCTAAGTCACTTTTCTTGTCATAAGCCTTGATCTTGTCAACCATGTCAACAGTTAAGTTTTTCATAGCAACCTGAGTATCTCCAGAGAAAAACTCCTTACCATTTACAAGAATCTTAGAAATGTCCTTACCATTCAAGGTAATCTTTCCATCCTCACTAACCTCTGCACCAGGAATCTTTTTCACCAGCTCTTCAAGAGCAGAACCTTCAGGAACACGATAGGCAGAAACATTATACTGTACAGTATCTTCCTTTACCTCTACCTGAGCAGCTTGAGCTGTCACAACAGCCTCCTTCAACAAGACTGCATCTTCGTCCAACTTAATAGTGCCGACATTTACCTGTGTTTTACTTGTGGTCAGGGTAACAGCCTGTACCTTTGTTCTAAAACCCACAAAAGAGAATTTTACTACATACTTACCAGCTTTGACAGCAGGTAAAGTAAAATAACCATTGGGATTTGATACACAACCATTGACATAAGTGCTATCTGGCAGCTGAAGAATCTGCACAGTAGCCTGATCAATTGGTTCTCCACTGCTTTCTACAACACGACCTGACACAGTAATTCTCTGAGCTGATGCTGATATTACAGACAAGATCATTAACAGTGAAAATAAAACTCTTTTTACCATATTTATATTTGCATTTATTGATTTCACTTCAAATTGGATGCAAAATTACTAAAAAGGTTTAACCCAGAAAAAAAGACTCATCGATAAAAAGTGGGAGTTTGTCGATAAAGTGCTATATTTGCACTCAAAAGGGGGTAAAAACTGTTATGAAAAAGCAAAAAATAATCATTTCTGGTGATTTGAAGGTAAGTTTAAAAGAAGCCATTGATGCTTGTCCACACGACAAGATTTTCATTCTTACAGATACCGTAACACTTCAATTGTGCAAACCAGTCATTGATTCTTTTGAATTCTTGGAAGACGCATGTTATATAACTATAGGTGCAACAGATGTACATAAGACCATAGAATCTCTTATCCACGTCTGGACAGAATTAGGAGACAAGGGAGGTTCCCGAAAATCCCTACTTATTAATTTAGGTGGTGGTATGATAACAGATCTAGGTGGCTTTGCAGCCTCAACATTCAAGCGTGGCATTCAATACATTAATATTCCAACTACCCTTTTATCAATGGTAGATGCTGCCGTTGGAGGAAAGACAGGAATAAACTTCAACGGTCTAAAAAATGAGATAGGCGTCTTTAACCCTGCTTCTAGTGTACTTCTAGACACTCTGTTTCTTCGCACATTAGATTATGCAAATATCTGCAGTGGCTATGCAGAAATGCTTAAACATGGACTGATCAGTACGACCGAACATTGGAGTGACTTACTTCAATTTGACCTCAATGAAGTTGACTATGCGCAACTGCAAGAACTTGTTGCCCATAGTGTTCATATCAAGGAACAAATAGTAGAGCAAGACCCCTACGAACAAAGCATACGTAAAGCCCTGAATCTAGGCCATACCGTCGGCCATGCTTTTGAAAGTCTTGCACTTGCACAGAATCGTCCTGTACTACATGGCTATGCTGTTGCCTGGGGATGTATCTGCGAATTATACCTCTCTGCCACAAAAGTTGGCTTTCCTATGGACAAACTTCGTCAAACCATACAATTTATAAAAGAATCCTACGGCCAGTTCATCATTACCTGTAAGGAATATGACCAATTGTACGAGTTCATGAAACACGACAAGAAGAATTCTTCTGGCATTATTAATTTCACCCTTTTAGGTGAGATTGGCGACATTCGAATAAACCAGACCGCAACTAAAGAAGAAATCTTTGAGATGTTTGATTTCTTCCGCGAAGGATAAAAAAATCCCCAGAAATTTCTGGGGATTAATTTTTTATCTCACAAAAAGGCTAATCTTCATCTTCCAAAGTTTCAGCATACTCCAATTCTCCGAGAACAACCTGCTGAACATCTTCCAATTCGAATTCGCCCATCTTTTCTTTCTTGGCTGTTTTTACAACATGTGCGGCAACAGCTTCGGTATCAATTTCAACCTCAGCATCAGTGTCTCCGAAAGTTTCCGCATAATACTCCCAGATAACATCCAAGAAATACTGAATCAATTCATCATCGAACTTTTCCTTTACATCGGCAGAGATGTAGTTCCGGATAAATTCGATTGTTTTCAAATCATCAATATCTTCCTGCTGGAAAATATCTTCCAAAGACTCACCCATATTAAAGAATTGCTTTCAGTTTATCCTCAAGTACATTCTTGGCAGCAGCTCCAACGTTCTTGTCAACCACCTCACCATTTTTAATATAAAGCACAGTTGGCACATTTCGAATTCCGAACTTGTCAACTAAATCTTCACACTCCTCAATATCCACCTTACCTACGATAGCCTGACCTTCATAAGTCTTGGCAATATCCTCTACGTATGGACCAATCTTTTTGCAAGGACCACACCATGTAGCCCAGAAATCCAACATCATTGGCTTACCCTGTGCAGCCAATTCTTCATAATTCTGATCTGTAATCTGTAATGCCATAACTTTATGTTTTTAATATTATTACGTTTGCAAAGATAATGATTTATTTTAATTAATCTTATAATCTGCCTCTGGAATAGATCGAATCATCTCAAGAAAATCATGTTTCACACTAATTCGGGAAGAAGATGCCAGTAACACCTGATTTTGAGCAGTGCTATCCTTAATGCAAAAACAAAGTTCAACATCACCAGGCCGTTCCTGAACTGCAGAAGTCATATCCTCTACCAGTTTGTCATCGATTGACTCTATAGGCAATACAACTGTTATTTTTTCAATCAATTTGTCTTTTACATCAGAAAGAAAAGATACATCCGTAACCCTAATGTCAAACAACTTATCATTATATCTTCTTGGTTCACAACGAGCTTTTATAAAAACAATATTCTGTAAACGAAGCATTCCGCTTACCCTTGCCCAATCCTCACCAAAGAAAACTAATTCGCCAGCACCTTCGTAGTCCTCTATTTTGACAATGGCCATCTGATTACCATTTTTTGTGGTTTTTTCTTTTACTTCTGTCACAATACCACCCATTGTCAAATCACGATTTGCCAAAGCATCCTTATCATCAATTTCAGACATCTTCACATTACAGATGTCTTTCAAAACGACCTCATATTCATCCAACGGATGTGCAGAAAGATAGACACCAACAAGGTCTTTTTCACGATTCAATCGGTCTAAATCACTCCAAGACTCACATGGGACAGGCTTTGGATGGGCAATTTCGATCTCGTTCATATCTCCAAACAGAGTCATTGTATTCTGAGCCTTATCTTGCTGATATCTATTGCCATATCGGACTAACAAATCTAAAAAGACTTCATCTTTTGACACAGAAGCAAGAAACTGCTCACGAGTAATTTCATCAGAGAATGAATCAAATGCACCACAAAGAGCCAAACATTCCAAACCACTACGTTTAATTGCAGACATTGGAACTCGTTCAACAAAATCGTAGATACTTTTGAAAGGACCGTTTTTCTCTCGTTCCTCCACAATAGCTTCTCCTGCAGATTCACCAAATCCCTTGATAGCATTCAGCCCGAAACGAATCTGTTGCTTTGCATTCACACCAAACTCTGCACGCGATTCATTCACATCCGGACCAAGGACTTCAATCTTCAAAGCATGACACTCATCCAGAAGTTTTGTGACTTCCTTGATATCGTTTCTTCGGCGAGTCAGAAGCGCTGCCATGAATTCTGGCGTATAATGAGCCTTAAGGTAAGCTGTTTGGTAAGCAACCCATGAATAGCAAGCTGCATGAGACTTATTAAAAGCATAAGATGCAAACTTCTCCCAGTCTCCCCAAATTTTCTCCAAGATTTTTGGATCATGACCATTTTTCACACCACCTTCAATGAACTTAGGTTTCATCTGGTCAACAATATCCTTCTTCTTCTTACCCATGGCTTTACGTAACGCATCGCTCTCTCCACGAGTAAAATCTGCCAAAAGACGACTCAAAAGCATCACCTGCTCCTGGTATACAGTAATGCCATAAGTATCTTTCAAGTACTTTTCCATAATAGGAATATCATACTTTATCTCTTCACGACCATTCTTTCGGGCAATGAATGAAGGAATATAATCCATAGGACCTGGACGATACAGAGCATTCATGGCAATTAAGTCCTCAAATACTGTTGGATGCAACTCTTTCAAATACTTCTGCATACCAGCAGACTCAAATTGGAATGTTCCTACAGTACGTCCATTCTGATAAAGCTGATAAGTCAATTCATCATCTATAGGCAAAGTATCAAGGTCTATATCTATTCCACGGGTTTCTTTTACAACACGGCAAGCCTCTTTCATCTCCGAAAGCGTCTTCAAACCCAAGAAGTCCATTTTGATTAAACCCGTAGATTCTATGACATGGCCATCATACTGTGTTACAGCAGTCTTGACATTAGGGAAATCAGGATCATCTGCTGTTGAAACCGGAACATGATCACTAATTGGGTCACGACAGATAATGAAACCACAGGCATGAATACCAGTACCACGAACCGTGCCTTCCAGCATCTTAGCATATTTAATGGTATTAGCCTCATGAACATCTGGTGAAGCCTCTGCCTTTTGCAACTCTGGTGTACACTTTAAATAGTTTGCTAATTTAGGCTTCATTCCGTCAGGTAAGCGATCCGGCATGGCCTTACACCAGGCATTTACAACACTCAATGGTACTTTTTCCACACGGCCAACATCCTTTATGGAGTTTTTGGCAGCCATGGTTCCATAAGTAATAATATGAGCACAGTTTTCATGTCCATATTTATCCATTACCCAATTCAAGACCTTTCCTCTACCATCATCATCAAAGTCTGTATCAATATCTGGAAGAGAAATACGGTCAGGGTTCAAGAAACGCTCAAACAGCAAATCATATTTCAACGGATCCAGTTTGGTAATACCTAAACAATAAGCCACAACACTTCCTGCAGCACTTCCACGTCCAGGGCCAACCCAAACCCCTAATTCATTTCGTGCAGAATTAATAAAATCCTGTACGATAAGGAAATAGCCTGGGAATCCCATGGTCTTCATAATATGAAGTTCAAAACGGATTCGATCATCAACTTCCTGAGATATTCCATGTGAAGCCGCCCACTCAGACAACTCAAAAGGTTGAAGAGCATGACCTGCTTTTATTTCCTGATAGCCAGTTCCATAAAGACGACTTGCACCTTCATATGCAAGTTTTCCTAAATAATCAGCCTCAAACTTGATACGATACAATTTATCATACCCACCAAGCTTGTTTATTTTTTTCTTACCATCTTCTTCTGGAAGTTGGTTCTTGCCATTTTCATCGCTCGTGAACTCCTTATAGAGTGATTCCTCATCAAACAGTCTACGCCACTCTTCTTCTGTGCCAAAATCCTCTGGAATAGGGAAAAAAGGCATAATAGGATCACTTTCTATATTATAAGTGACAACTTTATCTAAAATCTCACAGGTATTAGCCAATGCCTCTGGTATGTCTGCAAAAACTTCATTCATTTCTGCACGAGATTTAAACCATTCCTGCTTCGTATAAAGCATACGAGTAGGATCATCCAAATCTTTTCCCGTCGACAAACACAATAAATGGTCATGAGCCTCAGCATTGTCTTCATCCACAAAATGAGCATCATTAGAACACATAAGTTTTACGTTATGCTTTCGAGCCAATTCAATCAAAACCGGATTGCATTGTTTCTGTAACTCATAAGTCTCACGATTTGCCCGCTGGGTTGGATTTTTCACCTGATGGCGCTGAAGTTCCAGATAATAATCATCTCCCCATATATTCTTAAACCAAAGAATAGCTTCTTCGGCTTCCTTTATATTACCTGCCAGAATCTTCTTCGGAACCTCTCCACCAATACAGGCAGAACAAATAATCAGTCCTTCATGATAACGCTCCAATTCTGAATGATCTGTACGAGGTCGCATATAATATCCATCCACCCAAGAGTGGCTGACCAGCTTAATGAGATTTCTGTACCCTACCTCATTTTTTGCCAAGACAATCAAGTGCCAACCACTTTGATCTATCTTACCTTCCTTTAAGTGCATGTCACCACGACGGGCACAATACATTTCACAACCAAAAATAGGTTTGAATGGCTCTAGTCCCTCTTTCTTACGCCCCTTATTAACCTTATTGCAATAGTCAAACAGCTCTTTCACTCCAAACATATTGCCATGGTCTGTGATAGCCATACCACGCATACCATCAGCAATGGCCTTGTCTACGAGCCGGTTGATACTAGATTGCCCATCAAGCAAAGAATACTGCGTATGAACATGTAGATGTACAAAATCCTCCATGATTTCTGTCATTATAAAATTGACCTCAAAGATACGCCTCTTCACTGAAAAGTGCAAAAGTTCACGAGAAAAGTTTTCAACAAGTTATTGGAATCGTTACCAATAACCAGAAAGCAGTAAAAGGCTTGTATTTTGTTTGCTTATTATTCAAAATAAGGCTATCTTTGCACCGAAATTATAACCTAAAATGAGTAGACTAAAAAAAATAAAAAAAATAAGAATTCATAGAGAGGGAACCCATACGTTAATTTTCACGTTCCTCGGAATGGTTGCCTTCTGTCTTCTTATCCACTTTGGCTTACACATTAAGCTAATGACTCAGGTAACCGTTGTTATCTGTATCATTATATATGCTATCTTATTAAACTTCTTCCAATGTCCGGTTCGACTATATGATGGAGACACAAAGAATGTTGTCATTGCCCCTGCAGATGGACGAGTTGTCGTTATAGAAGAGGTTGATGAAAATGATTTTTTCCATGACAGACGATTGATGATTTCTATTTTCATGAGTCTCACAAACGTCCATGCAAACTGGTTTCCTTGTGATGGAATCGTCAAGAAGGTAACCCACGACAATGGACGATTTAAAGCTGCATGGCTACCTAAAGCCAGCACAGAAAATGAGCGCTCAGCAGTCTTAATAGAAACTCCAAGCGGTGTTCAGGTTTTAGCTCGTCAAATTGCTGGTGCCATGGCACGTCGTATTGTTACTTATGCAAAAGAAGGAGATGATTGTTTCATCGACGAGCATATGGGCTTCATCAAATTGGGATCACGTGTAGATGTTTATCTGCCAATCGGAACTGAAGTTTGTGTTGAAATGGGACAGAAAACCACAGGCAACCAAACCATCATCGCAAAGCTTAAATAAGTATTAGTAAAAAATGGGAATTACAAAGCATATTCCAAATACCATAACATCATGTAACCTCATCTGTGGCTGCATTGCAACCGGATGTGCCATGCATGAGCATTACACTTCAGCACTTCTGTTTATTATTTTAGGAGCTATCTTTGATTTCTTCGATGGTATGTCAGCACGTTTGCTACATGTTTCTTCTGAGATTGGAAAGGAATTAGATTCTTTAGCAGACGATATAACATTTGGTGTAGCTCCTGCTGCCATGGTATATAGTGTTTGTAAGTCTTGCGTATACCCATCTTTCTTGGGAGGCTTAGCTGCATACTTGCCTTATATTGCCTTTGTAATGGCTGCATTTTCTGCTATTCGCCTGGCAAAATTCAACCTTGATACTCGTCAGACCACATCTTTCATTGGCTTACCAACTCCAGCAAATGCTCTTTTCTGGGGTGCACTCATTGTTGCTCACCAACCAACATTTACTGATGGCTCCAGCGAATGGGTTGGCATTGGACTGATTGTCGGTTCCTTGATTTTTTCATACTTGCTGGTTGCAGAACTTCCAATGTTTGCATTAAAATTCAAGAATCTCAGCTGGGCAGATAACAAGATCAAGTACGTATTCGTTCTATCTTCTGTTGTTCTCATCTGCATTCTAGGTATTAGTGGTATATCTGCAGTCATTCTTTGGTATATTATTCTGTCTGCATTTACCCAAAATAAATAATGCAAGTACTCGGTTGTCTATTCTTTGTAATACTGGCAGTTGTCCTTTTTGTCATCTGTGCACTGCTAGTTATCATTCAGCGTATTCTGTCTGTTTTTGGCATTCAAGTACCCTGGTTCAAATTTATAAAGCCAGAAAGTTTTAACTATAGCCAGCAAAGACACAATGAACAGATTCAATCTGAGACAACGACGGCCTATTCCACCAATTCTGAACAAACAGAGAAAAAGAAGATTTTCACAGATGATGAGGGTGAATACGTAGAATTCGAAGAAGTAAAAGACTAACGCTTATCTTTAAAGAACTCCCTCATGAGTAGGGCAGCCTCATCTGCCAACACACCAGCTACCACTTGTGTCTTAGGATGAAGGGCATTTGGAGCAAACTTTTGATATCCTCTCTTCTCATCACATGCGCCATAGACCAACTTTCCCAATTGACTCCATGCTATGGCACCCGCACACATCACACAAGGCTCTACCGTAACATAAAGAGTACATTCATTCAAATACTTTCCGCCCAACGTATTTGCAGCAGCAGTGATAGCCTGCATTTCTGCATGTGCAGTCACATCAGTCAATGTTTCTGTAAGATTATAGCAGCGGGCAATGATGCGGTCATGACATACCACAACTGCGCCTATAGGAATCTCACCTTTCTCATAGGCATGCTTAGCCTCATCTAAGGCCTTACGCATATAGTATTCGTCGGAATTTGCCATTTCATTCGTATTTCAAAGGCAAAATTAGTCAAAGTTTATGCAAGTACAAAAGATAATTGTTGTAAATTTGCAGAAAAAGAAGCATGGCAGCACATAATATTCAAGGGAAAAGCGGAGAAGATAAAGCAGCCGAGTACCTGATTCAAAACGGATATCAGATTCTGCACCGTAATTGGCGTAGTGGACACAAGGAACTGGATATCGTAGCTGCCAAGGACAACATAGTGGTTATTTGTGAAGTAAAAACCAGGAAGAACACCCTCTATGGAAATCCGGATGAAGCAATAAATAATAAAAAGATCAGAAGAATTGTTTCTTCAGCAGATGCCTATATCCGTTGTTTCAAGCTGGACAATCATGTCCGGTTTGACATTATTAACATTATAACTGATGAAGAACGGATTGAGCATATTGAAGATGCCTTCTTCCCTCCTATATGGTAAAAATGAAAGAACAGATTCCCTCATGGTTGGAACTCATCCAATTAGATGAGACAGATTCTACCAGCAACCAGCTGAAGCTGCATACTCAAGTAAAGGAGATGACAGTATTAACTGCCGAGTACCAAACTGCAGGCAGAGGACAGCGTGGCAATTCATGGGAATCTGAGCGTGGAGCAAATCTAGCATTCAGTATTTTAACTGCGCCAAAAGGGGTAAACGCCAGCCACCAGTTCATCTTGTCACAAGCTATTTCTTTAGCTATCTTGGAAACCCTCAAAGACTACCATTGTGACTTCCGGATTAAATGGCCTAATGACATTTATTGGCATGACAAGAAAATGGGAGGAATCCTCATAGAAAATGAACTAATGGGTAAGCGAATTGACCGTTGTATCATTGGCATTGGCTTAAACATCAATCAAAAAGAATTCATAAGCAATGCACCGAACCCTATCTCTCTTTCACAAATTACTGGAAAGCGAGAAAACCGGGAACAAATCCTGTTGGCTCTTCTGAATAGGTTCCATGCTTATCTGGAACAGATAGCCCAAGGAATTATCCAGCCTATTATTGAAGACTACCATCAAGCACTTTATCGGAATGACGGATTCTACCCATACCGGGACGAAAAGGGGATATTCCTTGCACGCATAGACCATGTAGAGCCCCAGGGAGTCATCTGCCTAAAAGATGAAAAAGGAGACTTCAGATACTATGCATTCAAGGAAATAAAAACTATTCTGAAAGACATAGAATTACCGAACTGACAATTAAACAAATATAAAACAAGTAATTATGCCAAAATTCAAGAGAATTCTCCTGAAACTGAGTGGCGAGAGCCTTCAAGGGGAGCAGAAGTACGGTATCGATGTAAACCGTTTGAACGATTATGCACAACAGATCAAAGAAGTACACGATATGGGTGTACAGATTGGTATTGTCATTGGAGGTGGAAATATCTTCCGTGGCTTGAGTGGTGCTGGTAAGGGTTTTGATCGTGTAAAAGGTGACCAGATGGGTATGTGTGCAACTGTCATCAACAGTTTGGGATTGAGCAGTGCATTGGGCGCAATTGGTTGTAAGAGCCGTGTATTAACAGCCATTCGCATGGAACCAATTGGTGAGTTTTACACCAAATGGAAGGCTATAGAGGCCATGGAAAACGGTGAAGTTGTCATCATGAGTGCAGGTACAGGAAATCCTTATTTTACAACCGACACCGGTTCTTCTCTTCGTGGTATCGAAATTGAAGCAGATGTCATGTTGAAGGGAACACGTGTAGATGGAATTTACACTGCAGATCCAGAAAAGGACCCTACCGCAACCAAATTCAGTGAAATTACCTACGATGAAATATACAACAAGGGATTAAAGGTAATGGATCTCACAGCCACCACTATGTGTAAGGAGAACAACCTGCCAATCTATGTATTTAACATGGACATCAAGGGTAACCTGAAAAAGGTTATGGATGGAGAGGACATTGGTACCCTAGTACATTTATAATAAAAAAATAAGAGGATGCTTCAAATTGAACATCCTCTTATTTTTTTCCATTTCTGTATTTTCCTTCATTATGGTCATCCAGCATACTTAAATAGCTTTGATAGCGTGACTCGCTGATGTAATGTTCTTCCACGGCTTTCAAGACAGCACACCCTGGTTCATGAGTATGCGTGCAGTTCCCGTATTTACACTCTGCAGAAAACTGAAAAATTTCCTTGAAATAATGACCAATTTCTTCCTCTTCCATATCAAAAGTTCCAAATCCTTTGATTCCTGGAGTATCTATCAAATAGCCACCTTCCGGAAGTTCAAACATCTCGCTGAAAGTAGTTGTATGCATACCCGTTTCATGCATGTCAGATATCTCTGCTGTACGCAACTTCAACTCTGGCAAGACAGCATTGATAAATGTAGATTTTCCTACACCGGAATTTCCCGAAAGCAATGTAACCTTATCCTTAAGAATTGACTTAACTTCATCCATACCCTGACCAAACTTCGCAGAAATCTTATGGCAAGAATACCCTATCACTGTATAGAGATTAATTAAGCCATTTAAATAGCGTGTCTCATCCTCGTCCAGATCGTCTACCTTATTAAATATTATAACAACAGGAACACGATAAGCCTCAGCACTAGCCAGGAAACGATCAATGAAGACGGTAGAAGTCTCCGGACGAGCTATAGTCACAACCAAAAGTACCTGGTCTAAATTTGCCGCAATGATGTGGCTCTGTTTACTAAGGTTCGTAGCCTTTCGGATGATATAATTCTTTCTATCTTCTATCTCTGTAATAAAAGCCGTTCCCTCTGGGTTCATACAGATAAATACGTAGTCACCAACCGCCACTGGGTTGGTGCTACGTATTCCTTTCAATCGGAAGTTGCCTTTAATTTTACAATCTACCAGTTTACCTTCTTCGGTCTTAACCTGGTACCAACTTCCTGTATTCTTTATAACTAGTCCTCTCACGTAGATTAGACAGTCATGATTTCTTTTTCCTTAGCTGCCATCATGTCTTCCACCTTCTTGATGTACTTGTCATGAACCTTCTGCAGCTTAGCTTCGCCGTCCTTTTCAGCATCTTCAGGAAGACCATCCTTCTGAGCTTTCTTCAAGTCGTTCAGACCATCGCGACGAGCGTTTCGGATACTAACCTTGGCAGTCTCCATTTCCTTAGCACACTGCTTAGCCAGTGCCTTACGGCGTTCCTCGGTCAATGGTGGAATACCCAGACGGATAATCTCACCATTATTCTCTGGAGTGATACCTACTTCACTATCCATGATTGCCTTCTCTATAACCTTGAACATACTCTTGTCCCAAGGCTTGATAGCAATGGTACGAGCATCAGGAGTTGTAACAGATGCTACATTGTTCAAAGGCACCTTTTGGCCATAGGAATCTACACGGATACCATCCAGGATACGGACATTGGCCTTACCTGCACGGATGTGAGCAAACTGCTCATCCAAGTACATGATAGCCATCTCCATAGCCTCTTCAGCATTGCTGATAATCTCTTTTACTTCTGCCATATTTATCAATGGTTTAGGTTTAACTTAGAGAATGGTGCAACCCTCACAAGGCTTCAACTGCTTGAAGAAGTCGTTACCCTTGTCATCTACCAGGATGAATGCAGGGAAGTCTTCAACTTCAATCTTCCATACAGCCTCCATACCTAATTCTGGGAACTCTACGCACTCAATGCTCTTGATAGAAGTCTGTGACAATACTGCAGCCACACCACCGATGGTACCCAAGTAGAAACCACCATGCTTCTTACAAGCATCGGTCACGCACTGTGCACGGTTACCCTTGGCAATCATCACCAGTGAACCACCGTTAGCCTGGAACTCATCTACGTATGGGTCCATACGGCCAGCAGTAGTAGGGCCCATAGAGCCACATGGGTAACCCTCTGGAGTCTTAGCAGGACCTGCATACAATACAGGATAATCCTTGAAGTACTGAGGCATGCCTTCACCTGCATCCAGACGAGCCTTCAGCTTAGCATGAGCGATATCACGAGCAACAATGATAGTACCCTTCAAATTAACGCGAGTAGAAACTGGATACTTAGACAGCTCCTTGCGTACAGCATCGATACCCTGGTTCAGGTCAATCTCGATACCCTTGGTACCCTCACCTGGCTTGCGCAGTTCTTCTGGAATCAGCTCGGTAGGATTCTCATCCATCTTCTCAATCCAGATACCATCTTCATTGATCTTAGCCTTGATGTTACGGTCTGCAGAACAGCTCACACCCATACCTACAGGCAGAGATGCACCGTGACGTGGCAGACGGATCACACGGATATCGTGAGCCAGATACTTACCACCAAACTGGGCACCCAGGCCAATGCGGTAAACCTCTTTCAGCAACTTCTCTTCCAGATCCAGGTCTCGGAATGCGCGGCCAGTCTCATCACCAGTTGTTGGCAGATTGTCATAATACTTGATAGAACCCAACTTAACTGTCAGCAGGTTCTTCTCTGCAGAAGTTCCACCGATAACTACACAGATATGATATGGAGGACAAGCAGCAGTACCGAAGTGCTTGATTTCCTCTACCAACCATGGCAGCAATGTACCCTCATTCTGGATCAGAGCCTTGGTCATTGGGTAGAAATAAGTCTTGTTGGCAGAACCACCACCCTTTGCTACACAGATGAAACGGTACTCAGCACCCTCTACAGCCTCGATGTCAATCTGAGCTGGCAGGTTGCACTTGGTATTCACCTCATCATACATGTTCAATGGTGCGTTCTGAGAATAACGCAGGTTGTCCTGGGTAAAGGTATTGAATACACCCTTGCTCAGTGCCTCCTCATCCTCAAAGCCAGTCCAGATCTGCTGACCCTTCTCACCGTGGATAATAGCAGTACCGGTATCCTGACAGAAAGGAAGAATACCCTTGGCAGCGGTCTCTGCGTTACGAAGGAACTGCAGAGCCACGTACTTATCGTTTTCAGAAGCTTCAGGATCAGTCAGGATCTTAGCAACCTGCAAGTTGTGCTCACGACGCAGCTTGAACTCTACATCGTGGAAGCACTCCTGAGCCAGCATGGTCAGAGCTTCCTTGCTTACTTTCACAATTTTCTTGCCTTCAAATTCGCTTACTGTAACACCTTCCTTGGTCAGCAGGCGATACTCAGTAGTGTCCTTGCCCGTCTGGAACATAGGAGCATACTTAAATTCTACGTTTGCCATAATATTATTAGTTAATTGAATTATTCCACTTCACCTTGTTCATTGTAATTCTGGAAAAGGAAGTCGTTGTACGGATACTTCTGCACATGCAGTTCCTTCACCTTGGCATACACCTTCTCCTTTAACTCTTCCATATTGGTCTTTTCCTTGGCGGAGATGAACATGCAGTTCTCGTTCAGCTTAGCCATCCAAGTATTCATCAATTCTGGAAGCGAGTAGTTCTCGCGAGTCTTCGGAGTCAGGTCATCAGCATCTTTCTCTATATAGGTATAGGCATCTATCTTGTTGAAGATAATCATGGTTGGCTTTTCAGAGCACTTCAAGTCTGCCAATGTCTTCTCCACAACCTTAATCTGCTCCTCAAAGTCCGGATGACTGATATCCACGACATGAAGCAACAGGTCTGCTTCACGAACCTCATCCAATGTACTCTTGAAAGATTCCACCAAGTCGGTTGGCAACTTGCGGATGAATCCTACGGTATCAGAAAGTAGGAAAGGTAAATTGTCAATAATCACCTTTCGGACCGTAGTATCCAGTGTTGCAAAAAGCTTATTCTCAGCAAACACCTCACTTTTAGCTAGAAGATTCATCAACGTAGACTTACCCACATTGGTATAGCCCACCAGTGCCACACGAATCAAACGTCCACGTCCTTTACGTTGAGTTGTTTTCTGCTTATCAATCTCCGCCAATCTCTCCTTAAGAAGTGACATACGGTTCAAGATGATACGGCGGTCCATCTCCAACTGAGTCTCACCAGGACCACGAAGACCTACAGATCCCTTTCCACCTCCAGAGCCAGAGCCACCTCCCTGACGTTCCAAGTGTGTCCACAAACGTTGCAGACGAGGCAACATATAACGGTACTGAGCCAACTCCACCTGAGTTTTTGCATTGGCAGTCTGAGCACGCATTGCAAAAATATCCAAGATAAGTGAAGTTCGGTCCAGAATCTTAACCTTCAGAACCTGTTCAATATTTCTGAGCTGCTTAGCAGAAAGCTCATCATCGAAGATGACCATTCCTACAGGATCCTCCTCTTCATCCTTCATTTCGATGAATTCTCGGATTTCTTCCAGCTTTCCCTTTCCAAGATACGTAATGGAACTTGGGCCGTCTACCTTTTGGGTAAACCGCTTGATGGTCTGTGCTCCTGCAGTATCTGCCAAGAACTCCAGTTCATCTAGATATTCATTGGTCTTACGCTCATCCTGATTCTTTGTGATAAGAGCTACCAGAATAGCAGTCTCAGTTCGAGCTTCAGATATGACAAATTCCTTCATTACGTTATTTTAGTTTTGTGCAAATATAATAATTTCGTTCATCTTCTGCAAGAAAAACTTATTTATCTGTGCATGAATTTCAACACAGGCTTTCCCAAAGGCCGCATGAAATGTAAGTCTTTTTCCTTGCCCTTTATCTCTACATAGCGAGTTTCCTCTGCTGGCTTCTTCCACGATGGTTCATCAAAGGCAACAAAATCGGTATAACTGTAATTATAATCACCCTCGTTTGCAATCATCATGGCACGCTTATAGATTGCCTCACGACTTACAGCATTGAACCCACCCGTATTATTATTCATGATGCTGATGGATGAAGGACGATATACGCCATGTGTCCAGACAAAGCCACCTTCATAGCAACCAATCTTCTCGGCTTCATAATGAGAATCTGCCGCTATATGGGACCAAAGACACTTTGTGACATCACTCTGCGTATCTACATTTCTGTAAAAGCCGAATCCCTGCCACTGCTTCAATTCATTCCAATCTTCATCTCCCTCCTTCAAGGTATCATTTTCTTTATAATAATACTCATCAGCCAGTTTTCCAAAGCCATGTCCTACTGCCTCATGATGCAAAACCGTCTCAAATCCTACAGCCTGATTCTTACACATAGGAATATAGGCCACAGAATAACCTCTAGGGATATCCCGTTGTGCATTATCTTCCGTATAGATAGAACATGTTCCTGCGTAACGGGTATCATTCAATATAACCAGAACCAGCATGTTGTTATATTTGAAAATAGCGGATTTATCCCTGAAGTTTTTATTTGAAATACCACTTACCTTACATGCATATGAAACAGCCTTGTCATCATCTCCCGTAATTTCCGTAGAACCTCCACCCGCAAATTTGGAGCTAAATGCTGTACTGTTGTCACCTCCGAAAACATCATTTTCAGAAACAGCAGTCACATAATGAACGTCAAAGTATTCTTTCAATGATTTCATTGGCTCCATGGTAAAGAGATAGCTATAAGCATCTCTCATGGCAGAATCGTAAGTACTATCCACCAAAGAAGTATCTAGGAATCCATCACCCATGATGACAATTGGAACGCCAGCACCCTGTGTATGGCTTTGAAGGGTTACAACCTTTCCATCGTTTGTGTAATCGGCTGATGTTCCAGACTTTTCAGAGCCAGGCTGCTTTACAAACACACTCTTTGAATACAAAGATTCTCCGTTTTTCTCTACGACGAAAGCAAAAGCACCTTCACGTTCAGCCTTGGATTTATTCGGCAAGATCTGGAAGGTTGCCGTTAATCCTGTAAAACCGCGGGAATCAGTCATTGTACAGATTTCACTGGCACGAACAAATTGCGTACTTCCTTGTTCTTTGTCGGCTACAGTTTTCCACATACTTGCAAAAGTAGGATCATAAGCTATCAGGATATCTGACTTATCCAATGATTCATGAAGGTCAAATGAAATTAGTAGCTCTCCTCCTTCTGCATTGATCGTATAATTTGTCTTCTCCATCAGAAACGGAGGTTCCTGATTCACGGTAATGTCTGTACGCTTTTGACTTTCACCTGCTCCTGCTACGATGACAAAGCTATATTTTTTTGCCTCGTTCTCCTCGCTCATACTATTAGAAGCGGTTACGGTCAGAGCTAACACATTACCCGCCTTGCCACTTTTTGGAGTGACAGAAATACCCTCTGAAACCGACTCTACAGTCCAGTCTGTATTGCTGCTGAAATTCACTGTAGCTTTTGCTCCCTTTTCAAATCCCAACGCGTATTTTGCATTCGTGTTGGTCAACTTTATTTCAGGAACAAGTTCCTTGGTGCAGGAAACTACACCAAGGAACATGCACAGCATCAAAACGTATTTCAAGCTTATTTTCATAAAGTTCAATTTACTTTACCTGGATAACCAAATAACGGCTAACGCTCCAGAAAGTATTAGGATTATTAATCTTCAGCACATACTGTCCCTTAGCGTCCTTTGCCAAAGTGTATGAACCAGAAGGGTGGCTTGTCAGCAAGGTAGCACTCTTTGAATACAACTTAATCTCCTTCTGAGTACGGATATCAATCTCTGTGAAATAATTCTTGTTGAAATTACCATCCTTCAAGACTTCTTTCTTATTCAAGATATTCTGCTCCTTCAATTCACTCTTTGTACCAAACACAAACCAAGCGGTGTTCAACTGCTTATCCTGAGAAGCTACAACCTTTGCCTTTTCTTCGTTGGCAGTAGAAAGTTCCTTCACATTGGTATTCAAAGCCTCAATTTGCTCACCCTGCTCTGCAATTGTTGCGTCTTTAGCAGTAAGTTCTGCCTTCAAAGCCTCGATCTCCTGGCTCTTCTCTTCCATCTGAGCAGTCAGCTGATCCAAGGTTTCCTGCAACTTGGTATTCTGGAGAGAACTACCCTTCAAGCGAGATTTCAGCTTTTCAATCTGCTCTTTATTCTGCTGCAATGTCTGCTGAATAAACTGGATATTCTCTCTAACCTGTGCCTTCATATTTTGACCTTCACCGTTGGCAACCTCTGTAGAAACACGGCCTTGAGCCTCATTAATCAAGCGGAAACCCTCGTTGATTTCATTTACAGTACTCATGATTTCATCAAGTTCAGCATCACGCTGGCTGATAACCTGCATCAGAGAATCACGCTGACGCTGAGCATCATCTCTAACCTGCTGGGCACTCTCACCACAAGATGACAGCAAAGTTGCTGCACAAACTGACAAAAAAAGAATCTTCTTCATAATCGTAAATTTTTATTTATTCATTTTATTTTTTCTTCTCAAAGCACAACGCTCCGCGTTGCTAAGTTTTTTCATATCTATTGAAACAGTATCCCCACCTACTGGCTCTTGCATTCCTGTCTCCTCGCCGCCTGGATTATGGTCGTTTTCATCTTTGCCGCTTAAGATAATGACAATTTCGCCTTTTGGCTCCGTCTCCTTAAAATGAGTAATCACTTCTGTCAATGTTCCACGGACACAATCTTCATGAACCTTTGAAATCTCACGGCAGACGGCAACTTTGCGATCGGAGCCAAAATATTCTACAAACTGCTCCAACGTCTTTACCAGACGATAAGGAGATTCATAGAATATCATGCTTCGGGATTCATTGACCAAAGATTGAAGTCGGGTATTTCTTCCTTTTTTCTGCGGCAAAAAGCCCTCAAAACAGAAGCGCTCATCAGGCAAGCCACTCATCACCAAAGCCGGGACAAAAGCTGTTGGGCCAGGCAAACAAGTTACCTCAATGCCATTTCTCACACACTCGCGCACCATCAGGAAACCTGGGTCTGAAATGGCAGGAGTTCCTGCATCTGAAATCAAAGCCACCGTTTCACCTGCCTTGATTCTCTCAACCAGCCTTTCCACTGTTTGATGCTCATTGAACTTATGATGGGACAGCAGCTGATTCTTTATTTCATAATGATGCAAAAGAACACTGCTGGTACGGGTATCCTCTGCCAGGATAAGATCAGCTTCCTTCAGCACACGGATGGCACGGAAAGTCATATCCTCCATATTACCTACAGGGGTAGGAACCACAAACAACTTACCCATTCTTTTTCTCTTTATTTTAATAGGTGCAAAGGTAGTGAGAAAAAAAGAGTCCACCACCATCAATTCTTTATTTTTAACAAGGATTTCAAAAAAAACTTGTACATTTGCACGTGTTACACCAAAAAGAAACAGAAATGGCAGCATTTGAGAACCTATCAGGAGAGCGTCGCAATCGTGGACGCATTGAAGTCATCTGCGGATCCATGTTCTCAGGAAAGACAGAAGAACTGATCCGACGCATGCGACGTGCACAGTTTGCACGCCAAAAGGTGGAAATCTACAAGCCCGACATTGACACACGCTATTCTATAGAAGAAGTGGTAAGCCACGAAGGTAATTCCATTTCTTCTACCCCTGTTTCTTCTTCTACCGCCATCCTATTATTGGCAGACGATGTGGAAGTTGTAGGCATTGACGAAGCACAGTTTTTCGACGACGGCCTCCCTGCAGTATGCCGTGAGCTTGCTGACCGCGGAGTGCGCGTTATCTGCGCAGGATTGGACATGGATTACCGCTGCATTCCGTTTGGTCCGATGCCAAATCTTTGTGCCATTGCCGATGAAGTGCTCAAGGTTCATGCCATTTGTGTTCGTTGCGGTTCCCTGGCCTATGTCTCTCATCGCATTGTCGATAGTCAGAAGCGAGTTCTTTTGGGCGAGAAGATGGAATATGAACCACTTTGCCGTGAATGTTATCTGGAAAGTCTCAAGAATAAAGAATGAAAAAAGAAATTACATTCGACCGCTTTATCCGCGGAGCAGGTGCTGTTTGCCTTGCAGCACTCATCATTTTCCTAATCAACCGCCTGAGCAACGTGTTGATTCCTTTTGTTGTAGCCTGGTTAATCGCTTATCTCATTTATCCGATTGTTGTTTTCTTTGAAAAAACTTGTCATTTTCGCAATCGTGTGTTGAGCATTTTTGTTACCATGCTGGTACTTTTCACCGCCATTGCTGCAGCATTGGGTCTTATTATTCCACCCGTCATTTCAGAATTTGAGCATCTGAAAACACTCATTGTAGAATACCTGCAGAGTGGCCATCAAGTCTTACCGTTAAAGATTGAGGAATATATTCGCAGCTTCTTGGCTTCCAAGGATTTCCAAAGAATCTTTGACGACATTGACTATATGGGAATCATTCAAGAAACAGTGGCACAGGTTGCCAACATCGTTTCACGCACGGCAACCATCATCTTCAGTATATTCTCTGCCTGTATCGTACTTCTGTATCTATTCTTCATTCTACTGGATTACGAACAGTTTTCCGAGGGTTGGAAGAAATTTATTCCTTACAAACAGAGAAGTACAGCAAGCAATATCTTTCATAATGTAAGCAACCAAATGAACCGCTATTTCCGTGGTCAGTCACTCATCGCATTAATCGTGGGCATACTTTTTGCCATAGGATTCAGCATCATTGGCTTACCAATGGGAATAGTCCTAGGCTTATTCATTGGATTATTGAATTTGGTTCCTTACCTACAGACCATCGGCTTCATTCCAGCCATCATCATGGCATTATTGAAAGCCGCCGATACAGGTCAGAACTTTTGGGTTATCCTTTTGCTCATTCTTGTAGTCTTTCTAGTCGTTCAAGGAATTCAAGACATGATCTTAACCCCAAAGATTATGGGCAAGATGATGGGATTGAATCCTGCTGGTATTCTTCTTTCTCTTTCCATCTGGGGTTCTTTATTAGGATTCATCGGACTTATCATTGCTCTTCCACTTACCGCATTATTAATTGAATATTATCGCAATTATCTGGAAAAGGAAGAGAAAAAGAGTCTTCAAGAAACCTGTATTGAAAAATCAGGAGATAGTCAAACTTCTAGCATTGAATAAAAAAAAAAAGAATAAAATAATTTGCAGAATACGTAAATTGTCGTATCTTTGCACCCGCAATTCCGAAATGGATATTGCTTTTTAGGTAGATCCGCTAGCTCAGCAGGTAGAGCACATCCCTTTTAAGGATGGGGTCTTGGGTTCGAGCCCCAAGCGGATCACCACTAAGAAACGGAAGAGATTGATTTT